>NZ_JBICZC010000001.1:0-972933 GCF_043201715.1 Streptomyces sp. NPDC048291
GCGCCTGCCGGCCGCATCAGGCAGCCCCGCTTCGGCCGGGCTCAGCTCTGTGCGCCGCGCCCTCAGAAAGGCGCCCAGTTCGCTGCCGTGGGCGTTGCCGCTGCTCATGGGTACAAGTCTTACAGCCCGCCGGGCCTGTGACAGTGGGCCTGTCGTGTCCCAGGACCGCGGTGTCCGGGGACAGGAGAAGCCCCTTACCCGCCCACGTACCACCTGCGAGTGTCGGTGACGTGGCCGGCGGACGGACCCGCCCCGAGGACGAAGGCGCCGGCGGAGGTCCCGCCGGAGGAATCCGTGCCGTCGCGGTCGCAGCACGCCTCGACCCGCACCAGGAGACACCGACCGTGAAGACCAGCGTCACCTTCCCCAGCAACGATCTCGCCCTCGCCGGGATTCTCCGCACCCCCGACGACCACGTCGGCGGCCGGCGGCCGGCCGTCGTCATCTCCCATCCGGGAGGCGGCGTGAAGGAGCAGAGCCCGAGCATCTACGCCGAGCGCCTGGCGCGGGCCGGATTCGCCGCGCTCGTCTTCGACGCCGCGTACCAGGGCGAGAGCGAGGGCGAGCCGCGCGGCATGGAGAACCCCTTCCAGCGAGCCGAGGACATCAAGTCCGCCGTGACCCACCTGACCACCCGTGACGACATCGACCCGGACCGCATCGGCGCCCTGGGTATCTGCGCGTCCGGCGGTTACGTCCCCTACGCCGCGCAGACCGACCACCGCATCAGGGCCGTCGCCACGGTCAGCGCCGTGGACCTCGGGTCGGTGTTCCGTGAGGGACTGGGCCGCACGCAGGACCCGGCGATCCTTCAGGCCATGCTCGACCAGGCCGGTGCGGCGCGCACCGCGGAAGCACGCGGCGCAAGCCCGCAGCTGGTGGCGTGGATCCCCGACAACGCCGAGGAGTTGCTGGAGACCGGAACCAGGCAGTTCCGGGAGACGTTCGAGTTCTACCGCACCCCGCGTGGCCACCACCCCCGAGCGGTCCGGGGCTGGGTACTGCGTAGCGTCGACCAGCTCGCCCAGTACGACTCGTACGCGATGATCGAGCTGATCTCGCCCCGCCCCCTGCTGATGATCGCCGGCTCCGAGGCGGAGAGCGCCTACTTCAGCCGGGAATCGATCGAGCGGGCGGCCGAGCCCAAGGAGTTGTTCGTCATCGCCGGCGCCACCCACATGGACCTGTACGACCAGGACGAATACGTCACCCCCGCCGTCGCGAAGCTCACCGAGTTCTTCGGCAGGCACCTGGCCGGGTGACTGCCCGCCACTGTGGGCGACGGCAAGGTCGGCAGCTCGGACGACCGGCAGCGGCTGGCCGTGGTGCCGAAGGACAAGACGTCCGCCGCGTGCACCGTCCAGGGCTGGGAACCAGGGCAGGCCTGTGTGCTGCCCTGCCTGCGGCGCGGTGGAAACACGGCGCTGCGGGCAGCATGGTGCTGTGCCGGTCGCTGTTCAGTCCCCGGCCCGTATCAGCCCGCTTTCGTAGGCGAAGATCACTGCGTGGATACGGTCGCGGAGGCCGAGTTTGGTGAGGATGCGGCCGAGGTGGGTCTTGACGGTCGTCTCCCCGACGAAGAGGCGGTCGGCGATCTCGCCGTTGGCCAGTCCCCGGGCGACCAGGGCGAGGACCTCCCGCTCCCGCTCGGTGAGCGCGGTCAGGCGGCCGCGCTCGGCGGGCACGGACGTGGGGGATTGCCGGACGAAGCGTTCGACCAGACGCCGGGTGAGTGAGGGCGCCACCATGACCCCGCCCCGCAGCACCGCCCGGACGGTCACCAGGATCTCCTCGGCCGGGGCGTCCTTGACGAGGAAGCCGTTCGCGCCGGCACGCAGGGCCGCGTAGGCGTACTCGTCGAGGTCGAAGGTGGTGACGACGAGGATCCGGGGTGCATGCGGCTGTGCGCAGAGGTGTTCGGTCGCGGCGAGCCCGTCCAGACCGGGCATGCGTACGTCCATCAGGACGAGGTCGGGTTCCAGGGCGGCCACGCCGGTGATCGCGGCATCCCCGTCGGCGGCCTCGCCCACCACGGTGAGGTCGGGCTGGCTGTCGATGACCATGCGCAGTCCCATCCGGATCAGTTCCTGGTCGTCGCAGATCAGCACCCGCGACGATGACGGGGTGGGGGCCGGGCCGGTCATGGGGTCGCCGCGGTGGGCTCGGGCTCGGGCTCGGTGGGGCGCAGGGTGGCGGTGACCCGGTAGCCCCCGTCGGGTGTGGGCCCGGCGTCGACGCTCCCGCCGTACAGGGCGGTGCGTTCGCGCATGCCGGTGAGTCCGTGACCGCGGGCGAGCAGCCGGGCGGGGCGCTCCGGGACGGCTCCCGCTCCGGTTCCGGCCGAGTTCTCCACCCGGACGAGGACCAGCCGTCCGGGCCCCTCGGTACCGGTGTCGACCCGTACGTGGATCGTGGCGTCCGGCGGCGCGTGCTTGACGACGTTGGTGAGCGCCTCCTGCACGATGCGGTACGTCTGCACGGTGAGGTCCGCCGTAAGGCCGCCCGGCTCTCCGCGAAGGTCCAGCCGGGCGCGCGTGCCGTTCGTGTCGAGGCGCCCGACCAGCCGCCGCAGATCGGCCGAGAGGGACTCGCCGGCCTCACCGTCGCCGGGTCCGGGGTCGTCGGACGAGGCGTCCGCGTCGGGGGTGCGCAGCACCTCCAGCAGCCGGCGCAGTTCGTCCAGGGCGTCGCGGCCGGTCGCGCTGATGACGCCGAGGGTGCGGTCGACGACCGTGGGGTCGGTGTGCCGCATCAGCCTGCCGCCCTCCGCGTTCAGCACCATGACGCTCACGCTGTGCGCGAGGACGTCGTGGATCTCGCGGGCGATGCGCGCCCGTTCCTCGGCGACGGCGAACCGGGCCAGGGCGAGGCGTTCCGACTCGGCGAGCGCGGCCCGCCGCTCGAACTCGGCGATATAGGCGCGCCGGGCACGGACGTACTCGCCGAACACCCAGGCCCCGGCCAGCAGGAGCCCCACGGCGAGCGGGGTGAGCCAGGCGCCGCGGGCACCCGGGCCTCCGTAGTCCCGCTGCCAGGCGGGAATCCACAGCAGTACGCAGCCGGCGGCACAGATCACCGTCGCCGCGGCGGCCCGGCGCAGGCCGCGTACCGTGAGGGTGGCCAGGACCGCGGCCAGGGCGACGGCGCCGCGTCCCGGTTCCTGTCCCCACACCTGTCCGAGGTACTGCGCCCAGAACGCGGCCGTCACCAGGGCCGCGACGAGCACCGGCCGGCGGCGCCGCCACAGCAGGGGCAGCACCAGGGCCGCGTACACGACCGCCTGTACCCAGACCGGTTGCCAGCCCGGCTGCGGGCGGATCACCGGGGGCACGGCGACCAGCACGACCAGCAGGACGTCCGTCAGCCACGGATGTCCGCGCCGCAGCCGGGGCAGGGTCTCGATCAGCCGATGCACCGCCTCACGCTACGGCCGGGGCCCGCTCCCCGGCATCGTCCTGGCGGGCGTCACCGGGTCCTCCCGCAGTCGTACGGACACCGGCCGGGGATACGACGTGCGGCCACCCGGGGCGCTTCCAGCATGGCCGCCATGTCGATCACCACCGAGTTCCTCAGGCGGCCCCTCACGACCGGTGCCGTGGCGGCCAGTTCACGACGGCTGGCGTACGCGATGACCGAGGGCATCGGCCTGGAGCGGGCCCGGACCGTCGCCGAACTCGGCCCGGGGACCGGGGTGTTCACCGACGCGATCCTCGCCCGGCTCGCCCCCGACGCACGGCTCGTCGCCGTCGAGCTCAACCCGGTGCTCGCCGCCCGGCTGTCGGCCACCCGGCGCGACACCCGGCTGACCGTGGTCCGGGGCTCGGCCGCCGAACTGGCCGCCGTGGTGGGCGAACCGGTCGACGCGGTGGTCTCCGGGCTGCCCTGGACGGTCATGCCGCAGTCCCGGCGCGGGCACATCCTGGATGCCGTGACCGAAGTCCTCGCGCCCGGCGGCCGGTTCACCACCTTCGCCTACCTGCACGCGGCCTGCACCCCGCCCGCCCGTCACTTCACCGCCGAACTGGCCTGCCGTTTCGACCGGTTGGAACGCTCGAAGACGGTGTGGGCGAACCTGCCGCCCGCTTTCGTGCACCGGGCCACCCAGCGGCCATGACCGCGAGCGGACCCGTGGGAGCGATGACCACGACCGGGAAGACCAGCGCGAGGGGGGGAGCCCATCCGCGCGGGGCCCCACCGACCGCGGCCCGGGTCGACACGGTCGTCCGCTCCGCACTGTGTCAGGCCGACGGGCGCACTGGCGCCGAGGCCGCCGCCCGCCTGGCACGGGCGCCGGGCCGTTGTTCCCCCAGGGGCGGCCCGGATCCGGTCAGGCGAAGCGGCGTACGAACGTCAGGGCCGTCTCGGCGACTTCCTGCCAGCCGCTGTCGATGGTGAGGGCGTGGCCCCGGTTCGGGATCTCGGTGATCTCGGTGACGCCCGGGTTGTGCAACTGCTGCTTGTAGGACGCGTTGGCGATGGCCCACGGGACGGTGTGGTCCTTCTCGCCGGAGATGATCAGCAGCGGGCCGCGGTCGGGGTTCTCGGTGTCGACCCTGGCCTCCGTCCAGGGGTTGAGGTTGGCCGTGGCGGCCTGGAAGATCGGGGCGCCGGGCGCCGGGACGGCGAACGTGTCGAAGAGTTCCTTGGCCTCCTCCTCGCTCACCGCGTTGGCGAAGGCGTAGCGGAACTGCTCGAAGGTGAGCGGGACCGCGCGGTGCCGGTTGGCAGGGTTGCTCAGCACCGGCGCGGACGAGCGGAGCGCGGAGACGGGCAGGGGCAGGACACCCCGGAAGGGGGCCGGGTCGATGGCGACCGACGCGGCGGACACACCCCGTCCGGCCAGGATCTGGGCGAGCAGGCCGCCGAAGGAGTGGCCGATCACGGCGGGCTTGCGCTCCAGTCCCGCGATCAGGTTCGCCAGGTGGTCGGCGACCTGCCCGACGGTCTTGCCTGCGAACACCTCGGGGTGGCTGTTGGCCTCCGTCACGGTCTCCGGGTCGTCGGGCCAGGAGAGCGAGACGGCGGCGTAACCCGCCTGGTCGAAGTACTCCACCCAGCGGTCCCAGCTGCTGGGGAGCAGCCACAGCCCGTGGACGAAGACCACGGGTGTTCTGCCGGAAGCGTTGGCGGCCTGGATCTGCTGTTCATCGTGTGCGGACATGGCCGAAGGCTAGGAAGCGCGGGACGCGGGTCGCGTCCGTCAGATGACGGGTCCTTCGACGTATTCGATGTATTTGGCGTGTTCGGCGTGTTCGGCGGGGGCGCCGCCGCGCAGTGCCCGTGCCGGTGTCCCGAGGGCGTCGCGCAGCGCCGCGCGGGAGCGGATGCCCAGCTTGGGGAAGATGTTGTACAGGTGGGTGCTGACCGTGCGCGGGGAGATGTACAACCGGGCGCCTATCTCCTTGTTGCTGAGCCCGGTGGCCGCCAGCTCGGCGATCTGGAGTTCCTGCCGGGTCAACGGGCCTTCCTCGTCGAGCGGTTCCGGCTCCGCCGACGGCGTCAGGGCGGCGAGTTCGGCGGCCGCCGCGGCGGCCCACGGCGCGGCGCCCAGCTCCTCCAGGGTGTGCAGCGCGGCCGTCAGGTGCTCGCGGGCGGACCCGGTGTCGCGGCCGTGGGTGCGCAGCCAGCGGCCGAAGGCGAGCTCGGCCCGGGCCCGGTCGAACGGGGCGTGGACGTCGGTGACCGCCAGCGCCCGCCGGAATCCGGCCTCGGCCGCCTCCGCCGGACCGGCGAGCGCCGCCGCCGCGTGTGTCAACAGCGCCAGCCGGGGCGAGAGTTCATCCAGCCGGGCGCGCCGCGCCATCGCCGCGTGGGCGCGCGCCTCGGCGGTTCTCCCGGTGTGCACGGCCGCCTCCACCAGGTCGTACACCGACCAGATGGCGCGCGGGTTCAGCGGGGGGAGGGTTCCGGGCGGGCTGATCAGCGTGCAGTCGCGGTACGCCGTCTCGTAGTCCCCCTGCCCCAGGGCGAGCAGCACGCGGGCCTGCCGGGCGGACACCTGGAGCAGGCCCAGCCGGCGCGGTTCGCTCCAGGCGAGGATGGACCTGGTGAGCGTGCCGACGGTCTCGGCGTCGCCCCGGACCGCCGCCACCAGGGCGAGCTGGGAGGCGAGCCGGAATCCCGCGAGGCGGTGGCCGAGTTCCTCCGCCGTCGCCAGGCCCTCGCGGGCCAGCGCCTCGGCCTCCGTGAAACGGCCGGCGAAGAAGGCCTCGTGGCCGAGGAGGATGGTGCCGTAGGACCACTGCACGAACGTGCCGCCCTCCCGGGAGCGCCGGGCGACCCGCATCCAGTGCTCGCGGTACTCGGAGGCCTCGTCGAAGTAGACGCTGAGCATGGACAGCTGGGTGACCGGCCGGGGGCCCGCGTCGGGCGGGAGGGCGGCGAACGCCTGCCGGATCCGCTGCCGGACCTCCGGGGCCCGCTCCTGCGGGGCGTCGAACGCCAGGCAGTAGAGCCGCACCTGGTCGGGGGCGTCCCGGCAGCGCTCCAGCACCTGGGGCCACAGATCGGCCCGCTGGGCGTAGAACGCCACCAGCGTCAGCAGGAACTGCAGTTCACCGACAACCTCGCGGACCGCAGCGGGCGACGGCTGCACCCCGGCACCGTCGGTCCTCGCACCGTCGGTCCCGGCGGCCTGCGGCCCGGCGCCGTCGGTCCTCGCACCTTCCGCCCCGGCGGCCTGCGGCCCGGCGCCGTCGGTCCTCGCGCCGTCGGTCCTCGCGCCTTCCGCCCCCGGAGCCTCTGTCCCGGCGGACAGCAGCCCGGCACCGGCGGTCCTCGCGCCGTCGGTCCCGGCGGCCTGCGGCCCGGTGCCGTCCGCCCCCGCACCTTCCGCCCCGGCGGCCTGCGGCCCGGCACCGTCCGTCCTCGCGCCGTCCGCCCCCGCACCCTCCGTCCCGGCGGACAGCAGTCCGTCGATCACGCCGGTCAGCAGTCGGTGGGCGGCCGTCGCGTCGCCGTCCGTCTCCAGCAGCGCGTACACCCTGGCCAGGGCGGCGCGCGCGGTGTCCTGGGGTGAGGCCCGCTCCCAGTAGTCGTCGTCGACCAGGATCGCGGTGACGTCGAGGGCGCCGGACTGGGCGGCGGCGTACGCCGCGTGGGCCAGCCGCCGGCTGCCCTCGGCACGCTCGGGGCTGAGCTCCGCGGCCCGGCGCAGCGCGGTCACCGCGAGGGTGGCGCTGCCGCGCCCCAGAGCCGCCCGCCCCGCCTGCTCCAGATCGGCCGCGAGGGGTTCCTCCGGTCCCAGGGAAGCGGCGACCAGGTGCCCGATCCGGCGTTCGGGGTCCCGGTCCAGGGCCCCGGCCAGGGCGCGGTGCGCCGCCCGCCGCTGACCGGGCCGGCAGGTGCGTACGACGGCCGAGCGGACCAGCGGATGCCGGAAGACCAGCCGGCCGGCCCGCGCATCCACCCGCACCAGGCCCGCCTCCTCGGCGGCCGGCAGTGCCGCGTCGGCCTCCTCCATCCCGTCCGGATACGCGGCCCAGATCGTGCGCAGCCCGCCGGTCCCCTCCAGCGCGGCGACCAGCAGCAACTCCAAGGTTTTCGGTGGCAGTTCACGAAGCCGGGGCGCGAACAGCGCCTCCAGCCGGTCGTCGACGGGCAGGGACAGCGGCAGCGGGGCCGCACCGGTGAACTGCTCCCGGGTCAGCAGCGCCGGCAGCTCCAGCAGCGCCAAGGGGTTGCCCGCGGCCTCCTGGAGCAGCCGTTCGGACGCCTGCGGGGCCAGCCCGGGGTGGGCCGCCCGCAGCAGGGCGGCGGCGGACCGCTCGTCCAGTGTCTCGACCCGGCGGCGTGGCAGTCCCTGCCGGTCGAGCGCGTGCGCATGGCCCTCCCGGCCCGCGACCAGCAGATCCACCGGGAGCCCGTGCAGCCGGCGCGCGACGAACTCCAGGACGTCGCCGCTCGCCCGGTCGAGCCACTGCACGTCGTCGATCACGACGAGGACCGGGCCGTCCTCCGCCGTGCGCCGCAGGGCTTCGAGTACGGCGACGGAGGCCGCGAAACGTTCCGGCGGTGCCTGGGCCTCGGAGCTGCCGAGGATCCCTTCCAGCACCGCGCGCTGCCCGGGCGCCAGCCGGTCGAAGCCGTCGCGCATGCCGAACAGCAGCTGGTGCAGGCCGGAGTAGGTCAGCGTGACCTCGGACTCCACGCCGGCGAAGCGCAGCACCCGGAACCCCGAGGCCCGCGCGTCGCCCGCGGCGGCCTCCAGCAGTGCCGTCTTCCCCACCCCGGCCGGGCCCTCCAGCAGCACGGCCGTCCCCGCGCCCCCGCCCGCCGACCGCCGGCGCAGCTCCGCGAAGAACTCCAGGTCCGCCGACCGCCCCAGCAACCGGACGGCGCCCCCGCCGACCGCTCCGGGTCCGGATGACTGCTCGATGGACATGCGGGCTCCTCACCGTGCCGAGTGGCCGCCGGGCAGGCGGCGGACGGACCGTCGGGTCCGGCGGCGGACAGATCGTCGGGTCCGGCAGGGAACGGACCGTCAGGTGACGTATGGCCCGCCGCGGGTGCCGGGCCCTGGAATGGCTTCCGGCGTGCCGGTCCCCGGCACCCCGGAGCGGCTACGGAAGGCGGCAGGGCGCCGAGATGATCTCCAACCTGACCCGGATGCGGGCCATCGACGATGCGTGGAACGAACGCGACTGGGCTGCCTACGAAGCGCTCCTCGCCCCGGACCTGACGGCCTGGGCGGCCGGCGACGAAGGCCCGCACGGACGGGCCGAACACGTCGCCCGGGCACGGAGGTTCTGCGCCCTCTTCCCGGAGAACCACGTGCTCACCCAGCCCTACGTGGCCGCGTTCGGGCACGGTGAACAGACCTGCACCGTCGCCCGGCTGCGCGGCCGGATCACCAGGCCGGTGCCGCTTCCCGACGGGACCGAGGCGGCGGCGACCGGCCGGAGCTTCGACGTCGCCTTCACCACGGTCTGCCGCTGGCGGGCCGGGGCGATCGCCGAGCAGTACGAGTTCATCGACCAGGAGTCCTTGCGGCGAGCCCTTGGCATCGGGTCGTGAACGTCGGTCCCGTACCGCACCCGGTGATCCCTTCGTAGAGGAGGACGTGTGCCGTCACCGTAGGTCCGGGGGAGGGCCCGCCGAATCCTTGAGACCCGTAGTCCCCTCGTCCCCGAGCGCGGCCAGCGCGTCCCGCAACTGCCCCCGGGCCGTCACCCCCAGCTTCCGGAAGGTCTTGCGCAGGTGGTACTCCACCGTGCTGGGGCTGAGGAACAGCTGCGCCGCGATGTCCCGGTTCGCCGCGCCCGCGGCGGCCAGCCCGGCGATCCGCGCCTCCTGCGGGGTGAGACGGACGGCGGCGTCCACCGGACGGTGCCGCAACCGCTCGCCCGTGGCGGCCAGTTCGGTCCGGGCGCGCCGGATGTAGAACTCGGCGCCCATGGCCTCGAACAGGGCGAGAGCGGTCCGCAGGCTGTCCCGCGCCTCCCGCCGCCTGCGCCGCCGGCGCAGCCACTCGCCGTAGAGGAGGTGCGCGCGGGCCGTCTGCGGCCGGGCGCCGGACGCCTCCAGGTGCTCGATCGCCTCCAGGTAGAGCTTCTCGGCCTCGTCGTCGTCCGCGACCAGCGCGCGCGACCGGGCCAGCAGGCCCAGGGCGACGGATGTGCCGCTGGCGGTCGCGACGGTGTGCAGCCTGGTCAGGGCGGCCCGCGCGGTCTCCGGGTCCCCGGACCGCTGGGCTGCCTCGACCAGTTCCGGGAGGACGTTCGCGCTGGTCGGCCCCGGGGTGTCGGCGGCGAACACCCGCCGTCCGTGGGTCAGCGCGGCCGGGTAGTCGCCCAGCGCCACCTCCAGCTGGCACAGGGCGAGGTGCGGGACGAGGGCGCCGTAGTGCTCCCGGCCCGCCGCGGTCGCCTCCCGGATATGGGCCTCGGCCGCCTCGCGCGCGGCCTGCTCGGGGCCGGTCACGCAGTACAGCAACTCGACACCGCCGCCGGTACGGCCCTGCTGGCGTGTCGTCAGGTCGGACAGGTCGGCCGCGGCCCGGCCGAACTCCGCCGCCGCTGTGAAGTTGCCCCGCCACAGCTCGGGTATCGCGCGCAGCAGCAGCGCCAGCGACAGGGCGCCGTGCGCTCCCCGGGCCCGGGCCAGCTCGACCCAGCGCGAGGTGAGTGCCAGCAGGCCCGCAAGGTCCCACATCTCGCCGGCCAGCACGCTGCCCAGGTTGAAACCGCGCAGGTCCTCGCTGCCGAGGAGGCTCCGCACGCAACGCCGGTACAGCGGGTAGGCGGCGGCGGGGCCGTCGAGCAGCCGCGCGGTCAGCGCCGCGCTGATCAGGTCGGTCGGAGAGACGGACTCCGGGCCGGCGGAGTCTGGGTCGGTGGACTCCGGGGCGGCGGAGTCCGGGGCTGCGGAGTCCAGGGCGGCGGAGTCCGGGGCCGTGGGTGCCAGCGCGCGCACGGCCCGCGCCACGGTCGTCATGTCGGCCTTGCCGGTCCAGGTGGCCGCCTCCAGCGCCTGGAACAGCGTGTCCCGGGCGGCCCGTTCGTCGTCCGGGAGCAGCAGTTCCGCCGCCTCCAGCAGCAGCGGGAGCGTCTCCCGTACCTGCCCCTGGGCGAACCGGATCGCCGCCAGCAGCCGCAGCCGCTCCGCCCGCCCGGACCCGGCCAGGGGCAGCGCGGCGACCTGCCGGAGCATGGCCTCGGCGGCGGCCGGGTTGCCGGTCTCCAGGGTCGCCCGCGCCGCCGCCAGCAGCCTGCCGGGCCGGCGCCCCTCGTCCGTGGTCAGCTCCACGGCCCGGCCCAGGAGCCGTGCCGAGGCCGCGTAGCCACCGCGGTCCACCGCCCGCCGCGCCGACCGTTCCAGATCGCCGGCGAGGTCCTCGTCGGGGTGGACCGCGGCCAGCGCCCGGTGCCACACCCGGCGGTCCGGGTCGCCCTCCTCGGCGGCCAGCGCCTCGTGGGCCAGCCGGCGCTCCTCGGCCGACGCACCGTGGTACACCGCCGAGCGCAGCAGCGGATGCCGGAACCCCACCCCGACCCCCTGCCCGACCACCAGGAACCCCCGCTCCTCGGCCACCACGGCCGCCTCCCGCCCGGCACCCAGCCGGCCCGCGGCCCGCCATACGAGGTGGGTGTTCCCCGAGGTCTCGGCGGCGGCCACCAGCAGCAGGGTCCGGGTGGCCGCCGGGGCCGCCGCCACCCGGCGCCGGAAGACCTCTTCCAGACGGCGCCCCACCGGCAGCGGGTCCGGGAGCGCCACCGCGCCCGCCAGCTGCTCGGCCGACAGTTCCCCGGCCAGCTCCAGCAGGGCCAGCGGATTGCCGCGGGCGCCGGCGACCAGGCGCTCGGCGACCTGGTCGTCGACGTGCGCGGCACCGCCGATCAGGTCCCTGGCGACACCCGCAGGCAGTCCCTCCAGGCGCAGCTCCGGCAGACCGGCGAAGACCGTGCCGCCGTCGTCGGGGTCGCGGATGCCGAACAGCAGGGCGACACGGCCGGAGCCGACGCGGCGGGCGACGAAGGCGAGGGCGTCCGCGGATTCCCGGTCCAGCCACTGGGCGTCGTCCACGACGCAGACGACGGTCCGTCCGGCCGCCGCCTCCGCCAGCAGGCCGAGCGCGGCGAGACCGACCAGGAAACGCTGCGGCGCGGGACCGGACTCCAGGCCGAACGCGGTGCCGAGCGCCCGGCGCTGCGGCTCGGGAAGGGCGGGCAGACCGGCCATGAACGGCGACAGCAGCAGCTGGAGTCCGGCGTACTGCAGATCCGACTCGGACTCGATCGCCGCGATGTGGCTCACCGGGCCCACCCCCGCGACGCCGGCCGCGGCCACCGCGGTCCGCAGCAGCGACGTCTTGCCGACGCCGGCCTCGCCGCGCACCGCCAGCACCCCGCCGTCGCCGCCGTCCGCCCGGTCGACGACGGCCCGCACCGCGGCCAGCTCCGCCGCGCGCCCGAGGAACCGGACGCCGGTCGGGGACAGCTCCTGAGACATGGGACTCCCTTCCGTCCGCCCGGCCGTTCAGGCCCGAGTGCCGTCGGCCGGGCGGCTGCCCGTGCGCCATTCGCCCGACGGGATGCCGTAGGCCTGCTCGCACAGACACCCGAAGCGGCCGGCGTCGCGGAAGCCGTGACCGCGGGCCACGGCGGTGATCGCCGGCCGGCGATCGTGCGGGGCGGCCGGCGCCTGTGCGGGGCGGCCGGACCGGCGGCTCGGGCTCCCCGCGGCGACGGCACCGGCCGCCGCGGCGCGTTGGTCGACATCGACCCACGGGACCGAGGGGCCGACGGCGGTGCTGAGCGCCTCGGACCGGTCGGCCGGGGCCGGATCCCGCACGTCGAAGGTCACGGCCGTCATGATCGGTTCCTCTGGGCTGCTCGAACGGTCGACGCCGGCCACGGCGGGCGCGGCTCACCCCGACAATAGGCGCCCGGCACGGCACCGTGACCGGCGTTGCGTGCACGGCCGTCTGCGTACCGTGCACGCCGGTTCCCCGCCCGCCTGCACGGGTCTCCCGGCCCGTCGCCCAGGTCGGTTACGCTCCCCGGTACGCATGAAGACGCAGTGGAGTACCTCGGCGTACGCCGTCGACGACCGGGCCGAGGCCATTCGGCAGACGATCCGGGACCGCGTCGTACCGGTGCACATCGCGCTGCCCGAGCGGCCCGAGGACGTGTACTGCGAGGTGTCGATCACCGGCGTCGGACGCGTCCAGCTCAGCACCGTCCGGGCCAACCCGGCGACCGTCGAGCGGTCCCCGCGGCTGGCCGCGGCCGACTGGGAACCCTGCCTCTTCCTCAGCCTCCAGCGCGCCGGGACCAGCAGTGTCGTCCAGGACGGGCGGGCGGCCACCATCCGGCCCGGCACCCTCGGCTGCTACGACACCCGGCGTCCGTACACCCTGCTCTTCGACGGCGGGGTGGACACGCACTTCCTCCGGATACCGGTGGCCGAACTGGGCCTGCCGGACGCCGTCCTCGGCGACGTCACCGCGCGTGTGCTCGGCGGCGGCGACGGTGAGTCGGTCGCCGCGCTGGGCGCCTCCTGTCTCTCCCGGCTGGCGGCCGTCCCCGACCTGCACACGGGCCCGGCGGCGGAGCACCTGGCCAGGGCCACCCTGGAGATGGTCCGCGCGGTGATCGCCGATGCCTGTGACCTGGAGGTGGCGGCCCGCGTGGCCCGTGAGGAGACCCTCGGCCCGCGCATCCTGGAGTATCTGCGGCGCCATCTGACCGACCGCGACCTCACCCCGGGCGCGGTGGCGAAGGCCCACCACATCTCCCTGCGCCACCTCTACGCCGTACTCGCCCGGGAGGGCGTCAGCCCCGGCGAGTGGATCCGCCGGCAGCGCCTCGAAGGGGCCCGCCGGGAGCTGGCCGGCCCCGGGGCCCGCCGCGACACCGTCGCCGCCGTGGCCCACCGCTGGGGATTCACCGACGCCTCCAGCTTCGGCCGCTCCTTCAAGGACGCGTACGGCGTGACTCCGCGCGACTACCGGGACCGGCCGCACGGCTGACCCGGCGCACCGCGGCCGACGTCCGAACACCCGCCGCCGGACGACCGAGTCCGACGCGGGGCGGCCCACGCGGGCCGGTGCATGCGGGGTGTCCGGCGGGGGCCGGTCCACGCAGGGTGTTCGACGTGGGGCGGTCCACCCGGCGCGTCCGACGCGCGGCGGCCCACGCGCGGCGGCCCACGCGGGCCGGTCCGCTCCACTCTTCCCGGTCCGCGCCCCGCCCGCCTCGGTCATCCGACGATGTCGAGCGGCGGCGGAAGCGTCGCAGGTCGTCGTCATTTGACGCATCCGGACGGCGGGCGTCCCGGCTCAGGATGAGGGCGTTCCCAGCGACATCGGAAGGTGCCCATGGCGCAACTCAGCCAGTACGACCACGCGGAAGCCCTGGTCGACGGAGCCCACGAGGTCTTCGGCTTCCATCCCGGATACCGTGCCCTGCACGCCGACGGCCGGATCTACCGCGGAGCCTTCCGCGCCCTGCCGGCCGCCCGTCACTACACCCGCGCCGCCCACCTCCAGGGCGACCTGATCCCGGCCTCGGTGCGCTTCTCCAAGGGCGGCGGCCGCCCGGACGCGCCGTTCGGCGCCACCGTCGGCATGGCCACCCGCTTCTACCTCCCCAACGGCCGCACCACCAACCTGGTGATGCTCAGCCAGCTCCTCTTCCCGGCCCGCCGCCCCGAGGACCTCCTCGAAGCCATCGCGCTGGCCGCGCCCCCGGAGCCCGGCGGCCCGCTGGACAAGGCGGCCCTGGGGCCCTTCCTGGCGAAGCACCCCGAGGTCGCGAACGTCCTGCGGATGCGTGCCGCCTCGCTGGCCCCGACCAGCTTCGCGCACAGCGAGTTCCATGCCGTGCACGTCTTCCGATTCCTGAACGCGGACGACGACCTCACCAACGTCCGCTGCCACTGGGTCCCGCGGGCCGGTGCCGAGGGCCGGCCCGCCGAGGAGCTGGCGGCGATGGACCGCGAGGTCCTCCTGGACGAGTTCGACGAGCGCCTGGCGACCGGCCCGGTCGGCTTCGACCTGGTCCTGGAGATCGGCCGGGACGGCGACCCGCTGGACGACCCGACCGCGCTGTGGCCCGAGGACCGGGAGCGGGTCACCGTCGGCACCCTCCAGATCAGCGCTCCCGTCACGCCCGAAGAACTCGGCGACCCCGTGATGAACCACGACCCGACCAAGGTCACCGACGGCATCGAGCTCAACGACGACCCGATCCTCCAGGCCCGCCGCGGGGTCTACGAGGTCTCCGCGGCCTACCGGACCGGCGGATGGCGCACCTGTCCTTTCGCCGAGCAGTACGAGTGACCCGCCCATGAAAAAAGTGACCCGAACCCTCCACCTGTCGCGACTGAGAACGGCCTTCGAGGAGAAGCACGCCATGACCGAGACCACCACCACGGCCACCACGGACGAGCGGTACGCCCACGCCCAGCCGATCGGCGACCAGCCCGACGGACCGGGCCGCCGCATCGGCAAGAAGGGCGAACTGACCATCATCACGCCACTGACCCCGAACGGGGGCAAGATCTTCCGCGAGCGGGTGGCGAGCATCCAGGCACAGGCCGGCTACTGGGAGACCAGGGTCGGCACGGTCGACAACTTCCGCATCCTGCTCTTCGACAACGACACCCGGATGCTCATCACCCTCGTCTACGACGGCGACTTCAAGCCCTACCTGGCCGACATCGGCCGCGCCCAGCCCTGGCTGGACGAGATCTTCGGCGAGATCGTGGAGGGCTACCACGGCTACGACGACCCGGGCACCCCGGAGCTGGTGATCTCCCGCTCCTACTCGGCGGACCTCTACTTCCACGCCACCTCGGACAGCAGTGTCCACGACGTGAAGCGGATGAAGCGTCTGAACGACGCCCTCTCCGAGGTTCTCGATGCGGCCAACTGACGCCGTCGGTGCCCTGGATCTGGACCGGATCCAGGGCACCGTCCTCCGCGAACGGCCCCTGCCCTACTTCGGTTCCTACCTGCTGTACGAGGTCGGCGACGCCGTCGAGGGCCGCACCATGCTGCGCCGGCTGCTGCCGCACGTGACCACGGCCGCCGGCTGGGACCACCCTGCCGGGGACGCCTGGCTCAACGTCGTACTCACGCACCCGGGTCTGGCCCGCATCGGACTTCCGCGCGAGATCCTCGACGGCTTCCCGCGCGAGTTCCGCGAGCCGATGCGCACGCGCAAGGAGTTCCTGGGCGACATCGGGGAGAGCGACCCGGCGCACTGGGACCTGCCCGAGCACGGCTCCTTCGACATCGGGGTGCTGCTGATGGCCCCGGACGAGACCGCCTTCGCCGAGAAGCTGGCGCTCGGCCACGGAGCCCAGGAGGACCTGCCCTCCGTGCGCCGGGTGAGCCGCCTCGACATCCGCACCCCGGACAACCTGCGCGAGCACTTCGGGTACGCCGACGGCATCAGCCGCCCGTACATCGAGGGCCAGGGCGGGGTGCCGAGACGCGGCCAGAGCCTGGCGAAACCCGGCGAGTTCGTCCTCGGCTACGTCAACGAACTGGGCCGCACCGCCACCGGTCCCGGCCCTGACGCGCTCTGGCGCAACGGCACATACCTGTCCATCCGCAAACTCCACCAGAGGGTCGCGGAGTTCCGCCGCTTCCTGACCGACCGGTCCGAGGACGCGTACGGCGCCGAACTGCTCGCCGCGAAGATGGCGGGCCGCTGGCGCAGCGGCTGCCCGCTGGCCCTGTCGCCCGACAGGGACGTGCCCGTCGACCCCGAGCGGCTCAACGACTTCGCCTACCACGACGACGACCCGCGCGGCCTGAAGACCCCGATCGCCTCCCACATCCGCCGGGTCAACCCGAGGGACGCGCTGCAGGACACCATCGTCGACGTCCGCCTCCACCAGCTCCTGCGCCGGGGCGCCGCCTACGGGCCGATGCTTCCCGAGGGCGTCCTGGAGGACGACGGCGTCGACCGGGGGGTGGTCCTGGCCTTCGCCAACGCCGACCCGGCCCGGCAGTTCGAGTTCGTCCAGTCCCAGTGGGTCAACGACGGCGACTTCATCTCCGCCGGCGCCGACCAGGACCCGCTCGCGGGCAACCACGTCACGGACGCCGACTTCAGCTACGCGGCGAAGCCGGTGCGGCGCCGGCTTCGCGGCCTGCCCGCGTTCGTCGTGACCAAGGGCGGCGAACACGTCTTCCTGCCCGGTGTCAACGGCCTGGAGTACCTGGCCGACGGCCGCTGGTGAGCCACCGCGCCACCCCCGGATCCGTTCCGGTCATCCGTTCCGGTCATCCGTTCCGGTCATCCGTTCCGGTCATCCGTTCCGGTCATCTACGAGGAGAAGAAACCGTGTGGTCGTCCCCCTATGCCTGGAGAGGCGTCGTGGCCGTCGCCCTGGGCCTGATCGCGGTCGCCTGGCCGGGCATCACCGTCGGCGCCCTGGTGGTCCTGTTCGCCGTGCACTGCTTCATGAGCGCCGGGAACGACGCGGCCGTCGCGTTCCGCGGTGACCGTGCCGGACCCGTGGTCGGGCATCTGCTGCTGGCGTTCGTCTCGCTCGCCGCGGGGGTGACCGCGCTCGTGTGGCCCGGCATCACCGCCCTGGCGCTCGCCGTGTGGATAGCGATCTGGGCGATAGCCGCCGGCCTGTTCGAGGTCGGCTTCGCCTTCCGGCGCGGAGCGCTCGCCGGTGACCGCGCACTGTGGATCCTGAGCGGCCTGGCCACCCTGGCGTTCGGTGTCGTACTCGCCGTCCGTCCCGACGCCGGCATCCTCACCCTCGCCACCCTCTTCGGCTTCTACGCGATCGTCCACGGCGTCTGCGCCATCTCGACGGCCGCACACACCTCGTCCCATACCCGGGCCGGCCGCAACCAGGACGAAGGAAGCCCGCAGTGGACGTGAACGGGAGGACCGTCGTCGTGACCGGCGGCGCCAGTGGTATCGGACGCGGCCTCGCGGCCCGGTTCGCGGCCGAGGGCGCCCGGGTGGTCGTCTCCGACCTCGCGCCGGGGGAGCCGGCCGGGACCTCCGGACCCCGGTACGTGCAGGCCGACGTCGGCAGGGAAGCCGACGTGGAACGGCTCGTCGCCGACGTCCTCGCCCACGAGGGCCGTATCGACCTGTTCTGCTCCAACGCCGGAACCGGCCACGAGATGGACCCGATGACCCCCCAGGACGTCTGGGACGAGGTGTTCGCCGTCAACGTGATGAGCCATGTCTGGGCGGCCCGGCACGTCCTGCCCCACATGCTGGAGCGGGGCACCGGTTACCTGCTCAACACGGCCTCGGCCTCCGGACTGCTCACCGAACTCACCAGCCCCGGCTACGCGGCCTCCAAGCACGCGGCGGTGGGCTTCGCCGAATGGCTCGCGTTCACCTACGCGGACCGGGGCATCCGTACGTCGGTGCTCTGCCCGGAGGCGGTCCGGACCCCGATCCTCGACGCGGCGCCGTATCTGCTGAGCAACGCGATCACCGTCGAGGAGGTCGCGGAGACCGTCCTCCAGGCCGTCCGGGACGAGCGGTTCATGATCTACACCCACCCGACGACGCCCGTCCGCTTCCAGCGGAAGGCCATGGACTACGAGGCCTACATCGCCGAAATGCGCGTACGGCGATCAGCGGCGACCCGGCGATCAGAGGCGCCCCGGCCGCCGGGCTGACCTGGTAGAACGGTCAAGGCGAGCAGGTTTTCGACCTGCGGGAACGTCCGCGGTCGGCACCGCCCGCGGGGTCCTGAGGGGCTCCGTGTGCCGTGGCGTTCCCCGCGGATAGGGTGGACGGTGATCGACTGGGACGGGCGGGGCGAGGGCGGCGGACGGCGTGGGCGGTGCCGAGGACAGCAGGAGCACGGGCAGCGGGCGCCCGACGTCCCGGGACGTCGCCCGGCTCGCCGGTGTGTCGCACACCGCGGTCTCCTTCGTGTTCAACGGCCGGGCCGAGGGCAACCTGTCGCCCGCCACCCAGGAACGCATCCGGCAGGCCGCCGCTCAGCTGGGCTACCGCCCCGACCCCGTCGCCCGCGGCCTGCGCAGTCGCCGTACGGCCGTGATCGGGCTGGTCACCGACGAGATCGCGTCCTCGCCGTTCGCCGGCCGGCTGCTGCGCGGGGCCATGGAGACCGCCTGGGACCGCGAACACCTCGTGCTCACCGTCGACTCCGGCGGCGACCCGGCCAAGGAGGACGCGGCCGTCGCGGAACTGCTCGACCGGCGCGTGGACGGCATCGTCTACGCGGCCATGTCACTGCGCCGGGTCCGGGTCCCCGAGGGACTGCACCGCACCCACTCCGTGCTCGCCAACTGCCTGCCCGAGGACGACTCCCTGCCCGCCGTCGTCCCCGCGGAACGGGCGGGCGGGCGTACGGCGGCCCGGCTGCTGCTCGACGCGGGCCACCGCCGGCTCGCCGTGATCGGCGGCCTGGACGACATCGCCTCGGCCGAACGCACCCGCGGCTTCCGGGACGCGCTGCGCGCCGAGGGCGTCACCGTGCCCGAGAAGTGGATCGTGCGCGGCGGCGGGGAGATCTCCGCGGGATACGCGGGCGCGCTGCGCCTGCTCGACGGGGTCGGGCCGGACCACCGCCCCACCGGCGTCCTCTGCTACAACGACCGGGTCGCGGCGGGTGTCCTGCACGCCGCGACCCGGCTCGGGATCGACGTCCCCGCCGGTCTGTCGGTGGTCGGCTACGACGACCAGGAGCATATGGCCGCGTTCCTCACCCCGCCCCTCACCTCGGTCGCGCTCCCGCACCGGGCGATGGGCGAGGCGGCGGCCCGGCTGCTCCTGGACGCCATCGACACCGGCCGGACGCCGCCGAAGACCGTCCGGCGCCTGGCCTGCCCCGTGGTCAGCCGCGCCTCCGTGGCTCCGGCGCCCACCCGGTGACCCGGGCACCCGGCCCGTCGACCGTCAGCTCGGCGAGGTCACCGGGGCGCCGGTAGACGCGCTCGGTGACCATCGCCCGCTCCCCGACGAAGAGTTCGAGGAGCGAGCCGTCGACGAGCAGCCGGAGCGCGAGTTCCGGTGCCCGCGGCACCCGCACGGTGATCGGGGCGGAGCCCTCCCCGCCGGTCCGGGGCCATCCGCCGCGGTCGAGGACGACGGTCCCGTCCGCGGGGTCCGCCCGGACGGTCAGCTCCCGGCCCGACGCGTCCCGGAGCAGGCTCACCGTGGTCGGTCCGCAGACGGTGACCGTCAGGTCGTACGTCTCCGGAAGCGGAACCCGGCCCGGCGCGGTGACGAACGGCTCGGCCGGGCGGAGCAGGTCGAGTTCCGGCGCCGGACGGACGCGCAGCGAACCGTCGGGGTGCACGTCGACCACCCGGGGCGCGGTGAGGACGCCCGCCCAGCCGGCCCGGTCCACCTCGTCCTGCGGACGGGCCTCCCACGACCAGCCCCACAGCAGCGCGCGGTCCGGTTCCTGGAGCACGGCGGGAGCGTAGAAGTCCCGCCCCTGGTCGAGCTGGCCGCCGGCCCGCGTCACGAACCTCAAACCGCCACCGGCAGCGACCTCCAGACGGCCCGTCAGGTATCCGGTCGCGCAAGGGTCACCGTCCCACAGGGAGACGAGGAGGACGTGCTCGCCGCCCGCTGTCGCGTACAGGTGCGGGCACTCCCAGCCCACCGCCTTGTCGCCGAACACGTTCGCGGCCACCGGGTCCCTGCCGTCCAGCAGCACACCGGCGAACCGCCAGTCGGTCAGGTCGGCGCAGTCGTAGAGCAGGACCGACGGGGTGCCGTCGGCGTGCCCGGCACCGACGAGGGCCCAGCGCCGGTCCGCGAAGCGGAAGACGAACGGGTCGCGGAACATCACCACGTCCAGGCCGGGCGGCGGCCCTGTCACCACGGGCGTCGGCAGCGGCTGCCACCCGGTCAGCCGCTTGTCGTCCGGGTCCGCCGCCCGGGCCAGGCAGACGGTGCCGAGACCGGTGTGGCGGCGGTCGATTCCCGTGTACACGGCGGTCGGGGTGCCGGCGTCGTCGACCACGCACCCCGACCAGCAGCCTGCCTCGTCCGGGCCGCCGGGTGTCGGTGCGAGGGCGACCGGGTGGTCGTCCCAGTGGACGAGGTCGCGGCTGGAGGCGTGGCCCCAGTGGATGTCGGCGTGCACCGGGGCGCCCGGGTTGTACTGGTAGAAGAGATGGTGGCGGCCACGCCAACGGAACGGGCCGTTGGGGTCGTTGAGCCAGCCCGCGGACGGACGGACCCGGAACCGGGGCGTGTTGGGGTCGTGGTTCAACGGTTGACTCCCGCCGAGGTGATGCCCTCGCGCAGCGGGCGCTGGCCGACGACGAACACGGCGAGGGCGGGCAGCATCGACAGCACGACCCCGGCCAGGACCACCGAGATCGACCCGGTGCCGAGGTTGCCCTGGAGGGAGACCAGGCCCAGCGGAAGCGTGTAGTTCTGGCTGGAGGTCTCCAGGATCAGCGGCCGGAAGAACTCGTTCCAGTGGTAGTTGAAGGCCAGTACGCCGACGATCGCCAGGCCGGGCGCGGCCAGCGGCGCGTACACCGAGCGGAAGATCCGCCAGGGCCCCGCGCCGTCCAGCATGGCCGCCTCGCCCAGGTCCTTCGGCATGCCGAGGAAGTACTGGCGCATCAGGAAGGTCCCGAAGGCGGTCGGGAAGGCCGGGATGATCAGGCCGAGGAGCGTGTCGGTGAGGTGCATCGACTTCAGCACCAGGAACACGGGCACGATGGTGACCTGCAACGGCACCATCATGGTCGCCAGGACCAGCCCGAACAGCGGCTTCTTGAAGCGGAACTCCAGGCGGGCGAAGGCGTATCCGGCCAGGCCCGCGGTGACCATCTGGCCGAGCGCGATCAGCGCCGTCACCAGCGTGGAGTTCAGGGCGAGCAGCCACACGTCGATCTGCTGGAAGACCCCGCGGTAGGCCGCGGTCGTCGGGTGCGCCGGGATGATCCGCGGGGGCAGGTCGAAGGACTGGGCCGGGGTGCGCAGGGAGGTGGAGACGGTCCAGATGACCGGGCCGAGCGTCAGCAGGGCGCATACGGTCAGTCCGGCGATCCGGGTCCAGGGGGCGAGGGAGTGCCGTACGCGGCTCAGGGCCGGGCTCGGGCTCGGGCTCGCTTGGCGCAGGGGGCTTGCGGGGCTCATGACGCTCATGCGGTTCACCGGCTCACTGGTAGTGGACGAAACGCCGGCTGAGCCGGAACTGGACGGCGGTGACCGCCATGATCAGCGCGAGGAGCAGCACGCCCACCGCGGACGCCTCGCCGAAGTCGAGCTGCTCGAAGGCCCGTTCGTAGATCACCATCACCACGGTGCGGGTGGCGTCGCCGGGCCCGCCGTCGGTGAGGACGTACGGCTGCTCGAAGACCTGGAGGGCGTTGATGATGCCGACCACCGACGCGACGAGCAGCGTCGGCGACAGCAGCGGCAGCGTGACGGCCAGGTGCTTGCGCAGGCCGGTCGCGCCGTCGAGGGCGGCGGCCTCGTGGATCTCCTTCGGGATGTTGTTCAGACCGCCGACGAACAGCAGGAACGAGAAGCCGAACTGCTGCCAGACGTAGACCAGGATCACCGTGGCCATCGCCGCGTGCTCCGAGGTCAGCCAGGGCACGGGCGCGACGCCGACCAGGCCGATCAGCCAGTTCACCACCCCGAAGTCCTGGTTGAACAGGTACTTCATCACCACCGAGATCGACGCTGCGGACAGCACCAGCGGAAAGAAGAACGCCGAACGGAACACCGACCGCAGCCACCCGGGCATCCGCCCGTTCAGCGCGAGCGCCAGCGACAGTGCGATCAGCAGTTGCAGCGCGACCGCGACGACCATGAAGAGGAGCGTGTTGCGGAAGGAGACCAGGACGGTCGAATCCGTGAACGTCGTACGGTAGTTGGCGCCGCCGGCGAAACGCGGCGGGTCGATCACGTTCCAGTGGAACAGGCTCAGCACGACCGACCCGATGATCGGCACGACCGTGAAGACGACGATGCCGACGACCGTGGGCGCCAGGAACAGCGCGGCCAGCAGCCGGGCACCGCGGTCGCGGACGGAGGGCCGGGCGGTTCCCGCGGGGGGCGGGACCGGACGCGAACTCACTTCCTGTACCTGGGTGTTCGTCATACCTCACGCTCCATGGCCTGCTCCAGGTCGTCCTGCATCCGGCGCAGCGCGGGGCCCACCGCGCGCGGCGAGGCCAGCGCGGTGCCGGTGTACTTGAGCAGCACGTCGGTCACCTCGGCTACCTGCGGCGGCGCGGGGATCGGGCCGGTGTCGGGAAACCGGTCGAGGGTGTCGTAGAAGACCCGCCAGTGCGCCGGGCCGCTCTCGGCGTAGCGGGCGGCGTTCAGCATCGAACGCCGGGCCGGGGTGGTCTGGTTGCCCTGGAACAGCCGGGTCATGGTGTCCTTGCGGGCCGCGTACTTGATGAACTCCCAGGCGGCTTCCTGCTTCTTCGAGGTGCGCAGCAGCGCGTAGCCCGCCGCGCCGAACTGGTGGCGCTGGGTACGCCAGCGCGGGAAGTACTGCACGTCGTAGTCGGCGGCCCGCATGCCGGCCAGGTGCAGGCCGCCCGCCCAGAAGCCGCCCGCCGGTGTGACGCCGACGCGGCCGGTGGAGAACACGCCGACGAGATTGCTGCCGTTGCCGCCCTCGGGCCGGGTGCACAGGTCCCCCTGGACGAGTGAGGCGAGATAGTCGTACGCCTCCTCGACCCGGCCGTCGGTGGCCTGCGGGGTCGTCCAGCGGAAGCCGCCGCCGCGCCCCCGCCGGTCGGCGGCCGGGTAGAAGGCGTCCCACAGCCAGGAGCCGCCGGGCGCCTTGGACTCCTTCAGCAGGTTGGTGCCGTTCGCGAAGAGCCAGGGCACCACGCCGCCCCAGAGCCGGTTGGTCCAGAAGTACGGTGTGAAGTGCGCGCCGCCGGCCCGCTTCGTCTCCCGCAGCAGCGCGGTGAAGTCGTCGCGGCTCCAGTCGGCCGCCGGGAAGCCCGCGCCCGCCCTCTTGAGTACCTGCTTGTTGAGGTACATGTCGGCGGCGTTGAACTCCATGGGGAGTTGGTAGAGGTTCCCCTCGTACATCATCGACTCCACCAGCGAGGGGTGGACGTCGGCGAAGTACTCGCGCAGCTCCGCCGCGTCCCGCCGCACCCAGCGGTCCAGGGGCACGCCGAGCCGCCGGGCGAACAACTGCACGCCCTCGGTGGCCACATACACCAGGTCGGGCGCGCTGCCCGCGGCGATCTGGGTGAGGATCTTCGCGAAGAAGTCCGACCAGTCGACGGCCTGCACCGCGTTCACCCGCAGCGGGATGTCGGGGTGGAGACGGTGGAAGCCCTTGGCGAGGGCGTCGACGGTGGCCGGGTCGAAGGCGGAGCCGAGGGTGGCGACGACGAGGGAGCCGTCGTCGCGGCCGGGTATGTCCGCTCCGGTGAGCCGGTCCCAGCTCGCGGCGGTCGCGGCCAGGGCGGCTGCTCCCGCTCCGTAGGCGCCGTACCGCAGCAGCGTGCGGCGGGGGAGGTGCGAGTCAGTCATCCAACAGGCCTAACTCGTGTTAGATCAGGGTTGATGCCCCAGATGATGGGAACCGCGCAACAGGCCTGTCAAGGGTCGGGAACGCTTGACCTTTAACGAGTTAGGTCTACAGTCCTCGTTCACACGAGCCGCTGTTCCACGCCCTGTGCGTGGTGAGTCATGAAAGGGCGATGCGTCATGCCCGGAACCTCGGGGATCTCCCGGAGGGCGTTGTTCGCGGGGTCGGCCGCCGGCGGAGCCGCCGCACTGCTGCCCACGGGGACGGCCACGGCCGCGTCGGAGGCCGCGCCGAAGGCCGTAGACAGGACCGAAGCCGAGACCGAGGGCAAGGTCGAAGCCAAAGCCGCGGCAAAGTCCTGTGCGACCGGGGCGAGTTACCGTGCCGCGTACCACTTCACGGTTCCCGACCAGTGGAAGAACGACCCGCAGCGGCCCGTCTGGATCGACGGCGAGTACCACTACTACTACCTCTACAACGCCGACTACTCCACCGGCGCCGTCGGCACCGCGTGGCGCCTGGCCACCACCGAGGACCTGGTCTCCTTCACCGACGGCGGGGTCGCCGTGCCCAAGGACACCACGGCCAACGGCGATCTCTGGTCGGGATCGGCGGTGGTCGACACCGGCAACACAGCCGGATTCGGCGCGGGCGCGGTCGTCGTCATCGTCACCATGTCCCCGGGCGGCGGCACCGACCACCAGGAGCAGTTCCTGTACTACTCGACCGACGGAGGCCGCACCTTCGCCAACTACGGGACCGACCCCGTGCTGCCCAACCCGGGGGTCGCCGACTTCCGCGACCCCAAGGTGATCCGCGACGAGGACCGGGGCCGTTGGGTGATGGCCCTCGCCGAGAACGACAAGATCGGCTTCTACCACTCCGACGATCTCAAGTCCTGGACGTACGCGGGCGGTTTCGTCCACGACGGGATCGGCGTCCTGGAGTGCCCCGACCTGTTCCGCATCACCGCCGGCGACGGCACCGTCAAGTGGGTGCTCGGCGTGAGCGCCAATGGCAAGGGCTCGGGGCTGCCCAACACGTACGCGTACTGGACGGGTTCCTTCGACGGCAGCGCGTTCACCGCCGACGCGGGCGACCCGCAGTGGCTCGACCACGGCTGGGACTGGTACGCCGCCGTCACCTTCGAGAAGCGGGACGCGGACGGCGCGGTGGACGCGGCTGCCCGGTACGCGATCGGCTGGGTGAACGACTGGGACTACGCCGACACCACCCCCACCATCGACTGCGACGGCTTCAACGGCACCGACTCCGTCGTCCGCGAGGTCACCCTCGACAAGGCGTCCGACAACACCTATTACCTCGCCTCCCAGCCGGTCGCCGGTCTCGACTCGTACGTCTCCCGCACCGTGAACCTCGGCGACGTGACCGTGGACGGCACGAAGCTGCTCGACTACACCGGCATCTCCTACGAGGTGACGACCGAGATCACCTGGTCCGAACTCACCGGCGCCGGCCTCCAGTTGCGACGCTCCCCGAGCGGCGGCCGGCACATCGACGCCGGGATCTACGCCGACTACGCCTT
The DNA here is from genome assembly GCF_043201715.1 of Streptomyces sp. NPDC048291. NCBI lineage: Bacteria > Bacillati > Actinomycetota > Actinomycetes > Kitasatosporales > Streptomycetaceae > Streptomyces > Streptomyces sp. NPDC048291. The sequence continues at coordinate 25,499 of NZ_JBICZC010000001.1, forward strand.
CCTCAACCGCCGCAACACGGTGAACGCCGACACGTCGGGCAAGTGGCAGGAGAGCCACACCCCGTTCGACCCGTCCGCCGGCACGGTGAGGCTGCGCATCCTGGTGGACCGCACGTCCGTCGAGATGTTCGTCGACGACGGCCGCCACGTGCACACCAGCCAGGTGTTCCCGTACCTTCTGGACACCCGGCTCGCGCTGTTCACGATCGGCGGCAGCGCGGTGTTCCGCAACACGGTGATACGCGAGTTCTCGGTGTGACGTCGGCCGGGGACGCGGGTGCGGAACTCGGATCAGGGCGGCCGTAGTTCTCGCCGGTGCACCCGACAGCATGCGGTAAGTGGAAGTAAGCGCAGTGACTGGGGCGCCCGGGACTCCGACGTCCGGGGATCGTCCAGGATGAGGAAGAAGCCGTGATGCCGGACACCGCGCGCCAGGAGCGCGCCCCGCGGGGCGCCGTCGTCCCGCTGCTGCTCGTGCTGTGCGGTGTGCTGCTGCCGACCGCCGTCGCCGTGGCGGTCTGGCCGATGGCGTCCGCCGCGCCGGTGACCCCCGCGTCGTCCTCCGGGACCGCGGCGGTGACGCAGGGGGTGCCCGGTGCCGCGCTCCGGAAGACCTTCCGGCTCGCGGTGCCGGCCGGGGCCCGGGACGCCTCCTGCCTGGTGGTCCCGGGCGACGGCAGCGCGGACAGCGGCCAGGACGTCTATCTGCGCTTCCGCACCACCCCCGCAGGGCTCAAGGAGTTCGTCATGTCCCTGGGCAGGACCACCGGGGACCTGACGGCCGGGAACGCGAGCCTGGACCAGGGCGACATCGACTCCGTCGGACTGCCCTGGAAGATCGGTACCAACAAGGGCCGTCTCACCGGGCTCTACGCCGACATCCCCGAGCGGCGCGGCACCACGGGAACGGCCCTGCTGACCGTCGACGAGACCGACGCCTCGGCGCCCCTGGTCTACGCCCATGTGACCGTCTAGCCCGCATCCCGCATCCCGCATCCCGCTGCCCCGCGAGAACGCCATGGGCCGACGTTGATCGGCAGGGCCTGAGAAGACCCCACCCGCCCCACCACTCGCTGTGCGAGGAGACGGTTGTGCGGCGAACGGGAGGCGGGCTCTGCTGTCCCAGGGGAGCCGGCGCCGGCGAGGCCTACCCGGCGTCGCCGAAGCCGGCGAGCGACAGGTGGACGCCGCCGCTCAAATAGTGGCCGAGGGCAATGCCCGTCGTCGGCACGATGGCCTCCGGGACGGCGCCGGTGCCGGTCCAGCGGACCTGCGCGTGCTTGGCCGGTTCGGCGTTGACCGGTTCGCCGGTCCACTCGTGGGTGACGAAGACGACGGTGAGGAACCCGCCCGGCGCCTCGACCCCCCAGGCGCCGTGGACGAGGTGGGCTACGCGCAGCGACTTCGGATCGACGACCAGCCCGGTCTCCTCGCGCAGTTCACGCACGGCCGTCTCGGTGACGGGCTCGCCGGGGTCGCTCTTGCCGACCGGAAGGTCCCACAGACCGTTCCCGTACTTGGCGCCCGGGCCGCGCTGGAGGAGGACGACCCGGTCGTTCTCCTTGTCGTGGACGATGACGGCGGCCGCCAGGAGGGTCATCGATTCCACGGCGGGCGGCAGGGCCGGTGGCCTGCCGCCGGTGCGCTGCTCCGCCACGGCTTTCCCTTCGTCGATGGGCTCGCTCGGCATGCTAGGGGAGGCCCGTCCGGCCGCGGTGCCGAATCGGCCCCGACGGCCCGCGGGCACGACCGCGCCTCGCAGACCGAGCACAACCCGGCCGCTGACCGGCGGCAGCCACAGCCTTTGTGGAACGCCGAGAACAAGGTCACCGATGTCACCGGCGTCGGCGTCGGCGTCGGTGACGGTGTCGACGCGGGCGCGGGCGCGGTCGTCGGCCTGTCCGGCAAGTGCTTTGATGACGCCTGTAGTTCCACCGCGGACCGGCAGCGGACCTGTGAATCGGAGTAGTTGACGATGGACATGACGCTTCGGAGGATTTCCGCTGCGGATGCGGACAAGGGATTCCGGCATGTCGTATCCGGGTTCTCGGGTGAACGCGGCGGTGTGGAGAGCGAGTGCTTCCTCGGCCGCGAGTGGGAAGTCCTGGAGCGGATCCTGCTGGCTCAGGGGCCCGAGGAGGTCGGCGAACTGCCCATCACCATGGGCGACCTCCTCGGTGACGACGACCTGGGCACCGCCTGCTTCTACCTCCCGCCGGACGAGGTGGCGGTCGCGGCTCGTTTCCTGGTCGCCATCGACACCGAACGGTCCGTCGCCGAGCACGCCGACGGGATCTCGGGGACGTTTCGCCACGGTGATGTCCCGGACGGCTATCCGGAAATCCTCGGCCGCTACCTGGAGAAGGTCCGTGATCTTTACACCGCGGCCGATCGGGCAGGTGAAGGCGTTGCGAACTTGGTCCGGGGCTGAGAGCTGCAGCCGTTGTCCCCGAGCGGACCCGACCCGGTGGACGCCACGGTCACGTGGCTACGCGACGCCGCGTCTCCGACGACCGGCTCGACGGCCCCGAGAAGTCTGAACGTCCTCCTGGAACGGGTCCTCCGGGTTCCGGGTGGGTGAGTTCGAGGTCCGCAACCCCGAGCGACGAGCCTCGGTCACCAGCACCAGCACCAGCACCAGCACCAGCAAGAGCCGTCAGAGTCGGCGCAGTCCGGCCAGTACCCGTTCCATCAGTGCTTGGGTCGGGACGTCGCCGGCGTCGGTCGCCGTCTCGTGGACGATGATCATCCCGCGGTCCGCCATGTCACCGAGGAGGACCTTGGCCACGCCCAGCGGCACCGCCACGAGCGCCGCCACCTCGGCCACCGACCTCGGTTCCCGGCACAGATCGAGCACCGCGTGGTCCCACTGCGTGGCAGTGCCCTGGACGCCGTCCGGACCGGCGGCGGTGACCAGGGTCTCGACCTCGAAGTGGTGGTGCGAGCTGGTCCGGCCGCCCGTCCAGACGTAGGCGCGGACGAACGCCGCTGCCGCCGCGCCCGGGTCCGTGTTCCCCGGCTCCTCTGCGGCCTGCCGGTGGTCCGTGGGTGCGTCCGGCCCGTCCGACTCGGCGGCGGGCGGCGGCGCCGCGGCCTCGTCGTCGCGCTCCGTGGGCTCCGGGGCCTCCGGTGTGTCGCGGGTGCCGGAGGTCTTCCGCCGGCGTCGTCCGGTGCCGAGGCTGAACGCGTTGAGCACATCGGCGAAGGTCTGTTCGTCCTCCGCGTCCTGGTCTCTTCGAGGGCCGGACGGTCCTTCACCGGTGCTCATGGTCTCCTCGTCCGGGCTATCGGGCCGCGGCCTGCTGGAACTGCTGCAACTCGGTACGGAGTTCCGGAGTCAGCATCTCGCCGACCTGGTCGACGAGCACGGTCATCTCGTAGGCGATCTGCCCGATCTCGCAGTCCGGGGCAGCCAGGGCGACCAGACAGGAACCGTCCCGGATCGACATCATCAGCATGTTGCCGTGCTCCATCTGGACCACGGTGCGCAGCGCGTTCCCCGTGTCCATGCAGTGGGCCGCACCCTGGATCAGGCTGATGGCACCCGCCGCGACGGTGGAGAGCTGCTCGGCACGGTCGCCCGCCAACTGGTCCGACGCGGTGAGCAACAGTCCGTCGGCCGAGATCACCACGGCGTGCGCCACATGGGGAACGCGCTGGGTGAAGTTGGTGACCAGCCATCCGAACTGGCTCACCTCCGGGGAGTGGGGTGCTGTCATGGGTTCTTCCTGCCCGTCGCCGATGGATTGTGCGTCTCGTCGGGCGAGGTCCGACGGATGCCCGACTGGTAGCTGCTGAGGAAACTCTGGGCCCGCCCGGCCTTCGAGCCCGCGGCCGTCGCGTCCCCGTCCTCGGTGGCGGACCGCTCGGGCCCGGCCGCCGGAGCGGACCGGGTACGCGGAACCCTGCGAGGCAACCCGGCCTGCGTGAGGCCGCCCGACCGGCCCGGCTTGTTCGCGCCGTGCCCGTTCGCGTCGTCCCCCGCCTGGCCTGTCGGCTCGACGTCGGGGGAGAGGGCGGGGGACGGCGGGACGGGTGCGGGCTCCGTCGCCGCGGGAACGGTGAACCATGACGGGGCTGCGGGTTTCCGGGGCGCGTCCCCCTCGGCCGAGACGGGGCCCGGGACCGGCGTCACCGCGGGGACGGCCGTCGGCCGTCGTGGCAGGCCTGACGCCGTGTCACCGGTGTCCTTCCGGCCGCCCCGGGTCCGTACCGGAAGCGCGGCGGCGGGGTGTGCGGACTCGGCGCCGGGCCCGTCCGTGCGGCCCGCCGACGCAGGCGCCGACGCCGACGCCGACGCAGGCGCCGACGCCGACGCCGACGCAGGCGCCGACGCCGACGCCGACGCAGGCGCCGACGCCGACGCCGACGCAGGCGCCGACGCAGGCGCCGGCTCCGTGACCAGCTTCGCCGGTACCCGTACCCGTGCCCGCAGTCCCCTGACACCCGGCTGCGAGCTGAGGTCGACGGCGATGCCGTGCCGGGCGGACAGGCGGCCGACCACGAGCAGGCCCAGCTGCCGGGACGCGCGCGTGTCCGTGTCCGTGCCCGTCGCCACCCGCCGGTTGGACCTGGCGAGGTCCGCGGCGCTCATCCCGATCCCCTCGTCCTGGATCCCGATCAGCAGCGAGCCGTCGCGTTCCAGGGCGCCGGTGACGACCACCTGGGTGTGCGGCGGGGAGAACGTGGTGGCGTTGTCGAGCAGTTCGGCGACGAGCCGCCCCAGGTCACCGGCCGCGTACCCGATCACGTCGACCGCGGGGCCGGGCTGGACGAGCACCCGCCGGTAGTGCTCGATCTCGGAGACCGCACCCCGCAGGACGGTGTCCACCGCCGCACTGTGGGACGAGCGCACCAGTGTGCTGCCGCACAGGACCATCATGTTCTCGTTGTTGCGCCGCATCCGCGTGGCCAGGTGGTCGAGCGTGAAGAGGCTGGCCAGTTGCTCCGGGTCCTCCTCGTGCCGTTCGAGCTGTTCCATCAGCCGCAGCAGACGGTCCACCAGGCTCTGGCTGCGCCGGGAGAGGTTGACCAGGGTGTCCCTGAGGTCACCGCGGAGCGCGGCCTGCTCGGCCGCCAGCCGCACCGCCTCGGCGTGCACCGTGTCGAACGCTCTGGCGAGCTGGCCGAACTCCTCCGTGGTGTGCACCGGCACGACGTCGACGACGGTCTTCGCCTTGCGCCCCTCGCGCATGCTCTCGACCGCGGCGGGCAGCCGGTGCTCCGCCACGTCGAGCGCGGTCGAGCGCAGGACGGTCAGCGACCGCAGCAGATGCCGGCCGATCCCGAGACCGATGGCGAGGGCGAGCAGCAGCACCGCGAAGAGGATGACGGACGCCAGCCCCGCCTGGTCGCTCGTCCGGTCCTGCATCCTGGCCGACGTGGTGCGCATGGTGCGCAGGAAGCCGTCCGCCGCCTTGTCGACGAGAGCGCCGGTGGTCTCCGAGTCGCGGTTCCAGCTGTCGACCGGGACATGCAGGGCCGTGGCGGCGTTCCCCTGCGCTCCCGCCCCCGCTCCCGACGCCAGGGGCACGGCCAGTACGGCGCGCACCACCTGGGCGCGCCGGTCGACGGCGGGGCCGGTGATCGTCCGCCGGTAGTCGCCCAGTTCCGCGGGGGTGGCCACGGCCCGGAAGGCGGCGAGTCTGTCCCGCAGGCGCAGGTCCGCCTCATGCAACGCCTTGACGAGCGTCAGGGTCGTCGGCCGGCCCCGGCCGGTTGCCTGCAGCAGGATCGCGTGTTCGAGGTGGATCTGCTCCTCGACCCCCTCCAGGCTGTACAACGCGGTGGCCGACCGGGTGAGTTCCGGGGTGGCGAACCCGCTGACGAGTGCCTGGTCCAGATCGAGCAGCCCCGTGATGATCGTGCCGTAGTCGTCGAGCGCGGTCCAGGAGCCGATACTGCCCGCCGCCACCTGTGTGCGCAGGGCGGGCAGGCGGTCCAGGAGGCCGACGGCGTCCCGGTAACGGTGCGCCGCGACGCCGGTGAGGGAGACGCTCTGCTTCCTCGTGCGGGCGACGGCCGTACGGGCGCTGTCGACACTGCGCGTCTGCTGCCGCAGGCCGGCGGGATCGTCGACGTCGCCCGTGCTGTCGGCGCTCAACTGTTCGACGGACATGGTGCGTTCCATCTGCAGGGCTTCCAGCAGCGTCCGCAGCTGACCACGCATCCTGACCAGGCGTTGCAGGTCCGCGTAGGAGTTGGCGCGGGTGACGTCGTCATGGATCTGCACGACGCCCAGACCGACGGCGAGCAGGGCGGGTACGACCAGAACCGCCGTCAGTTTCACGAGGAGCCGCCAGTTCCGCCACTGCACGACGGAAGCCCACAGCGAGGGTCGTACCGAACGCGTGGTCGCATGCCCTGTGGCGGTCACGATATGAACTCCGTGCTCGGAACAGCTTGCTTGCAGAACCCTGTCACGATGGTGTTCTCTCCCGGGTGCCCGCACGCTGTGTCCCGATCTGTCAACTGCTGTGGAACCGAGGCGAGCTTAGGGCAGCGGGCAAACGGCAACAATGGCGTTCCCCGGCCCTGCCGCCGGCGAATCAAACCGTTACCCACATGTCCTCCAGATTTCGTGGGCCGGTCGGCGACCCCGTGCGGCCATGGTTCGTTCCGGTAACCGCCGGGCAAAAAGACGATCAAACCGCGTTCGGTTCGCGACTGCCCAGGGCATCGAAACCCGAGTCGTGGGGTGTTGGTTGACGGTACGCGGTATCTCACTACACTCTCCACCGCCCGGGGGCCACGGTTTGCTGCTTCCCCTCGCTCGTCGCAGGAGCAGCCGTGTGCCCTCCTGCCCGAATCCCCGGGACCATCCCAGGAACATCCCCAGGAACGAGGAACGTGATCAGACCGGCAGGGGTGCCCGCCTCCGAAGTGTCCGAGCGGCCTGCCGGGCGGGAGTTCACCGGGCTCCGTGAGGACGGCGAGCCCGACTACTCCGCGATTCACCAGAGCGAGGAGTTCGTCCGGCTGCGCCGGCGGCTCCGGTTGTTCGTCTTCCCGATGAGCGCTCTCTTCTTCTGCTGGTACATGACGTTCGCTCTGCTTTCCGCCTACGCCCACGGGTTCATGAGTCGCAAGGTGGCGGGCGAAATCAACATGGGCACCGTTCTCGGCCTGCTGCAGTTCGCGTCGACGATCGCGATCGTCCTGGCGTACCGGCGTTTCGCCAGGAAGAAGTTCGATCCGGAAGTGGACAGGATCCACGAGCTGGTGGGAGGTGACGGGGAATGACACGGCAGATCGCCGCCGACCCGACGGGCAGCCCGACGCTCAATCTGAGCGTGTTCCTGATTTTCGTCGTCATCACTCTGTTCGTGGTCTACCGGGTCACCAACAGAAACCAGACGGCATCCGACTACTACGCGGCCGGCAGCGCCTTCACCGGTGTGCAGAACGGCATCGCGATGTCCGGGGACTTCCTCTCCGCGGCCTCCTTCCTGGGAATCTCCGGGGCGATCGCCGTCCACGGTTACGACGGATTCCTCTACTCCGTCGGATGGCTCGTCGCCTGGCTGGTCGCCCTTCTGCTCATCGGCGAGAGGCTGCGCAACACCGGACGGTTCACCGTGGGCGACGTGATGGCCTTCCGCATGCGGCAGCGCCCCGTGCGGGCCGCGGCGGCCAACGCGACCCTGGTGATCACGTTCTTCTACATGCTCGCCCAGATGGCCGGCGCCGGCGGGCTGGTCGCCCTGCTGCTCGACGTGCACACCAGGGGCGGACAGGCCCTCCTCATCACCGGCGTGGGCGTCGTCATGCTCCTCTATGTGCTGGTGGGCGGGATGAAGGGCACCACCTGGGTGCAGATCATCAAGGCCGGCCTGCTCCTGGTCTGCGTGACCTTCATCAGCGTCTTCATCATCGGCAAGTTCGGATTCAGCTTCTCGGCACTGCTCGAACAGGCCACGCGGAACAGCCCGTTGGGCGAGCGGCTGCTGGAACCGGGCAGTCTGTACGGCCACAACGCGACGAGCCGGCTCGACTTCGTGTCGCTGGCCCTGGCACTGGTCCTGGGCATCTCCAGCCTGCCGCACGTGCTGATGCGCTTCTACACCGTGCCCGACGCCAAGGAGGCGCGCAGGTCGGTGGTGTGGTGCTCCTGGTCGATGTTCACGTTCTACCTGGGCATCCTGGTGGTCGGTTACGGCGCCACCGCCCTGGTCGGTTCCGACGCGATCGTGCACGCACCGGGCGGGGAGAACTCCGCGGCGCCCCTGCTCGCCTTCCGCATCGGCGGGGTCGTGCTCCTGGGAGTCGTCTCGGCGGTGGCCTTCGCGACGATCCTGGCGGTCGTGGCCGGTCTGACCCTGGCCGCTTCGGCTTCGTTCGCCCACGACGTCTACGCCAACGTGATTCGGCGCGGCAAGGCCGATCCCCGGTCCGAGATCAGGGTCGCCCGGCTGACGGCGGTCGTGGTCGGTCTGCTGGCCATCGTCGGCGGCATCGTGGCCGACGGCCAGAACGTCGCCTTCCTCGTCTCGCTGGCCCTGGCGCTCGCCGCGTCCGCCAATCTGCCGACGATGCTCTACACGCTGTACTGGAAACGCTTCAACACGTCGGGGACGCTGTGGAGCATCTACGGCGGCCTGGTGTCCTGCCTGGTGCTCATCGTCTTCTCGCCGGCGGTCTCCGGTACCCCCACGTCGATCGTCAAGAGCGTCGACTTCCACTGCTTCCCGCTCATGAATCCCGGCGTCGTGTCGATTCCGCTCTCGTTCGTGTGCGGATACCTCGGCACCGTGCTCAGCAGGCGTCCCGCGGACCCGGACAAGCAGGCGGAGATGGAGGTCCGGGCGCTGACCGGAATCGGCGCCCGGCTGTAACCGGTCACGACAGGACCGGCGGCACTCCGCCTCCGGAGGTCCGTGCAGGTCCGCGGGCGGGCGGTGGCGTCAGACGACCTCGCCCGCCTCGCCCTTCCTGCCCCGGTGCCCTCTCTTTCCGTTGTGGCCGTCCGTCCCGTCTCTCCCGTCGGCTCCTTCTCTCCCTTCCCGCCCGGGCCTGCCGTTCTTGCCCGGCGGGCCGGAGGGGCCGCGCGGGCCGGGGGGACCGGAGGGGCCGGGCGGGCCGGAGGGGCCGGGGTCGGAGTAGTAGCCCTGGAGGTCGATGTTCTGCGTCCACATGTCATCGATCTGCATCTGATGGACGACGAGCGCGGCCGACTGCGCGACGAGCGCCGTGGCCACCACGGTGCCGAGCACCAGGGGGCGCCACGGTCTGCGCAGCATGTCTCTTACGTTTCTCACAGTGTCCTCACGCTGTGTGACGGTGAAGGGGTGGTCCTGGGGTTCAGCGGGTGCTGGTCGGGTTCGGAGTGGCGACGGCGTTCTGCCCGTCCTTGCCGTCCTTGCCGTCCTTCCCGTCCTTGCCCTGCCTCCCGTCGAGTCCGTTGGTGCCGTTCTGGCCGTCCTGTCCGTCCTTGCCGTCCTTGCCGTCCGAGCCGGCCGGGCCGACGGGACCGGACGGACCGACGGGACCGGGCGGACCGGACGGGCCGACCTCGACCTGGTGTCCCTGGAGGTCCATGTGCTGTGCCCGTAGGGAGTCGATCTCCGAGTCCTGGGCGAAGAGTGCGGCGGTCTGTACGACGAGCGCGGTGATCAACGCCGCGCGGAGAACAAAGGGACGCTGTGATCGCAGCATTTCGTTTACGCTTCTCACTTTATTCCTCACGCTGTGTGACGGCGAAAGTGTAGAGGCGGAGGCGCCGAAGAAGGCGGATCTTCGCGTGGAGTGTCTGTCCCGGGGCGCCGTCGCCGGGTTCCCGACGATGCCGCTTGACAAAACGGGACGCTGTTCCGGATAGTAATCGGGACAGTGTCCCGTTTATCCGGCCGTGCTCGGAGACAGCCGGACGCAGCCGGACACAGAAGGGAAACGCTTCTCATGAGTGCAACCGCCGACACCGATACCGGCACCGCCGTCTTCGGCCCGCCCGCTCCCGTCCTCTCGTACAGCCCGGTGACCCTGTCCGTGCCCGGGCGGCCCGTGGACCTCCAGGTCCGTGTCTCCGTGCCCGCGACCGGGGCCGGTCTGCCCGTCGTCCTGCTCTCCCACGGGCACGGCGGCTCGAACAACCTCTCGTCGCTGAACGGGTACGCGCCCCTCGCCAACCTCTGGGCGGCCGCGGGGTTCGCCGTCGTCCAGCCGACCCACCTCAGCTCGCGGACCCTGGCCGGGCGGCTCGCCGAGGCGCCGGGAGCCCCCTTCTTCTGGCGTTCGCGCGCCGAGGACATGAGCCATGTCCTCGACCGGCTCGACGAGATCGAGAAGACCGTGCCGCAGCTCGCCGGGCGCCTCGACCGCGACCGGATCGCGGTCGCCGGGCACTCGCTCGGCGGCCACACCGCGAGCATGCTGCTGGGTGCCCGGACCACCGACCCCGGCACCGGGGCGGAAGTGGATCTGCGCGAGCCCCGGATCAAGGCGGGCGTGCTGCTCGCCGCGCCCGGCAGGGGCGGTGACGTGCTGAATGGATGGATGGCCGAGAAGGTGCCGTTCTTCCACGGCACCGACTTCTCCACGATGACCGCACCCGCCCTGGTCGTCGCCGGCGACAAGGACGACTCCCCACACTTCACCGACATCGGCCCCGACTGGCACGCCGACCCCTACCGCCTCGCCCCCGCCCCCAAGACCCTGCTCACCCTGTTCGGCGCCGAGCACCTGCTCGGCGGCATATCGGGATACGACGCCGACGAAACCACCGACGAGAGCCCCGAGCGCGTCGCCGCCCTCGGCCACCTCACCGCGGCCTACCTGCGCACCCAGCTCCGGTCCGACCCCTACGCCTGGCAGAAGGCGTGCGAGGCGCTGACGACCGGAACCGCCCCGGCGGGACGGGTCGAGTGCAAGTAGGACGCAGGGGGGTGCGACAAGCGGGCGGGTTTGTTTGACGGCTTGTCAAATACAGTCAAGAAAAAGGTCGTTGGCAGTCATGCCAGGGCAACGGAAGGACCCACGCGCTCCTTTCCCGCGGTGTAGCTTCTACCCGTCAGTAGAGGCTTGAGCAACGGGGGACGTGTGGTTGCCTCTCCGCATACCGAGAAGTTCGCCGCCCGTCTTCGGATGCTGAAGGACCGCAGTGGCCGGGGATACGACCGCCTCGGCAAGGAGGCGGGCGTCAGCGGTTCCAGCCTGCATCGGTACTGCTCCGGCCTCAGCGTCCCGGTGGACTACCGCGTGGTGCACGCCTTCGCCAAGGTGTGCGGCGCCGACGCGGAGGAACTCCGCGAACTCCACCGGCTGTGGGCGCTGGCGGACACCGACCGGGATGCGGCGGCGGCAGGCGAGGCGAGCGCGCCGGAAGGCGTGCGGGCCGACACCGCCGTACCGGACGACCTCCCCCCGCCCGGGACCGGCGTCGCCCCGCCGGAGCCTCGGCGACCGCGGTGGTTCCGGGTGCCCGAGAAGCTGTCCCCCCGGGGCGCGGTCCTGGCCGCCGTGGTCGCGGTGGCGCTGGTGGCCGGCTTCGTGTGGCTGCCCGGCAGCACTCCTGACGGTGCCGCGTCGGCCTCCGGTGACAGGCTGCTGGACTCCCCGGCGTGCAAGACCGTGAGCATGGGACAGCACGACGCCTGCGTGCGCGAGGTCCAGACACTGCTGGCGCGGGCGAAGGGCAGGCTCGCCGTCGACGGCGACTTCGGGCCGGAGACCCTGCGCAGGGTCACCGCGTTCCAGGTGCTGGCGGGGCTGCCGGCCACCAACGTGGTCGACGACGCCACCAAGAAGGCCCTCTACGCGCACAAGGTGAGCATGACGACCTGGTCGCCGGCCAGGGTGGCGGAGCGGGTCCGTGAGGTGTTCACCGAGGATCCCGGCACCGCCGTGGCCGTCGCCCGGTGCGCGTCGTTCCTCGACCCGCTGTACGTGCTGCCGAACACCAACGGCAGCCGCAACTGGGGCGTGTTCCAGATCTCCGACGCCCGGTTGCAGGACCTCGACGGCACACCGCTGCGGGCGTTCGACCCGGACTGGAACATCAGGGCGGCCCACCGGCTGTGGAGCGTCCGGCACGACTTCCACGACTGGCCCTCCTGCGAGGCGGCGCTGAAGAGCACCCCCAGCGGCACCCCCAGCGGCACACCCCGCAGCACACCGAAGAGCACCCCGGCGGGCTGAAGCCCGGAGCTCCGGGTACCGAAGCGGCGGTACCCGGAGCTCCGCTCCCCCGGAAGCGGTGTCAGACCGTGCCGTCCTCCCACCACCAGTCACGGCCCAGGTCGGCCCGGCTGTCGACGTGCTGGTGGTCGACGGTGTACGTCTCCAGGCCGGAGAACCCGCAGGTCTCCGCCTTCTGGTAGACGGTCTTGGTGGCCACCCCGGGCACGTCGAGGTCGGCCGCGGTGCCGTACAGGTGCATGCTGTCGCTGGCCCCGCCGATCTCGGCGTTGTGCGCGATGCTGCGGAAGCCGGAGTTGACCGTGATCGGCTTGTCGCCCAGCTTCTTGCGCAGCGCCTCCAGCTTGTACATGCAGCGCCGGACGTTCTCCTTCACCTGCGACGCGCTCAGCTTGCCGCCGTTGAAGGTGCCGTCCGACTGGTTCACGAACTCGCTCCAGTTGAAGTGGAGCGTGGAACCGTCCGACTGCTCCAGGGAGTTGAGCTTCGCCTGGGTGTTGGGACCGACCTCGGCGTCGGCGCTGAGACCGTACGCCGCCTGGAACCGGCGTACGGCGGCTGCCGTACCGGAGCCGAAGTCCCCGTCGATGCTCACCCGGCTGTGGCTCGCGCTGTCCGCGGCCCAGCCCGCGATCCGGATCTGCAGTTCGGTCACGTCGGCGCCGGTGGCGCCCTGGGTCAGGGTGCGCGACCACGCGTAGGCCTGGGCGGTGCCCGAGAACAGCAGCTGGCCGAAGGCTATGCCGGCGCCGGCGGCCAGCGTGCCGCGCAGCATGGTCCGACGGTCCAGGGGACGGGAGGAAGAGGTCATGGTCGTCCTTTCGGGTCGAGCTTCGGAGAAGGGGGCGGGAGGAGGGGTCAGTACGCGATCTGGAACGTCACGTTCTGCGCGTCGGTGTCGTAGGCGTGCACACGCAGGACGAAGTGGGTGCCGTCCTTGACGTCGGTGGCGACGGTTCCCCACTCGGTACCGTGCGTGGTGTACGCGTCACCGTTGTTGCACTGGGTGGTGTGGTCGACGAACACCACGCAAGCGTCCAGGTAAACGCCCGGTTCGTCCGTGATGAGCCGCAGGTTGATGTCGTTGCACCGCGAGGACGTGGTGTAGGTGCCGTACTCCTTCGCGGCCGCCTGGTAGTGGTAGGTCAGGGTCTTCGCGCCGCCGTAGCAGCTGGTGGCGGCGGCCGAGGCGGCCGACGTCCGGGCCGAGGCGGGCGCGACGCCCACGGCCAGCAGCGCGGCCGTGGTGAACAGGGCCGAGGCGAGCGTTCTGTTGCGGATCATGGTGGTCTCCCTGTGGCCGGGGGGTCAGAAGGCGATCTGGATGGTGGCCGAACTGCCTTCCAGGTCAACGCCGTTGGGCACGGTGAACTTGGTCCCGTCCAGGACGTCGGTGGCGATGGTCGTCCAGCTCCAGCCGACCTTGGTCCAGCGGTTGCAGACGCCGGTCTTCTCGAACTTCACGCAGGCGACGACGTACTCCGCGTCGCCTCCGACGACGCGCATGTTGATGTCGGCGCAGCGGCTCGTGGTCCGGTACGGGCCGAAGTCGAGGACCTCCCCGTAGTGCACCGTGACCGCTCCGCCGTAGCAGGTCGTCGCGGCGGTGCGGGCCGTGACGGCCGAGGTGGCCGAGGCGGTGGTGAGGCCGGTCGTGACGCCGGTGGTCCGGTTGGCCAGGCGGTCCAGGTCGGCCTGGGTGCCGTTGAACACGTCGCCGGTCGCCGGGGCCTTGATGCCCGGGAACAGCGCGGCGTCGGTGTACTGCCACATCGTCCAGGTCGTCGAGCCGTTCGGCACCGGCGGCTGGGTGATCGACTGGCGGTAGTCCGCGAGTTGCATCGGATACCGGGCGAACGCGGTGGTCGAGCCCAGGCAGTCGTCCAGGAAGGACTTCTGCGTGTAGATGATCGGCGTCCGCCCGAAGGCCGCCTCCACCTTGTCCAGCCAGGCCTTGGCGTCGGCCACCGTGCCGTAGACGGGACAGCGTCCGGTGCCGTCGTCCATGCGCTCCAGGTCGAACACCGGCGGCAGGTCGCCCGCGCGCTGCCCGGTGTAGCCGGTCGCCCGTACCGCGGCGATGAACCGGTCGGCCTGCGCGGCCCCCGTGTCGGCCGCCGAGCCCGTGTAGAAGTGGTAGGGCGCGACGGCGAGTCCCGCCGCCCGGGCCGCCGGCAGGTCGGTGGCGAGGTACTCGTCGGTGACGTTCAGGCCGCGGGTGGCCTTGATCGTCGCGAACTCGACCCCCGAGGCCTTCACGGCCTTCCAGTCGATCGGCGCGCCGCCCGGGTGCTGGTACTTGGCGGTGTCCAGGCCGTCGACCGGGTAGCCGGCCGGGCGCGGTGGCGTGCAGTACGCGTTACGGCCGGACCAGTCCACCAGCTTCGCCCAGGTGTTGGGGCCCACCACGCCGTCGGCGCTGAGACCCGCGCAGTGCTGGAGCTCGGTCACCCGGCTCTCGGTGCCGCCCCCGAAGGCGCCGTCGATGGTCAGCGGCGGGTAGTGGAACGGCTCCATGGCCAGGTTCAGCCGGCACTGCACCTCCTTGACCTCGACGCCGTTCGCGCCGTTGCGCAGCGTCGGGCGGGTGTCGGTGTGCCCGCACACCGCCGCCTGCGCCGTGGCCGACGTGCCCTGGGTCGCGCAGGTGTGCGGCTGGGCGGCCCAGGTGTTCAGCGCCGCCCAGGTCTGCGGGCCGAGCACACCGTCCACGCCCAGCCCGGCGCACGCCTGGAACTCCTTGACCCGCGTCTCGGTCGCCGGGCCGAACGAACCGTCCGCCGCGATCGGCGTGTACCGGCTCGGCTTCGTCGCGAGGTCGAGTTCGCACTGCGCCTCGACCGTCGGATCCCCCGTCGATCCCCGCTGCAGCGTGGGCTGTTCGCTCGTGTGCCCGCACACCGCGACCGCGGTGGCGGCTGTGGCGGTCGCCGCGGCCTGGGCCGCGTGCACCGCCGTGGGTCCGTACAGGGGCAGGACCGCTGCCACGGCGAGGGTCAGGCCCCGCAGTAGCGTCCTCCGTCCCATCTGTGTTCCCCCTCATGTGAGTTGGCCGGGAGGCCCCGGCCCGGTCATGCTGGCAGCGGTGGTCCCGCGGGCCGGATCCCCTCGCCCGGATCGGGACGCCGGGACGGTCCCACGGCGGTGACCTGCTGGGACGGACGCCCGCTGGGACGGGCGTGGGACACGGCCGGAGGCGGGGACGGGCGGCCGCCCCCACCGGCCGGCCGCCGCACGGGCCGAGCCGCGTCCCCCAACGGCTTTGACGGTCAACGAGGTTGGCAGGCGTGACCGCCCCACCGGTCGGGTAGCAACGTCCTGCTTCGCAGCCGCGTGCGGGGACGTGTGTGAAGGGGGATCACAGGGTGTCGGACGACGGCCCGCCGGACGGCTGGGAGGCGCACGAGCGACGGCTGTGGGAGGCGTACCGGCGGGGCGAGTGGTGCGCGGACGTGCCGGAGGTGCGGGCCGAGGCCCTGCGCTGGCTGCTGGTCGCCGCGCCCCGCCCCGTGCCCGGGCGGCTGGCCCGGCTCCGGCTGCGCGGCGCCCGGATCACCGGCACCCTGGACCTGGCCGAGGCGGTCGTCCAGGGCGCGATACGCCTCGACTCCTGCCGTTTCGACGAGGTGCCCTGCTTCGACGGCGGGCAGTTCGGGGTGCTCCAGCTGAAGGACTGCGCCCTGCCCGGGCTGAGCGCGGCCGGCGCGCGGGTCGGCCAGGAGTGCGAGTTCGTGGGCTGCGCCTTCGACGGCACCCTGAACCTCCGCTCCCTGACCGTCGGCACGCATCTGCTGCTCGACCACTCGACCGTGCACGCGCCCGACGGCTCGGCGGCCGTCGAGGCGCAGTCGCTCGCCGTCGAGGAACACCTCTCGGCAACCGGCCTGGTGTGCACCGGGCCGGTCCGGCTCATGAGCTCCCGGGTGCAGGACACCCTCGGCTTCCGCGGCGCCCGGCTCCAGGGCGAGCGGGCCTGCCTCCAGGCCCCCGAACTGACCGTGGGCGGCGGCCTCTACCTCGACCGGGGCTTCGCAGGCGACGGGGGGATCAACCTCTACGGCGCCTCGATCGGCGGTTCCCTGCATCTGGAGGACGCCACCCTGACCGGCCCGGACGCACAAGGCTCGGACCCCGCCCTGCAGTTGCTCTGCGCCTCGGTCGGCGGCGACATCCAGGCCGGCTCAGGGCTCGCGGTGCACGGCAGCGTCGACATGCGGGACACCGCGGTGCGGGGCAGCGTCGTGCTGCGGCGGGCCCGGCTGCACCACCCGGCCGGCACCGCGCTGAGGGCCCACCGGCTGCATGTCGGCGGCGACCTCGACTGCCGGGACGGCTTCGTCGCGCAGGGCACCGTGGACCTCTGCGACGCCCGGGTCGGCGGCTCGGCCCTCTTCGAGGGCGCCGAGCTGGCCGGC
The DNA here is from genome assembly GCF_043201715.1 of Streptomyces sp. NPDC048291. NCBI lineage: Bacteria > Bacillati > Actinomycetota > Actinomycetes > Kitasatosporales > Streptomycetaceae > Streptomyces > Streptomyces sp. NPDC048291. Next base: position 42,046 of record NZ_JBICZC010000001.1, read on the forward strand.
CACGCGGGGGCTGCCGCTCTGCGGGCCAACGGCATAGAGGTGGGCGCGGAGTTCAACTGCAGCGAAGGCCTGACCGCGCACGGCCGGATCTCCCTGAGCAGCATCACCGTACGGGCCAGGCTCTCTTTCGAGAACGCCCTGCTGGACGTCCCGGCGGGGGAGCGGGCCCTGATCTGCCGGCGGTCCGCGGCCGCCGAGCTGACCCTGAAGCCCCGCGAGGCACCGCAGGGCATCGTCGACCTCAGCCACACCCGGGTCGGCGTGCTCCGCGACGACCCGGCCGGCTGGCCCCGCGCACTGGTCCTGGAGGGCCTCGCCTACGACAGCACCAAACCGGTGCTGCCCGGGCACCGCCGGCTGACCTGGCTCGACCGCGACCCGGCCGGCTTCGCCCCGCAGCCCTACGAGCAACTCGCCGCCAACTACCGGCGCCACGGCCGGGACGCCGACGCCCGCCGCGTCCTGCTCGCCAAGCAGCGCCGCAGACGCACCACCCTGGCCTGGCCCGCCCGGGTCTGGAGCCTCCTGCAGGACCTCACCGTCGGCTACGGGTACCGGCCGCTGCGCGCGGTGCTGCTGCTCGCCCTCTGCTTCACCGTCGGCACCGTGCTGTTCGCGACCTGGCCGCCGCTGCCCTACGGCGACGGCACGCCTCCTGATTTCCAGCCCGCCGTGTACACCCTCGACCTGCTGCTGCCGGTGGTCGACTTCGGGCAGGAGCGGTCGTACAGCTCCCACGGCGCCATGCAGTGGGTGGTGGTCGTCCTGGTGAGCGTGGGCTGGGTCCTCGCGAGCACGGTGGTGGCGGGGGCCAACCGGGTCCTGCGCAGATCCTGACCCGGGGCGGCGCGGCGGGCTCCGGCCGGGCGTTCGTGAACACAGTGGGAAGAGCCGGGCAACTGTGGACGGCTCTCGCATGTCCAACCGGTGTGACGCAGCATCAGGACCCGCCGTACGGAGGCGGCGGGCCGTCGATCCCGAGAGGGGATTCCATGCGCATCCGCCCGGCCGTCGCCGCCGTGTCCCTTGCCACCGGCCTTTCCGCCCTCGCCGCGTCGGTGGCGCCGACCGCCGCGTCGGCCGCGGACCGGGCCGCGCCGAGCGACACGGTGTTCACGCACGTCGTCGTCGACGGGGGCAAGGACATCGTCCTCGGCCTCACCACGAAGAAGACCGTCACCATCACCTGGACGGCCACCGACCCGGACGGCGTCGCCGCGTCCTGGGCCTACCTGTGGCACGGCCCGAACACCGACGACGCCGACGGCATCCTGCCGCTGTACCCGCCGCCGGGCACGTGCACGGTGTCGGCCGCCGACCCCACCACCTCCACCTGCAGGGCGAGCTTCGCCGTGGACGCCGCGCGGGACCTCGACCACAACGCTCTCGCCGGCACCTGGAAGGTGCTCGCCGGAGCCCAGGACCGCACCGACGACTGGACGGAGATCGACGCCGCGGGCACGGCCCGGGTCGAGCGGCTGGGCAAGGTCACGGTGAACGCCTCGCCCGAGCCGGTGAAGAAGGGCAGGACTGTCACCGTCACCGGCAGGCTGACCCGCGCGAACTGGGAGAGCGGCGGCTACACCGGCTACCAGGGGCAGTCCGTCAAGCTGCAGTTCCGCAAGAAGGGCAGCTCCACCTACACCACCCTGAAGACCGTCACCAGCGGCGGCGCCGGAGCGCTGCGGACCACCACCGAGGCCAAGACCGACGGGTACTTCCGGTTCGTCTTCGCCGGCACCGCCACCACCGGCCCGGCCACGGCGGCCGGTGACTTCGTCGACGTCGGGTGAGAGACGTCGGGCGAGAGACGTCAGGCGAGAACGGCGGCCGCCCCCGCGCGGGCCGGGAGTGGTCCCGGTCCGCGCGGGGGCGGTGCGTTGTTCGACGTGCGGCGTGCGGTGTCAGCCGAGGAGCTTCGTCGCCAGCGTCGAGGCGTTGTACGAGCCCCAGCCGGTGGTGAAGTCCCAGCCGGTGGCCGCGGAGTAGGCGCCGTTGCTGCCGCTGGTGATGTCGTGGAAGCCGGTGCCGCTCGCCGCGTAGAGCGCGGGGTTGGCGAAGCCGAGGTTGGCCTTGCCGGCCGCCGCGGCCTGCTGGTTGTAGAGGGCCGCGAACGCCGCCCACTCGGGGGCCGCCGCGCTGGTGCCGCCGACCGAGGACCAGGAGCCCTGCGAGTAGATGGAGACACCGGGGCTCGGGTTGGCGTGCGCCGAGACGTCCGGGACCTGGCGGTAGCCGCCGCCCGCGCTCTTCTGGACGGCCGTCTGCCAGCTCGGGATCTTGAAGACGGTGGACTTGCCGCCACCGCCGCCGGACCAGGCCACCTCCTTGCTGAAGGCGTTGGCGGAGGTGACGGTCAGCTTGGTGCCGCCGACGCCCGTGACGTACGGGTCGCTGGCCGGGTAGTCGACGGAGGTGCCGCCGTCGCCCGCGTCGTCGGAGCCGTCGTCGCCGGAGGCCGCGTAGAAGCCGAGGCCCTCGGCGGCGCCCGCCTTGAAGACCGCGTCCACCGCGTTGATGTTGGAGGTGGTGCGCGCGGACTCCGCGGCGCCCCAGCTGATCGAGGTGGTCGGGATGCCGCTGTCGACGATCGCCTGGTACGTGTCGACCTCGCCGGCGTCCGAGTTGGGGCCCTCGAAGACCGTCACGTTCGCCTTCGGGGCGATCGCGTGCAGCACCTCGATGTCCAGCTCGACCTCGACCTGGCCGTCACCGAGCGCGCCGGAGCCGCCGTCCACCTTGGACACGGTCGGGGTGGGCGAGCCCAGGCTGTAGTTGGTGTCGTACTTGGTGATGTTGGACTGCTGGAAGCCGTCGAACTCCAGCAGCGCGATCTTCTGACCGCTGCCGGTGTACGTGCCGGAGACGTTGTAGCCGCCCTTGAGCTGGGCCGGGGTGTAGCCGCCGCCGGGGCCGTTGTGCGGGACGACGGTGTGCGGGGTCGCCTGGTGGTGCAGCTGGACGCGGTTGTTGAGGCCGGCCACGTCGCTGACGATGGCGGCGAGGGAGGACGGGAGCGTCGGCGCGCTGTCGTTGGCGTAGAAGGAGCGGCCGGACGTGGCGTCCTTCCAGGTCGACAGCCGGGTGCCGAACGCCTTCTGCAGCTGGGCCGCGGTGCCGCTCGCGTCGACCAGCAGGTTGCCGGAGTGCACCTTGCCGACGGTGACGCCCTGCGAACGCAGGTACTCCTTCAGCTGCTTGACCTCGGCGTCGGTCCGGCCGAAGCGGGCCGCGAACTGGCCCTTCGTCAGGTAGTGGCCGTAGGCGGCCGAGTGCGGGTCGCTGACCTTCGCGATGAAGGTGTCCAGGGCGCTGCCGCCTCTGGGCGTCAGGCTGATCGCCACCGATATGCGCTTGCCCGAGGCGACCTCGCCGGTGCGGGACGCGTCGTGCTTCAGGCCGGGCAGGACGTCCCCGGCGACGGCGGCACGGGCGGTGTGCGGGGCGTCGGCCGCGTAGGCGGCGGGGACGACCGCCGTGATCAGCGCCGGCGCGGCGACCAGACCGAGCAGTTTCAGGCGTGACTTCACCGAAGTTCCTCCGGAGAGTGGGGGGTGGGGAGTGTTCCGGAAGCGGAACGGGATCACCGTAGGAACTCCGGCGCCACCCCCGTAAGCGGGGGAACCCTTGCGTTACGTGTTAACTGCCGATGTCATGTCAACGGCGTGTGTCGAGCGGGCGGGGGAGCCGGGCCCGCGCCGCCTGACTTACCGTCACCGTCTGCGCGGCAGGCGCGGGTTGGTCGTCGTCCCCGGTGTCCACCGCCGCGCAGGAGGCGATGACGGCGACCGCCATGGCGTGCGCCAGCGCGGTGCGGGAGCGGACGCCGACCTTGCGGTAGACCCGGGACAGCGTGCCCTCCACCGTCTTGACGCTGATGAACAGTTCGGCGGCGACCTCCCTGTTGGTCGCCCCGCCGCCGACCAGTTCGGCGATCCGCGCCTCCGTGGGAGTCAGGTCGGGGCCGGCCGCGCCCGTCTCGGCGCCGCGCTCCCCGGCCGCCAGCCGGGCCAGTTCGTCCCTGGCCCGGGCGGCGAGCGGGGCCGCGCCGATCCGGGTCGCCGTCTCCAGGGCCTCGGCGAGCGCCTGCCGGGCCGCGTTGCGGCGGCGGGCGCGGCGCTCGACCGCGCCGAGCGCGATCAGGGTGCGGACCAGTTCGACGGGGAGCGGCAGCGGGCGCAGCCGGTCGACGGCGGCGTGCAGCCGTACCGCGCCCTCCCTGGCCCGGCCGATCCCCGCCTCGCGCAGCCCCTCCGCCCGGTCCAGTGCCGCGAGGACACTGCCGGGCGCGCCGTCCCGCACCCGGGCGCGGGCGTCGTGGAGCACCGCTCCGGCCGCCTCGGTCTCGCCGAGCACGACCAGGGCCTCGGCCAGGTCGCCGTACCAGTGCAGCAGCGGCGGGTCGGCGGCGCACATCGCCTCGCCGAGTTCGCGGACGCGTTGCAGCGCCTCGACGGCCGCAGCCGCTCCGCGCGGATCGCCGCCGAGCAGTTCGGCCTGGCCGAGTACCGCGAGGGCGCGCAGCAGGAACAGGCGGTCGCCGTCGGCCTCCGAGGCGCGGACCGCCTGCGCGGCCAGGTGGCGGGCCTCCTCTGGAGTGCCGCCGGTGGTCGCGGCGAGGGCCGCCGCGTAGAGGGCGGGGGCCGCCCCGGCCAGGGCGCGTGAGCAGCGGGCCGCGGTGCGCAGGGCCTCGCGGCAGTGGCCGGCGCGTACCTGGATCCGGGTCAGCGCCACCAGGGTCGCGACGGTGTCCTCGGCGCCGGCCGCCTCGCCGGTCGCGGCGAGCAGCGGGACGACCTGGTCGCGGGCTTCGGTCACCCGGTCCGAGTCCAGGGCGAGGATCGCCCGCATCCGGATCAGCCGCCGACTCTCCGGACCGTTGCGCTCCGCTGGGGGTGCCGGGACAGGCCGTGTGCCGGGTGCGGCGCCGTTGTGGCTGGTTGCGCTCACGCGGCGGTAGCCGCATGTCGGACAGGGCCCCGCGCCCCTTGGGGGCGTTGCCGGGGCGCTGTTGGCTTCGGGTGCGGCGCCGTCGTGGTTGTTCGCGCCCACGCGGCGGTAGCCGCATGCCGGACAGGGCCCCGCGCCCCTTGGGGGCGTTGCCGGGGCGCTGTTGGCTTCGGGTGCGGCGCCGTTGTGGCTGGTTGCGCCCACGCGGCGGTAGCCGCATGCCGGACAGGGCCCCGCGCCCCTTTGGGGCGCGGGCGGACCGTCGGAGTGGCTCAGTAGGGTCAGGGCCTCTGTCAGGGCGGTGTCGGCGGTGAGGGGGTCGCCGGCGAGGGAGCGTACTCGGGCCAGGGTGGCGAGGGCGTCGATTCTGGTGCCGGTGTCGCCGGCCGCGGCGGCCTGCCGTGCGGCTCGGCGGGCGTGGCCGGCCGCCTCGGTCAACTCCCCGCACAGCAGGCCCCGTACGGCGGCCCAGTGGTGCAGCCGGGCCTCGGCGCGCGGATCGCCGGCCGCGTCGCGCAGGCCGTCCGCGATCAGGTCCTCTGCACCCTCCAGCGCCTGCCCGGCGCCGCGCAGCAGGACCAGTCGGGCCTGTACCCGCTGTGCCGCCGAGCCCGACCGGGCGAGTACCGCCCCGGCGGCCTCGCCCGCCTCCTCGGTGCGCCCGGCGTCGCAGGCGTACTCGGCGGCGGCCAGCAGCCGTTCGGCACGGTCCGCCGGGTGGCGGGCCGGGGTGCGGCGGGCGGCGAGGGCGGCCAGTTCGAAGGCGGTGCCGGGGGCGCCGTCGTGGCGGGCGGAGCCGGCCGCCGCCATCAGGGTGCGGGCGGTGTCCTCGTCCTCGTACGGCTGGGCGAGCGCGAGATGGCGGGCCCGCTCCACCGGCTCGGGCACCGCGCGGGCCAGCAGCGCGTGCGCCTGCCGCCGCCCGTGCTCGGAGGCGTCGGCGTGCACGGCCGCCCGCAGCACGGGGTGGTGGAAGCGGACGATCCCGTCGGCGTCGGCCGTCGCGATGCCGAGGTGTTCCGCCTCCGCGAGGTCCGCGGCCGGGTCCGGGAGCCCGGCGGCGCGCAGCAGGGTGAGGCTGGGGCGGGCGGCGGCGCTCGCGACGAGGAGGGTGCGCCGCACCGGCTCCGGCAGTGCACGGGCCCGCTCCAGCAGGAGGGTGCGCAGTCCCGGCGGCACCGGTGGCAGGGCATCGGACCCGGCGGACGGCGGGGCGTGCCGGGCGGCGCGTCCCAACTCCCGAGCGTAGTAAGGGTTTCCGGCGGCGGTCCGCTGGATCGCCCGGAGCAGGGCCGGGGGCGGGTCGGCGCCGAGGTCGGTGCGGACCAGGTGGGCGGTCTCGCCGTCGGTCAGGGGTGGCACGGGGAGTTCGACGGTGCCCGGCGGGCAGCAGTGCAGCCGCTCGGGCCGGCCGCCGTCCGGCACCCGCTCGGCGGCGAGCATCCGGATGCCGGGGGCGTCGAGGCGTCGTACGGCGAAGGCGAGGACCTGGGCGGTCGGTTCGTCGAGCCACTGGAGGCCGTCGACGACCAGGACGACGGGAGTTGCGGCGGCCAGGGCGCGCAGCGCGTCGAGGACGGCGACCCGCACGGCGAGCAGGCCGCGGTCGTCCGCCGGTCCGCCGCCGCGCAGCAGGGCCGCCCGCAGCGCCGCCCGGGGCTCCGCCGGCAGGTTCTCCAGGTGGCTCTCCGGGACCCGCGCGAACAGGTCGACGAGCCCCGCGAAGGGCAGCCGGGCGTCCGCCTCGGCGGGCGAGCAGTGCAGGACGGTCCCGGCGGCCGGGTCCGCCGCGAGAGCCGCCACGAGCGCGGACTTGCCGATGCCGGCGGGGCCGTGGAGGAGCAGTCCGGGGCGGTCCGCCGCCTGGACCCGGGCGGCGTCGAGAAGCGCTCGGCGCCCGGTCAGTTGCATGTGTTCATGACAACCTCCGGTGATCCGGTGTGTCAATGACATCCGTCACCTCCCGGCGGCGGTCCCCCTGCCCGACATGGCGTAACAGGTCATGTCTTCCTCCTGAATCCCTCGTTACGGAACGCGGAAGGCTCTTCCGCCCTCCTCCTGTGCGGAAGCAACGGGGAACGGGCAGGGAAAACAGGGACTGAGTGACATGGGTTTGACCAGTCGAACGACCGTATACGCGCTGGCGGCGCTGGCCGCCCTGTGTGTGGCGCTGCTGGTCTGGCTGTGGCCGCGGTTCGCCAGGCCGGGGCTGTGGCAGGTGCTGGGGCGGCTGGGGGCCGTCGCGGTGACGCAGGTGACGATCGTCGCGGCGTTCGCCTGCGCGGTGAACTCGTCGTACCAGTTCTTCGGCTCCTGGAACGAGCTGCTCGGCAACGTCGACACCGCTCCGGTCGGCGTCACCCAGGCGGCCGGCGGGAACGGCGGCGGCTCGGTGAACGGCATCAGCAGCGTGCACGGGGCGTCGCTCGTCCAGGCCGCAGGGGACCAGCAGTTGAGCCGGGTGAGCGGGCTGCCGAGCGGGCCCGCCGCGACCGTCGGCCGGGTGGAGTCGGTGAAGATCATCGGCCGCCGCACCGGCGTCGTCGACCCGGCCTTCGTCTACCTCCCGCCGCAGTACTTCCAGAAGGCGTACCAGCGCATGCGGTTCCCGGTGGTCGTCGCGCTCAGCGGCTATCCGGGCAGCATCTACAACCTCGCCCAGCACCTGCGCGTCTCGCAGACCGCCGGCGAACTCCAGCGCAAGGGCCGGATGCAGCCGACGATCATTGTGATGATCCGGCCCACCATCGCCCCGCCGCGCGACACCGAGTGCGTGGACGTGCCCGGCGGACCGCAGACCGAGACGTTCCTGGCCAAGGACCTCCCGGACGCGATCAAGTCCGTCTACCGGGCCGGGCACGACGCGAGCTCCTGGGGCGTCATGGGGTACTCCTCGGGCGGCAGCTGCGCCCTCCAGCTCACCATGCGCGACCCCGGCGTCTACACCACGGCCGCAGCCCTGTCGCCCGACTACCGGGTCAAGGACGACCCCACCACCGGCAACCTCTTCGGCAGCGGCCCCGGCCGCCAGGCCCGGATCGACGGCCACGACCTGATGTGGCGGCTGAAGCACCTGCCCGTGCCCCAGGTCTCGGTCCTGGTCGCCAACAGCAAGCACGGCGAGAAGGGCTACGCCCAGACCGAGGCCTTCATCAAGGCCGTCCGGGCACCCATGCGGGTCGTCTCCATCCTCCCCGAGAACGGCAGCCACAACTTCCCCACCTGGGTACGGGAGATGCCCGCCGCCCTGACGTGGATGAACGGGCAGCTGACCTTCCCCCAGGACGTCGTGCCCCGGCACCGCGCCGGGAAGCCGGCGCCCGCGGCACCGGCCGCGCCCGGCCCGAGCCCCACCGCGCGCCACGGCCACGGCTCGGTCCGCGCGGAGGGCCCGGAGCCCAGCCCCACGGCCACGGTGCGCCGCTGAGCGGCCGGGCCGGCGCATCGCGGCGACCGCGGACGAGCCCGTACAGTGGGCGGCCGGTACCGGACCAGGAGGGCAGGGAGCAGCGATGCAGGTAGCAGTGGTCACTTTCGACGGGTTCAACGAACTCGACTCCTTCATCGCCGCCGCGCTGGTCAACCGGTGCCGCGACCGCGGCCTCCAGGCGTTCATCACGACGCCCACGCCGGCCGTCACGTCCAGGAACGGCGTCGAGGTGACCGGGCAGCGGCCGCTGGAGTTCGTGGCCGAGGCCGATGTCGTGCTGGTCGGCAGCGGGGTGCGGACCCGGGACGTCGTCGCCGACGACCGGCTGGTCTCCCGGCTGTCGCTCGACCCCGGGCGCCAGCTGATCGGCGCGCAGTGCTCCGGGGCCCTCGTGCTGGCCCGGCTCGGCCTGCTGGACGGCCGGCCCGCGTGCACGGACACGGCCAGCCGGCCCTTCGTTGAGGCCTGCGGGGTCACCGTGCTGGACGCGCCGTTCCACAGCGAGGGGAACATCGCCACCGCCGGCGGCTGCATGGCCTCGCAGTATCTCGGCGCCTGGGTGATCTCCCGGACCCTCGGCGACGAGGCCATGCGCGAGGTCATCGACTACACGGCACCCGTCGGCGAGAAGCAGGAGACCGTCGACCGCGTCCTGCGCGCCGTCCGCGCGGGCGAGACGGCGCCCGCGGCACTGCGCTGAGCGCCGGAGCAGGCACTGCGCCCGAGCCCCGGAGCCGGCTCGCGCCCGAGCGCCGGAGCCGGCTCGGGCCTGAGCGCCGGAGCCGGTTCGCGCCTCAGATCCAGGTGTCCAGCCACATCCGGGACTGCCAGTCGCTGTAGGGAATCGTCTGCCCGGTGTAGATCGGGTAGAAGTAGACGAAGTTCCAGGCGATGAGGAGCACCAGCACCCCGGCCGCCACCGCGCCCCGCAGCCGCCGCCGCTGCGTCGCGCCCGGCGGACCGAGCAGGGCCCCGATCATCATCGCCACGGCCAGGCACAGGTACGGCACGAAGACCACGGCGTAGAAGGAGAAGACCGTGCGGTCCTGGTACAGGAACCAGGGGAGGTAACCCGCCGCCACCGCGCAGAGGATCGCGCCGGCCCGCCAGTCGCGGCGCAGCGCCCACCGGTAGAGCAGGTAGGCGAGGGCGAAGCAGGCCGACCACCACAGCATCGGGGTGCCCAGGGCGAGGACCGTGCGGGTGCAGGCGGTCGCGGTGGAGCAGCCGTCCTGGCCGGGCTGCGGGGAGTCGTAGGCGAACAGCACGGGACGGCCGAGGACCAGCCAGCTCCACGGGTTCGACTGGTACTTGTGCGGCGTGTGCAGGCCCACGTTGAACTGGTACACCAGGTACTCGTAGTGCCAGAAGCTGCGCAGCGGCGCCGGTATCCACGACCAGGTGCCGCCGCGGCCGTCCGCCCAGTGCCGGCCCCAGCCGTCGTCGGACAGGAACCAGCCGGTCCAGGACAGCAGGTACGTCAGGAGCGCGGTCGGGACGAGGGCGAGGACCGACCGGCCGAGGTCGCGGCGCAGGACCGCCCGGTACGGGTGGCGGGCCCCGGCGACACGGCGGGCGCCGACGTCCCACAGCAGCGTCAGGGCCACGAAGAAGACGAGGACGTACAGGCCGTTCCACTTGGTGGAGGCCGCGAGGCCCAGGAGGACGCCGGCCGCGAGGCGCCAGGGCCGGCGGCCCGTCCCGGCCCGGTCGCCGGTGTCGGCGTCCGGGCGCACCCGGCCCGCCGCGTCGGCCGGCAGGGCCGCCGCCAGCCGGGCCCGGGCCCGGTCCCGGTCGATCAGCAGGCAGCCGAAGGCGGCCAGCACGAAGAACATGACGACGAGGTCGAGCAGGGCGGTGCGGCTCATCACCAGGTGCAGGCCGTCGATCGCCAGCAGCGCCCCGGCCAGGCAGCCCAGGAACGTCGAACGGAACAGGCGGCGGCCGGTGCGGCACAGCATGAACACCGACAGGGTGCCCAGGGCCGCCGTCATGAAGCGCCACCCGACGGGGTCGAGGCCGAACAGCCACTCGCCGACGGCGATCACCCACTTGCCGGTCGGCGGGTGCGCGACGAAGGAGCCGGTGTCGGAGAGGGAGATCACCTGGGGGTGCGCCAGGATCTGCGGGTCGGCGATCTTGCGGTCCGGCCAGGTGCCCTCGTACCCGAGGTGCAGCAGTGCCCAGGCGTCCTTGGCGTAGTACGTCTCGTCGAAGACGAGGTCCCGCGGCCGGCCGAGGTGCCAGAAGCGGAGCACGCCCGCCAGGGCGGCGACCAGCAGCGGGCCCAGCCACTCCGTCGCCCGCGCGAGCCGCTGCGCCCGGGCCGGGCCGAGGCCCAGGAGCCGCCAGGGGCGGGTGGCGGGCTCGGGGAAGGGCGGGACCAGGCGTTCCCGGACACCGGCGGGCGTGCCGGTGCCCCCGGCCCTCGCCCCGTGGCCGAACCGGCGCAGCCGGTCCTGCCATCCGGGGGGCTCCGGCGCCGGACGTATGCCGTCGAGGTCGTGGGAACGCGTCGCGCTGCTGTTCGTCACCGGACGACCTTAGGCCGTGCCCGTATCCGGTCGCGAAGCGGTGGCCGGGCAGCGGGTTCCGTGCCGGTGATTGACCGTACCGGGGTGGCCACGCCCAAGGCCTGGGCCATACCCTGGACCCAGGGCTACGGCACCCGGACGGCCTTGCAACGGAAGGGAGTTGGGAGGCACGGGAGTCGTGAACGGGGGACGCTTGTTCAGTGTGAGAAACGGCGGCCATGCGGCGGGGTTCGAGCATGAGCTGGTGGAGCAGATGTGCGCGGTGTCGGGACTCGATGCACCGGGAGGGCGCGATCTCTTGATCGACATGCTGGCGGGCCGGTTACCCGAGTTAGCCAACCTCCGGCGACACGACCGGAAGCGGCACGACATAATGGAGATAGCCCGGGCCTGCTGGCAGCGGCCGACCGGGCTCTCCGTGCTGGTGGACACCCTCCAGGTGTACGACCCCGGTTCCCTCCCCGTACTGAGGATCGCGGAGCTAGTCTCCGCCTCGCCGGTTCTCGCGGTGCTGCCCGAGGCCGACCTGCGCAGAGCCCGCTCGCTGCTGGGCCGCTTCCCGCATCCCGACGCGCAGGGCCTGCTGCACGCGGCGGCCGGTGACCTTCCGCTCCCGCCCCGCCCGGTCGCCACCCTCCCGGAGGCCTTCGACTTCCTCGCCGGGGCCAACGCCCGCCCCGACGGCCTGCTTCCCGTGCTGGCCCTGGTGGAGCACGCGATCGCGGCGGGCGCCGGGGCCGGCGTCGACCGGCAGGTCGTCGACGGCCTGCGCGGCTGGAACGACGACCAGGGCAGGCGACTCGACCTGGCGGGGCCTCTCGAAACCCTCCGTGCGCAGATCGCCGGGGGAGCCGCGGAACCGGCTCCCGCCTGTCTCGTTGTCCAGTTGAGCAAGCACGGGATGGGCGCGGACGAGTACCTGCTCTCCCACTGGCGTCAGCGGCGGCCGGGCTCGTGGCGGCCGGAGCGAGGAGAGGACCGGATCGTGGCCTTGGCCGAGGTCGAGGCCGCGGTGGAGGAGCTGGTCGGCACCGTCGAGGAGGACTGGGGCGAGCGCCCCGGCAGGCCGGTCCTCGAATTCGTGCTGCCGCTCCAGCTGCTGAACCAGCCCATGGAGTGGCTGCCGACGGCCTCCCACTCCTCCTCCGCGACCGCGCTGTGCCTGGACTACCCGGTGGCGCTGCGCAGCCTGGAGCGGATGCGGGCCCGGCGGTACCACCGGCGCTGGCGCAACCGCTGGCAGCAGCTGACGGCCGGACCCCGGATCGTCTGCCACTGGGACACCACGGGCGAGCGCGGCCACGACGCGGTGCGGTGGAACAGCACGCTCGTCGCCGACGAACGCCTGGTCTCGGTCGCGCTCACCGGGCCTCCGCTGCCCGGGCCGGACGGCCGCCAGGGCACGCTCGAAGCCGCGCTGCGGGCCGGCGTGCCGCTGGCCGTCTGGGACCGCCGGCCCACGCCCCCCGGCGACCTCAAAAAACGGGTCGACAAGCTGCTGAAGGGATCGGCCGCCGAACTGCCGCAGCGCGTGCGGCAGTTGCGGAACGAAGCGGCCACCGCAGCCGCGGCGCAACGGGACGCGCACACCGGACGCCACCTCGCGGTGCTCCTCGACGACCCGAACCGGATGGTGGACTGGTCCGAGTACCAGGGGTACCCGGCGTCGGATCCCGGCAGCGTGCGCGGCGGCCACGACGACGAGGGGACCTCATGAACCGCGTCCAGCATCCGGTGGAGAACGGCCACAACGGCGGGCCGGTCAGCCGCAGTTGGTGGATCTACCGGGGCACAGGGCAGCCGCTGCCCGACATCCGCCTCGCCGACGTGCTGCCCCCGCCGCCCGGCTGGCGGACCTTCGACGGCGGCCCGGTGCTGCCGCCCGTACCGGCCGAGAGCGCCGAGACCGACCGCCGGCTCGGCGCCGCGGGCCGCACCACCTCGCGGCAGAACGCGCACGACATCGACATGATCAACACGGCCCTGCTGCTGCGCAGGCCGCTCCTGGTGACCGGCCGGCCCGGCATCGGGAAGTCCACGCTGGCCTACCTGGTCGCCCGCGAACTGGGCCTGGGCCGCGTCCTGCACTGGGGGATCACCTCACGCAGCACCCTGCGCTCCGGACTGTACGAGTACGACGCCATCGGCCGCGCCCAGGCCTCCCTCGGCCGGGGACCGGCCGCGGTCCCCGAAGCCGTCCCCGACGCCGGCACCGCCGACGACACCTCCGCCGAGACGCCACCGGAGGGCGGCAACGGTCCGCGGATCGGCGACTTCGTGCGGCTCGGCCCGCTGGGCACCGCCCTGCTCCCGTACGAGCTGCCCCGCGTCCTGCTCATCGACGAGCTGGACAAGAGCGACATCGACCTGCCCAGCGACCTCCTGCATGTGCTGGAGAACGGCTCGTACGACATCCCGGAACTGGTCCGCGCCCGCCATCACGAGGCCCGGGCACGGGTGTTCACCGACGACCCGGACACCACGGTCACGGTGGCGGACGGGCGGGTCCGGTGCCGGGCCTTCCCGTTCGTCGTCATCACCAGCAACGGCGAACGGCAGTTCCCGCCGGCCTTCCTGCGCCGCTGCGTCCGGCTGGACGTCTCCCCGCCCCGCGAGGACCAGCTCGCCGCGATGATCGCCGCGCACTTCCGGGACCAGCAGGGCCGGTACGACGACATGATCCGGGCGTTCGTGGAGCGCAGCCGGGAGCACGGCGGACTCGCGACCGACCAGCTGCTCAACGCCGTGTTCCTGCGGACGGCCGGGGTCCGGGAGGACGACGAGTCCTGGGGCGAGCTGCTGGAGGCCCTCTGGCGTGAGTTGTCGGGGGCGCCCTGATGGGTGAGGAACCGCGTGCCCGTCCGGAGGCCTTCGAAGTGGCGGAGGGCCTCTGGCTGCACGCGTACCAGATGCTGGCGGCCCGGCTGCCGGCATCGGACCGCCCGCCCCAGCCCCGGCCGACCGCGCTGTCGGGGCTCTCCGGGCTGCCCGAACCACTCGGCGGGCCGTCGGCGTTCGGCGGTCCGGGCGGTCGCGGTCCGGGCGGAACGGGCGGCGGGAGCGCGTCCGGGACCGGCGGCGGTACGGCGAACGGGTCGGGTGGAGGTACGGCGAACGGGTCGGGCGGCGGCGGGCCGGGGGAGACCGGGGGCGGGACGGAGAGCGGGGACGGCACGCCGGACGGGACCGCCGACGGCACGATGTGGGAGCCGTCCGGTGACGGGGCCGAGGTGCTGTTCCTGCCGTTGCCGTCCGCCGGACCGGGCGGGCGAGGGTCCGGTTCCGCGCGGGAGCGGGCGACCGGGTGGGCGCCCGCCGGGCCGGCCGGGGACGCCGAGCCGGTCGAGGTGGCCGAGGTACTGCCGGACCTGCGGGACGCGGCGGGGATCACCCGTGCCCTGCGCGCGCTGAAGCAGCTCGTGCCCTCGGCGTCCGAGGTCGAGCTGGACGAGGAGACCACCGCCGAACGCGCCGCCGAGGACGGCCTGTGGGTGCCCTACACCAGGGCGGCGGACGAGCGCCGCTTCGACCTGGTGCTGGTGGTGGACGACCACGCGACGATGGTGATCTGGGAGCAGACGGTCGCGGAGTTCACCGCCGTGGCGGAGCGGCTGGGCGCCTTCCGGGACGTACGGGTGCGCCGGCTGGGCCTGCGCGAGACCCCGCGGGGGCCGGAGGCGGTGCTGCGCGGGCCGTACCCGGAGCACGACGTCCCCGGGGTCCCCGGCGAGCTGGTGGACCGCACCGGCCGCCGGATCGTCCTCGTCCTCACCGACGGCCTGGGACCGCTGTGGCGGACCGGGGCCGGCCGGCAGGCGCTGGAACTCTGGTCGGCGGCCGGACCGGTGGCGGTGGTGCACCTGCTGTCCCAGCGGGACTGGCACCGCACCGCGCTGGCACCCCGGCAGGCACGGCTGCGCAGCCCCCGCGCGGGGGCCCGCACCACCGAACTGGCCGTGGACTTCCCGGCCGAGTGGCACGACCCCTTCGACCCGCCGCCCGGCACCTGGACGGCGGCGGTCCCGGTCCTGGAGCTGGACGCACGCTGGCTGGGCCGCTGGGCGGCCCTGGTCGCCGGTGCGGAGTCCGGCTGGGTCGAGGCCCCAGTGCTGCTGCTCGGCGCGCCCGACACGTCGGACGCCTCCGACGACGACCTCGCCGAGCCGCCGGTCGTCATCCCGGCGCCCTCGGTGCAGGAGCGCATCCGGCGCTTCCGCAGCCATGCCACCCCCACCGCCTACCGGCTGGCCACCCACCTGGCCGCCGCGATCCTGGAGCCCCGCCTGGTGCGGGACGTCCAGCGCAGACTGGTGCCCGAGGCGCAGCCGGCCCATCTGGCCGAGCTCTTTCTGAGCGGCCTGCTGGAGCAGCCCGCGCAGCCCGCGCCGGACGGCGTGACCGCCCCCGCGCCGCTGGAGTTCGTCGACGGGGCGCGCGAGGCGCTGCTGGCGGGCGCGATGCGCGCGGACACGGCCCGGGTGGTGAGTTCGGTGTCCGAGCTCTACGGCGACCGGTTCGAGGCGGCCCGCGGGCTGCCCGGTGCGCTGCTCGCCCCGGAGACCGAGCCGGTTCCGCAGGTGACGGCGGAGAGCCTGCCGTTCGTGCGGGTCGAGCTGGCCGTGCTGCGCGCTCTCTCCGGGCCCTATCTGCTGCGCGCCCGCCGGGTCAGCGCGGCGCTGGAAGGGGCCTCGCAGGGTGCGTCGATCGCTCAGAATTCGCGGCGGATAAGCCACGATGTCCGAAATAAAGATGCTTTAAATTCAGACTTGGGCGGCATGGACATGACCGACACCACTGCCAGTGAGCACCAGCAAGCGGCGGGAGGTTCCGCGAGCGTGACTCCCGTGCGGGAGAACCCTGCTCCGAGCCCCGACGGCAGGGCGGGCGCCGACCTCTTGTCAGCCGCCAGGACGGTCCCTGGGCCGGCCGAGCCGTCGTCACGCCATTCCGCCCCCGAGCGCGCCTCCGTACCGGTCGTCTGGGGCAACGTGCCACCGAACAACCCCAATTTCACCGGCCGGGAGGAACTCCTCGTGCAGGTGCACGAGCAGTTGCTGACGGGCGACACCTCGGCGGTGCTGCCGCACACCCTGCACGGCATGGGCGGTGTCGGGAAGTCCCAGATCGCCATCGAGTACGTCTACCGGCATGCCTCCGAGTACGACGTGATCTGGTGGATCCCCTCCGAACAGCCGACGATGATCCTGACCGCGCTCACCGAACTCGCCCACCGGCTCGGCCTGAACGTGGGCACGGAGGCCAACCGGGCGGTCCCGGCGGTCCGCGAGGCCCTGCGCCGGGGCGAGCCCTACGACCGCTGGCTCCTGGTGTTCGACAACGCCGAGAACGTCGAGGCGGTACGTCCCTACTTCCCGACCGGCGGCACCGGAAAGATCCTCATCACCTCCCGGAACCAGGAGTGGGACCGGGTCGCCAGGACCCTCTCCGTGGACGTCTTCACGCGGGAGGAGAGCAAGGCCCTGCTGCGCCGCAGGGCCCGCGACCTGTCGGACGCCGACGCCGACCTGCTCGCCGAGGAGCTGGGCGACCTGCCGCTCGCCATCGAGCAGGCCGCCGCCTGGCAGGCCGTCACCGGCATGGCCGTGGACGAGTACCTGGGGCTGATCCGGGAGAAGATCGCCGAGCTGATGCTCGAACTCGTCCCGTCACCGGACTACCCGATGTCGGTGGCCGCCGCCTGGGACGTCTCGCTGCGCCAGCTGGAACAGCGCAACCCGGCCGCGCTCCAGCTCCTCCAGGTCTGCTCGTTCTTCGCCCCCGAGCCGATCTCCCGCTCGCTCTTCAACAACTCGCGCAGCACCATCGCCCCCGAGCTCGACGAGGCCCTGCGCCACCCGATCCGGCTCGGCCGGGCCATCCGGGAGATCAACGTCTACGCCCTGGCCCGTATCGAGCACCGGCACGACACCATCCAGCTGCACCGTCTGGTCCAGGCGGTCCTGGTCAACCGCATGTCCCCGCAGCAGCAGGCGGAGATGCGGCACGGCGCGCACCTGCTGCTCGCCGACGCCAACCCCAACGGCCCCGGCTCGCGCGAGCTGTGGCCGCGCTACCAGCAGCTGCTGCCGCACATCGTGGTGTCGCGGGCCGTGGAGTGCGACTCGCCCTGGGTCCGCGGCCTGATCCGGGACGTGGTGGAGTTCCTCTCCATCTGGGGCGACTTCGACGGCGCGGTCTCCATGGCGCGCGAGGCGCTGCAGGTGTGGACCGGGAAGTTCGGCGCCGAGGACCAGCAGACGCTGGAGATGGCGAAGTGGCTGGCCTTCCTGCTGCGCAGGGTCGGCGAGTACGAGGAAGCCGCCGACATGATGCAGCGCACCGCCGACACGTACATCAGGGTCGCGGGCGAGGACGACGAGGGCACCCTGGACGCCCTCATCCAGCTGACCAGCGGACTGCGGCTGCGGGCCGACATGGCCGAGGGGCTGAACATCAACCGGTCGGTCTACGAGCGCTCCCTGCGGGCCTTCGGCGAGGACGACCCGGCCACCCTCCGCGCGGCGCACAGCCTGGGCATCGGCCTGCGGCTGATGGGCCTGTACCAGGAGGCCCGCGAACTCGACGCGGAGACGGCCCGGCTGCGTGGCCTCACCCTCGGCGAGAACCACCTCGACACCCTCAACACCCTCAGCGGCCTGTCCCTCGACATGCGCGAGGTCGGCGACTACCTGGGAGCGCTGGTCCACCAGGAGGACATCTACGCCCGCTACATCGCCAACTACGGCGAGGACAACCCGGCCAGCATCACCTGCGCCCGGGTGCTCGCGGTGTGCCGTCGGCGCGCCGGCGACCACGACGGGGCGATGGAGCTCGCCGAAGCGGGGCTGTCGAGGGTCCAGAGCCGGTACGGAGCCGACCACCCGGACGCCATCGCCTTCGCGGCCAACCTGGTCGTCGACCTCCGGCAGAACGGTCAGCCGGAGCGGTCCCGGGACATGGGCGAGGAGACCGTCGAGCGTTACGCCGCCCAACTGGGCCCCGCTCACCCCTACACCCTGTCGGCCCGTACGAACGTGGCCATCACCCTGCGCCATCTGGGCGAGCTCGACGCCGCCGGGAACCACCTCGACGCGGCGCTGCGGGGCATGCGCGAGTCGCTGGGCGACGAGAACATCCTCACCCTGGCCACGGTTCACGGCATGGCCAACCACCTCAGCGCCCTGGGCCGTCACGCGGAGGCCCTGGAACTGGACCGGCAGAGCCTGGAGATCCTCAGGCGCGACATCGGCCCGGACCACCCGACCACCCTGGCCTGCGCCAACAACGTCGCTCTGGACCTGCGTGCGCTGGACCGGGTGGACGAGGCCACGGTGCTGCACACCGACACCCTGACCCGGTTCCGCCGGGTCCTGGGCGAGAGCCACCCGGCCACCGTCGCGGCGGCCAGCAGCCAGCGGGCCGAGGTCGACATCGCCCCCGTGCCGTTCTGAGCGGTGAGCGGTGAGCGGTGGGCCGGGCCCCGAGCCCGGCCGACCGCCCCGACCCGCCACGGGGCCACGGTGCTACGGCTACGGCTGCGGCGTCGGCTCGGCGTCCACGGCCGGGGCCTGGCCGGAGTCCGGTGTCTGCTCGTCGCCGGGGTCGGGGCCCGGGCCGGTGCCGGTGCGTCCGGGCGGCGCCGCGTCGGCGGGCCGGTGCAGTGGACGGATCAGCGGCCCGGTGGCCGCCGTGGTGATCAGGGCCATCACGACCAGCAGCGCGTACAGCCGGGGGCCGATCACGCCGGCCTGCAACCCCACGTTGAGCACGATGAGTTCGGTGAGCCCCCGGGTGTTGAGCAGCACGCCGATCATCAGCGAGTCACGCCAGGGCAGCCGGGCGCCGCCCCGGGCCGACAGGGCGCCGGCGGCCACCTTGCCGATGACCGCGGCGGCGCATATCACCAGCAGGAGCAGCAGGTCGGCGGCGTGCAGTCCGCCGAGCTGGACCGACATCCCGGAGATCGTGAAGAACACCGGCAGCAGCAGGCCGCCGGTCTCCTGGAGCGGGCGCAGCACCTGGCTGTCCGGGGCGCCGTCGGGCTGGCGGGGCATGACGATCCCGGCCAGCAGCGCACCGAAGATCACATGCAGCCCGAGCGCGCTGGTGGCCCAGGCCGAGGCCAGCGCCAGGGCGGCGGCGAGGGGGACGTGATTGGTCATCAGGGCGCCCGGCCGGTTCATCCACCACTTCAGCGCGGGCCGTACGACGACGAACATCACCAGCACGTAGCCCGCGAGCAGCGCCACCTTGACGGTCCAGGCCCGCAGCGAGCCGTCCTCGCCGCCGATCAGGGCGACGGCCAGCACCGGCCAGCTCAGCGCGTCGATGACACCGGCGGCGGCCATCGCGATCGTGGCGGGACGGGTGCCGGCCAGCCCCTGGTCCCGGATGATGCTCGCCAGCACGGGAACGGCCGTGATGGACAGGGCGACCGCCATATAGAGGGTGAATGTCGCGTCCACCGGATGCCCGCCGTTTACGGAGCGGAAGCCTCCGGTGAAGAGCAGGACGATGCCGGCTCCCATCAGCATGGGAATGGCGAACCCACTGAGTGAGACGGCGGTCACCGTGCCGCGATTGCGCAGCTGACCGAGGTCGAGTTCATAACCGACCGCGAAGAGGAAGAGCACCAGGGCGACTTGCGCCACGGCCGTGAGAATTGGCTTGATCTCGTCCGGGAAGAGGGTTTGGTACACCCCGTCGGGGGCCAGACCGAGCAGACTCGGACCGAGGGCGATGCCGGCGAATAACTGCCCGATGACGGAGGGCTGGCGCAGTTTGCGGGCCGCCGCTCCCAGCGCCGAGGAGGCTGCGATCACCACCGCGAGAGCTGCGACGACATGAGTGACAGTGGAGTCGATGCTCACCGGCATCCCCCTTCGGCAAGTGCCGCACCCTGTGGCGTTGTTCACACGCAGTGTAGCCGGTGTACGGGCAACTGACCTATTGTTGCGTGCGCTTGGAATATGCCGTTCTGGAGCGGGGGGTCGGCGGTGACGACGGTCGTATTCGTACACGGTACCGGCGTGCGGGAGCCGGGATTCAGCGGAACTGTGGAAGTCGTACGGGAAGGATTGCGGCCGTTACGACCCGAAGTCCACATATCTTCCTGTTATTGGGGAGGAAGTGCCGGATCGGTTCTGCATTCGAACGGTATTTCCGTGCCGGGGTACGGGACGGGGCGTGAATTACCGCGCGCGGGCGCCTCCGGCGCGCCCGGGGAAGAGCTCGATGAGGACGTCGAATTCTGGGGACTTCTTTATCTGGACCCGCTGCTCGAACTGCGCCTGCTCACCGAGGAGACCACGGGGAGAACCGAGTCGGCGCCCGGTACCCGGCCGCCGGGCGAGGCCCTCTCCGCGGCGGCCCAGGCGCTCGTCGAGGACGCCCGGCTGCGCGGGCCGCTGGACGCGGCGGGCCTCACGGAGGACTTCGCCGCCGCCGTGGCCGCCGTACTGACCGCCGAGGACTGCCGCCGCTTCCTGCGCGCCCCGGCCGAGGGCGCGGGACCGGCCGAACTGGCCCGGGCCTTCGTGGCCGAGGCGGTGCGCCGCAGGACCGGGCGGCAGGGGCCGGCGGCGGCCCCCGACGGCACCGCCCGGGACGCGGCGGTCGCCCGGATCGCCGGCCTGCTCCCCGGCCCCGGCGACGAACCCGGCACGCACCGCGGCCCGGTGACCCGGCGGATCAAGCGGCTGACGGGACGGCTGGCCCTCGGCCTGGCCTCCGCCCAGGCGGTCAGACGGCGCTCGGCACTCACCGACGCGGCCCACCCGGCAGCCGGGGACGTCATGCTCTACCTGGCCCGCGGCGGCCCGATCCGCGAGGCGGTCGCCGAGGCGGTGCTCACGGCGGAGCCCCCGGTGGTCCTGCTCGCCCACAGCCTCGGCGGCATAGCCGCGCTGGACCTGCTGGTGCTGCGGCCCCTGCCGCAGGTCGCGCTGCTGGTGACCGTCGGCTCGCAGGCCCCGTTCCTGTACGAGCTGGGGGCCCTGCCCAGCCTGGAGCCCGGCAGCCCGCTGCCCGCCCACGTGCCGCGCTGGCTGAACGTCTACGACCGGCGGGACCTGCTCAGCTACCTCGGGGCCGGCGTCTTCCCCGGCCGGGTCGCGGACATCGCCCTCGACAGCCGCCAGCCCTTCCCGCTCTCCCACAGCGCCTACTGGAGCAACCCCGAGCTGTACCGCGTCCTGGCCGAGGAGCTGCCGTGACCGCCGCCCGCCCGGAGCGCACCCACGCCGTCGTCGTCGGCGTGGAACGCTATGCCGCCGGACCGTCCTGGGACCTGCCGGGCCCGGCCGCCGACGCCCGCCGGTTCACCGCCTGGCTGCGCCGCCGCGGGGTGCCCGCGGCCCACATCTCCCTGCTGCTGGGCGCCCTGCCCGGGACCGGCGGACCCGAGGTGGACGTGCCCGCCGGTCCCGCCGGGCGCGAGGCCGTGCAGGAGGTGCTGACCCGCCGGCTGCCCGCGCTGGAGGGCGACCTGCTGTTCGTCGTCTGGGGCGGCCACGGGGTCACCGACCCGCAGGGGCACCGCAGGCTCTTCTACGCCGACGCCACGGCCGACGACAAACGCAACCTCGACCTGGACGCCTGGCTGACCACCCTCACCACCGACGCGCTGCCCGGCTTCCGGCGCCAGATCTGGCTGGTGGACTCCTGCCAGACCTTCGTCGAGGACCTGGGCTTCGCGCGTGCACTGCCCGGCGAACTCCCGTCCCCCGGTGGCCGGTTGCCGAACCGGGAGCAGTTCGTGCTGCTGGCCTCGGCACCGGGGCAGCGCGCGGCCAACGACCCCGTGCTGCGGACCGGGGCGTTCTCCCGTGCCGTGCTGGCGGTGCTGGAGGCGGCGGGCGACGAGAACTGGCCACCGGACATGGGTGCAGTGGCAAACACCGTGATCGGACGTTTCACCGAGGGGGGACAACGGCCCACCTCGCTCTGGTACCGGTCCGGGGCCGGCGACGTACGCCACTACGAGTTCCCCGCCACCCGGCGCCGGGAGGAGCCGGTGCCGGACGCCGCCCTGGCCGAACTCGTCGCCCTGCTGGCCGGATGGCCCGCGCTGGCCGACCGCGACCAGCGCCAGCTCGTCATCGGCATGCTCCCCGTCGACCTGGCCGGTGCCATTCCCCGGCTGGGCTCGGCCCGGGCCGACATCATCAGCATCGTGCGCACCTGCCGTCTGCACCCGGGAGGCCTGGCCGCTCTGGTCGAGGCGCTCGGCGCGCTCGACCCGGGCTCGCTGGCCCAGCGCGACCTGAGCGACTGGGCGGCCCGCCGCCTGCCACCCGGGCAGTAAGGCTGTCCGGCCTGATCACGGCCTTCCCGGTACCTGGTCCATGCGTCATCATGAAATCAACGGGAGACAGGGCGTACTCAGGGGGATGGCACATGAACACGTCCGCGGAATTCATGAGATCCGAACTGCCCGACCTGAGCGACACCGCCCTGTCCGACCTCCGGTCGCGGAGCCCCGATGTCTACGCGCGTGCACTGGAGCGGTTGCTGCGGCAGGTCGAACGGCCCAGGGTCAACTTCGCCAACGAGGGCGGACCAGGATCCGGACGAGCTGACTGACGGACCTCGCGGAAGGAGACTTGTGCAGCCGGACGCACGCTCCGCACCCGCCCAGGCGGATCATCATCTCGTACCCTCGGCGTACTTCGCCGACCTGGCCGCGGGCCGGGGAGGTCCCGAGGCGGTGCGTTTCCTGCGCGTCACCGAGTACAGCAGGCGGCTTCTGCTGCTGCGGACCCTGCTCGACGCCGTCGCCGAGACGCCCGGCGCGCTGGGTCCGCTGCCGTCCGTGGACACCGCGTGGGACATCCTGACGGTGGCTCAGCAGCGGGTCCCGGAGGACTTCGCCGAACTGCTGATGCACCCCCAGATCGGCATCTGGCTGGGCCATGGCCTGCGGCGCATCAGCCACACGGCCTGGGGCGAGGGGCCGCTCTGGACCGACCTCGGGCATCTGCACGCGGTGTGCGCGGTCGCCGCGCTGCGCGCCGGGCTGCCGCTGCGCACCACCGTGCCGTTGCGGGACGGCACGGTGATGTTCCCCACGCTCGGGCTGGCCCGGCTGCCGGACTGTCCGCGGTGGGGGACGGCGGAGGTGGTGGTCGGGGGAGGCCGGCTGCGGGTCGATCCGCAGGGCGCGTGCGTGGGCCCGTCCGGCGCCCATGACGGTGACGCCCCCGGGTGGCAGGGGCTGCACACCCTGCGGGCCGACGTGCGGGGACGGACGATGACCCTCTGGCTGGACGACATAGACCCCTACCGGGATCTGAGCGAGCCGCTGCCCCCGCAGCGCCTCGGCAAGGACGAACTCGCCCGCTGGCGGGAGCGGTTCGGCGGTGCGCTGGACCTGCTCGCGGAGAGCGACCCGAGCACGGCCTCCGCCATGGCCGCGGGGCTGCGCACCATCGCGGAGGTGCGCCGGGTGTCGGCCTGGGCGGTCCTGAGCGCCTCGTCCAGCGACGCCTTCGGCGGTCTGCTCTCCTCGCTGCCCCCGGACCCGGTCAGCTTCGCGGTCACCCTGGTCCACGAGTTCCAGCACACCAAACTGGGTGCGCTGCTCCACCTGCTGACCCTGGAACAGGACGGCGGGGCCGAGCGGCACTACGCCCCCTGGCGCAACGACCCGCGTCCGCTCAGCGGCCTGCTCCAGGGCGCCTACGCCTTCCTGGGCATCACGGACTTCTGGTGCAGGTACCTGGACCACGTGCCGCCGGCCGGGCGTCCGCTGGCGGAGTTCGAGTTCGCCCTGCGCCGCCGGCAGACCCAGGAGGCGGTCGACGCCCTGCGCGCCGACCCCGCCCTGACCGCGCACGGCCGCCGCTTCCTGCGGGGTATGGCCGCGCGGCTGCCGGCCTGGTGGTCGGACCCCCGGATCCGGCCGGAGACCGCGGCGCTGGCCGAGTTCACGGCCACCGACCACCGCACGGGCTGGCGGATCCGGCACCTGGCCCCTGCTCCGGACGACGTCCGCGCCCTGGCCAGGGCCTTCACCGCCGGTGCCGCGGTATACGGGCCCGTCGCCGAGTCCACTGTCGTCCCCGATCCCGTCGCGCCCTGGTCCCAGGCCCGTGCCGGGCTGATCCGGCGGCGCCTCGCCGTGCCGGACGCCGGCGACTGGCCCGCACCGTCCGCCGCCGACCGTGCCCTGGCAGCCGGGGACCCGGCCGCCCCCGACGACTACGCCCGCCTGCTGGCGGGCGACCCCGAGGACGCCGACGCGTGGACCGGCCTGGTCCTGGCCCTCGGCGGCAGCCCGTTGCTGCACCGCCCGGAACTGCCCCGCGCGGTGCACCGCGAACTCCGCCTGACCGGCACCACCGCCGACCCGTGCGACGTCGCCCGCTGGCTGGCCGCCGGCCTGGGCGCCTGACTGACCGACCGTCTGAACCGTCTGAGCCGTCCGAACCGTCTGAGAACAGTGTCGACACTGGCCCTGTTATGAGCCACCTTTCCTGAGAATGTTGCCCAAGTGTCGACAGTCTGGCGATGGTGGGAGCAGACTGCACCGCGATCCGGAACCGTCCACAGGCATGTCCGTGACCGCGGAGGAGTCGTTCATGGCAGCACACAGCAAGGGGTACGAGCCGTCGATGAGGGACCGGGTGCGGGCCCTGGTGGCGCTGGCGACCGTGGGGGCGGGTTCGGCGGCGCTCTCGGGGACCGCGCGGGCGGCGGACGCCGGTGACGCGATCACCGTGGGAGCCGGCGAGACCTACGTGGTGGACACGACCATCGCCCTCGGCTCCCTCACCCTCGCCGAGGGCGGCACCCTCGCCGCCCCCGACGGGTACGGCCTCACCCTGACCGCGGACGGCGTGGAGACCGGCTCCGTGCTGACCGCCACGCTCGCCACGGACACCACGATCGCCCCGGGGACCTATACCGGCGACCTCGTTCTCACGGTCGCCGAACAGAACCCCGCCACCTTCGCCGGCGTCACCTTCCCGCTCCGCCAGGCGCTGTACGTCGGCGCGGACGGGGTCGTCGAGGCCAGGTCCGTCACCCCCGCGCTGGTGGGCGGCACGGTCACCGACGCGGCTGCCGACGGCGTGCGCGTCACCTCCACCGGCGAGGCCTTCGACGGCTGCTACGTCGCGGAGGGCGCCTCGTACGCGATCACGGACACCGCGATCGGCTTCACCGGCAACGGCCGGTGCGACTTCGTCGGGGACGGGGCGGCCGTCGTCGGGACCGGGTCGGGCACCCGGCTGGTCCTGGACGGCGTCACCGTCACCAACAAGGGGGTCGTACGCAGCGGGCTGGTCGCCGAGGACGGCGCCGACGTCGTCGTCAAGAACTCCAGCATCCAGTGCCTGAACGGCACCCTGCCCGCCGACTACGTCTTCGGCGGCGGCGCGAGCATGCTCGTCGTGCCCTGGCGGCTCGGCATCTCCGGCAACGTCCGCGCCACCAACGTCATCGGCACCGGTACCAGGGCCACCTACCTCAACTCCACCATCGCCTCCGAGACCTGGGGCGCCTTCTCCACCGACTCCGTCTCCGACGCCCGG
Organism: Streptomyces sp. NPDC048291; assembly: GCF_043201715.1. Lineage (NCBI taxonomy): Bacteria > Bacillati > Actinomycetota > Actinomycetes > Kitasatosporales > Streptomycetaceae > Streptomyces > Streptomyces sp. NPDC048291. Next base: position 67,494 of record NZ_JBICZC010000001.1, read on the forward strand.
GCCACCGCGATCAACTGCACCATAAGGAACCTCGGCGACGAGGGCTACGGCACCTTCGCCGACGGGAACGTCACGGAGCGGATCCTCGGCTGCACCCTCGACGTCGGCACGTACGCCACCATCATCGGCGCCTCCAACAGCACGCTGTACTACGGCGACAGCACCCGCGAGGACGTCGCCCAGCTCAACACCGACCTCGAACTGGGACTGACGGAAGACGAGTTGGCGGCCCTGCCGGAGCTCGGCACCACCATCACCTCCCGGCAGTTCGGGGTCATGTGGCACGGGGCCGGCACCCTGCACATCACCGGCGGCACCGCCCTCACCACCGTCGCGACCGCCTTCCTCGACAAGGCGGTGCGCGCCACCATCACCGTGGACGGCTCGCGGGGCGCCACCGTCGAGCCCGGCAACGGCGTCGTCCTCCAGGTGATGGAGACCGACAACCCGGGCTCCAACGACGGCGTCTACACCGAGCCCACCGACGACCCGGTGAAGGACGGCACCTGGGACGTCTCGGCCGTCCACGACACCGACACCACGGCCGCCTTCACCGCCATCGCCCTCACCGGCGACTTCTACAACGCCATGCGCACCGGCCGGAACATGGCGCTGAGCTTCGACGCGTCGGCCGTCACGGGCGTGCTGTCGGCGTCCGCCTCGCGGCACGCGATCGACACCATCACCTCCGCCGAGTACGCCCAGCTCGGCCATGTCACCAACACCGCGCGGCCGGTCGTCAACAACGGGGTGCTGGTCGCGCTCACCGCGGGCGCGGAGTGGACGGTCACCGGAACGTCGTACCTCAGCCGGCTGACGCTCTCGGCGGACTCGGCGGTGACCGCGCCCGCCGGGAGCACGGTCTCGATGGCGGTCGACGGGGAGCCGACCGCCATCGAGCCGGGCGGCGACTACAGCGGGGCGATCACCCTCACCGTGGCCTGACCCTGGGCCGACTCAGCCGCACGAGCCGGTGAACACGTCCACCGCGTCGTCGCTGCTGCTCGCGACCAGCAGGTCCTGGGTGCCGTCGGACGTGACGTCGGCGGCGGTCGCCTCGTAGGCGCCGTCCGCCGACAGCTCGGTCAGCTCGCTGAGCGAACCGCCCGAGGTACCCGTGTAGACGCTGACCGAGCTGCCGTTGTTGGACGACACCAGCACGTCCGGGATGTCGTCGCCGTTGATGTCGGCCGAGTTGACGGCGACGGGCAGCGCGGACGTGGTGTAGTCGACGGGGTCCTGGAAGGTGCCGTCGCCGTTCCCGGCGTAGACCTCCAGGGTGTCGGAGCCGTTGCTGATCGTGGCCAGGTCGGTGTTGCCGTCCCCGTCGAAGTCGCCCTGGGTGAGCGAGTAGAGCCGGGCCACGCTGCTGTAGTCGGTGACGTCCCCGAAGGTCCCGTCGCCGTTGCCGAGGGCCACGCTGATCCCGCCCGCGGTGGCGACGCTGGCGGTGGCCACGTCCAGGTTGCCGTCGCCGTCGAAGTCGGTGAGGACGAGGCCGTGCGGCCGGGTCACGGTCACCGTCTGCGAGGAGACGGTGAACGCACCTTCACCGTCGCCCAGCAGCAGATTGACCCGCCCGGCCGACTCCTCGGCCACCGCGATGTCCAGATCACCGTCCCCGTCGACGTCCCCGGCGACCAGCGAACGGGCGCCGGCGCCGACCGTGTACCGGGTGGCGGTCCCGAAGGTGCCGTCTCCGTTGCCGAGCAGGACGCTCACCGTGCCGCCGTCGAAGTCGGCGGTGGCGAGGTCCGGGTTGCCGTCGGCGTCGAAGTCGGCGATGACGGTCTGGTACGGCTTGTCGCCCACGGCGTAGTCCGTGGCGGTGCCGAAGGTGCCGTCGCCGTTGCCCAGCAGCACCGAGACGGTGTCGGCGTCGTTGTCCGCGGCGACCACGTCGGCGTTCCCGTCGCCGTCGAGGTCGCCGGTCACCACGTGCCGGGGGTTGTCGCCGGTGCTCGCCGACGTGGCGGACTTGGTGAAGGAGCAGGTGGCGGCCGTCGTCGTGACCGGCTGACTCGCCGACGCGACGGCGGTCACCCCGGCCGCGACCGTTAAGGCACCGGCCGCTCCGTAGGCCAGGATGCGGGGTGCCCGGCGGTTCCTGTGCTTGCTCATGACCGGACGGAGGTCCTTCCGTGAGACGCGGAGAAATTGTCTGTCATGGTCACGGGAACCTACGGGCACCTCCTGTGATTCACGTGTTACGCGACCGTGCTTTCCCGGAGTGCCGTGGCGGCAGGGGTACGACGACGGTGGCCGTCCCCCCGTCGTCGTCGCTGACGGTGACCACCGGCCGGTGCCCGCCCGGCCTCCGGTACAGGTGTTCGGCACGGCAGACGGAGCCGCGGACCGTGCCCCGCGTCGGGCGGCTGCCGTCCTTCCAGTCGACGACGCAGGTGTGGGTGTCGGAGGCGCCCGGGTCGGTGAAGCGGACGGTGACGCTCAGATGTCGGTCGCCGTGGCCGCGGGCGTCGGTGATGACCGGCGGGCCGTTGGCGACGGTCACGGTGGTGGTGTCGGTGCTCCGGCCGCCGGTCAGGGTGAGGGTGAACGTGCCGTTGTCGGTGCAGGTGACGGTGGTCGCGGCGGACGCCGGGTCGGCGACCGTGCAGGGGGCACCCGCGGGGAGGGCCCACTTCGCGGTACCGGCGCCGGAGAGGGTACCGGCGAGCGGGATCGCGTCCCCTTCCGTCCCGCCGACGTCCGGTCCCGCGTGCACGACGGTCACCGGATCGATGCTCGTCAGCGTCGGCACGACCGGCTTGATCAACCCGTCCGCGTCGAACTCCAGCTTGTCGACGGTGGTTTCGCGGTGCGTGCCGTCGCCGCCGGGGATGGCGAACCGGTGGTAGGCGATGTACCAGTCGTCGGTGTTCGGGACGTGTACGACGCTGTGGTGGCCGGTGCCCTTGATCCCCAGGGAGAGGTTCTTGGACAGGATCACGCCCCGCTTGGTCCAGGGGCCGGTGGGGGAGGGCCCGGTGGCGTAGGCGACGCGGTAGTTCTCGTCGCGGGTGTCGTTCTCCGACCACATGAAGTAATAGACGCCGTTGCGCTTGATGACGAACGAGCCCTCGTTGTAGCCGCTCGGCGTGATGTCCTTGACCTTCGCCGTGTCGAGGGACGTCATGTCGGCGTTCAGCGGGACCACATAGGCGTGGCCGTTGCCGAAGTAGAGGTACGACTGCCCGTCGTCGTCCGTGAAGACGGCCGGGTCGATCATCTGGCCGCTGAAGTCACCGGACTTGAGGAGCGGTTTGCCGAGGGCGTCCTTGAACGGCCCGATCGGCGAATCGGCCACCGCCACACCGATGTTCGCGTCGGCGCAGAAGTAGAAGTAGTACTTGCCGTCCTTCTCGGCGATCGTCGGCGCCCAGGCCCTGCTGTCCGCCCAGCTGACATCGGGACCGAGGTCGAGGATGACCCCGTGGTCCGTCCAGTGGACGAGGTCGGTGGAGGAGTACGCCTTGAACTGGGTGCCGCTCCAGCCGTCGTAGCCGTCGGTGGTCGGGTAGAGGTAGAAGGTGTCGCCGAAACGCACGATGTTCGGGTCGGCGTTCAGCCCCGGCAGCACCGGGCTCTTCATGATCAGAGCCGACACCGTCCAGGTGCGCTGCTTGCCGTCGGAGCCCGTCACCTCATAGGCCACCGGCTTGCTGAAGTCCTGCACGCTCCCCGAGGCCGGGCTGATCGCGGCGCCGTGGGCGAGGGTGAACTCCGGGGCCAGGGAGGTGAGATCGGAGCCCTCGGTCATCGGCAGCGTGATCCTGCCGTCCGTGTCGTCGACGATGGCGTCGACCTTCAGACCCGCCTGGGTCGCCTTGGCGATTCCGGCCGTGTTGCCGCTGAGCTCCATCACCTCGGCGGCCGACAACGCCCGGTCGTAGATGCGGAAGTCGTCGACCTCGCCGCCGAAGTACGGGTCGGCGGAGTACAGGGAGCGGCCGATGTAGCCGGTGTAGTCCTTGCTCGCGTCGTACAGCTCGGACGGCTTGACGGTGGTCGTGGTGCGGGCGACCTGGATGCCGTCGACGTAGAGGACCATCGTGCCGGTGGCGCCGTCGAGGGTGACGGTGACGTGCCGCCACTGCCCCGGCGTGAGCTGCGAGCCGGCCGTCAGCTTGGACTCCGCCGACCAACTCGCCTTGGTGATGGCCGAGTAGAGGCTGGAGCCGCCGTTGGACGGCGTGGCGAAGAGGTACTTGTCGCTGTCGGGGCCCAGCCCGAACAGCCACTGGAAGCTGTCCCCGCCCTGCCACTTGGCGTACGTCGACACGGTCACGCTGTCGGCGTTCCTCAGCACCCCGTTCGGGATCTTCACGTACGGCGAACTCGTCGCGTCCCCCGACATCTTGAAGGAGCCGCCCGTCACCCCCGTGCCGAAGGCGGGCGTGCGGACATACGTGCCGTGATAGCCGTGCCCGCTGCTGTCCACGGCGATATTGCCGCCGCTCTCGTCGAAGTCGTAGTGCAGCAGCAGGTCGGCCGGGACGGCGGGCCCCTCCTCCGACACGGTGACCTCGGCCTGGACCGGGATCGCGGTGCCGTCCGGGAGGCTGCCGGTGACGGCGAAGGTGCCGGGCTGCGCGTAGGCGGACGCCGGGACGTCGTCCCAGGTGACGGCCACGGGCCGGTCGACGCCGTCGGCATACGTGGCGATCACGGTGGCGGGGAGGACCGGGGCCTGCCCCGTCCTCGTCTTCACCTTCACACCCTCGACGCTCTCCACCAACCGGTCGGGCTGGTAGGCGCGGAGGAGCCGGTCGTACTCGGCCTGGGTGACCGGGAGCACGGTGCCGTGGCGGGGCTTGGCGGGCAGGTCGTAGTCGGTTACCGGTGTCCAGACCCCGGAGTCGAGATCGTCGGTCTCGAACGGGATGTACCCACGCCCCCCGAATTCGTCAAGGAACGCGTACCACTTGTCCTCCGTGTTCGACTTGAAGACCAACGGCCCCTCGGCCGCGCTCATCGCGCCCTTCCCGATGCCCTCCGCGACCGGCGTCCAGTCGGTGCTGCGGATCGAGTCGCTCTTCTCCTCGAAGACGAACTTGCTGTTGGGGGTCGAGGAGGTGTTGTTCCGCTCGTCCTTGGAGAGCCGGTAGTAGGTCCCGTCCTTCTGGATCACCGTGGAGTCGATGACCGACCAGCCGCGGTCGATCCACACCTTGGGCTCGCTGAAGGTGTAGAAGTCGCGGGTGGTGGCGTACATCATGCGGTTGTACGTGTCGCCGGAGTGCGCGTCGTTGTCGTACAGCTTCGACGCCCAGAAGACGACGTACTCGCCGAGCTTCGCGTCGTAGAACGCCTCGGGCGCCCAGGTGTTGCCCGCGCTGTCCGGGGCGACCTTCACCAGCCGCTGGTTCGTCCAGTGGACGAGGTCGGTGGACTCCCAGACCATGACGGACTTGGAGCCGGTGCGCTGGGCGGCGTCCCAGTCGCCGTTGCCGTAGATCCTGAGGTCGGTGGCGATCTGGTAGAACTTGTCGCCCTCGGGGGAGCGGATGATGAACGGGTCGCGCAGGCCCTTCTCGCCGAGCGTGGAGGTCAGGACGGGCTTGCCGTCGTTCAACTCCCGCCAGTTCAACGGGTCGTTCCCCTTGCTGAGGGCCGCGTAGAGCTGCTCGCCGTCGGCGGTGCCCTCGCCGGTGAAGTAGCTGAACATGTAGCCCTTGAGGGCCTCCCCGGCGGGGAGTTCGGGGACGCGGGCGGTGAAGGTGCGGGTGCTGTGCGCCTCGCCCCTGGTGACCGTGGCGGTCAGGTCGACCGTCGTGGCTCCGGCGCCGTGCGCGGGGCGGTGGACCGTGCCGTCGGCATCGATGACGTCCGGGTCGGCGGAGGACCAGGTGACGGTGGTGCCGTAGGCCCCATCGGCGGGCAGGGTGAGGTTGCCGCGGGCGTCGTCGATGTTGTGGACGGTGAGGGCGTCGGCGGCCTGCTCGGTGGCGGTGGCGTCGTCGAAGTCGGCGCGGACGGTGATGTCGAAGGTCCTGGTGTCGGTGACCGTGCCCTTGGTGAGGGTCGCGGTGAGCGTGGCACGGGCGTCGGGGGAGCCGGCGGCGGGCCGGGTCACCTTGCCGGAGTCCGAGACGACGCCTGGGTTGTCGCTGGACCAGGTGATGGCGGAGCCGCCGGCCGTACCGGTCTTCGGCAGGTCCAGATCGGCGGTCACGGCACCGGTGTCGCCGAGGCTGAGGGCCGCCTTGTCGTCGGCGACGCCCTGGGTGTCGACCGGGAGGGCGAGCTGCCCGACCTCGGAGCCGTCGAGGGCGCGGTCGTATACGCGGAAGTCGCGGATACGGCCCTTGAAGAGCTTGTCGCCGGAGTAGACGGACTTTCCTATGTAGTTGGCGACGGTGCTGCCGGAGCCGATGGCGCCGGGGGTGATGGTCACGGAGGTGTTGCGGCCGACCTCGACGCCGTCCTCGTAGAGCACACCCGTGGTGCCGGTCTGGGTGTAGGCGAGGTGCTTCCACACCGCGCGGGTGAGGTTGTGGGAGTCGGACGGCTTGGTCGTCTGCTCGGTGGACCAGTTGCCGGTGGCGAGGGAGGTACGGAAGGAGTTGCCGGTGGTGAAGAGGTAGCCGTTGCCGCTGCTGCCGCTGGAGTTGCCGAAGCCGTAGAGGAAGTACGGGGTGGACTGGGCGGAGTCGATCCGCACGTCCAGGGACACCGTGATGGCGTCCATGCCCTTCATGACGTCGTCCGGGACCTTGACGTAGGTGTCGGAGCCGTCGAAGCCGAGGCCCTGGCCGGCGGCCGACCAGTCGGCGGTACCGGCGAGGGTGCCGTCGCGACCGTTGCCGGAGGCGTCGGGGACGGTGGTGCCCTCGCCGGTGTCCAGGGGGTACCAGAGGGCGAGGCCGTCGGTGAGGGCGGCGGAATCGGCAACGGTCTCGGTGGTGGCCCGGGCCGGAAGGGCGGGGCCGAGGAGGGCCAGGAGGGTCGAGGCGGCGGTCAGTCCGGCGAGCTGTCCCGCCCGGCGTCTCGCGCGGCCGCGCAGGCGTGAGGTGTGCGTCATGTGCGGCTCCCTGCCAAGTCCCTTGCGATTACGCGGAGATGACGTTGCGTTGCGAGAGTGTCAAACGATGGGCATGGAGCCGTCAAGAGTTTTCGAACGACGTCCGACAGGTCGAACGCCCATTGTGGGGAAGGGCGGTCGGGGCCCGGCGCTCGGGTGAACGCGGGGAGCCCGGCAGTCAAGCTGTGGCCGTGATTTGGCAGTCGGGACGCGGTCATCGTCGAACGGACGATCGCCCTGTCCCGTCTCGGCCTCGGCCGGCTCCGCTAACTTTCCTGCCCCGCACCAGGCTTGGACCCGCCATGTGCGGGGCAGAGCCCTCGTACCGGACAGCAGGCACCGGTCAGGGCTCGGCAAGAGGAGGGCGTCATGGACGGTCGGATCCGCGTACGCGTTGTTCGTCGGCCCGCTCCCCGCGGGCAGGAGATCGACCGCAGGACGCCTTCCGGGCGCATCCTGCCGTACTAGTACCGGAGCACAGCCGCCACCCCAAGTCCCCCCGGATTCAGGCCGGTTGACCTGCACGTTCGTTTCGCGGCCCGGCTCTGTGGGCAATTGTCGGGCAACGTGGCCCCGGCCAAGGCCGCGGGAGGGGGAGACACGGCGTGCCTGATCTGGTGCGGACGACGGGCGGGCGGCGGCTGCGCGTGGAGGTGTCGGGCGATCCCCGGGGGCGACCGGTGTTCCTGCTGCACGGCATGCCCGGCAGCCGGGTGGGGCCGCGGCCCCGGCCGATGTTCCTCTACCAGCACGGCGCCCGCCTCATCAGCTTCGACCGGCCTGGGTACGGAGGCTCGGACCGCCGTCCCGGGCGCCGGGTCGTGGACGTCGTCGAGGACGTGGCGGCCGTGGCCGACGCCCTCGGGCTGGGCCGGTTCGCGGTGGCCGGCCGCTCCGGCGGCGGACCGCACGCCCTCGCCTGCGCGGCGCTGCTGCCGGGCCGGGTGACCCGGGCGGCCGCCCTGGTGGGGCTCGCGCCGCGGGACGCCGAGGGGCTCGACTGGTTCGCCGGGATGGCACCGTTCAACGTCCGCGAGTTCCAGACCGCCTTCACCGACCCGGAGCGGTACGCGGCCCGGATCATCCCCCGCTCGGCCGTCATCCGGAGCAACCCGTCGCAGATGCTGGAGGACCTGCGGGCGGACCTGACCGAGGAGGACCGGCTGATCGTCTCCGACACCAGCATCCGGTCCATGCTGCTGCGCACCTACCACGAGGCGCTGCGCACCTCCCCGTACGGCTGGATCGACGACGCGTTGGCGCTGACCAGCCCGTGGGGGTTCGACCCGGCGCACATCGGGGTGCCGGTGCTGCTGTGGGCCGGTGCCAAGGACGTGTTCTCGCCCGCCGCCCACTTCTCCTGGCTGGCCGCCCGCATTCCGCGCGCCAAGGCCGTCCTGGAGCCGAAGGCGGCCCACTTCGCGTCGCTGCGCGCACTGCCCGACGTACTGGACTGGCTGCTGGCGGGCACGCCGAGGGGCTGACGACGGGGGTCCGCGGCGTGCCGTGCGCCGATCGCCGATGGCCGCCGTGCCGACCGCCGCGCCGGCCGCCGTGCCGACCGCCGTGCCGACCGCCGTGCCGCCCGCCGTGCGCGGTCACACGGCGAGCGGCTCCAGGTCCCGGTACACCCTGCGTTCCTCCAGCGCGAAGCGGGTGATGCCGTTGTGCTCGCCGAGTTGCCGGCGCAGCCCCTTCAGCCTGCCGATCGCCTCGTCGCGCAGCGCGCGGGCCTCGTCCAGGCGGCCCAGGGCGGTCAGGGTGAGCGCGCTGTTGCTGACCACGGCGAGGGTTTCGGGATGCTGGGCGCCGAGGTCGGCGCGGAGCGCGTCGGTGCTGTGCCGCTCCCGCTCCCAGGCCTTCTCCGGGCGGCCGGTCTCGGCGAGCACGATCGCGTAGTTGGCGGAGCAGAACTGGGTGTGCGGGTGGTGGGCGCCGAGTACGTCGGTCATGCGGTCCAGCACCTTCAGGAACACCTCCTCGGCCTGCTCGCTGTCACCGCAGCCCCAGTGGAAGACGGCGAGGTTGTTCATCGCGGCCTGGGTGTAGGGGTGGGCCTCGCCCGGCTTCTTCACGTACTCGGCGAGCACCTTCTGGGCGACGTCGCGCGCGCCCTCCCGGTCCTCGGCCGCGAACAGGTCCGCGGCGCGGTTCAGTTCGCAGGCGAGGAAGTCCGGGGTGGAGGCCGTGTACTGCGCCCGGTACTGGTCCAGGGTCGCGGAGGTCAGCCGCCGGGCGTCCTCCAGCTGGCCCGCCCTGCGCAGCGACACCGCGAGCGACTTCGCGCACCGCAGGGTGCCGGGGAAGTCCTTGCCGAGCACGCGCTTGTGCTGGTCGTAGGCCGTGGACAGCACGGCCACCGACGCGGTGTACTCGCCGACCTCGCGCAGGTCGCGGCCGAGGTTCTCGGCGGACGAGAGCGTGTAGATGTGGTCGGCGCCGTGCACCTCCGTGCGGCGGGCGAAGGTGACGTCGTCGATCTGCCGGGCGTCCCGGTACCTGCCGACCATGCGCAGGGCCAGGGCGAGGTTGTTGGCCGCGTTCAGGGTGCGCGGGTGGGTCTCGTAGAAGAGCTCGCTGAAGCCGTCGTGCGCCTCTTTCGCCAGCTCCACCGCCTTGGTGTACTCGCCGAGCGCCGCGAGGTCGCTGGACAGGCCGGAGGTGGTGATGAAGGTGTGCGGGTGCCGGTTGCCGAGCAGCCGCCGCTGCCGGGCGAGCACGTCGTCGTCCACCTTCCGCGCCTCGACGTACAGCCCCTGGGAGCGCAGCACGTTGGCGAGCTGGCAGCGCAGGTACAGGTACTGCTCGTCGTCCTCGCCGAGGGGTTGCCTCCAGTGGTCGAGGAGTTCCTCGGCGAGCCGCTGCGCGCGCGGGAACTCGCCGCGCTTCCACAGGTAGCGGACGCGGTCGATGAGCAGCCGGCGCGGCTCCGACTCGGTGCAGTTGCGGAGGTCGGAGGCGGCCAGATGCGGCCAGATGATGTCGAACTGCGGCCAGCTCTCGCGGTTGTCGGTGGGCTCGTCGCCCTTGGGACGGGCTCCTCTGAGGATCCTGTGCACCGCGTGCCGGGTGGTGCGCCGCTCGTCCTCCGACATCTGGGAGCGGATCACCGCCTGCACGAGCCGGTGCACCTGGATCGAGCGGGTGATCTGGTCGACCTTGGCGAGGGCGAGCTGGCCGATCTCCCGCACCAGCTGACCGATCAGCAGGCTCTCCGGCACGTCGAGGGCGAGGAGCATCTGGTCGCTCTCGTAGAGCAGTTCGGAGGAGATCGGTTCGGCGGCCAGGAACGCGCACAGCTGGAGCAGCCGGACCGCGGCGGGCGAACGCTCCTTCAGCCGCTCGATCGAGATGTTCCAGGTGGCGGCGACCGTGTCGGGGTAGTCGGCGGGCTGGTTGAGCCCCATCACCGCGGCCGTCTCCTCGGTGAGGCGGCGCAGGTACTCGGCCGTCGGCATGGCGGTCTCGGCCAGCCAGGCCCCGGCCTGCTCCACCGCGAGCGGCAGGTCGCCCACGGCGACCGCGACCTGGTCGGCCTCCGCCGGGCTGAGCCCCGGGGCGCGCCGGGACAGGTGCTCGACGCTCTCCTGCCGCTGGAAGACGTCGACCGGCAGCGTCTCTCCCTTGTCCGACCACGACTGGTTCCGCGAGGTGACGAGGATGTGCCCGCCGCCGGTGGCCGGCATGTAGTCGGCGAGGTCCTCCGGGTCGTCGGCGTTGTCGAAGACCAGGATCCACCGCTTGGTGGGGTTGCCCCGGGACAGCATGCGGACGGTTTCCTTGCTGGCCAGCGCCATGTCCTCGCCGCCGGGCGCGCCGATCCGGGAGCCGAGTTCGGCGAGCGTGGACACCACGTTGTCGATGTTCTCGGCCGGCACCCACCACACCAGGTCGTAGTCGGCGCTGAACCGGTGCACGTACTCCAGCGCGATCTGCGTCTTGCCGACCCCGCCCATCCCGAACAGCGCCTGGTGCTGCGGCAGTACGGCGGTCATGCCGCTGCGCAGCTGCTCGCGCACCTTTTCGAGGATGTAACCGCGGCCGGTGAAGGTGCTGTTGCGCTGCGGCACGTTCCAGTGGTCCGGTGCGTGGCCGGGGAACCGGGGCGCCGCCGGTCCGCCCTTCGGTACCTGTCCGGGCAGTTCGAGCGCGCCGAGCAACTCGTTCTCGCAGCCGGCCTCGTCGAGACCGTGCAGTTCGACGAGGTCGGACCGGTGCTGGTACGAGTCCGGCGGCTGGACCTCGTCCACCCGTACCGACAGCAGCGATCCGGACAGCCCGTCACCGCCGGCGGACGGGTTCGGCAGGCTCCCGGTGTGCCGGGAACCGTACAGTGCCCTGGACCACAGGAGCAGGACCCGGGTGCCGGGGTCGGGGCTCTCGGGCGGCCCGGCGGCCAGGTCGTGCAGCGTGACGGTGCAGCCCGCCCGCTTCAGCAGCGACTCGATCCAGTCGGCCCACATCCGGTTCTCCGCCGCGTACACGACCTCCACCCGCGCCCCGTTGGCCTGCGGCCGGCGCCGGATGAACGCGTCCCGGCTGCGCAGCCGCACCGGTTCCGGGATCTGCGGCAGCGCGGTGACCTCGTCGTCGGTCACGGCCGCGGTGAGCCGTTCGAAGGCGGCCAGCAGCGACTTGGGGTCGCCCTTCTTGTCACCGACGACGGCGAGGGTCTCCTCGTACGCGTAGTACGGCTTGTACGGTATTTCGACGCTGCCCCAGTAGGCGGTGACCTCGTCGGCGCTCAGCCGCTCGCCGTTCGGCCCCTTCGGCAGCCCGGCGAACTTCAGCCGGGCCACCGCGCGGCCCGCCTCGACCTTGTCCTTCTCGCCGTCGTCGACACGCATGGGTACGGGCAGCACCCGGATCCGCCGCTTGCGGTGCTCGTCGGCGACGCTGTGCGCGACCTCGGCGGCGCCGTCGATGGACTGGTCGCTGAGGGTGAAGCAGTCCACGAGGAGGTCGGGCATCTGGAGGGTGCAGATGTCCGCGGTGTCCGACAGGCCGGTGCGCGAGTCGATCAGGACGTAGTCGTACAGCCCTTTCATGTTGTCGCGCAGTGCCTCCAGGAACATGCCGCCGTTGAGGCGGTCGTAGAAGTTGTCCCATTCCAGGGAGGAGGCGGTGCCGGTGTAGGCGCGGAACTGGCGGCCCGCGGAGAGGAAGTCGAGCGAGCCGCCGTGCTCGAAGGCGAGTCCCTGGCGTTCCGGGGAGAGCGAGACGGCGTGCTCCTCCACGTCCGCGAACTCCAGGTGCCACGGCCCCGGGCGGCTGACTCCGTCGGTGGCCGCCCAGGCGTAGTCCTGGAGGATGTTGAGGACGCCGCCGGTGGCGGTGAGCACGTTGGGGTCCAGGAACGGATGGAAGAAACGATCCAGCCCAGGGGCTTCCAGGTCCCAGTCCACGGCGAGGACCCGTTTGCCGTTGGCGGCGAGGATCCACGCCGTGTTGGCCAGCGCCATCGTCCGGCCGGTGCCGCCCTTGTACGAGTAGAAGGTGATGATGCGTCCGTCCCTTGCGGCCGTCATGCCTCTCCTCCGGGGTCGTCTCCCGCGTCCGGGCCGGACGGCAGGTAGGGGTCCGCCAGACGGGGTCTGGGGAAGTGCGGGCCCGGCGGCAGTCGGACCTCCGCGTTCTTCAGGAACTGCCGGGTCGTGTAGGCCACGACCTCGGGCAGCACCTTGGTGAAGGACTTGAGCGTGGGCACGCCGTTGACGGCGGTCCGGGTGTCGCCGCGCCGGGCCCGCTCCAGGATGCCCGGCATCGCCCGCTCCAGCTCCTCGGCCAGCCGGCGCCCCTCCTGCCCGTGGTTCTGCAGGTCCGCCCGGCATCTCGGCACGATCGCGCTCACCCACGGGCGGGCGTACGCGTCGAACGTCTTCAGCCTGCTCCGGCGCTCCTCGTCGCTCAGCGCCCACTGGTCCACGAGCAGGATGCCGGGCTGCCGCTCGCCGGATCCGCGCGGCTCCTCGACGGGGTTCTCGTCGTCGAAGGCGGCGACGGTCACCCGGTAGTCCAGCGAGCGGATCAGTTCCTCGGCGTGTGTGGACAGCGCGCGGGCCGACTCGGTGTGGTACGGGTTCCAGTCCAGCGCGTCGTCGCCGTACGGCCGGGCGTCGCGGTGCTGCGGGACGGAGTCCTCGGTGGGGGCGGCCACGGTGAGCCGGATGTGCCGGGGGCCGGCGCCGCGCGGTTTGAAGGCGCTCGGGGTGCTCTCGTAGTCCCGGGGGCGGCCGGGCGGCAGCCGGGCCTCGCGGGCCGCCTGCACGATGCGCTCGGCGAGCCCGAACACGGTCTCGTCGTACTCGTCGCGCAGCCGGCTGAGCTTGATCAGCCCGTAGATCCCGTTGTTGAGGTACCGCCCGCCCGACGACGCGTCCTCGATGTGCATGTGCCGTACCGAGTCCGGGAGTTCGCGCATGTCGACGCGCGTCCACAGGGCGGGCACGATGGCCGAGGCGGTGGCCGTCCCGCTGGTCCTGGCGTTCAGCATCCGCTCGTGGAACGCGTACCACTCGCGTCCGCACATCTCGCTGGAGAAGTAGCGCGGCGAGAAGAGCGGCACGAACACCCGGCAGACGGCGAGGTTCTCGCTCAGCTTCTCCGGCCAGCCCTCCCCGGAGCGCATCTCCCGGTCCATGAAGCCGGGCGGTGAACCCGCGGGCAGGTCGGTGAGGGCCACGATGTGACTGCACAGGTCGTTGAAGAGGACCCGCACCCAGTGGTCCGGGTCGCCGCTGTCCGGGCCCCACTGCGGGGTGTGGGCGTACGACAGGAAGAAATAGGGCCGGTTGTCCGGAACCCGATCCTGCACCCGTTCCCCCATGTCCGCACGTCCCCCTGCCCGTCGGCAAGCCGCTGGACCGCCCCCGTAGCCGGTGCGTGCCTCCGCCGGACTCAACAATGTGCCCGACGGACGCCGTTTCCGGTTCACTGTTTTCAGGCCAAAGCACGACGATATCGAGACATCTGCCCCTTGGCGTGGTCCACCACGTCCCGGATACGGCAGAGCACCACCGCCCGCGACGCCCACTCGGCCACGGTGCGCATCCCGTCCGGCAGCCGGGAGCCGATCTCCCCGAAGTCGCTGTCGTCCAGGGCGAGATCCCGGTACTCGACCCAGTTCCCCTTGTCGCCCACCACGCACCGGTACGTGCGCCGGGGCGGCCTGGGACGCGTGAGGTACTCGGCGTAGTGGAACGCGCTGCACACCTCGAACCCGACCCGCAGCAGCAGGATCTGGGCGTCGGCGGCGTACAGCCGCGCCATCGGGGAGCGCCGGCCCAGGTGGTTGCGGAGTGCGTGCCCGCGCAGCAACGTGGCTGCCCCGGGCCCGAGTCCGGCGAAGGAGGTCTGCGGATGCGCGCTGCGCACCGCACCGGGCGTCGACCGTACGCACTCGGCGAGCGCCCCCATCGTCGGGCACCCGGTGGCGTCCGGCTCGAACGGCGGCATCGACCGGCGGTACGCGGCCGCCTCGGCCTCGCTCAGGCCCGCGACGGCCTGCCGGTAGGCGCGGGAGGTGTCGGAGTTCTCGGGCGTGAACGCGGGCACGATCAGGGTGCCCGCGGGGCCGAGCGCGGCCAGCAGCTCGTCCCGGACCGGTTCCGGGGCGGCCCCGGTGCCGCCCAGCGAGGCGTGCACCATCAGCACCCCGCCCCGCCGGACGCCCAACGAGCGCAGTAAGCCGCCCAGTTCCGCTTCCGCCGACTGCGCCACCTCGGTCATGGTCCCTCGCAGACACTCGACCACTGCGACCACATGCGGGCCACCAACACGGCCCCGGTCGACGTCAGTTCGGACTCCGGCAGCAGGGTGAGGGCGGTGAGCGCGGCTGCCGCCTCCTCGTGCGCCCGGCGCCCCAGCCCGTCGTCCGCCCGGTCCAGCAGGGCGCCGGCCGGGCTGCCCGGCCGGTGCAGGTCGGCCGTCTCGCGCAACGCGGTGAGACGGGCCCGGCGGCCGATGCGCGGGAGTTCCCGGGCGAACTCCTCGGGGGTCACGTCGACCGCCACGCCCAGCGCCCCGAACCCGTGGCTGCCGAGGGCCAGACCGCTGCCCGCCGCCAGCGGGGTGAGGACGGTGGGCCGGAACGCCTCCGGGTCGGAGTGCCGGTCCGACGCGTCCTTGGCCAGCAACTCGTAGGCCCGGGCCATCCGTTCGGCGAACTCGCCGCACTCGAGCGGCGGGGCGACAGGGAACGGGTAGCAGTCGCGGTAGGGGTCGGCGTCGTCGACCAGCGGGCCGTCCTGGACCGGCAGCCGGTCGGCGGGGCGCCAGCGCGCGGAGACGGGGACCTCGTCCAGGCGCACCCAGCTCCCGGCGGACCCGCGGTCCTCGCGGACCCGGAAGGCGTCCGGCGCCACGGTGACCTCGACGCGGCCGGCGGCGGCCAGGCGGTAGGTGCCCCAGGTCGGCAGGTGCAGCCGGGTGCCGGGCTGGTCCCAGGAGAGCGTGGCCGGTGCCCCCGCCCGCAGGGCCGCGGCGGCGGCCAGCGACATGAACCGGGCCGTGTCGGCGGGGCCGCGCAGCGAGCGCTGGAGGCTGGTGCGCACATACGGGTGGGCGAGCACCGCGTCGAGCTGCGGGGAGCTTTCGGCGCCGGCGTCCAGGGCCAGCAGCAGCCGCCAGGCGTCCGCCCAGTCCGGCTCCGACGCCAGGTGCTCCTGCGTCCTGCGCAGCAGTACCCGGTCCAACTCCAGCTGAGCCCAGGAGAGTTGGGCCGAGCCCAGGACCGCGGGCGAGAACCTGCGGTCGGTCACCCGGTCGGCGACTCCCTCGACCAGGGAGCGCAGGTCGCCGCAGAAGACACTGGGGTTGTCGAAGCCGTTCGCCGAGCTGTACCGGTGCCCGTACAGGCCGCCGCCGCAGGACCGCACCACCGGGCAGCTCCGGCAGGTGTCGCTCAGTCCGTCGACCCCCTGCTGCCTGGCCTGCACACCGGGGTGCGCGGCGAACTCCGCGAAACCGTGCCGGAAGACGTCGTAGCCCGTCTCCGGGGCGCCCGCGTAGGCGGTCTTCAGCCAGTCGGCCTGCTCGAAGGTGCCGTCCGTCTCGATCACGGCGAGGTCGCTGGGCGCCAGCCCGAGCGCCTCGGTCAGGGGCGGTCCGCCGCGCAGCGTGCTGAGCACCGAGTCGAAGGTCCGCACCGGCATCGGGCGGCCCTGCCGCTCCCAGCGGTCGAAGACCGCGAGCAGCCAGTCGGCGTACGGGGTCGGTGTGCCGGCCGGGTTGGGCGGCGGGCTGTCCCAGGTGGAGTGCGGGAGCAGGTAGTCGATCCGCGGCGGGGCCAGCTCGGTGAGGGCGTCGTGCACGGCGACCGGGTCGTTCGCCACGTCCACCGTGCACAGCACTCCGCTGAACAGGTGGCGGTACTCGGGTTCCTGGAGCAGCCGGATGCCGCGGACCACGCGGTCGTGGCTGCTGCGGCCCCTGCGGTCCAGCCGGTGCCGGTCGTTGGCCGCGCGGTCGCCGTCGAGCGACACGCTGACCCGGACCCCGAACTCCCGGCAGACGTCCAGGTGCCGCCGGTTCAGGGTGACCGCGTTGGTGTGCATGCGCAGGTCGAGCGCGGTCAGCGGGGAGAGCGCGCGGGTGAGTTCCGCGCAGATGTCCCGCAGCCGGGCCGGGCCGACCAGCAGCGGTTCGCCGCCGTGCAGGATCACCGAGACGGAGTCGAGGGCCCGGGACTCCACGTGCTCGGCCAGCCGGGCGGCGACGGCGCGCACGGTCTCCGGACGGATGAAGGTCGGGCGGGACCGCCAGCTCTGGTCGGCGTGCTGGTACACGTAACAGTGGTCACAGAGCAGATCACACCTGCTGTGGATCTTGAGGACCAGCTGTCTCAGAGGTGGGTCGTCGGGCGACTGGCTCGTCACTGGAGAAAGTTTGGCACGCTTCCCACTCCCGGGGTGGCCCAAACAGTATTACTGCGAGAAACATTGACGCCTCGTCGGCGCATCGACGTGGGCACGGGCGGCGCGGGCGAGCGCCGGCGCACCCACGTCCGGGTGCTGTTTCGCGCGTCCTCGCCGCTGCTCAGGCCGCCGAGTTGAACGTGATCGACCGGCTCGCGTGGTGGTCGGGAACGTCGATCACGCGACCCGCGTCGCGCGACACGGAGGCCTCGTACGGGTCGATGTCCGCCAGGCGGGTGTGCCGGGGGGCCGGCGCGGGGGCGAGGGAGTGCGTCGCGTTGGGCATGATGTTTCGTCGCTCCGGTTCGGGTGCGCGGAACCGAGACTGGTCCCGATGGTGCGGACCCTATACCAGGAATGCCCCGCGAACCTCTTGTGCACGGGGCTGCTTTCCCCACTCATTGTGTTCTTAGGCCATTTTGTCGGGGGCGCGCAAGGGCCTTCAAAGGCGCGCAGGGCATTCGGGGGGCGTTCATGGGGGCCGCTACCACTCCGGTACCGGGCACGACACTGGGCGAACAGGACCTGCCGCCGCTGTTCCAGGTGAGTGACCAGTGGGCGTTACGCCATCAGAGCGACTCGTTCCGTGCGGTGCGTACGCACCTGATCCTGCTGCTCCTGGCCACCACGGCCGCCGTCCTGACCGAACAGGCGTCGGGTCACGTCATGACGGTGCTCGCCGCCGTGCTCTACGGGCTGACGATAGCCCTCGGCCTGAGCACCTCGCGCCGCCGGTCCCGTGCCCACTGGCAGGCGCACCGGGCCGTCGCCGAGCTGCTCAAGTCGCTGGCCTGGGAGTACATGGTGCACGGCGGCTCCCTGCACTCCCATGTCGCCGACCCGGACGCGGTGTTCGCCGAGCGCCTGGAGCAACGCCTGCACGAGCTGCGCAAATGCGGCTGGGAGGACTCCCGCGACCCCGGGGAGCGGGGGAAGGGGCAGATCACCCCGCGGATGCGCGCGGAGCGGGCCAAGTCCTACGCGGCCCGCCGCGACCTCTACCTGCGCGACCGGCTCCTGGAGCAGGCGGTCTGGTACAAGAACCGGGCCGCCCGCGCGCACCGCGCCGCCGCCCGCTGGTCCTCCGTCACCGCGGCGCTGACCCTGTTCGCCCTCGCCGCCGCCCTGCTGCGGACCGTCGGCCTGCTCGGCGGCGCCGACCTCGCGGGGCTGCTCAGCGCGGCCGCCGCGGCGGGTGTCGCCTGGCAGGAGGTACGCCGGCACGGCCCGTTGACGCAGGCCCACTCCCTCATCGAACAGGATCTGGAGACCGCCCGGATCGCCATGAACACGACGGTGACGGAGGCGGGCTGGGCCGAGGCGGTGGGGGAGACGGAGCGCCTGATGTCCCCGGCGCACACGGAGTGGCTGGTGCGCTTCGGCAGCTGAGGCCGCCTGACGCCCTCGCACGCCCCTCCTGTCGCCCCACACGCCCGCGTCCTGGCGAGCGGGCCCGCGTCAGTCCCGCCGCACCCCCGCCTCCCACAGCACCGTCACCGGCACGCCCTTGCGCCGCGCGTAGGCCACCACGTCGCCGGTGCCGCCGAGGCCGCGCGCCGGGCGGCCGTCCCAGACGGCGATCAGGTGGTCGGAGTGGTCCACGACCCAGCAGCCCGCCGCGAAGTACGCCTGCTCGTGCGTCGGCTGGACGGGCAGGTCGACGCGGGCCGTGCAGGACCGCAGGAGTCTGCGGTACGCGGTCCGGGTCGCCTCGTCGCCCAGGTGGGCCTCGTAGTCCATGCCCGGGATGACGGCCGTCACCGGGACGCCGTGGGCCAGGGCGATGTCCGCGAACAGCTGGTCGGCGCCGGCCGCGAGGCAGCTCAGGGCCTCCCACGCCACGTCGCTGCGGCTGAATCGACGGCGCAGGGCGGAGCGGACGAGGGGCAGGACGGACGGCGGGATCGCACGGTGCCCGGTCACGCCGACGCGGGTGACCGCGAGGTGGGTGACGGCGGGGCGGGGGACCGGGGCCGCCTCGGCGAGGTACCCGGTGAACATGGCGATATCGGCTGTCACGGAACGTCCCCTCCCGTCACCATCGGTAAGTCCACCCTAATCGAGGGGCGGCAAGGCGCGCAGGGGGCGCGTCGACTCACGTCGGTGCCCGGGCGCGGGGCGGCGAGGGGCGGCGCGAGGGGGCGGGGCGGGTGTTCAGGCGGCCAGCGGGTCGAGCACCAGCGGCTCGATCCGGCCCTCCAGCATCGCCCCGACGCCCTGCACGGCGCACACGTCCGGCCGCTCCGCGATGTGCACCGGCATGCCGGTGGCCTCCCGCAGCAACTGGTCGAAGCCGGGCAGCAGCGCCGAGCCACCCACCATGATCATGCCCCGGTCGGCGAGATCCGCGACCAGGTCGGGCGGGCAGTCCCGGAGCACCTTGCCGATGCCGTCCAGGACGGACATGAGGGGCGTCTGGATGGCCTCCCGGACGGCGGCGGTGTCGACCCGCACGCTCCGGGCCAGCCCGGTGACCACGTCCCGCCCGTGGATCTCGGCGGAGGCCGGGCCGTAGGGGGTGAGGCCGTTGCCGTCCAGGGCCAGTTCGAGGGGGCGCAGCGACTGGTTCGGCAGCATCAGCGCGTGCTCGTGCCGCAGGTGCTGCACGATCGCGTTGTCCACGGCCTCCCCGCCGACGGGCATCCGTTCGGCGCACACGATCGACCCGAGGGAGAGCACGGCGACCTGCGTCGCGGCGGCCCCGCAGACGAGGATCATGCTCGCTTCCGGCCGCTCGACCGGCAGCCCGCAGCCCACCGCCGCGGCGATCAGGGTGTCGACCAGCTCCACCCGTCGCGCCCCCAGCCCCACCAGCGTCTCGATGGTCGCCCGCTGGGCCAGCGGGTCGGCGTCGTGCGGGGTGCAGGCCGCCGCCCGCAGCCGGGGCTTGCGGCGCAGCGAACGGCGGATCTTGTCGCCCAGCAGGTTGCGCAGCATGCGCTGGGCCATCTCGATGTCGACGACGGTTCCGCCGGAGACGGGCCGGACGACACGGATGTAGTCGGGGGTACGGCCCGTCATCTTCTCCGCGAACTCGCCGACCGCGATCAGGGAGCCGGTACGCGTGTTCATCGCGGCGACGGAAGGCTGGTCGACGACCAGGCCCATGCCCTTCACGTACACCCGGGTGCGGGCGGCCCCCATATCGACGGCGAAATGGCAGCGGCGCAACTGCTCCAGGCTGACGGTCACGGCAGATCCTCCCGGTGCGCTGGCCGTGTGGGGTGACACCGCCGGACGGCGGCCTGCTTCGCATCCTCCGGGGGATCGGAGCGGCGCGCCTGCGGGGAGGGGCCGGGCGGGGCGCGGCTGAACGGGGGGTTTCGGGCCGCACAGGGCCTGACCGGCCGCCCGGCAGGTCAGGCGGACCGGCCGCCCGGCAGGTCAGGCGGGCGGTACGGGCTCGGGAGGCCGACCGGGCGGGCGGTGCGGGCCCGCAAGGTCAGCCGGGCGGTGCGGGCCCGAGAGGTCAGCCGGGCGGCAGGGGCGTGGTGGAGCCGGTCGTGGCGTGGCCCACGATGCCCCGGACCACCCCCAGCTCCACCAGGTCCTGGGGCCGGATGCGCAGCTGCGCGGCGGTGGCCTCGGTCTCCCGTGGGGGACGTTTCAGGATCGCCGCCGCCAGCTCCGGGGCGATGACGGAGAAGTAGCTGTCCGGGGTGGCCCACGTGTTGCCCGGTGCGGCCAGGGCGAGCGCGCCGCCCGAGCCGCCCTCCCCGACGACGAGGGTGGTGATCGGCGTCCGGGCCGCCGCGACCTCCCCGAACAGCTCCGCGATGGCGGCGCCCGCGCCCTGCCGTTCCGCCTCGGCGTCGTTGGCGGCGCCCGGGGTGTCGACGAGGGTCAGCACGGGGATCCCCAGCCGGTCCGCGAGCCTTATCAGGCGGGCGGCGGTGCGGTACCCGGCGGGCCTGGTCGCCGTCCCGGTCTGCGCGGCGAAGGCGACCGTACGGCCGTCCCGCTCGCCGAACCCGCACAGCATCCCGGCCGGATCCGCCCCGCCGCACCGGTCGCCGGACAGGGCGACCCGGCGGGCGAAGTACGCGTCCAGGTAGGCCTCGGCGCGCGGGCGGTGCGGGGCGCGGGCGCGCCGGACGGCCGCCCAGCCGGTGGCGGGCAGCGCGTCGGCGCCGAGGGCGAGCGGCGGGTCGGCGGGTATCGGGGCGGGCGCGGTCAGCAGCCGCAGCCACAGCCCGAGCGTCTCCTTCAGCTGCGCCAGGGGCACCACGGCGTCCACCGCCCCGGCCGCGAGCTGCGCCTCCGCCGTGTACGCGGCCGGGTCGGCGTCCGGCGGGCGGACCCGGGAGCCGGCGAAGCCCACCTGGGCGCCGGGCAGCGCCAGGATCACGTCGGCGCCGGCGCCGAGGGTGGCCCAGCCGCCGCCGGTCGTCGGGTCGCGCAGGACCGCGACCTGCGCCAGCCCCGCCTCCCGGGTGAGCGCCGACTGGCGGGCCACCCGCTGGAGCTGGGACAGGGCGAGCATGCCCTCCTGCATCCGGCTGCCGCCGGTGGCGACCAGCGGCACGACCGGGAGCCGGTGGGCGCGGGCGTGGACGTAGGCCGCCTCCAGCAGGTCGCCGGTCCGCTCGCCGAGCGAGCCGCCGAGGAAGCCGAACTCGAAGGCGATCAGCACGGCCGCCGTGCCCCCGACGCGGGCGGTGCCGACGACGACGGACTCCTCCTCGCCGGTGCGCTCGGCGGCGCGGGCGCGCGAGGCGTCGTAGCCCTGCCAGCCGAGCGGTCCGTCGGGCGGTGACCGCCGCGCCGGGTGCGGGAGTTCGGCGAAGCTGCCGGGGTCGGTGACGAGGCCGAGGACGTGGCGGGCCGAGAGCCGCCCGGGCGTGGGCTCAGGCATCGGCTCGGGCATCGGCTCAGGCACCGAGGGCCCGCTTCATGATCTTCCCCATGTCGTTGCGGGGGAGGGCGTCCAGGTAGTGGACGACGCGGGGCCGCTTGTGCGGGGCGAGCCGTCCGGCGACATGGTCCGCCAACTCCTGGGCCGACGGCGGCGACTGGGGGTCCGCCGGTACGACCCAGGCAACGATCCGCTCGCCCAGGTCCGCGTCCGGTTCCCCGGTGACCGCGGCCTCCCGCACCCCGGGATGTTCGAGCAGCGCGTTCTCGATCTCACCGGCCCCGATCTTGTAACCCCCGCTCTTGATCAGGTCGGTGGCCTTCCGCCCCACGATCCGCACGTAGCCGTCCGGCTCGCGCACCGCCATGTCGCCGGTGCGGAACCAGCCGTCGGCGGTGAAGGCGGCGGCGGTGGCGTCGGGCCGGTTGAGGTACTCGGTGAACAGGTTCGGGCCGCGCACCTGGATCTCGCCGACGGTCTCCCCGTCGTACGCCGCGATCGGCGTCCCGTCCTCCTCCACCAGCCGCAGCTCCACGCCCGGCAGCGGCACCCCCACGGTCCCCGCCCGCGCCTCCCCGTCGGCGCGCACGCTGGTGTTCATCAGGGTCTCCGTCATGCCGTACCGCTCGACGACCCGCCGCCCGGTCGCCGCCGCGATCCGCTCGTGGTCGTGGACGGGCAGCGCGGCCGAGCCGGAGACCAGCAGCCGGGCCCGGCCGAGCGCCTTCGCCAGTGCGGGGTCGGCGGGCAGCGCCTCGGCGATGCGGTGGTACATGGTCGGGACGCCGAAGAACATGGTCGCGCCGTCGGTCAGTTCGCGCGCGACCCCGTCGGTGTCGAACCGCCCGAGGTGCCGGACCGAGCCGCCGCGCCGCAGTGGCCCGAGGACGCCCAGCACCAGCCCGTGCACATGGAACAGCGGCAGCCCGTGCACGAGGACGTCCTCCCCGGTCCACTGCCAGGCGTCGGCGAGCGCGTCCAGGGTGGCGGCGAGCGCCCGGCGCGGGATGACGGCGCCCTTGGGCGGCCCGGTGGTCCCTGACGTGTAGACGACGAGGGCCGGGTCGGACTCGGCGGTACGGTCCTCGGGCAGCGGACCCACGGCCGCCGCGTCGACGTCGATCCGCTCCAACCCGCCGAGCGCGTCAGGGAGTTCGGCGCCGGGCGCGGCCAGTACGGCGGACGGTGCACTGTCGGCGAGGATGTGCGCGAGTTCCTTCTCGCCCGACTTCGGGTTGAGCGGTACGGCCGCCCGACCGGCCAGCAGGGTCCCGACGACGGCCACCGCCGTCTCCAGCTCCGGCGTCGCCCACACCGCGACCCGCTCGGCGCCCCGGACCCGGCAGGCGACGGCCCCGGCCGCGGCGGCGAGCTGCCCGTACGTCAGCGACCGCGCCCCGAACCGCAGGGCGACCTTCCCCCGGACTTCGTCCGGGGGGACCCCCATCTCGCTGCGCTCGCCCGGACCGTCCACCAGAGCCGGAAACAGAAACGACACGCGACGACTCCTCACCGTCCGGAACCTCGACAGCCTCTTCCTACACCAGCCATCCCCCGCCGAGGGCGTCCCACTCGCGCACCGCACCACGACGTTGATCACATTGCCGGGCCCGTGGGCCGGGGAGACCGGTTCGGGTCCGGCTCTCCCCGGCCTCCTGCCTCCTATCCGACCGGGACGGGTGGGCCGGCAGGTGGGACGACGTCGGCCACGACTGCGCTCGCGTTGTCGGTGCCGCCCGCCTCGTTGGCCGCGTCGACCAGGACCCGGACCGCGTCATCCGGCTCGCCCTCGCCCAGCAGCTCCCGGATCCGCTCGTCGGGGACCGCCCTGGTCAGCCCGTCCGAGCAGACCAGGTAGCGGTCGCCGGCCCGGGGCTCGTGCAGTTTCAGGTCCGGGGTGTCGGCGGCGCCGCCCGGCAGGGCCTTCGCCAGCAGCATGCGCTGCGGATGGCTCTCGGCCTCCTCCGGCGTCAGCCGGCCCTCGTCGATCAGCGTCTGCACCACACTGTGGTCGTGCGTGATCCGGAACAGCTCCCCGTCCCGCAGCAGATACGCGCGCGAGTCCCCGATGTGCACGAGGGCCAGCCGGGACCCGGTCCACAGCAGCGCGGTGAGCGTCGTCCCCACGTCCGCGCTCCCCTCCGCCACCCCCTGTACGGCCTCGGCCGCCGAACGCACCGCGTCCTCCAGGAGGTTCAGCACGTTGCCCGAGGAAAGCTCGGCCGCCTCCAGGGGCTTGAGCGCGGCCACGGCGACCGCACTGGCCGTCGCCCCGGCCGGCCCGCATCCGTCGGCGACGGCCAGCAGCCGGCGCCCCGCGTACGCGGTGTCCTGGTTGGACGGCCTGACGTGCCCCCGGTCCGAGCGGGCGGCATAACGCAGTTCCAGCATCGTCGTCGTTTCCCTTCTCGACTCTCCTGACAGGTGGTCGACGAGGAACACGGCCAGGTCCCGCCGTACGGCGGTCTCCGCCTCGACGCGGGCCCAGTACGCCCGCACCTCCCGGGCGGCCGACGCAGGCGGCAGCGCGCACACCTCGCGGATCCGCGCCAGCGGCATGCCCAGTCGCCGCAGCCAGGCCACCAGCCGGGCGCGTTCCAGCTGCGCGGCGGCGTAGTACCGGTAGCCGGTCTCCGGGTCGACCCGGGCGGGCCGCAGCAGGTCCAGCTCGTCGTACAGCCGCAACGCCTTCGGCGACAGCCGGCACGCCTTCGCGAAGGCCCCGATGGTCAGCCATTCCATACCGGCTCCGCCTCCAGTTCCCCGACGTCCGCCATCGATGCTGGGGCTTCACCGAAGGGGAAGGTCAACAGCCTTCCCGGGTTAGCCTGCCGGAGGAAGGAACGCAGTCGCCGACGACCAAGGGAGCCTCCGCCGTGCCTCGCATAGCCCTCGCCACCTACGACCCCGGCACGGAACCCGGCAAGGACCAGGACCTGCCGGTGCTGCTGCGGGCGCTGGCCGACGCGGGGGCCGAGGCCGTCGCCCGGGCGTGGGACGACCCGGGGACGGAGTGGGGCCGCTACGACCTGGTCGTCATCCGCTCCACCTGGGACTACGCCTGGCGGACGGACGAGTTCCTGCCGTGGGTGGAGCGGGTGGGGAAGGCGACCCGGATCGCGAACCCGCCCGAGGTGGTGCGGTGGAACACCGACAAGCGGTACCTCGGTGACCTCGCGGCGGCCGGTGTGCCCGTCGTCCCGACCCGGTACCTGGCCCCCGGCGACCCGGCCGCCGAACTCCCCGCCGACCGCGACTTCGTGGTCAAGCCCACCTTCGGCGCCGGCGCCCGGTTCGCCGCCCGCTACACGCCCGCCGAGCACGGGACGGCCGTACGGCACCTGGCCCGGATGCACGAGGAGGGGCTGACCGCGATGGTCCAGCCGTACGTCGCCGGGATCGACGTCAGCGGCGAGCGGGCGCTGCAGTTCTTCGGCGGGCGGCTGCTGCACGCCAGCCGCAAGCGGGCCGTGCTCACGCCGGGCACGGCGTACGACGCGGACAAGGTCGCCCACCCGGACCTGGAGGTCTGGACCCCGACTCCGGCCGAACTCGCGGTGGCGGAGCGCGCGTTGGCCGCCGTACCGGACGCGCCCGAGCTGCTGTACGCCCGGGTGGACCTGGTCGACGGCGCGGACGGGCAGCCGCAGGTGATGGAGCTGGAGCTGGTCGAGCCGAACCTGTTCCTGTTCCTGCACCCGGGATCGGTGGCCGCGGTGACCGAGGCGGTCATCGGCGCGGCTCGTCGATGACCGCGGTGCGTTGCAGCAGCCCCCAGGTGAACTCGGCGACCACCTGACGGCCGTCGGGCACCTTGAAGGTGAGGCCCCAGCGCGTGGGTGCTGTGCCCTCCAGGGGGCGGGCCGGGGCGAAGGCGCGGGCGGCCTCGTCGACCGTGCAGGACCAGGGGGTGAGGTCGTCGTACGTCTCCAGTCTCGGCGCCGGGACGTCGGGGGCGCGGACCAGCCATTCGTTCCAGGCCGCGCCGCCGGGGCCGACCATGACCTCGAAGCGGAGGGTGGGCCAGAGGGGGAGCGGCCACTGCCAGGCCGCGCACTCCAGGTCGCCGACGGTGCGCTTGGTCTCCCACTCGGGCGGGCCGAGGACCGAGCGGTAGCGGGCCGCGGCCGTGCGGGACCGGGGCGAGCGGGCCATCGCCTGCCAGCGCTTGTTGGCCTCCCGCATGTCCGCGATCGACGCGCCCAGCGTGCGCCGGGCGTCCTCCACCAGGTCCGGGTTGTGGTCGGCCATGCGCCGCAGCAGCACCAGCTGGAAGTCCAGTTCCATGCCACCCATGGTGCACGTGCGTGTACCCGGCTGGTTCCCGGCCATTGCCCACGGAATCCCCGATGGCTAGCCTGTGTTCGTCATGCCGATCGCCTGTTGATATCTCGAACGGCTCCGCAGCTGAGACGCGCGCCGCACCGATATCCGGCGCCTAGACCCAAGGGAGGGGGCCGGACGTGGGACGCCTCGTGCCTGCCGTGACCCGGGCTCTCGACATTCTTGAGCTCTTTCTGGACGGGGACGGGACCCTCTCCGCCCCCGACATAGTCCGCAAACTCCAGCTGCCGCGGACCACCGTGCACGAGCTGGTGACCACGCTCTCCGCCCGGTCGTACATCGTCCCCGTACCCGGACAGCCCGGACGCTACCGGCTCGGCGTCCGGCCGTACCAGCTCGGCAGCCGGTACGCCGAACAGCTCGACCTCGCCGCCGAGGGCCAGCAGGTCGCCCGGTCCGTCGCCGAGACCTGCGACGAGACCGTGCACGTGGCGATCCTCGAAGGCACCGACGTCATCTACATCGCCAAGGTCGACTCCACGCACGCGGTCCGCATGGTCTCCGCCGCCGGCCGCCGGCTGCCCGCCCACTGCACCTCCGTCGGCAAGATGCTGCTGGCCTCACTGCCGGAGCCGGAGCTGACCGCGCGGATCCCGGACGGCGCCGACCTCGTCGCGATGACCCCGAACAGCATCACCGAGCCGGACGCCCTGCGCGAGGCCCTCACGGAGATCCGCGCGCGCGGCATCGCCGTGGAGAGCCGCGAGTCCAACCCGGACGTCTCCTGCGTCGCCGCACCGGTCCGCGACCGCACCGGCCAGGTCGTCGCGGCGCTGTCCATCTCCGTCCCGATGATCCGCTGGAGCGACGAGCGCCGCGACGAGCTGGAGCAGCTCGCGGCCAAGGGCGCCGCCGAACTCTCCGAGCGCCTCGGCCACCGGAGCGTGGCATGACGACGGTGACGACGACGGCGTACGAGGTCGCGGTCGCCGCGGAGGCGACCCTCGGCGAGGGCCCCACCTGGGACCCGGCGACCGGCCGCCTGATATGGATCGACGTCCTCGGCTCCCGGATCCACACCTACGACCCGGCCGGCGGCCACCGCACGATCCGCACCACCGACCAGCACGTCGGCGCGGTCAAGCCGCGCACCGGCGGCGGCCTGGTCCTCAACCTCCGGGACGGCGTCGGCCTCCTCGACCCCGACGGCACGTTCCGCTGGCTGCACCGCGAGCCGGTCCCGGGCCGCCGCGCCAACGACGCGGCCGTCTCCCCCGACGGCTCGCTGTGGGCCGGCACGATGCGCTACGACGAGGCGACCGGGGGCGGCACGCTCACCCGGGTGGCACCCGACGGCACGGCGACGACGCTGCTGCCGGACGTCACGGTCAGCAACGGCATCGGCTGGAGCCCGGACGGCCGCCGCGTCTACTACGTCGACACGCCGACCCGCCGGGTGGACGTCTTCGACCACGCCGACGGACTCCCCGCAGGCCGCCGCCCGTTCGTGACGATCGAGGAGGAGGCCGGTTTCCCGGACGGCCTGACGGTCGACGCGGACGGCTGTGTGTGGGTGGCGCTGTGGGGTGGGGGAGCGGTGCGGCGTTACACGCCCGACGGCGAACTGGACCGCGTCATCGCCCTGCCCGCCACGCTCACGACGGCCTGCGCGTTCGGCGGCGCCGACCTGACCGACCTCTACGTCACCACGGCCCGGGTCGGCCTGGACCGCCCGCACCCGACGGCGGGCTCCCTCCTGGTGATCCCGGGCGCGGGCAGGGGCCTGCCCCAACCGGCTTTCCAAGGCTGAACGCCCCTTTTTTCAGGGGCGCGGGTAACTGCGCGACCGGCCACGACGGCGCCGCGGATGGCCGACTGCCTTTCGCCTGCGGGCCCGTGGGGGCTGGCCGCGCAGTTCCCCGCGCCCCTGACGGGGCGCTCGGCTACGGGGCGCTCAGCTGGTCCAGGATCTTTTGCTCTGCCGGAGTCAGCGGCGGGCCCGAAAGCGGAGGCAGCAGCGGGCCGTTGAGCGCGGCCAGGATCGCGGTGGGGCGCAGCAGCCGTGACGGGCCCGTCTCCAGGCTGCTCACGTCCCACAGGGCCGCCGCCGCCTGGTAGGAACCCGTGGCCGCCTTCAGCAGGCGGCGCGAGTAGCGGGTGACCAGGCGGTCCGCCGCGCTCGGCTCGCCGCCGCGGGTTTCGGGGTACCAGACGTCCTGGCCCACCGCCGTGGCCCAGGCGCCCTCCACGACGCCGGCGACCCCGCGCTGCACGCGGCGGGACAGGCCGGAGGCGGCGAGGCCGGCCCGGTCCAGTTCACGGGAGAGGCTACGGGCGCCCTGTGCCGCCACCGACATGCCCTGTCCGTAGGCCGGGTTGAAGGTGGCCAGGGCGTCACCGAGGACGACGAGGCCCTCCGGCCAGGTGCGGGCCTTCTCCAGATAGCGGCGGGCGTTGTGCGTGCTGTGGCTGGTGTGGATGTCGGTCAGGGGTTCGGCGCCGGAGACGAGGCGGCCGAGGATGGGGTCCGGCAGCTTGCGGATGTACTCCAGGAAGCCCTCCGGGTCGGACGGCGGTTCGCCGCCCCGGGTGCCGGCCAGGCTGACCATCCAGCGGTCGCCCTCGATGGGCAGGACCATGCCGCTGCGGCCCGGCCGGGACGCGTACGGGTCGGCGTGCAGCACCGTGAGCGGGAAGTGCTCGGCGCCTTCGGGCCTGCGGTAGATCCGGGTCGCGTTGACGAGCCCGGAGTCGACGGTCCGTTCGGGTATGCCGGTCATCCCGAACGCCTCCAGCCAGCGCACGACGCGCGAGCCGCGACCGCCGGCGTCGACCACGAAGTCGGCGTCGAGCACCGTCTCCTCGTCGGTGGTCGAGGCCTTCGAGGAGATGCGCACGCCCGTCACGCGGTGCGCGGTGCCGGTCAGGGACAGGGCCTGTGCCGTGCGGATCTCGGTCTTGGTGTGGGCGAGCACCTCCGTGCGGACCACCCAGTCCAGCAGCGCTCGGCTACAGGTGATCACCAGGGGGCCGTCGTGCCGCCAGCGGTGCATCCAGCCCTCGGGCGTCAGCGCCAGCATGCCCGAGCCGAGGGATATCTCGTGGGCGCCGGCGGAGAGCAGCCGCTCGCGCATGCTCACGCCGGGCAGGAGGTCCTCCATGGCGGCCAGACCGCCGGACATCAGCAGATGGGCGTGGCGGCCCTGCGGGAGACCCCTGCGGTGCTCGGGCCCGTCGGGCAGTTCGTCCCGGTCCAGTACGACCACTTCGTCCACGTGGCCGGACAGCGCGGCAGCGGCCAGCATGCCGGCCAGTCCGGCACCGATGACGACAGCTCTCCGCGGCATGGGGCTCCTTGTGTCCGGTCAGGGGTGTGCAGTCAGGGGGTGTGTGCAGTCAGGGGTGCAGCCAGGGACGGGGGTCACCCCGGGGTGGCCCTCACCGTACCTTCCGGCACCGTGGCGGTGAGGCGTGACCGGGTGAGCGCGCGCGCCAGTTCGACCAGCCCGCCGGTGCCGGCCACCTCGGTGGCGTAGAGCCGGTATGTGCTCGGGGCGGTGCGGGGCTCCTCGTGGGCGGCGGCGCGGCGGGCCGCGTCGCTCACCATGGCGGCCTCGGCCGCGACACGGGCCTCGTGGGCGGAGCGGCCCTCGTGCAGGGCGGTGTCCCGGGCGCGCTCGCGCACCCCGTCGTCGAAGTAGGGGGCCAGCGCCAACAGGCCGTCGTGGATGGAGACCTCGCGCCAGTGCAGGCGTACCCGGGGCGGCTGCCAGACGGCGATGGGCGGCTTCGGCGCGAGGGAGGCGAACCGCACCTCCGACCACAACGGGCCGAGGCCGCGCAGGTCGTCGAGGTCCCGTCGGCAGGACTGGGCCACCGGCAGCAGCCTCGGCAGGACGAAGCCCACGGAACACGTCAGGGCGCCCAGCGAGGCCATCGGCGGGGCGACGGAGGTGGACAGGAAGTCGAGGTCGTGACCGGACCAACGGGCCGCCAGTGCCGTGTACTTGGCGAGCTGGAAGCCCACCACGTCCAGCAGGATCCCGATCAGGATCAGCCGCAGCCCGGTCCTGAGCAGACCGGTCACCTCACGGCCCCAGGTGACGCACACGGCGCACATCACCAGAGTGGCCGCGCTGTGCCCGAGCAGGTAGAGCACGATCAACTCGCGCATGTACGGCGTGTTCGCGTAGTACGTGTCGAGGTCGGTGAGCCGCTCGACCCTCGGGCCGGCCAGCGTGAACAGCACGACGATGGCGGCGATCAGCGCGCCGTAGGCGGCCATGCTGCGCAGCACCAGCCGGCGGATCCGGGCCGGGGGCCCGCCCCGCCAGTTGATCAGCAGGACGAGCAGGGAGCAGCTGTACGCCGAGAGCATGCCGTAGGTGAGGGGGGCGCCGAAGTTCGCGATGCCCGTGAGGCGGTTGACGGCGGACAGGGTCAGCGGGGCCGAGCAGACGAAGACCAGGGCGCCCAGGACGATCGAGGCGCAGGTCGACACGGTCAGCGGGCTGCGCGGGGCCGTGAGGGGTCTGCGGAGCAGGACGACGCAGGAGAGCCCGAAGACGGCGCCCGCGACGTACACCACGAGGCTCATGCCCGGGTACTCCCTTCCGTCGCACCGGTGCGGAGCCGGGCGTCCGCGACGAGCGGGGACAGCGCCAGGGCGTCGGCCACCCGGACGAGCAGCGCGGGGGCGGGGGTCCGGTCCGCGAACCAGTCCGGTTCCCCGGCGGGCGCGGGCCGGTCGCGCTCCTCCGTCACGGCCGCGGCGATCACCGCCGCCCACGCGGTGGCCTCGGCCCACTCCGGGTCGTCCGTGGTCCGCGCCGCGGTCTCCAACGTCCTTTCGTACAGGGCCCGGTCGAAGAACGCGTCCAGGTGGCCGAGCGCGTTGTGGATGCTCGTCTGGCGCCACACCAGCCGGGTGGCGGAGGAGGACCAGCGCGGCCGGGGCAGCCGCAGCGCGCGCCGGGTGAGGAGTTCGTCCAGCTCCCGTTCCAGCGGTTCGAGGCGGGCGAAGGTCCGCCGTGCCCGCCACCGCTGCGTCAGCCGGGGCCCGGTCAGCGGGGTCAGCACGCCGACGACGGTCAGCAGCGCGCTGACCCCGGCGGCGGCAGGTGACACCGTCGTGCTGACCCACGACCAGTCGAGGCCGCACCAGCGGGCGACCACGGCGGCGAGCTTGGGCAGGCTGTACCCGGAGCCGCACAGCGAGCCGATGCCCAGGACGACCAGGCCCGCCCGCAGCCAGCCGTGCACCTGCCGGGCCCAGCGCAGCGAGGAGACCGCGGTGACGCTGACGGCGGCGAGGTGCCCGGCCAGGTACAGGACGATCATCTCGGCGATGAACGGGGTGGTCGCGTAGTAGGTGTCCAGGTCGGTGCGGCGCTCCACGGGCGTGTCGCCCAGCGCGAACATCGCCGCGATGCCGACGAGGACGAAGGCGTAGCCCACGATCCAGCGGCGGGCCGTGCGGTGCACATGGGGTCCGCCGCGCCAGTAGACGATCAGGACCTGCGAGGAGGCGCTGTACGCGGTGATCGACGCGTAGGTCAGCGGGGCGGCGAGGTTCGGGACGCCGCTGAGGCGGTTGACCGCTCCGACGGTGGGCGGTGCCCCGAGGAAGAAGCAGGTGCCGGCCAGGCCCAGCACCACGCAGATGACGCGCAGGTAGGGGTCGCGCCAGTGGTGGACCAGGTCGGGGGCCTTCACCAGCAGGCCCAGCCACAGCAGACCGCAGCTGACGTAGTTGATCAGGCCGTTCATCTTCCCGGTCCGTCTCCTGATCTGTTTCCTGGTCCGCTTCCCGGACCGCCGCTCGTGCCGCGGTAGTTGAGGGCGGCGCCTATGCGTCCGGCGAGGCCCTGGTCGCCGTCCCCGGCCGCCGCGCCGTCCCGGGCGGCGGAGTCCGCGGCGGCCTCCAGCCAGGGGCGCAGCCGTCCGCTCATCAACATGCCGAAGCGGTCGGCCTCCTGCTCGTCGGCGAGACTGAAGTCGGTCCGCGCGGCGACGGGTCGGGGGTTGCCGTCGGCGGCCGACGCGGGCGAGGAGTGGGCGTCGCGCTGGTGCATGTGCCACACCTCGTGGCAGAAGATCACGATCTGGTGCCAGACGGCGGCCCGCTTGTCGACGACGATGACGTCGTACGTCTCGCCCTCCAGCCACAGCCCGCTCGCCGTGTGGGGCGGGAACACCTCGCGCCGGACGACGACGTCACGTCCCCGCCAGCGGCGGACGGAGTCGACCAGTGCGTCGAACAGGGCCTCGGGGTCGGCGGGGACCGGAACGCGCATGGGATCGACGAGGGTGCCGGCGAACCGGCGCATCTCCTTCTTCGTGCGCACCGCTGCAATATGCCAGGCCATACGCCGCCTCAGCCACCTCACCGTCGACGCGGCAGGAAGGAACCGGCCGCCTCCGCCGAACGGACTGCCTCCGCCGAACCGGCCGCCTCCGTCGAACGGGCTGCCTCCGTCGAACGAGCCGCCTTCGCCGAACGGGCTGCCTCCGCCGAACGGACTGCCTCCGCCGAACCGGCCGCCTCCGTCGAACGGGCTGTCTTCGTCGAACGAGCCGCCTCCGTCGAACGGGCTGCCTCCGCCGAACGGACTGCCTCCGCCGAACCGGCCGCCTCCGTCGAACGGGCTGTCTTCGCCGAACGAGCCGCCTCCGTCGAACGGGCTGCCTCCGCCGAACCGGCCGCCTTCGCCGAACCGGCCGCCTCCGCCGTGCCGGCCTCCTTCGGCCGTGCCGGGCCCGCCGCCATGCGTACGGCGTCGAGTACGTCGGGGTGGCGCAGCTCCCGTGAGACCGCCCCGATCTCCTGGAGCAGCTCCGTCATGTCGGGGCGGCTCGCCGTCGCGCCGTCCGGCTGGGCGGAGCGCCCTCCGTCGGGTCCCCCGTCGGCCAGGGCATCCTGGATCGCCACCGCCGCGGCGAGCGCCCTCGCCCGGGCCGGCGGGTACCCCAGCCGCAGCGCCGCCCGGTACACCCGGGCGCGCAGCTCGTCGTCGAGGTGCCGGTCGAGTGGCAGCAGCACGTCGCGGATGTACGTCTCCCGTCGGACCAGGCGCAGTTCGGGGGTGGCGCGCGGCAGCAGGGGGAGGCCGTCGCCGTGGGCGGTCCGCAGCAGCCGGTACAGCGGCCGCAGTTCGCGGTGGGCGAGCCGCAGGCGTCGGCGGTCGTCCAGGTACTGGCCGGCGTGCGGCAGGATGAAGCCGACGGCGATCAGGATGGCGGACAGACAGGCCACGGGCGGGGCGACGTCCGTGCTGAGCCGGTCCAGGTCGTGCCCGGTCCAACGGGCCGCCACAGCGGTGAACTTGGCGAGGTCGAAGACGAGGTTCAGGCCGTAGCCGACCCCCAGGAACCTCAGCCCGCAGCGCAGCCGGGCGCCGAGGCCGTCGGTGCGGACCCAGTTCCACACGAGCCACGAGGTGATCGCCACGGCCACCGTGTGGGCGAGCAGGTAGAGCAGGATCTCCTCGCGCATGAACGGCGTGTCGGCGTAGTACGTGTCGAGGTCCCGCAGCCGTTCCACGGGCACGTCCGCGAGGGCGAACAGCACCCACAGCGCCACGATCACGCCCGAGTAGACGGAGATCACCCAGCGCCTGGCGCGCCGGGTCGCGGCCGAGCGGTCGGCCGGGCCGCCCCGCCAGGCGATGATCAGTAACAGCCCCGAGGCGCTGAACGCCGTCAGCAGCGAGTAGACCCAGGGTGCCGAGATGTTGGGCACGCCCGTGACCCGGTTGGTCCAGGCGATCGTGGACGGTGTCACGGACACGAACACGGCGCAGGCGAGCAGCAGCAGCCCGCCGACCGCGCGAAGCAGCGGGTCGCGCCAGAGCCGGAGGAGGGTCGGCAGCCTGAGCACGAGGGCGGCGACGAGGATCGCGGTGGGGATCCACACGAAGGACGTGTACAGCTCGCCGAGGAAGGTCATCACCACGTCGTACGCTCCCCCTTTCCCCGCCGTCCGCCGCCGCCCGCCGCGCAGCCGGTCCGAGGTTACGCGCCCGGAACTGGCGGCGTCAGTCCTCCGGCGGCCGTCCTGGGACCGGGAACGACCGCTGTGTCCGGAAAACGCCGTCGGGGGAGCGCGGAGGAGGAACGGCCGGGGTGCGGACCGAAATCCGTTGAAGTCTGTTCAACCCATTGACGCGCAAGCGCTTCGATTTTACGGTCCCGTTCGAAGTTACGAGCGCTATCCGAAATTTCGAACACATGGGGACTTCTACAGTAAAGGGCAGGGCATGGGACGACCTGGCCTGAATCGCAGGCAACTACTGGGCACGGCAGGCGGGCTGGCGGTCGCGGGCAGCCTCGGCTTCGCCGCGCTCGGGACCGGCGCCGACGCGCTCGCCTCCGGCGCGGACACCCGGGTGCGCTACTGGAACCTCTTCAGCGGCGGCGACGGCGCCAACATGATCGCGATGCTGGACGCCTTCCGTGAAGAACACCCCGGCATCGACGTGAAGGACTCCACCCTCCAGTGGGGCAACCCCTTCTACACCAAACTTGCCATGGCCGCCGCGGGCAACCGCGCCCCCGAGCTCGGCGTCATGCACATGGGCCGGGTCGCCGGCTTCTCCCCGGGCCGCCTCCTCGACCCGTGGGACCCGGACCTGCTCGCCAGGTACGGGGTCCGCAAGGCGGACTACAACCCCGCGCTGTGGAACCGCGGTGTCATCGACGGCAAGCTCTACGCCCTCCCGCTCGACATCCACGTACAGCTCTGCTTCTACCGCAAGGACGTCCTGAAGAAGGCCGGCCTGCTGGGCGACGACGGCCTGATGATCCCGGTCACCTCCACCGACGAGTGGTTCGACGTCCTGAAGAAGGCCAAAGCGGTCCAGAAGAAGGGCCTGCAGACCATCGGCCTGTGGACCAACGACCAGAACTTCCAGTGGTGGTTCTTCGTCGCCTTCTACACCCAGCTCGGCGGCAAGTGGTTCAACGCCGACAACACCGAGGTCCTCTTCGACACCGACAAGGCCACCCAGGTCCTGGAGTTCTTCCGCAAGCACGTCACCGACGGATACGTCATACCGGGCGCGCCGACCGGCGAACAGTTCATCAACGGCGCCCCCTTCACCTGGGAGGGCAACTGGTCGGTGCCCGTCTTCTCCGGCGCGAAGCTGGACTACGGCGCGACCCCGCTGCCGCCCGTCTTCGGCAGGCAGGCCACCCACGCCGAGTCGCACTCCTTCGTCCTGCCGCACCAGTCGGGCCGCGGCGGCGCCACCAACGAGGCCGCGCACGAACTCGCCGCCTACATCGTCACCCACGCGCTTCAGTGGGCGGCCGGCGGCCACATC
This sequence comes from Streptomyces sp. NPDC048291, assembly GCF_043201715.1. Taxonomy (NCBI): domain Bacteria; kingdom Bacillati; phylum Actinomycetota; class Actinomycetes; order Kitasatosporales; family Streptomycetaceae; genus Streptomyces; species Streptomyces sp. NPDC048291. Next base: position 102,894 of record NZ_JBICZC010000001.1, read on the forward strand.
CCCGCGTACACGCCGACGCTGGCCACCGCCGCCTACAAGAAGCTCACCCCGCAGAACGAGTACGCCTCCGCGATGTACCACCAGGCCACCGAGCCGAAGGTGTGGTTCGCGGGCTCCACCGGCGTCCTCGCCCAGGACCTCGGCCCGGTGGTCGTCTCCTCGACGATGGGCTCGGCCAAGCCGCCCGCCGTCGCGCAGACCATGCGGAAGCACCTGGTCAAGCTCCTCGCCTCGAAGAACCCGATGGACGGCAGGACCGCCGCGCAGGGAGGTACGGCCACATGACGACCAGCGCAGAGACCGTCGTCGCACCGGTGCGGGCGAGGACCGCCGCCGCCTCCGCGACCCTCCGCCGCAGGCAGGGCTTCCAGCACGGGGGCTGGTTCGTCGCCCCGTTCCTGGCACTGTTCGCGCTCTTCGTCGTCTGGCCGCTGCTGCGCGGGGTCTACCTCAGCCTCACCGACGCCAACATCTCCGGCGACGGCGCGAACTTCATCGGCCTCGACAACTACCGCGAGGCGCTGCACGACCGGGCGATGTGGGACGCGCTCGGCCACAGCGCCTACTTCACGCTGCTCGTCGTCCCGGCCATCACGGTGCTCGCCTTCCTGCTCGCGATGCTCGCCCACCACATCGAGCGCGGCAAATGGCTCTGGCGCCTCTGCTTCTTCGCCCCCTTCCTGCTGCCCTCCACGGTCGCGGGCAACATCTGGCAGTGGCTGTTCACCCAGGGCATCGGCCTCTTCAACGACACCTTCGGGCTCAGCACCCCCTGGCTGACCGACAAGTCGTACGCGATGCTCGCCATCGTCATCACCACCCTGTGGTGGACGGTCGGCTTCTCCTTCCTCCTCTACCTCGCCGCCCTCCAGGGCATCCCCGACCACCTCTACGAGGCCGCCAAGCTGGACGGGGCGAACGCCTGGCACCGGACGGTGCGCATCACCCTGCCGATGCTGCGCCACATCACCGGCCTGGTGATCGCGCTCCAGGTCCTCGCCTCGCTCCAGCTCTTCGACCAGGCGGTCGTGATGATGGACTTCGGCCCGGGCCCCGAGCTCTCCACCCGCAGCTTCGTCCAGTACACCCTCGAACAGGGCTTCACCAGCTACCGCGTGGGCTACGCCTCCGCGATGTCCGTCATCTTCTTCGTGATCATCGCCGCCGTCGCCCTCGGCCGGATGGCGTTGCTGCGCAACCGTGAGGAGGCCACCCGATGAGCACCCCGCAGATCCGCCTCAAGACCCCCCTGCGAACCCGCAGGCCCTGGACACCCGGCCAGATCGTCCTGACCCTCCTCGGCGTCGCCGTCTCCGCGGTCTTCGTGGCACCGATCGCCGCGGCCCTGTTCACCTCGTTCAAGTCCGAGGCCGAGGCCGCCGAGATCCCGCCGCACTGGCTGCCCGAGGTCTGGACCGGCCAGGCCTGGAAGGCCCTGTGGCAGACCGGCAACATCACCAACTGGTTCGTCAACTCCCTCGTGGTGTCGATCCTGGTGACGGCCGTCGTGGTCACCGTCGCCGCCCTCGCCGGATACGGCTTCGCCCGCACCGAGTTCAGGGGCCGGACCGTCCTGATGGGCCTGGTGATGACGGGCCTGATGATCTCCCCGGCGGTCCTCGGCGTCCCCCTGTTCACCACCGTCCAGCAGATGGGCATGGTCGACACCTACTGGGGCATGATCCTGCCGCAGTGCGCTCCCGCGGCCATGGTCTACATCCTCTACAAGTTCTTCCAGGGCATCCCGCGCGAACTGGAGGAGGCCGCCTTCATCGACGGCGCCGGGCGCTGGCGGATCTTCTTCACCATCGTCGTCCCGCTCTCCCGCCCCTCCCTCGCCGCGGTCGGCATCTTCACCTTCATCGCCTCGTGGAACAACTTCCTGTGGCCGTACATGGTGACCAACAACCCCGACCTGATGACCATGCCGAACGGCATCGCGACCGTCATGAACTCCTACGGCATCCAGTGGGCCCAGCTCATGGCCGGCGGCCTCATGGCGGGCCTGCCGCTGATCATCGTCTTCGTCTTCTTCCAGCGGCAGATCGTGGCGGGCGTCGCCCACACGGGATTGGCGGGACAGTGAGCGTACGCAGAGCGCTGACGGCCGTGGCGGCAGCCGCCCTCCTGGCCTTCCTCCCCAACGCGGCGCAGGCGGCCGAGAGCTACCCGGACCCCCTCCCCCTGACCGGCCAGCAGATCATCCACGACCCGACCGTCCTCCAGCTCGGGACCGGCGGCTACGTCGCCTACTCCACGGGCGGCGTCATCGGCGCCCGCCTCTCCACGAACCTCCGCGACTGGACCGACGCCGGCAACGCCTTCACCACACCCCCGGGCTGGTGGTACGACTACAACTCCACCGCCGACCCCTGGGCCCCCGACCTCTCCTACCGCGACGGCCGCTACTGGCTCTACTACGCGGTCTCCTCCTGGGGCACCAACCACTCCGCGATCGGCGTCGCCACCTCCCCGACCGGCCTCCCCGGCACCTGGACCGACCACGGCCCCGCCTTCACCTCCGACACCGCCGACCCCTGGAACGCCATCGACCCGGCGATCACCCGAGCCGACGGCAAGCTCTGGATGGCCTTCGGCTCCTACTGGACCGGCATCCGCATGGTGGAACTCGACCCGGCGACGGGCAAGGCGCTCCCCGGAGCCACCGTCGCCCACCTGGCCACCCGCCCCGACGCCCCCTACGCCGTCGAGGGCGCCTCGATCCTCCGCCACGGCCGCTACTACTACCTCTTCGCCTCGTACGACGCCTGTTGCGCGGGCGTGAACTCGACGTACAAGATCAGAGCGGGCCGCTCGACAACGGTGACGGGCCCGTACACGGACAGCACGGGGACACCGATGCTGGCCGGAGGCGGCGACTTGCTGCTGTCCTCCCACGGCCGCTACGTGGGCCCAGGCGGCGAATCGACATTCCGCACCCACGGCAGGACCTGGCTGGCCTACCACTACTACGACGCGACCGACAACGGCACCCCGAAGCTGGGGCTGAATCCTTTGGGTTGGACAAAGAACGGCTGGCCGAAACTTGCTTAGGGGCAGCCAACCCAGGGGCGCGGGGAACTGCGCGACCAGCCACAACGCACCCGCACCCGCCCACGATCAAGAATCACCCACCCCGAAAGGCGAAAATTGCGCACCGCCCGCTTCACCCTCGACCCCGCCTTCACCACCGGCGAAGTCAACCCCCGCCTCTTCGGCTCCTTCGTCGAGCACCTAGGCCGCTGCGTCTACACCGGCATCTTCGAACCGACCCACCCCACGGCCGACCCCGAAGGCCTCCGCCAGGACGTCCTCGACCTCGTCCGCGAACTCGGCGTCACCACCCTCCGCTACCCCGGCGGCAACTTCGTCTCCGGCTACAGGTGGGAGGACTCCGTCGGCCCGGTCGAGGACCGCCCCCGCCGCCTCGACCTCGCCTGGCGGTCGACGGAGACCAACCGCTTCGGACTCGCCGAGTACATCTCCTTCCTGAAGAAGGTCGGCCCGCAGGCCGAGCCCATGATGGCGATCAACCTCGGCACGCGGGGCGTGGCGGAGGCCCTGGAACTCCAGGAGTACGCCAACCACCCCGCCGGCACCGCCCTCTCCGACCTCCGCGCCGCCCACGGCGACAAGGACCCCTTCGGCATCAAGGTCTGGTGCCTGGGCAACGAGATGGACGGCCCCTGGCAGACCGGCCACAAGACGGCCGAGGAGTACGGCCGCATCGCCGCCGAGACGGCCCGCGCCATGCGCCAGATGGACCCGTCCGTGGAACTGGTCGCCTGCGGTTCCTCCAGCCAGTCCATGCCGACCTTCGCCGAGTGGGAGGCGACGGTCCTCGCGGAGACGTACGACCTGGTCGACTACATCTCCCTGCACGCCTACTACGAGCCCCAGGACGGCGATCTCGACTCGTTCCTGGCCTCCGCCGTCGACATGGAGTCCTTCATCGAGAACGTGGTCGCCACCTGCGACCACGTGGGCGCCAGGCTGAAGTCCCAGAAGAAGATCAACCTCTCCTTCGACGAGTGGAACGTCTGGTACACCTCGCGGTGGCACGAGATCGAGAACTCCGACGCGCGGGACTGGCCCGAGGCCCCCCGCCTCCTGGAGGACAACTACAGCGTCCTGGACGCGGTGGTCTTCGGCTCCCTCCTCATCGCCCTGCTCCGCCACGCGGACCGCGTCACGGTCGCCTGCCTGGCCCAGCTGGTCAACGTCATCGCCCCGGTCATGACGGAGCCCGGCGGCCCGGCCTGGCGCCAGACGACGTTCTTCCCGTTCGCCCAGGCGTCGCGGTACGGCAGGGGCCAGGTCCTGGACGTCCGCGTGGACTCACCGACGTACGACACGAAGAAGTACGGCGAGACGGACCTCCTGCACGCCACGGCGGTCAAGGCCGACGACGGCACGGTCACCGTCTTCGCCGTGAACCGCAGCCGGACGGAGCCGCTGCCCCTGGAGATCGCCCTGAGCGGCCTCGCCCTGACCCAGGTCACGGAACACAGCGTCCTCGCGGACACCGACCCCGACGCCCGCAACACCCTCACGGACCCGGACCGGGTAACCCCCCACCCGGCCAAGGGCACATCGCTGAACGACGGCACACTCACGGCCGTTCTTGAGCCCTTGTCATGGAATGTGATTCGACTGGCCTAAGGGCAAACGCGCCCCTCTTGGGGGCGCGGGGAACTGCGCGCTCAGCCCCCACGACCCGCAGCTAACGGCCGGGGGAGTCCACCCCCAAAACCTCCACTCCCCCGGCCGCACTCCCCAGCAACTCAAGCCGTACCACCCCAGGACCGACCTCGGATGTCCCATCCGAAAGCACGGCCAACGCCAACGTATTGGAACCCCGATTCCGCAAGATCCCGTTGGGCAGCACAAACGTATGCTGCGGCCCCACATCATTGACGTACTGCCCGAGGTTCCACCCGTTCAAGAAGATCTGCACCCGATAGGCCCGCGCCGCATCGTCCTCCAGCACCAGCCCCACCGACGCGTCCACCCCGCCCGGCACGGACAGCCGGAACCCGGTCCGGTACCAGGTGACGCCCATCCCCTTGTCGGCGCGCGGAAGCGTGACCGCCTCCCACCCGCCGTCGGCGAAGCCGGGCAGGTGCCAGCCCTCCCGCTCCCCGTACAGCCCGCCGTTGTTCTGCGGCCCCCGCACCGGATCCGGTGCCACCGCCCCCTGGATCCGCCAGCTCACCTTCGGCGAGGCGCCCTTGAAGGAGACGGCGGTCAGCCCGCGCGCCACCTTGTGGGTGTCCAGCGACCCGCCGTCCATGTCGTGCTGCATCCGCCGCACCAGCACGGACAGCACGTGCCCGGCCTTCTTCAGCTGCTTCTTCCTCAGCCCGTCGGCTGAGGACGCGGTGAACTCGGCCGTGGCCGCCCAGCTCCCCTTGCGTACCGTCTTCGCGTCCGGCACCGGCATCCGGTGCGAGCCCAGCGGCACCCCGTCCAGCCAGGCCATCAGCATGCCCTGGGTGCCGGTGCTGTAGGCGAGCGAGACCGACTCCAGGTCCGACAGGTCGCCCTCCACCCGCCCGCGGTACCAGACGTCCCCGTAGTGGAAGCCGTAGTCGTCGGCGAAGAGCACCGGCTGACCCGCCGGGACGGCCGTCGTGCTGAACGACGTCTTCCTGTCGGCGGCCTGCCATGCCGAGTCGTCGAAGCCGGCCGCGGCCTCGGGGTTCTCGGTCCTGCGGCGCCAGCCGGTGAGGACCGGCAGCGCCGGGCGCGGTGCCGCCGGCATCTCCGACAGGGCGACCAGGCTCTCCGAGACGGTCACCCGGGTCGGTACCGGCTGCCCGTTCCAGGTGACCGAGGTGATCCCGCGGGGCCCCCAGACCTCCACGCCGCTCGTCCCGACGATGTCCCCGGTGAGCTGGACCGCCGACCCGTCGAGCTTCGCGTGGCGCAGCAGCGCGGGGCCGTAGACCAGGAGCGTGCCGGACGGGGTGTCGTACGGGAACAGCCGGACGGAGGTCGCGTCGTCGGCGAAGAGGAGCAGCAGCGGGGTGTCGGACTCGCCGCGCTGGACCAGGACCCGGGTGAGTCCGCCCTGCCCGAGCGGCGCGGTGACGTGCAGGACGCCCTGGTCGTAGACCCAGGCCGCCTCGGCGTCGAGGCGCTGGACGAACGGCTCGGTCGGGCACTCCAGCACGAGGTGTGCCATCTCGCCGTAGCGGCCGGTGAACAGGGCGATGTCCTGGCGTCCCGCGGTGAGCACGAACATCGGCTGGGCGGTGCAGTAGCGCAGCCTCCGCTTGCCGAGGGAGAGGCCGGTGGTGATCAGCCGGGCGTCGTGGGCCGCGACGGTGAGGTCCACGTCGTCGCCGTCGGCGGTCCGCAGCGTGGAGGTGACCTCTTCGGCGCCGTCGTTGCGCAGGACGTAGACGTGCGCCTGGGTGTCGGGGTTGGTGAGGTGGTACGCCTTCAGGCCGGCCACGTGGACGTCGGCCGCGCGGTCCAGTTTCGCGAAGTCCGGGACGCGTTGCAGGAGGTGGCCGAGCTGGTGCATCGGCGCGATCTTCGTGGTGACGTTGCGGGCCTCGTCGATGGCGGCGCCGTAGTCGTACGACGTGTAGACGACCGGCGCCGGCAGCCAGCCCCAGGTGGTGCCGCCGTAGGTCATGTAGACGTTGTGGAGGGTGAGGCCGTTGGCGAGGTTGGTGAGGTAGAAACGGCGTTCGTAGGCCGCGTCCCGGGTGCGCCGGGACTCGGCGTAGCCCTTGCCGCCGAACTCGACGCCGCCCCACGGGTCGAACCAGCCGCCCCCGTACTCGGGCACGAACCCGGGCGTGCGCGGGCTCGCGGTCGCGCCGCCCTTGAGGCCGCCGATCCCGAAGTCGCCCCAGTCCGGCGGGGGCTGGGAGGGCGAGGGGTAGCCGTCGAAGCCGTACAGCCACTTGCCCTTCTCGCCGCCGGTGTCGAAGGAGCCGGGGATCCAGTAGCCGTTGCGGCCCTTGTCGTTGTGGAAGAGGGGGACGTCGATGCCGTCGGCCCGCACCTTCTTGTAGAGGTGGGACATGTAGGCGGGGCCGCTGGGGTCGGTGACGTGGCCGTCGTACTCGTTCTCGATCTGGTAGAGCAGGACGGTGCCGCCGCCGTCGGTGTGCTGGTGGCGGCGGACGATGCGGTTGACGGCCGTCAGCCACTGGTCGACGTGGCCGAGGTAGGTCGGGTCTGTGCCCCGGGCGGCGCCCGCGGTGGCGGTGAGCCAGCCGGGGAAGCCGCCGGCGTCGACCTCGGCGTTGATGTAGGGGCCGGGGCGGACGATGACGTACAGCCCGGCCTCGGCGGCGGTGCGCAGGAACAGGTCGAGGTCGCGGACGCCGGTGAAGTCGTAGGTCCCGGGCGCGGGGGAGTGGTAGTTCCAGGCCGCGTAGATGCTGACGGTGTTGTAGCCGTGCGCCCGCATCTTCTCCAGGACGTCCCGCCACAGGGACGGGCTCGGGAGGCGGAAGGGGTGCATCTCGCCGGACCAGACCACCAGCCGCCGCCCGTCCACGACGAGGGAGTACTGGTCGTAGCCGATGGTGTGCCGGCGGCCGTCGGCTCTCGGCGCGGCCGGTGCCGGGCCGGTCGGCACACTGCGTGCCGCGTAGGCCGCGGGCGCCCCGGGGCCGCCGCTGCCGCCCAGGGCGAAGCCGAGCGCGGTCGAGCCGGCGAGGGCACTGAAGGTACGTCTGCTGAGCGCCAAGGGATCCTCCCGGGCGATCTTACGGGGCGCGGGTGCGGCCATTGTCCACGGGAGGACGCCCCACAATGGACGCATGAGGATCTCGGCACGAGCGGATTACGCGGTACGGGCGGTTCTGGAGCTCGCCGTACGGCAGGGGGAGGGCCCCGTGAAGGCGGAGGAGATCGCCGGCGCCCAGGACATCCCGCACAAGTTCCTTGAGGGAATTCTGGGTGACCTCCGGCGCGCCGGGATCGTCGACAGCCGGCGTGGCGGGGGCGGCGGCTACCGGCTGGCCCGGGAGGCGTCCGCGATCACCGTGGCCGACCTGATCCGCGCGGTGGACGGCCCGATCGTCTCGGTGCGCGGCGAACGCCCGACGGGCCTCGCCTACACCGGCACCGCCCAGCCGCTGCTGCCCCTGTGGATCGCCCTGCGCGCCAACGTCCGCAGGATCCTCGAAGGCGTCACGGTGGCGGACATCGCGGCGGACGCCCTGCCGGAGCCGGTCCGGGCCCTGGCGGCGGAACCGGCGGCCTGGGAGAACCCCTGAGTCTTCGCCGGGGTGTGAAATCCGGGACTGTGAATGGCCGGAGTTCGCCCTGACCGGTTCGCGTGGGGGTTCCTACGATGCGAGCGCCCCGGCCTTCACAGGAAACACACAGTTTCTTCAAAGGTGAACCAAGAAGCTGAGTCCCGGACGGCCGCGGGTGCAACCCCCCACTCGAATCACCGAACCGGAGAAATCATGGGACCCAGGAGACACGGACTCCTGCTCGGCGGAGCGCTGGCCGCGCTGCTCACCGCCGGGCTGCCCGCTCAGGCCCAGGCCTCGTCGTCGCCCGTCTTCGACGACCCGCCGCCGGACAAGATCGTCATCAACGTCGCCACGGTGAACGGCTCCGGCTGTCCGCAGGGGACCACGGCCGTCGCCGTGTCCGAGGACAACGAGGCCTTCACCGTCACCTACAGCGCCTACCTCGCCCAGGCCGGCGGCAACTCCGACCCGACCGCCTTCCGCCGCAACTGCCAGCTCAACCTGGTCGTCCACGTGCCGGGCGGCTTCACCTACGCCATCGCCAGCGCCGACTACCGCGGCTTCGCGTCGCTCCAGCCGGGCGCCACCGGCACCCAGCGGGCCTCGTACTACTTCCAGGGCTCGTCGAACACGGCCGCCGCGAGCCACCCCTTCAGCGGCCCCTACAACGACAACTGGCAGGCCACCGACACCACCGACTGGGCCCAGCTGGTCTGGGCGCCCTGCGGGGTCCAGCGCAACTTCAACATCAACACCGAGCTGCGGGTGAGCGCCGGCAGCGCGAACCCCGGCAAGGTCAGCTTCATGACCATGGACTCCACCGACGGCGAGATCAGCACCGTCTACCACCTGGCCTGGAAGCAGTGCCCCGGCAAGTAGTCCGCAGCCGGTCGGCGGTCACAGGCTCCCGGGCCGGACCAGTCCGGTCCGCTTGACCCCGGTCAGGATGGGCGTGACCTCCATCGTGGAGACGTGCTCCAGGGCACCGATCGTGTCGCTCAGGAAGAGGTAGAGCGCGTCGAGGTCGGTCGCGGCGACGGCCACGAGCAGGTTGGCCGAGCCGGTGGTGGCCGAGGCGAACCGCACCTGTGGATGGCGGCTCAGCCGCCGGCCGGTCTTCTCCAGACCGCCGGGGGCGACCGTCATCCACAACAGCGCCTCGGTACGGATGCCCAGCCGGGCGAGATCGACCTCGGTCGCGAGCCTGAGGACCGTGCCGCCCGCCAGCGCCTCCAGGCGCCGGCGGGCGGTCAGGGCACTGACCCCGGCGCGGCGGGCGAGGTCGGTGTAGGAGGCCCGGCCGTCCTCGACCAGCCCGGCGACCAGCCGGTGGTCGGCGGGGGTGAGCGCGGGGCGCGGGGCGGCCTGCGGCGGCTCCGGGCGCAGACCGGCCAGCTCCGCCTCCGACAGCAGGCCGCCGCTCCAGTCGAAACCGGCCTGGAAGACCCGCAGCAGCGCGTGCGAGGTCCACGACTGCACCGCCGCGGTGGCCGGCAGGTCGCGCAGCAGCAGGTTGTTGCGGGCGTCCGGCCCGTCCAGGAACAGGATCGTGCAGATCTCGTCGCCGCCGCCGAGGACGTCCACCCAGATCGTGTCGGGGCGGCGGGCCAGGGTGGCGGCGATGGCGCCGATCCGGTTGGGCTTGCACCGGATGCGCAGGGCCAGCGGGATCAGGTCGGGGAAGCACACCGGGTTGCGGACGGCCGTGGCCCGCAGCGTGCCGTCGTGGTAGAGCGGCGCCGCCCGCCGCACCACGGTCCGCTCCGAGATCCCGAGGACCCGGCCGACCGTACGCCAGGAGGCACGCGGCGAGGCCAGCATCGCGGCGGCGATCCGGCCGTCGGTCTCGTCCAGCTGCTGCCGCGCCTTCTCCATACGCACGGATGATATGACCCACATTCTCGACCGGCGGCCCGCTCTCCGGCTCGTCTCCACGCCCCCGGCGAGGAGCGGAGACATCCCGGCCCGGTGACGACGGCCCCGCCCCTGGTGCGGTCCGGTCCGGTGAGGCCGCCGCCCTCGCGGCGACCGCGGACGCCCCGGGCGCCGACGCGGGCCGGCGCGCCCGCGCCCGCCGCTCAGGCCTTGCTCACCGCCGTGGCCCGGAACGTGTTGCGGTAGGCCTGCGGGGAGACGCCGATCGACGCGTGCAGGTGCTGCCGCAGTGACGTGCCGGTGGCGAAGCCGACCTCGGCGGCGATGCGGTCGACCGACAGCTCGCTGGTCTCCAGGAGGTCGCGGGCGCGCCGTACCCGCTGCTGGATCAGCCAGCGCCCGGGGCTGGTCCCCGTCTCCTCCTGGAACCGGCGGGCGAAGGTGCGCCGGCTCATCCGGGCATGCTCGGCCAACTCCCGCAGCGCGAGCGGCCGTTCCAGGTTCTCCAGGGCCCACGCCCGGGTGGCCGCCGTGCCCGTGGCCCCCTCGTCCGGCACCGGCAGTTCGATGTACTGCGCCTGGCCGCCGTCCCGCCACGGCGGTACGACACACTGCCGGGCCACGCTGTTGGCGACCGCGCTGCCGTGGTCGGAGCGCACGACGTGCAGGCACACGTCGACGCCGGAGGCCGCGCCCGCCGAGGTCAGGACGTCACCGTCGTCGATGAACAGCACGTCCGGATCCAGGTCGACGTACGGGAACATCCGCCGGAACCGCGGCGCCAGCGCCCAGTGCGTCGTCGCCGGCCGCCCGTCGAGCATCCCGGCCGCCGCGAGCGCGAACGCCCCCGTGCAGATGGAGACGATCCGGGCCCCGGGCCGGATCCGCGCCAGCGCGGCGGCGACCGGTCCGGGCAGCTCCTGCGTGATCCGCGCCATGTCGTACGGCGGTACGACCACCGTGTCCGCGCTCTCCAGCGCCTCGGGCCCGTGCCCGACGGTGACGGTGAAGTCGGCGCTGGTCGCCACCGTACGGTCCGCCGTCGCCGCGCACGTCACCACGTCGTAGGCGCCGGGCACGCAGGGGAAGACGCGGTTCGGGATCCCCAGCTCGAAGGGGTAGACCCCGTCGAGGGCGAGCACGACGACCCGGTGCGGGCGGGTGGGCAGGAAGTCGATGTCGGCGGACATGGCACGATTCTATCGCTCACCGCCTATCCTGCCATCGAACGGTGACCCTACCCAGCGGGGGTTCGATGAAGCTGCTCCTCACCGACTCCGGTGTCCGGAACGAAAGCATTCTGGCGGCACTGGTCGAGCTCCTCGGCAAGCCCGTCGCCGAGGCCGACGCCCTCTGCGTTCCCACCGCCGGCTACGGGGGCCCGTACGCGGATCCGGGCATGCCCTGGCGCTTCATCAGCGGACAGGCCCCCAGCCCCATGACCGGGCTGGGGTGGCGGTCGGTGGGCGTGCTGGAGCTCACCGCCCTGCCCGGCATCGACCGGGAGCGCTGGGTCTCCTGGGTCCGGGCGGCGGACGCCCTGCTGGTGAACGGCGGCGACGCGCTGTACCTGTGCCACTGGATGCGCGAGTCCGGACTGGCCGACCTCCTCCCGACGCTGCACGACACGGTCTACGTGGGGCTCAGCGCCGGGAGCATGGCGCTCACTCCCCGCGTGGGCGACTTCTTCGTCGGCTGGGAGCCTCCCACCGGCGGCGACGCCGCACTGGGACTCGTCGACTTCTCCCTCTTCCCGCACCTGGGCTGCCCGGAGAACACCATGGCCGAGGCGGAACGGTGGGCCGCCGGGATGGCGGGCCCGGCGTACGCCATCGACGCCCAGACCGCCGTCAAGGTCACCGACGGCGCCGTCGAGATCGTCTCCGAGGGGAACTGGCGGCTGTTCGAACCCGGGGCGTGAACGTGGGGCCCATTTACGGTCAAAGCGACGCCAACATCGCATCCCTGGAGGATTCGTGGCACGCTTCCGCACGCATCTGGCCCTGCTCGCCTCGGCGGACCGCCAGTGGGTCGCCCTGGGGGACTCCTGCACCGCCGGGGTCATCCCCGCCGCGGGCGACGTCTTCGAGGTCCCCCGCGACGGCTGCGAGCGCACCGACCAGTCCTACCCCCAGGTCATCGACCGCGACCTCGGCTCGCTCTTCGACCTGACCGACGTCAGCTGCGGGGCTGCCACCATCGAGAACGTCACCGACGAGGCCCAGGAGCCGGTCGGCCGTCACCTGCCGCCCCTCTCCGAGGACCCGGACTACCCCTTCCCCGCGGTGCCGCCGCAGTCCGCCGCGGTGGGCCCCGGCACCGACGTGATCACCGTCGGCGTGGGCGGAAACACCCTCGGGTTCGCCGGCATCCTCGCCAAGTGCCCGGAGCTGGGCCAGGGGAGCGGCGGTGTGGGCACCCCGTGCAAGGACGCCCTGGCCGCCGGCATCCCGGCCCGGCTGCACAAGGTGAGCCAGGAGTACGACCGGATGCTCACCGTGCTCCACGAATGCGCCCCGCACGCGAAGATCCTGGCCGTCGGCTACCCCACCATCGTCCCCAAGGACACCTCCAAGTGCCGCTACAACGACCTGACGCAGTTCGGCGCGATCACCCGGCGAGACCTGGACTGGCTGCGCCAGGACGTCCTTGAACCCCTCAACAGGACCATCGAGAAGTCGACCGGCACGCAGGAGGCCGCGAGCTTCGTCGACCTCTACGACTCCTCCCAGCACCACAGCGTCTGCGACTCGGGCAAGTGGGTGGAAGGGTTCATCACCGCCCCGGACCAGCTGTCCTTCGTGCACCCCAACGCCCACGGCCACCGCAACGCCGCCAACCACGTCGAGGAGGCGATGCCGAACACCCTCGGCTGAGCCGACTCGCGGTGATCTCCGAGCCGCGCGGGCCGGGCGGTGACGCGCGTCATCTCCCGGCCGGCGCGGGGGCTCGGGGAAGGCACAGTTGGAAGCACGCTCCGAGGGTCTGAGGGGTGAGGGTGAGGGTGCCCCGGTGGCGGTGGGCCAGGTCGCGGGCGATGGCGAGGCCCAGGCCGGTGCCGCCGTGGTCGCGGGAGCGGGCGTCGTCGAGCCGGACGAAGCGTTCGAAGACGCGCTCGGCGTCCTCGGCGGGCACGCCCGGTCCGTCGTCGTGCACCGTGAGGACGACCCGGTCGTCCTCGTTCCGGACGGTGATCTGGATGCGGTGCGCGGCGTGGCGGGCGGCGTTGTCGAGGAGGTTGCGCAGCAGCCGTTCGTATTCGTCGGGGTTTCCGTGCGCGTGGGCGGGAGCGGTGCTGTCGCAGGTGAGGGTCAACGGTCTTTCGGGAAGGGGGTATTGCTCGGTCAGCCGGGTGGCGAGGGCCGTCAGGTCGACGAGTTCGGCGTCCGCCGCGGGGGCGCGGGTGTCGAGGCGGGCCAGGAGCAGCAGGTCTTCGGCGAGGGCCTGGAGGCGGCGGGTCTGTCGTGCCGCGGTGGTGGCCGCGGCGGGCCAGTCGGTGCGTTCCGGGTAGGCGAGTGCGACTTCCAGGCTGGCCAGCAGCGTGGTGAGGGGGCTGCGCAGTTCGTGGGCGGCGTCCGCGACGAAGCGGCGTTGCCGGGCGGCGGCGTCGTCGAGGCGTTGGAGGGTGGTGTTGAGGGTGGTGGCCAGGGCGGTGAGCTCGTGTCCCGTGGCGGGGACGGTGACCCGTTCGCGGGGGTCGCTCGCGGTGACCGAGGCGGTGAGGACGCGGATGGCCTCGACCGGCCGCAGTGCGACGCGGACGGCGAAGTAGGTGGCGGCGGCGATCAGTACGAGGCCGACGAGCCCGGCCCGCAGCAGCAGGCGGTCGGTGGTCCTGGTGATCGCCTCGGCTGTTCGCGGGAGCACCACCACGTACACCCGCAGCGTGGCGTCGGCGGAGACACCCAGGGCGGCGGCTTTGTCGCCGCCCAGTTCACCGGCCCTGATGTCGGTGGTGATGACCCGATAGGTTCCGCCGGCCAGGCTGAGTCCGAGCCCGGAGTTGTAGTCGGGGTTCACCGGCAGACGGACGGAATCGGGCGCCCCCGGCCCGCTTGGAGCCGGAAGCACGTGACGGGTGCCGGGATCGAAGTCGGCCATGCCTCCGCCGTAGGCGACGGCGGCGCGTCGACCGGTCGCGACGACCTCGTACGGCACGACACTCGTCTGAACGGGAACCACACCGCCCTTCAACTGATCCTGAAGGGACCAGAGCTGGTCCAGTGCCTGTTCCTGGGCGACCCCTATGCTCTGGCGGTAGACCTCACGGTGCACCCACCAGCCGATGGCCACCAGGACGACGGCGGCGGCTGTCGCGGCGGCCAGTGCCGTGCGGGCGCGCACCGAACGCGGCCACCAGCGGCGTCGCGGCTCAGTCGCGGTCACGGTCGTCCACCAGCCGGTAGCCGGAACCCCGCACGGTCTGCAGGGACTTCCGGTCGAACGCGGCGTCCACCTTCTTGCGGAGGGCGCTGACCCGCGCCTCCACCAGGTTGGGGTCCAGGGCTTCGTCGGGCCACGCGTGATAGAGCAGATCCGATTTGGAGACCGCCTGGCCCGCCCGGCGGGCCAGCAGCTCCAGCACGGCGAACTCCCGGGGCGTGAGGTCCACCCGGGTCCCGGCCCGGCGGCAGACCCGGCCGGCGACGTCCAGCGAGAGGTCGCCCACGGCGAGGACGGGCGGGGCGACCGTGGCGGCTCGTCTGACCAGGGCCCGCAGCCGTGCGACGAGCACCAGGTAGGAGAAGGGCTTGGCCAGGTAGTCGTCGGCCCCCGTGTCCAGGGCCTCCGCCTGGTCCCAGTCCCCGTCCTTGGCGGTGAGTACCAGGATGGGGGTCGCGTTGCCCTCCCGGCGCAGCTGGGCGCAGACCTTGTAGCCGTTGAGGCCGGGCAGCATCAAGTCCAGTACGACAAGGGCGTATTCGCCGGTCCGGGCCATCCACAGTCCCTGCCGGCCGTCATGGGCGAGGTCGACGCTGTAGCCCTCGGCGGTCAGACCGGTGTGCAGGGTCCGGGCCAGGTCCACCTCGTCTTCGACCACCAGGATGCGCATGCGGTGCAGCCTCGCACAGCGCCGGCCCGCCTTCCTGATCGGCCGGTCAGGTCGGGTCAGCGTCCGGTCAACGAGGTCCCGGCACGCTGGCGGCGCTTCTTCGCCGCTGCTGAAAGGCCCTGTCACCGATGTCCGTTGCCGACCGTGCCCCCACCCTGGCCAGGACGGTCTCCCCTCCCGTACCCGCCCGTCCTCGACCGTCACCGGGCCCGGCCCGAGCCGTCGTCGTCATCGCACCCCTGTCACTGACCCTCGCCCTGGGGCTCTGGGGCATCCGCAGGCAGGACGCCATGTGGGGAGACGAGTCCGTCACCTTTCAGCTCGCGCACCGCGATCTTGCGCGGATATGGCACACCGCCCGGCATGTCGATCTGGTCCATGCCCTCTACTACGCCGTGATGCACGAGATCTTCGGTCTCTTCGGCGGCGGGCTGCTCACCCTGCGGCTGCCGTCCGTGCTGGCGATGTCCCTGGCTGCGAGCGGAGTCGGGCTGCTGGGGCTGCGCCTGGCGGGACCCCGTGCCGGGCTGCTGGCCGGGCTGGTGTTCGCGCTCCTGCCCCAGGTGCAGAAGTACGCGCAGGAAGGCCGCTCGTACGCCATGGTCTGCGCCCTGGTCACCTGGGCCACGTACGCGCTTGTGGCGAGCGTCCCGCATCGCACCCGGTGGCGGTGGGCGGTCTACGGCTCCGCCATGCTCCTGGCCTGTCTGCTTCATGAGTTCGCGGTCCTCGCCCTGGTCGCACACGGCGTCACCCTGGTCGTCTCCCGTGTGCCACGACCGGTGCTGACGGCGTGGAGCGCGGCTGCCGCGGGCGTCGTGGCCGGGCTGTTGCCGCTGGCGATCCGCAGCGCGGGACAGTCGGAGCAGGTGTCCTGGATCAGCGGACCGGTGCGGCTTCACCATTTCCTGGTCGTGGCGGTCGTGGGCGTGCTGTGTGCCCGAGCGCCCCTGGGGACGAGGGGGCCCGTGCGGCTCACCGCGCTGGCCGTGCCGCTTCTCGTGCTTCCCGGCCTTCTGCTGCTCACCGCCTCACTGGCCAAGCCCCTCTTCGTCGACCGGTACGTGCTCTACGGCAATATCGGAGTCGCCCTGCTGCTGGGCGCCCGGATGGATCACTTCCGCCGGCGGCAGCGGTCTTCCCGCACCGCGTGGATCGCGGCCGCTGCCGTACTGGCCGCGCTCGTCCCGCCGAGCCTTGCGCTGCGGACGCCCCAGAGCCGGAGCAACGACGTCACCGCCATCGGCGCCGCCGTACGCGAGGAGGGCCGTCCCGGCGACGGGCTGCTCTATCTCCCCGGCCGGCACCGGGCCTGGACCGCGGCCGACCCCGAGGACACCCGTTTCCTGACGGATCTGGCCCTGGCACAGGATCCCGTCTCGTCGGACACCTTTGCGGGCGTCGAGCTACCCGCCCGGGAGATCGCGGCACGCATGCTGGGGTTCGACCGGATCGTCGTGGTCCGCGACCCGGCGGGCGCGCACACGCCGACCGGCCCGCGGGAGGAGGCGAAGACAAGCACCCTGCGGCGCCACTTCCGGGCGTCCGGGACGATCCGTGTCAACGGGGCGCGCGTCACCGTCTATGTCCGGGACGCCCGCCTCAGAGAGGCTTGCCCAGGCGGATCCGGGTGTCGCAGCCGAGATCCTGGTGGTGTGTGGTGGAGCCCTGCCGGTACGTGAAGCGGCAGTCGGTCAGGTCCCCGTGCACGGCTCCGGTCACCTTGACCCGCGCCTCGTAGTAGCGGTCCGACTGGTCGTGCGCCGCGACCCGGATCGGACCGGTCCTGACGTCGTCCGTGGCGGTGACGGGTGACGTCCCGATGAGGTAACCGCCGTCGGCGGTGTCCACCCGGTAACCCGTGATGCGCAGCCCGGCCGGCACATGGACGATCTTCGCGTCGATGACGGTGAGCGGTTTCCCCGTCTTGTTCGCCAACGGCGGCATCGCCACCCAGTACTCGTCGCCGACCTGGGCGTGGTCGAATCCGGCGATGCCGGCCGCTTGCGAGCTGCCGTCCAGAGCCGTGCCCCCGCCGGAGCACGAGGTGAGGAGGCCGACCGTGAGGAGGGCGAGCAGGGCCCGTCTTCGATGTCTCATGCGGCGATCATCGCACCGCCGATGTGGGTGATGATGGGCAGGTCGCAAAGGGGGGAAGCAGTGCGGAATCCGGTCCGGTACGCGCGGGTGGTCGGCGGTGCCGTCGCGCTCCTCGTCGGCCTGTCCGGGTGCGCGGGGAACGCGGAACCCTGCGGCGGCGTCGGTGTGGTGGCCCAGGTCGGCGTGTTCTTCGCGCAGGACGGCTACGACGGTCTCGCCGGCGCCTCCGTCCGGCTCTGCGCGCACGGCAGGTGCGTCGAGGACCGGATACCGGCCGAGGACGTCACGAGCGTCCGTCTGCCGCTGCCGGACGACATCGGCCCCGACCTCGGCACGGTCCGCTTCCGGGTCACCCGCAAGGGCAGCAGGAAGCCCTTCATCGACGCGTCCACCGACAAGAGGCTCAGCCACCAGTCCGACGGCTGTGGCGGCGGCGCCTACAGCGGGGCGCTCGCCTTCACCAAGGAGGGCGGCCTGACCGGCACGGTTCCGAAGACCGTGTCGGACGCCTGGTTCAAGCAGGTCAGGACAGCCGCTTCCCGGCGTGCGTGAGGAAGTTGGCCCACGTGGCGGGGGAGAGGGCCAGTTGGGGGCCCTGCCGGTCCTTGGAGTCGCGGATGTGGATGGTGGTGGGGCAGGCGGCTACCTCGACGCAGTCGCCGGATGCGCTGCTGCTGTAGCTCGACTTGTGCCAGGAGAGGGCGACTTCGATGCAGTCGTCGCCGGAAGCGCTGCTGTAGCTGCTCTTGAACCACGCCAGGTCGGATGTGCTCATAGGTCCCCTCGCATCCGTTGCAACAGGCTCACGGAGTCCTGGATGGTGAGAGCCTGCGAACGCATCCTGGCATACCGCCTCTGGAGAACGCTGACCACTTTCGGGTCGGTGATCAACTGACCGCTTTCCTGGCCCTCGTTGTAGGCGTACCACCTGTTCTCGGGGGTTTCCAGCAGGCGGATCGGACCTTGTAGGCCCGAGTGCGACTCCTGGACGAGAGGCATGACCTGGATCTCGACGTTCCGGAGCCCGGAGACCTTCAGGACGTGGTCGATGAGATCCCGTGTGACTTCAGGGCCCCCTGTGCGTCGGAGGAACAGGTGCTCTTCCAGGATGAAGCTGAAGGCGGTGTTCGCCCGTTCCCGCAGCAGCTTCTGGCGTTCCGCTCGCGCAGCCCACCGCTCCTCGATCTCCGCGTCGTCCAGAGGTGGCAGTTGAGCCGCGGACAGCGCATCCACGTAGGCCTTCGTCTGGAGAAGTCCCGGCAGCATTCGGCTCTCGTACGTGTACAGCGTGATCGCCGTCGTCTCCATCCGCGCCCACCGCCGGAACCAAGCCGCCAACCCCGGTTGCCGGGCCACATGCCCCGCCGCCCGTCGTAAGGCCCCCGTGTTGCCGAGGGCCTCCTCCGCCGCTTCCACGAAGGACTCGTCCGGCATGCGGCGGCCCAACTCCACGGATGCCACCGTGTGTTTCGAGAACCGCACCCGCTCGCCGAACTCCTCCCTGCTCAGCCCCGCGTGTTCGCGCAAGGCCTGGACCACCGCCCCGAAAGTCCGCAGACTGTCCGACGACTCCGGCTCGACTCCGTCGCCCACGTAGGCCACCTCCCGGACCCATGGTCACGGAAGGTGACCAGTACAGTCCAGTCGGTCACCGAGTACGCGCGCGGGGAGTACACGGCCGGGACCTGGAGAACCGGCTGTGCCAGGCGGCAGATTGGGGGCATGGACGCACCCCCCACCACGGTCACCGTCAGTCGAACACTCGCCCAGCGGCTCAGCGGCACCCCGCGGGGTGCCCGGCTCGCGAGGCATCTCGCTGTTGCCCAACTCCATGCGTGGGGCGGCCGGTTCGCGTCGGCGGAGGTGATCGACAAGGTGTCGGTGATCGTCGCGGAGCTGGCCGCGAACGCCGTGACGCACGGGCGCGTGCCGGGGCGGGACTTCGAGCTGCGGCTCTCGGTGGTGACGGGGAGCGTGCGGGTCGAGGTCACCGACACCCGGGCCGAACGACGGCCGCCCGGCCCCCGGGACGTGCGGCCGTCGGGGCCGCTGGACGCCGGGGGGCGCGGGCTCGTGCTCGTGGATGCGCTGGCCGATCGGTGGGAGGTGCTGGAGCGGGGCTGCGACGGCGCACCGGGCAAGACCGTACGGGCCGAGGTGGACCTGCCTCTTCGTCGCAGACCCTGAGTGGGCCCCGGAGTGCGTGAACCCGGGGCCCGGGGACGTCAGGTCGAGACGCCCAGGGTGAGGGTGCCGGTGTAGCCGGCGGACGTGGATCCGGTGACGGTCATGAGGCCCGACGAGGCGCCCGCGTCGTCGTAGATCCCGTCCTGGGCGAGCGTGGTGCGGGTGACCGTGTTGGTCGAGTAGGGCGAGACCGCGGCGACCGCGGTCGTGATGCTCTCGTTGATGAAGAGCTGGCCCGTGTGCAGGGTCGAACCGCCGGTGAAGGAGCCGTCGGAGGTCAGGGTGACGCCCGTGTGGACCTTCACGTGGATGTGGATGCAGCGGCCCCGGTACCAGCCCGGGTAGATCGTGGTGATGTTGGCGACGCCGCTGGAGTTGGTGAGGACACCGCCGCGCAGGAAGGTGCCGTCGTCGGTCTCGTTGTGGCCGTTGGCGCCGACGTAGCCGGAGTACTCGCCGAGCGCGTCGGCGTGCCACACCTCCACGAGGGCGTTGGGGATGACGGTGCAGGCGGAGTTGACGACGGTGAGGGCGAGGTTGAGGGTGATGCCGGACTTGCCCTCGGTGATGTTGGAGCGGACCAGCGCCCCGTCGAGGTAGTAGGGGCCTTCGGTCTGCTCCTCCGTGAGCGTGCAGACCGCCGCCGCGGCGGCCGGCTGGAGGTCGGGGGCGGCGGCTGCCGCGGGGGCCTCGGTCGAGACCGCTGCGCCTACGGCCAGGGCAGCGGCGGTCGTCCCGGTGGCGACGAGTACGGTACGGCGGCCGACGGAGCGGGCGCCATCTGAGGTGTCTGTCATGGACACGGCACCGTAGGAACGGTGTCTGTCGGCGAGCTGTCAGTTTCGCAAAATGAGCGGCCGTCAAGTCGTGAGTTGAGACAGCTGAATTGACGGCAGATGTTCGACATCGCGGACAACGGGCGGACGAAGGGGCCATTAGGGTAGTTCGCCACGACGAGGGCACCCCCTGTACGGCGAGGGCTCGCGGGAATCGGTGCGGGATCCGGATCTAATCGCGCCGGAGAACCGAGACACCGCGACCGTGTTCCGCAGCGTTGGAGGAGGATTCCCATGGGTGCCATCCCGCCCCTGCCCACGCCGTCCGGCCCCTACCTGGGCGAAGGGCTGCTTCCCGCCGATTTCTATTCCTTCGAGGAACTGCTGACGGACGGCGAGCGGGCCACGATCGAGCGCGTCCGCGCATTCCTCGAAACGCAGGCCGCGCCCATCGTCGACGACTACTGGGCCCGGGCCGAGTTCCCCTTCCAGCTGGTGGCGGGATTCGGCGGACTCGGGCTCGTGGACTGGGCGGACCCGGACTCCGCGGAATCCAAGCCGAGCAATCTCCTCTCGGGATTCCTCGCGCTGGAATTCGCCCATGCCGACGCGTCCTTGGCGACCTTCTCCGGCGTGCACACCGGGCTTGCGATGGGCTCGATCCTCGCCTGTGGCTCCGAGGAGCAGAAGCGGCGGTGGCTGCCGGCCATGAGCCGCTTCGAGAAGATCGGAGCCTTCGGGCTGACCGAACCGCACGGGGGTTCGGACGTGGCCGGCGGCCTGCGGACGACCGCGCGCCGCGACGGCGACGGCTGGATCCTCGACGGGGCCAAGCGGTGGATCGGCAACGCGACCTTCGCCGACCTGGTCGTCATCTGGGCACGGGACACCGAGACCAACCACGTGCTGGGCTTCGTCGTGGAGAAGGACACCCCCGGGTTCACGGCGACGAAGATCGAGAACAAGATGGCGCTGCGGATCGTGCAGAACGCCGACATCGTCCTCGAAGGCTGCCGCGTCCCGGAGGCGAACCGGTTGCAGAACGCCAACTCGTTCAAGGACACCGCGGGTATCCTGCGGCAGACGCGCAGCGGGGTGGCCTGGCAGGCCGTGGGCGTGATGTTCGGCGCCTACGAGATCGCGTTGCAGTACGCCAAGGAGCGCGAGCAGTTCGGGCGCCCGATCGGCGGCTTCCAGCTCGTCCAGGACCTGCTGGTCAAGATGCTCGGCAACGCCACCGCCTCCTGCGGGATGGTCACGCGTCTGGCCCAGCTCCAGGACGCCGGGATCTTCAAGGACGAGCACTCCGCCCTGGCGAAGGCGTACTGCACCGTGCGGATGCGGGAGAGCGTCGGCTGGGCCCGGGAGCTGCTGGCCGGCAACGGCATCGTCCTCGACTACAAGGTCGGCCGCTTCGTCGCCGACGCCGAGGCCCTCTACTCGTACGAGGGCACCCGGGAGATCCAGACCCTGATCGTGGGCCGCGCCGTCACCGACGGCCTGAGCGCCTTCGTGAAGTGACCGCGATGACCCCAGAATCCGTGACCCCAGAATCCGTGACCGCAGAATCCGTGACCACCGAGTCCGTCTTCACCGGTCTGAAGGTCCTCGACGCCTCCTCGTTCATCGCGGCACCGGCCGCGGCCACCATGCTCTCCGACTTCGGGGCGGACGTCATCAAGATCGAGCCGCCGGGGACGGGCGACCCCCAGCGGCGGCTGAGTTCCGTGCCGCCCAGTCCGCAGGCGCGGGCGAACTACAGCTGGCACCTCGCCAACCGCAACAAGCGGGGCATGGTGCTGGACCTGAAGTCGCCGGCGGCCGTCGAGGTCCTCAAGCGGCTCGTCGAGTGGGCCGACGTCGTCATCACCAACTTCCCGCACGGCACCCGCGAGAAGCTGCACCTCGGCTACCCGGAGGTCTCCGGCTGGAACCCGAGGGTCGTCTACGCCGACCTCACCGGCTTCGGGGACACCGGACCCGACGCCCGGCAGCCGGGCTTCGACCTGACCGCCTTCTGGTCGCGCAGCGGCCTGCTGGCCTCCACCCGCGACGCGGGCGCCCCGCCGACCGTGCCGGTCTGGGGCAGCGGCGACTACACGACCGCCATCGCCGTCTACGCGGCGATCACGACCGCCCTCTACCGCCGCGAGCGGACGGGACGGGGCGCCGACGTCGGCACGTCCCTGCTCGCCACGGGCGTCTGGGCCACCGGAACCCTGGTGGCCGGCGCCCTCGCCGACGGCACCCCCTTCGAGCTGCACGACCGGAAGGTCCCGGCGAACCCGCTGGTCAACCCCTACCGGACCGCCGACGGCGAATGGCTCATGCTGGTCGCCTCACCCACCCGCCGGCAGGGACTCGCCCGCGTCGTCGGACACCCCGAACTGTTCGAGGACCCCCGGTTCTCCGACCTGGAGGGTCTGACCGAGCACTCCGCCGCGCTCGCCGAACTCCTCGACACCGCGTTCCGCTCGCGGCCCTTCGCCCACTGGAAGGAGGCGCTGGACCGGGAACGCATCACCTACAGCCTCATCCAGACGCCGGAGGAGGCAGCGCGGGACCCGCAGTTGCGCGAGAACGGCATCGTCGTACCGCTGGCCGGAGTCAGCGGGCTGCCGGAGACCGTCGGCAGCCCGGTCACCCTCCGCGGGGTCCCGAAGACACCGGCGAGACGGGCGCCGGACCTGGGCGAGCACAACGACGAGATCCTCGCCGAGCTGGGATTCGCCCCCGCCGAGATCGCCGGACTGCACGCCGCGGGAGCGGTCCCCGACACCCCGGCCCCGGAGCCGCCGCACTGAGCACGTGTCCCTCCCTCTCTCCCTCTCTTCATTTCGACTTCGCCCGGAAATAGCCTGGACGACGGGATCCGGCCGGTCGGCGTTTCCCGGGCGGCACAGGGGCCGTTGGTAGCGTCCTCGTACCCCGTGCCGTCCGACCGAGAGAGACCTGATGTCCCCGACGATCCGCAGGGCCGTGATCCCCGCCGCCGGACTGGGCTCCCGCCTGCTGCCCCTGACCAAGGCGACGCCGAAGGAGATGCTCCCGGTCGGCGACAAGCCGGTGATCGAGCACACCGTGCGGGAGCTGGTGGACTCCGGGATCACCGACATCACCATCGTCGTCTCCGGCGGGAAGAGCCTGATCCAGGACCACTTCCGGCCCAACCCGGCACTCGTCGAGCAGCTCCGCGCCGACGGCAAGACCGCCTACGCGGACGCCGTCGAGGAGGTCGCCGAACTGGCCCGCAAGGGGCACATCACCTACCTCGACCAGTACGGCCCGTACGGCAACGGCACGCCCGTGCTGAACGCCGCCCGTTCCTTCGGCGACGAGCCCGTCCTGGTGCTCTGGCCCGACGACGTGTTCGTCGCCGAGGTGCCCCGCGCCCAGCAGCTGATCCGGGCCTACGAGCAGACCGGCTGCCCGGTCCTCGCCCTGCTGCCGATGGACCCCGCCGACTCCCAGCGCTACGGCGTGCCCATCGTCAAGGAGGACCTCGGCGACGGCCAGTTGCGCATCACCGGCCTGGTCGAGAAGCCCGCGCCGGCCGACGCGCCGTCGCCGTACGCGGCCATCGGCGGCTACGTCGTCACCCCCGGCATCATCGACGAACTGCGCGAGCAGACCCGCCGCTGGTACGAGCACCGCACCGGCGAGGTGTACCTGACCGACGCCATCAACGCCTACGCCGGCAGCCGGGCCGTGTACGGGCAGGTCATCCAGGGCCGCTGGTACGACACCGGCAACCCGGCCGACTACCTCGTCGCGCAGATGGCCTTCGCCCTCGCCCACCCCGAGTACGGACCCGTGCTGCGCGGTCTGGTCAGCAAGCTCGACGAGAGTGAGAGCGAGGGCGGGACCGAGGGCGCGACCGAGGCCGAGTTGCAGGGCGACGTGCGGCGTACGGTATGATCGTTTCAGAGCTGGTCGCCGCAACTCACGGTGGCTGGTGCTGCGTTGGTGGTCCAAGGAAAGACGCCCCGCTTCCTGCGGGGAAATGCAGGTGCAAGGCCTGCCCGGCGCTCTATCCGGTGCCCGTTCGCATTCGATGCGGACGGGCACCGTGTTGTTTCCCGCCGTTTTCCGGCAGCTTTCGTCACCCCAGGCAACCCTTTAGGGGTAATTGGTCCGCTTCCTTCCCTTGTGTAAGGGTCGCGGCTGATATGAACCTTCTGGACAGAGCGCAACTCCAGGGGCGGGGAATGACAACAGCACAGGTCGGTGTAGTGATCGTCGGCGCCGGCCCGGCAGGGCTCGTACTGGGGAACCTGCTGCTGGACCGCGGCATCGACTGCGTGATCCTGGAGCGCCGCGACCGGGCCGCGGTGGAGGGCAGGGCCCGGGCCGGATTCCTCGCCGCCCACTCCGTGCGCGTCCTGACGGAACACGGCCTGGCGGCCGGCCTGGCAGCCCGCGGAAAGACCCACAGCACCTGCCTGTTCCGCAGCGACCGCGGCGAATTCAGCCTGGACTACGGCAAGTTGGGACTCGGCGAGCCGCACACCGTCTACCCGCAGCAGGAACTCGTACGGGACCTGATCGCCGAATTCCTGCGGCGCGGCGGGGAGATCCGGTTCGGCGCCGAGGCGGCGGACGTCGCCGAGGGGGCCGAGGAGGCCGAGCGGACCGCGGCGGCCTGGGTGCGGGTGCGCGGCGGCGCGGACGTCACCGGGCGGTACGTCGCCGGCTGCGACGGACACCGGGGGACCGGCCGTGCCGCACTGACGGCCCGCGGCACCCGGACCGCCCGCCGGGACCACGGGGTCTCCTGGCTGGCCGTGCTGGTCGCGGCCCCGCCCAGCCTGGAGGCCGTCGGATACGCCCTGCACGAGCGCGGGTTCGCCGGCCACATGGCACGGACGGACACCGTCACCCGGTACTACCTCCAGTGCCCGCGCGGCACCGATCCCGCCGACTGGAGCGAGGACCGGATCTGGGCGGAGCTGGCGACCCGGCTGCGGACCGCCGAGTTCGGGCCGCTGCGCCACGGCCCGGTCCTGGAGAAGGCGGTCGTCGACCTGCGCTCCGACGTCCTGGACTCCCCGGGCAGCGGACGGCTGTGGCTGGCAGGCGACGCCGCCGGACTCATCAGCCCCTCGGCCGCCAAGGGCGCCAACCTCGCCGTCCTCCAGGCCGAGTTGCTGGCCCGCGCCCTCGAAGCGGCGCTGGCCCACGGCGACGGGACCGGCCTCGCCCGGTACGCCGCCGACAGCCTGCCCCGCGTCTGGCGGGCCCATGAGTTCTCGCACTGGATGAGCGGCCTGCTGCACGGCCCGGCCGGCCAGGACGACGAGGCCCGCTACGGCCGCCAGTTGCAGTACGCCCGCCTGGAGAGCCTGCGCACCTCCCGCGCCCACCAGGACTTCTTCGCCGAGAACTACACCGGCATCTGACCCCCGGGGCCGGCTCGACCGTCCCCGGTTCTCCCCGCCCCACGATCATCGGGAACCCTTCATGAACCTCTCCGTCGTACAGGCATGTCTGACGGAAGCCGACCTGGACCGGATCCGGCATGCGGCCGACCACGTCCGCGACCACGACACGGACCAGGTACTCGCCGCGCTGCTGCCCGGCCTGACGGCCGACGAGCGGGCCGACGTCGCCCGCCACCTCGGCTACGACCACACCGCCGTACTGGTCTTCCCCGCCTCCCTCGACGGGCTCCGCGACGACCTGCGCGGCGCCGGGCTCGACCCGGGCCCCGTCACCCCCAGCGTGGTCGTGCGCGGGCGGCTGACCCGGCGTTACGGCGCCGCCGTCGACGGCAGCCCGGTCGGGATCGTGCACGTGCCGGTGGCCGGGCGGACCGTGGAGATCTTCGCGCTGCCCGTGCCGCCCGGCTCCCCGCTGGAGACGGTCGCCGCCGACGAACGGGCCAACGGCCACGAGTCCCACCACGCCTTCGCGGTGACCGCGCCGGGCCGGGTGATCCCCGCCGGACTGCGCACCCTGCTCACCGAGCGCGGCGGCGCGGTCCCGGACGGCGGCGGCTACAACAACCACGAGAACGTCACCGTCCTCTACTTCCGCACCACCGACCACCGCCGCTTCGAACTCCGCCTCCCCGGCCGCCAGGAACCCCTGCCCGACCCCACCCTCGCCCTCCTCGGCGTCATGACCGGCGCCTGGGCCACCCAGGCCGTCCGCACCATGGCCGAACTGGGCATCGCCGACCACCTGGCCGCCCACCCCGCCCTCGACGCCACCGCCCTCGCGACCCTCACCGGCACCGACCCGGACGCCCTGCGCCGCCTCCTGCGCTACCTCGCCACGCTGGGCCTGCTGACCGCCGCCCCCGACGGCACCTACCACCTCACCGCCCTCGGCGAGCCTCTCCGCACCGGCACCGAGCACTCCCTCCACCCCCTCGCGCTGCTCTACGGCGGCCCGTTCTACGACTCCTTCGCCGGGCTCCCGTACGCCGTCAGCACTGGGCAGGAAGCTTTCGCCCACCGCTACGGCGAGCACCACTTCCCCTACTTCGCCGCCCGCCCCGAACTCGGCGGCCTCTTCCACCGGGCGATGGCCGCGAGCGCGGAGATGTTCACGCCGGTACCGGACCTCGTCGACTTCTCCGCGGCGCGCCGCGTGGTCGACGTCGGCGGCGGCAACGGCGCCCTGCTCGGCCGCGTCCTCCGGGCCCACGGCCACCTGGCGGGGGTCCTGCTGGAACGCCCCGAGGCCCTGGCGGCGGCCCGGTCCCAGCTGGCCGACGTGTCCGGCCGCTGCACCTTCGCCGAGGGCGACTTCACCGACTCCGTCCCGCCCGGCGGCGACGTCTACCTGCTCTCCCGGGTCCTGCACGACTGGGACGACGACCGGTGCCTGACCATCCTGCGCCGCTGCGCGGAGGCGATGCGCCCGGGCGCCGAACTCCTCGTCGTGGAACGCCTGCTGCCCAGCGACACGGCCGCGGCCTGGGACCTCCACATGCTGTGCAACGTGGGCGGCCGGGAACGGACGGAGGCCGACTACGGGCGCCTCCTGGCGGAGACGGGCTTCACCCCGGTGGCCTGTCACGCACTGCTGCTGGGAGCCTCGCTGCTGCACGCCGTGCGGGGGTAGCCGGCGGCGGTCAGGGCGCGCAGCTGGGCGAACGACTGGCCGATGGCGTCGCGCAGGTCGAGACCGTCGTCGGCGTCGACCCACCGCTGGAAGGCGACCCGGTAGACCGCGCAGGCGGCCTCTGCCGCCAGGCCCGCCTCGGTGGCGTCGACGCCCCGCCTGCGCAGCCCGTCGGCGAGCGTGGCCGACAGGCTCGCAATCTTGATCAACTCGCGTTCGCGGAGATCGGTGTTGGACATGATCACCGACTGTCGCTTCCGCGCGAGTTCACGGTCACGTCCGATCATGTCGGCCGCGGCGTCCAGCGCCGCAGCGACGACCTCAAGCGTCGACGCCGTGGCGGGCGCCGCCTCCAGCGCGGCCAGCGAGCTCTCCGTCAGCGCGGACGTCCCGTCGAAGAGGACCTCGCGCTTGTCGGCGAAGTGCCGGAAGAAGGTGCGGGCGGTCACGCCGGCCCGCTCGGCGATGTCGGTCACCATCGTCTGCTCGAAGCCGCGTTCGAGGTACAGGGCCAGTGCGGCCTCGCGCAGTCGGTCGCCGGCTCCAGGCGCCCATCGTCCCATGCCGCGAGTTTAGTGCCGTCGCGCACCGGCTCCCGTGTTGACGTCATCAGGTGACATCGCCATAGTAGGGTGATGTCACCTGATGACATCGATGTGTGAGGGTGTTCGCCATGACGACGTTGAAGCGCATCCAGTACCACCGGTACGGCGGTCCCGAGGTGATGCGGTGCGAGGATTTCGAGCCGGCCCGGCCCGGCCCCGGTGAGGTTCTGGTCCGGGTGAAGGCGGCGGCCGCGAACCCGATGGACTGGAAGATCCGCAGCGGCGAGATGAAGATCATGACCGGCCGGAGGTTCCCGCGCGGCCTGGGGCACGACTTCTCGGGCGTCGTGGCGGCGGTCGGCGACGGCGTCACCCGGCTCGGCGTCGGCGACGAAGTCCTCGGCGGGGCGAGCATCAAGGCGGCGGGAGCGTTCGCCGAGATGGTGGTCGCCGAGGAGAAGGCGGTCGTGCGAAAGCCCGCGAACCTCTCCTGGGAGGAGGCCGCCGCGCTCCCCATCGTCGGGCTCACGGCCTTTCAGGCCGTGGTCGGCAAGGGCAGGCTGCGGGCCGGGCAGAGCCTCTTCGTCCACGGCTGCCTAGGCGGGGTCGGCCGGTCCGCAGCCCAGATCGCCCTGGCACACGGCGTCTCCGTGGGCGGCAGCTGCCGCGGTACCGCCGCGCACGAGGCACACGACCTCGGTATCGCCCCGGTCGTCGGATTCGACTTCGACGCGACGGAACTCGCGAGGCGGTTCGACGTCGTCCTCGACACCGCCGGCACGCTGCCGGTCGGAGCGGCCCGGACGCTGCTCGGGCCCGGCGGGCGCGTCATCGACATCAACCCCACTCCGGGGAAGTTCCTGCGAAGCGCCCTGCAGGGGTCGTACCAGGTGCTGATCGCGAAGACCGGCGTGGAGGACCTCGACGCGGTCGCACAGGCCGCCGGGCGGGGGACACTGCGGCTGCCGGTCGCCCGCGTCGTGCCGCTCGGCCGGGCGATCGAGGCGCTCACGGAACTCGAACGCGACCGCACACCCAAGGGCGGCAAGCTCGTCATCACGACCGGCTGAACCCCCCCGGCCGAAGACCGGGGGAGGAAGGGCACGGTCAGCCGACCTGGCCCATGCCCGCCGCGTTGGGCCAGCTCTGGGCGTTCGGCCAGCCGGTGGCCGGGGCCGGGGCCAGGTTCGGGGGCGGCGGTGCGGGGGCCGTCATCCCGCGTACCTGTGCGGCGGTGAGGCCGCCCCGGGCCGGTACTCCGGGCGGCGTGGGCCCTTGCGGGACGGGGGCCGGGGCCGGAGCGGGGGCCTGCATCTGCATCGGCATCTGCATCGGGGCCGGGGCGGGCGCCGGTGCCATCGGCGTCACCGGCGCCATCATCGGCTGCTGCTGGGGCTGTTGCTGCATCTGCATCTGCATGGCTGCCGCCGGCATCGGCATCCCGACGCCCTGCTGCGCGGCGACGGGGAGCGGCATGCCGACACCGGCGGCGGGAGCGGCGGCGAGCCCAGGGACGGACATCGCGCCGACGGCCTGCGCGAGCTGGAGGCCCGCCCCGTTGGTCTCGCTCACCAGCCGGTCCACCGCCGCCGTACCCGAGCTGTAGCTGGTCCCATTGCTCAGCTCGGGTACGGCGGCTCCCCTCCTGGACCCGTAGAGCACCTGCTCCATGGCGGACACCAGGCGACGCACGTCCACCTCGGGGCGCACCACGAGCCTCAGGAAGCGGCTGGAGGACCCGATCTTGTTGCCGCACTCGCGGACCAGGATCCGGTGCTCGGTGAGCATCCGGTCCCGCACCACGGTGCCCTCGGCGCCGACGGGAAGGCGCACGAAGAGGAAGTTGCCCTGCGAGGGGTAGACCGTCAGGCCGGGCAGGGTGGCGAGCTGGCTGGCCATCTCCAGGCGGTCCTTGCGGACCTGGAGCAGGCTCTGCGCGTACTCGGCGCCGTGCTCCTTGAGCATGAAGACGACGTACTCGGCGAACGCGTTGAGGTTCCACTTCGGGAGCATCGAGCGGACCTTGCCGGCCAGGGCGGGGTTGGCGACCATGTAGCCGAACCGGATGCCGTGCAGGCCGAAGTTCTTGCCGAGGCTGCGCAGCACGATGACGTTCGGCCGGAGCATCGCCTCCTGGACGACGCTGGGCTCGGCCTCGGCGTCGGCGAACTCCAGGAACGACTCGTCGATGACGATCAGGTCCAGGTCGGCCATGGCGTCCATGAACTGCACCAGCGCCTGCTTGTGCAGGAAGCCGCCGTCGGGGTTGTTGGGGTTGCAGATGACGGCGACCTTGGTGCCCCGCTTGCGGATGAAGTCGGCGTACTGCGCGAGGTCGAGCGCGAAGCCGTTGGACTCCTGGAGCGGGAACATGTCGACGCGCTTGCCGGTCTCCATCGGCTGGTCGGTCCAGCGGCCGAAGGTGGGGACGGGGATGGCGAGGGACTCGCGGACCAGCAGGTGGTCGATCCAGGTGATCAGCTCGGTGGACCCGTTGCCCATGGCCACGGCCTGCGGGGGGAGCTGGAGGAGCTGGCACAGTTCGGCGGTGATGGTGTCGGCGCTGCTCGGGTAGAAGGTGACGATGTCCTTCAGGCGGGCCGCCATCGTTTCCATCATGGCCGGGGTGGGGAAATAGGGGTTGCAGGGAATGCAGAAGTCGACCGGCCCCGTTCCCTCGCCTCCCTCACGGGTCAGCGCCGCCATCGACGGGCTGTGTGCACCGCTGCGGAACAACGAGGTGACGTTGCCGGCCATTTAACCTCCGTATGAGGCGGGCCCGATGGGGACGTCCGGGCCCGTCGTCTTGGGCGGCCCGCGCGGGGGAGCACGGGCCGCCCTTGAGTACGGGGGCGGGTGCGGCGCTGTTCAACCCGTGTGAAAAAAGTGTGAGTTTACGTTTCTTCTTGGAACCGGGCGATGCGGCGCCCCGTCACGCACGCGCGTGGGCGCGACCAGCCCCTTACCGGTCGCGCCCACGCTGTCTCACCTCAGGCGTCGAACGAGTGAACCGTCCGAGTCCTGTAGACCTGCCCCGGCCGCAGCACCGTCGACGGGAAGCTCGCGTGGTTCGGCGAGTCGGGGAAGTGCTGGGTCTCCAGGCACAGTCCGTCGCCCTGCCGGTAGGTGCGGCCGGAGGTGCCGGTGAGGGTGCCGTCGAGGAAGTTGCCCGAGTAGAACTGAAGGCCCGGCTGGTCCGTGGCGATCTTCAGGGTGCGGCCGGAACGCGGGTCGCGCAGCGTGGCGATGTGCTCCGGCTCGGCCGTGACGCCCTTGTCCAGGACCCAGTTGTGGTCGAAGCCCTTGGCCTGCACCTGCTGGGGGTGGCCCGCGCGGATGTCCCGGCCGACCGGCTTGCCCTTGCGGAAGTCGAAGGGGGTGCCGGAGACCTTGGCCAGCTCGCCCGTCGGGATCAGGCCCGAGTCGGTCGGCGTGTAGCGGCCGGCGGCGATCGTCAGCTCGTGGTCCTCGATCGTGCCGTTGCCCTCACCGGCGAGGTTCCAGTAGGTGTGGTTGGTGAGGTTGACCACGGTCGCCCTGTCGGTGGTGGCCTCGTAGTCGATGATCCAGTCGCCGTGCCGGTTCAGGGTGAAGGTCACCTTCGTCCTGAGGGTGCCCGGGTAGCCCATCTCGCCGTCGACGCTCGTGTAGTGCAGGTGCAGGCCGACGTCGGAGCCCGAGGTGAAGCCCTCGATGTCCCAGACCTTCGTGTTGAAGCCCTTGGCACCGCCGTGCAGGCTGTTGACGCCGTCGTTGACGGAGAGCTGGTAGGTCTTGCCGTCGAGGGTGAACTGGCCCTTGGCGATCCGGTTCCCGTACCGGCCGATGGTCGCGCCGAAGAAGGTGGTCCCGGCGACGTACGCGGCGAGGTTGTCGTAGCCGAGCGACACGTTGACGTACCTGCCGTGCCGGTCGGGGATCTCCAGGGACTGGATGATGCCGCCGTACGAGAGGACCTTCAGGCGGGTGCCGCCGTTCTCCAGGGACCAGCGGTGGACCTTGGTCCCGTCGGCGAGGGTGCCGAAGAGCTCCTTCACCGGCTTCCTGCCTCCCGAGGCGGCCTCGGCGCTGCCCGTGCCGAGGGTGGTGGCGGCGATCCCCGCGGCTGCGGCACCCGCGATGACCGTGCGTCTGTTCAGTTCCATCTAGCGGCTCCTTGAAAAGAGAGTTGAAGGCGCCCGCTGGATCCCGCGCCCCGTAAGGGGCGCGGGGAACTGCGCGACCAGCCCCACCGGCCCGCAGCTTTTGTTCGGCCTTCCAGCGGAGCGTCGTCGCTGACTTACGAACCGGACTTGCGCTTGTTCCACACGTCGAAGCCGACCGCCGCGAGGAGGGCGAGGCCCTTGATGACCTGTTGCCAGTCGGTGCCGACGCTGAGGAGGTTCATGCCGTTGTTCAGCACGCCGAGGACGAGACCGCCGATGATGGCGCCGAGGATGGTGCCGACACCGCCGCTCATGGAGGCGCCGCCGATGAACGAGGAGGCGATGGCCTCCAGTTCGAAGCCGTCGCCCGCCTTCGGCGAGGCCGCGTTCAGCCGGGCCGCTACCACCAGGCCGGCCAGGGCCGCGAGCACGCCCATGTTCAGGAAGACGTAGAAGGAGACCTTCTTGTCCTTGACGCCGGACAGCTTGGCCGCGGGCAGGTTGCCGCCGATCGCGTAGATGTGCCGGCCGAAGACCGCGTTGCGCATCACGTAGCCGTAGCCGACGACGAGCGCGCCCAGGACGATCAGGATGATCGGGGCGCCCTTGTAGCTGGCGAGCAGCATGGTGAGGACGAGGATCGCGGCGACCAGCGCGGTCAGCTTCAGCAGGAACAGCCTGGTGGGCGGCACCTCCAGGGCGAACTCCTGCTGGCGGCGCCGGTCCCGGAACTCCTGCCAGACCACCGCGGCGATCAGCACGATCCCCAGCAGCAGCGTGATGTTGTGGTAGTTGGTGTCCGGGCCCACCTCGGGGAGGAAGCCGTTGCCCAGGTTCTGCAGCCCGTTCGGGAACGGGCCGATGGTCTGGCCCTGGAGCAGGATCTCGGTCAGACCGCGGAAGAGCAGCATCCCGGCGAGGGTGACGATGAACGACGGTATGCCCAGGTAGGCGATCAGGAACCCTTGCATGGAGCCGGCCACGGCACCCATCACCAGGCACAGGATCAACGCGACCGGCCACGGTACGCCGTGGTTGACCGTCAGGACGGCCGCGAAGGCGCCCACGAACGCGGTCAGCGAGCCGACCGACAGGTCGATGTGCCCGGCGATGATCACCATCATCATGCCGATGGCCAGGATCAGGATGTAGCTGTTCTGCAGCACCAGGTTGGAGACGTTGCGCGGCAGCAGCAGGTCGCCGTCGGTCCACACCGCGAACAGGGCGACGATCAGGCCGAGCGCGATCAGCATGCCGTACTGGCGCATGTTGCGGCGCAGCCCGTCCAGGACCAGCCGGAGCAGGTTCCCGTCGGCGGCCGATCCGCTCCCGCCCGGCGGCGCGGGCGCCGGGCTCTTGGCGGTGACATCCGTGCTCATCGCGATACCTCTTTGTCCTTCGCCTTGTCTTTCGTCATATGGCGCATCAGCACTTCCTGCGTGGCCTCGGCCCTGGGCACCTCACCGGTCAGGCGGCCCGCGGCCATGGTGTAGATGCGGTCGCACATGCCGAGCAGTTCGGGCAGTTCGGAGGAGATGAAGACGACCGCCTTGCCCTGGGCGGCGAGTTGGTCGATGACCGTGTAGATCTCGTACTTGGCGCCGACGTCGATGCCGCGGGTCGGCTCGTCGAGGATCAGCACGTCGGGACCCGCGAAGATCCACTTGCTGAGGACGACCTTCTGCTGGTTGCCGCCCGACAGCTTGCCCACCGGCTCGAAGACCGTCGGCGCCTTGATGTTCATGGACGTGCGGTAGCCCTCGGAGACCTGCCGCTCCTCGTGCTCGTCCACGATCCCGCGCCGGGCGACCTTGTTCAGCGCGGTCAGCGAGATGTTGCGGTTGATGGTGTCGATCAGGTTGAGGCCGTAGTGCTTGCGGTCCTCGGTGACGTACGCGATGCCGTGCCCGACCGCCTCGGCGACCGACTTGGTACGGATCTCCGTGCCGTCCTTGAGGACCGTGCCGCCGTCGTAGCGGCCGTAGGTCCGCCCGAAGACGTTCATCGCGAGTTCGGTGCGGCCGGCGCCCATCAGGCCCGCGATGCCGACGATCTCGCCGCGCCGGACGTGGACCGACACGTCGTCGACGACCTTGCGCTCGTGGTCGATCGGGTGCCGCACCGTCCAGTTGCGGATCTCCAGGGCCGGGGCCGCGTCCGCCTCGCCCTCGTACGCGGTCCGCTCCGGGAAGCGGTGGTCGAGGTCGCGGCCGACCATGCCGGCGATGATCCGCTCCTCCGTCGTGTCCTCCGACTTCACGTCGAGGGTCTCGATGGAGTGGCCGTCCCGGATGATCGTCACCGAGTCGGCGACCTTGCGGATCTCGTTGAGCTTGTGCGAGATGATGATCGAGGTGATGCCCTGGTTCTTCAACTCCAGGATCAGATCGAGGAGTTTGCCGCTGTCCTCGTCGTTCAGGGCCGCGGTCGGCTCATCCAGGATGAGCAGCTTCACCTTCTTGGACAGCGCCTTCGCGATCTCCACCAGCTGCTGCTTGCCCACGCCGATGTCGGTGACGCGGGTCTCCGGGTGGTCGTCGAGACCGACCCGGCGCAGCAGTTCGGTGGCGTGCCGCAGGGTCTCCCGCCAGTCGATGAACCCGCCCTTGGCGTGTTCGTTGCCGAGGAAGATGTTCTCCGCCAGCGAGAGGTACGGCGACAGCGCCAGCTCCTGGTGGATGATGACGATGCCGCGCTGCTCGCTCGCCCGGATGTCACCGAACTTGCACAGCTCGCCCTCGAAGAGGATGTCCCCCTCGTAACTGCCGTGCGGGTGGACGCCGGAGAGGACCTTCATCAGGGTCGACTTGCCGGCGCCGTTCTCCCCGCAGATGGCGTGGACCTCGCCCTGGCGGACGGTCAGCGTGACGTCCGACAGCGCCTTGACGCCGGGAAAGGTCTTGACGATCGAGCGCATTTCCAGGACGGGTCCCGCCATGGTCGTGCCTTCCAATCAGTAGGACAACTAGTGGGGGACTCGGGTCACTTGAGCTCGGCGTCGGTGTAGTAGCCGCCCTTGACGAGGACTTCCTCGTAGTTGGACTTGTCGACGCTCACCGGCTGCAGCAGGTAGGCCGGCACGACCTTGGAGCCGTTGTCGTACGTCTTGGTGTCGTTCGTCTCCGGCGTCTTCTTGTTCAGGACGTCGTCGACCATGGTCGCGGCGACCTTGGCGAGCTGCCGGGTGTCCTTGTAGACGGTCTGCGTCTGCTCGCCCGCGATGATCGACTTCACCGAGGCAAGTTCGGCGTCCTGCCCGGTGATGACGGGCAGCGGCTGGCTGCCGGAGCCGTAGCCGTCCGACTTCAGCGCGGCGATGATGCCGATCGAGATGCCGTCGTACGGCGAGAGCACCGCGTCGACCTTGGCCGACTTGTAGGAGGAGGTGAGGATGTCCTCCATGCGCGACTGCGCGGTCGCGCCGTCCCAGCGCAGGGTGGTGACCTTGTTGAGCGCGGTCTGCCCGGACTTGACCACCAGCTGCTTCTTGTCGATGTACGGCTGGAGCACGCTCATCGCGCCGTTGAAGAAGTACTTGGTGTTGTTGTCGTCGTTCGAGCCGGCGAACAGCTCGATGTTGAACGGGCCCTTCTTGCCGCTGTCCAGGCCCAGCTTGTGCACGATGTACGTGCCCTGCTCGACGCCGACCTTCTCGTTGTCGAAGGACGCGTAGTAGTCGACGTTCTTCGTGCCGAGGATCAGCCGGTCGTAGGCGATGACCGGGATCTTGGCGTCCGCGGCCTCCTGGAGCACGTTGTTCAGGGACTTGTTGTCGATGGCCGCGATGATCAGGCCCTTGACGCCCTGCGTGATCAGGTTCTCGATCTGGGAGACCTGGGTGTCCGGGTCGTCCTCGCCGTAGACCAGCTTGGTCTTGTAGCCCTTGGACTCCAGGTCCTTGACGACGTTCTTGCCGTCCGCGATCCAACGCTCGGAGGACTTGGTCGGCATCGCGATGCCGATCGTGCCGCCCTTGGCACTGCCCCCCTCCTCCTTGCTGCCGCCCTCACTGCTCTGCCCGCACGCGGACAGGGTGAGAGCGAGCGAGGCGGCCCCGGCTATGAGGGTAAGGGCGCTTCTACGAGTGCGCATGGTGATCGGTCCCTGTTCTTCTCGTCGTTGAGAGATTTCAAGCAAGGTCGGTGGAGCGCCCCGTAAGGGGCGCGGGGAACTGCGCGACCAGCCACGACGGACCCGCAGTTCCCGACGTTCATCAGGCGGAACCCTCGGTGGGGAACCGGTTCAGGACCCCCGGCAACCGTGACCCCAGCGGCGCCATGTCCCCGTCCGCCCCGTGCCGGGCCAGCAGGTCCAGGGCGAGCCGCCCCCGCCGCACCCGCTCCTTGGCGGTGGCGAGGGTCACGTCCCGCAGGTGGTTGCCCCACGGGTAGATGCCGGGGGCCTTGGACAGACCGAACTTCAGGTACACCGGCGCCCCGCGCCGGATCAGCTCGGCGACCTCGTACATCCGGATGTAGCCGCCGAGGTCGTCGGGGGCCTCGATGTACATGTCCATGGGGGCACCCGACACCCGCCGGATCTCGGTGAGGTGATCGAGCGTCAGGTCGCTCGGCACGTTGACGGAGTCGGCGCCCAGGTGCTCGAAGACGGAGTACGAGGCCGGGTTGACGGGACCGACCAGCGCGGACACCTTGAGCGTGGTGTCGGCCGGGATGATCCCCGCCTGCCGGGCCCGGTGCAGCGTCCACAGCACGCCCTCGTCGGCGACCAGCAGGCACTTGACGCCCAGTTCCGTCGCCCGGACCGCGTCCTCGACGCAGCCCGCGACCGCGTCGTGGCCCCGGGCGCGCAGCCCGGCCCCCCGCGAGTCGGAGCGCACCGAGCCGCCGATGTCCCAGGTGCCGCGCGGTCCGGTGAACAGGCAGAGCTCGATGTCCCGTTCGTTCGTCGCCTCGACCATCTCGGTGATCTCGGCGTCGGTGAGCATCCACACGCCGCTGCCCTGGCTGATCCGGTGGATCGGCACGTCCAGCCGCGAGGACTCCTTGAGGACGACGGCCAGCGCCTCGGGACCCTCGCAGGAGGGGATCTCGGTGCGCCACTTGCCGCCGCCCGGGAAGGTGTGGGCGGAGGCGTCGGCGGGGTCGAGGGCGGGCGCGCCCAGGCCGAGCGCGGCGAGCGCCTGCTCACCGGGTCGGCGGGCCGCCGTAACGGAAGCGTCGGTCGTCACAAGCTGTCCTTCGTGTTCGGTATTTCGGACAAGGTTCGCGGCTCGGGGCAGAGAAAGACTTTGGTGGTACGCCGGCCACGGCGAGGTCAGGTCACGCCGCGGCCGGCGTACGCCTAGGGGCGGAGCAGCACCTTGCCCACCTTCGGATCACCGGCCCCCACCAGCTCGATGGCGTGCGGGAACTCGGTCAGCGGAAGCTCGTGCGTGACCAGCGGCAACGGGTCGAGGAGGCCGGCCGCGAAGACGCGGACCGTGTGCGACCAGGCGTCCGGCGGTGCCCCGAAGACGGTGTGCACCTCCAGCTGCCGTACGACGAGACCGGTCGGGTCCAGGCCGTCGGCGCCCGCGGCCGGGATCCCGGTCAGGACCAGGCGTCCGCCGCGCCTGAGCAGGGAGGCGGCGGTGCGCGCGGCGGACGCGGACCCGGCGGTCTCGATGACCACGTCGAAGTCGTCGGGCAGTTCCTGGTCCCTGGTACGGAAGTCGGTGGCCCCGAACGACCGGGAGAGCGCCTCGCGGTCGTTCCTGGTCCCCACCACCAGCAGCTCGCCCGGCGAGATCGCGCGCAGGAACTGCACGGCGAACATCCCGAGCGTCCCGGTGCCGACCACCGCGACCCGCTCGCCCGGCTGGGCGTTGCCCTTGAGTGCGGCGGCCGCGATGCAGGCGGCGGGCTCGAGGAGGGCCGCGGCGGTGAGGTCGGCGTCGTCCGGGAGGGCGTGCAGCAGCCGGGCCGGGAGGGTCAGGGTGGCGGCCATGGCGCCCGGCTGGGTGAAGCCGGTCTCCTCGTAGCCGTCGGTGCACAGGGTGGTCTCCCCGGCGTGGCAGCGGTCGCACACCTGGCAGTTCCGGAACCCCTCGCCGACCACCTTGCGGCCGACCAGCGAGGCGGGCACCCCGGCGCCCACCGCCCGTACCGTCCCCGACCACTCGTGGCCCGGCGTCAACGGGTACCGGACGTACCCCTCGGGCCGGTTCCCCTGGTACACCTCGCGGTCGCTTCCGCAAATCCCGACCGCGTGCACGGCGACCAGCGCCTCGCCCGGACCCGGCTCGCGAGGCGTGTGCTCCTCGACCCGCTGGACGCCCGGCGCCTCGACGACGACCTGGGAGCTCACTTCGAGGTCCCCTTCGGCTTGCGCTGCTCCCAGCCCTCGGCCCACAGGTCGAACCGGGCCTGCTGCTGCGGGAACTCGGCCGCCGCGTCGGCGTCGAACTCGACCCCGAGGCCGGGCTTCTCGGACAGGTGGAAGTACCCGTCCACGACCTCGGGCGCGCCCTTGACGATCTTCTTGATCTCGGCGTCGGCGAAGTCGTTGAAGTGCTCCAGGATCTTGAAGTTCGGGGAGGTGAACCCGACCTGGAGGGAGGCGGCGGTGAGCACGGAGCCGCCGACGTTGTGCGGGGCGACCAGCACGTAGTGCGCCTCGGCGGTGGCGGCGAGCTTCCTGGTCTCCCAGATTCCACCGATATGGCCGACGTCCGGCTGGATGACGTCCACGGCCTGGCTCTCGAAGAGCTCGCGGAACTCGATGCGGTCGTGGATGCGCTCACCGGTGGCGACCGGGATGTCCACCTTGGCGGCGACCTTCTCCAGCGCCTTCAGGTTCTCCGGCGGGCACGGCTCCTCCAGCCAGGCCGGCTTGAAGGGCGCGAGCTCGTGCGCCAGCCGTACCGCGGTGGAGGGCGAGAACCGGCCGTGCATCTCCAGCATCAGCTCGGCGTCCGGCCCGATGGCGTCCCGCACGGCCTCGATGAGCGACACGGCGTACAGGGTCTGCTCGTGGTCCAGCTCGAAGTGGCCGGTGCCGAACGGGTCGATCTTCAGCGCCTTGTACCCGCGCTCCATGACCCCCTGCGCGGCCTTGTGGTAGGCCTCCGGGGTCCGCTCGGTGGTGTACCAGCCGTTGGCGTACGCCTTGACCTTGTCGGTCACCTTCCCGCCGAGCAGCTGCCACACGGGCACGCCCAGCGCCTTGCCCTTGATGTCCCAGCAGGCCATCTCGATCACGGCGATCCCGGACATGACGATCTCACCCGCCCGGCCGTAGTCGCCGTACTTCATCCGGCGCACCAGGTCTTCCACCGCGAACGGGTCCGAACCGAGAATGTGGTTGGCCTCGGCCTCCCGCAGATAGCCGATCAGCGCGTCGGTGTGACCGAGCATGCGGGTCTCGCCGACTCCCGTGATCCCCTCGTCGGTGTGCACCTGGACGTACGTCAGGTTGCGCCACGGCGTCCCGACCACGTGTGTGCTGATTCCGGTGATGCGCACGGCAGTTGCCCCTCAGCTGTTCGAGATTTCGTCACACGTTCGAAATGCTGGCGTGACAGTAAGGACGGGGCGGCAGGGGTGTCAATGGGTCGAACAGGTAACGGTTTCGGCAAGGCTTGCGATAGGTTTTTCGGTCCCCCACAGAACCTTCACAGGGCTGGCTGGTTAAGTGACTCGTGGGGAACTTAGTCTTCCCGCGTCATGGACTACTGCTACCCGTGCCGACGGCACCTCAACGGCGCCCTCGCCTGCCCGGGGTGCGGCACCGCCGCCGAAACGCTACGCGCGTCAGCGCCGCGAGCGGCCACCTCCGCACCGGCTGCGTCCGGTGAAACCCCGTACACGGAGCCGCGGTTCGCCGGCGGAGGGTACGACCACGACCCGGCGGACACCGAGGACGCACAGGGCGCCGAAGACGTCGAGGCCGAGGCCGAGGACGGCGGAGTGCCGGCGGGCGGCCGGGCCGACCGGCGGCGGGCGGCGCGCGGGCGCGGCGGCCGGAGTCGAGGGCAGGCCGCCGAGAGCCTCGCCGAGGATCCCGAGGAGCCGCTGTCCGCCTCCGACGGGAGCCGTCGCGACCGCAAGGCCGCGGCCCATCGCCGAAGGCGCCGCAGGGTCCTGCTGGTGGCCGCGGCGTGCGTACTGGCGGCCGGCGGCCTGAGCCTCGCCGAACTCGGCACGGACGCCATACCGTTCACCAGCCCCGGCCCGGCCTCGGCGGGCGGCGACACGACCGACGGCGGTACGTCGACGTCGTCCCCCGGCACGACGGCCCAGCCCCTGGGCGACACGTCCGGCGCGAAGGGAAAGCCCGGCTCCGCCTCCGCCGACCCCTCCGCGTCCCCGTCCCCCTCCTCGTCGAAGGACAAGGCGTCCGACTCCCCGTCCCCCTCCTCCTCGAAGGACACGGACGCCCAGTCGGCGACGACGGACCCGGTCACCGGCAAGCCGACGGCGACGGCGACCTCCACGGCGGGCTCGACCCCGACGGCGACCCCGACGACGTCGGACCCCTCCGCGTCCCCGTCCCCGAGCAAGACGTGCACACGGTTCCTGTGGTGGTGTTCGTAAGCGGGCGTCGCGCCCCTCAGGGGCGCGGGGAACTGCGCGACCAGCCCCCACCCACCCGCACCCGAACCGTCCACCGAAGCAAACCCGGCAAACCCCCTCCCTCAGTCCACCGGAATCACCGTCCGCCCCGGATGACTCCCGCTCTCGGCCTCGTCGAGCATCGCCGCGGCGACCGTGGCCCGTCCCACCTTCGCCGGGAAGTACCTCCTCGGCGCCTCCTCCACGCCGAGCGTGCGCCGGCTCGCGCTCAGCGGTGTGTCCGCCAGCGGGCCGGCGTGGAACACCGTGCCGCCGGAGCCGGTCACCACCTCGCACGCCGTCACCCGGTCGTTCATCTCGGACTTCATGAACGTCCGCAGCAGGTTGCGGGTGAACCCGCCGGCCGCCTGCGCGGTCGCCCCGGTGCCGAAGGCGCCGAGCCAGATCACCCGGGCGCCCGCGTCGACGGCCGCCCGCGCGCCCGCCGTCAGGACGCCCGGCCCGCTGCCGCCGCTGATGCCGAGCCCGGACAGCACGGTCGTGCTGTCCCGCAGCGCATCGGCCAGCCGTGCCGCGTCGAGCACGTCCGCGGCGATCCGGGTCAGCCGGGTCCCGTCCGGCACGGAGATCCGCCGCGGATCGCGTGCGACGGCCACCACCGTGTGGCCGCGTTCGAGGGCCTGCCGGGTCAGTTGCAGCCCCGTACCGCCCGACGCGCCGAGGATCGTGACGTTCATGACGCGACGGCGTTCAGGACGGCGCGGGCGGCCTCGTGGAGGCCGGGCGCGGCGATCAGGACGTCGGTGCTGCCCGGCCGCCACGGCTTCCCGCGCAGGTCGGTGACGGTTCCGCCGGCCTCGGAGACCAGCAGCGCGCCGGCCGCGACACCCGGCAGGTCGGGCTCGTACTGCCAGAAGACGTCGTACTGTCCGGAGGCGACGGCGAGCAGCGGGAACGTGGTCGGGATGGTGTTGCGCACCAGCAGGGACACGCCCATCAGCGCGGCCACCGCGTCACCGAAGCGCCGGTTGGCCTCCGGGTCTCCCGGCGCCTGGCTGGCCGTGACGACCGCCGCGTCCAGGCTCTGCTTCTCCGACACGCGCAGCCGCACCCCGTCGAGGAAGGCGCCCCCGCCCTGTACGGCGGTGTAGGTCAGGTCCGGCACCGGCATCCGTACGACGGTCAGCACGGGGACGTTGTCCCGGATCAGCGTGATGTTGACCGACCACTCGGGCAGCCCGTGGACGTGGTTGACGCCCCCTTCGATCCCGTCGGTCACCCACCACTCGCCCCCGGGCAGGTCGCTGCCCTCCAGCTCGTCGCCGACCCAGCCGGCGCCGGGCCGCAGTTCGCGCAGCGCGGCCTCCAGGTACTCGCTGGTGCCGCCCTCGATCCGCCGGCCGAAGGCGTACATGTCGGCGCGGCTCTTCGGGCGCGCCTCGGTCGAGTAGGTCTTCAGCAGCCGCTCGCCCGCCTCACGGGCGATCTCGACGACTTTCTCCAGTAGCTCCACGGGTTTTCCTCCCCTTCGCGGGTGTTGACACCAGTGAAGGGCCCAGCCGTTGTTGCGTCCAGTGCAACGTTCTCAACTCTGGATTTACCGAGACGCAATCAATGCCTTGACCTGCTCCCGCAGCCACCGGTGGGCGTGGTCGCCCTCGTAGCGCTGGTGCCAGGCCGCGATCAGCGGGACGGGTGCCACGGTCACCGGCAGGTCCGTCAGCCGCAGTCCCTGCCGCGCGACGGCTTCCGCGCACATCCGCGCCGGCACGGTCACCAGCACGTCGTTGCTCCGCGCGAAATCCAGTGCCGCCGTCGTCGTCGGCACCGCGGCCACCGTGCGGCGCCGCAGGCCGTGCTCCTGAAGGGCCTCGTCGACCGGATCCCGCAGGCGGCCCCGGCGGGAGACCAGGACATGGCCGGCCGCTGCGTACTGCGCGAGGCTCAGGCGACCGCCCGGCAGGCCCTCGGGGACGGCGACCATCAGCCGGTCCTCGCCCAGCGTCTGCGAGCGGATCTCGGGGGCGGCCGGCTCGGTGGCGCCCACCTCGATGTCCACCTGCCCGTGCCGCAGGTCGTTCGTGTCCGTACCGGACTCGGCCAGGAACCGCAGCCGCACGCCGGGCGCATGGTCCCGTACGGCCTTCAGGAGCCCGGGGCCGATCGCGGTGGTGACGGCGTCGTGGAACTGCACGGTGAACGTCCGGTCCAGCGTGGCCAGATCCAGCCGCCGCTGCGGCGCCAGCAGTCCCTGCGCCTCCTGCACGAGCCGGTGCAGGTCCGCCCGCACCGCCAGCGCGTACGGCGTGGCGGTCATCGTCCGTCCGGTGCGCACCAGGATCTGATCGCCGGTCAGCCGCCTGATCCGCCCCAGACTCCGGCTGACCGCGGGCGCCGAGAGCCGGAGCCGGTCGGCCGCCCCCGTGACACTCCCCTCCTCCAGCAGCGCGTCGAGTACCGTCAGGAGATTGAGATCCATCTGCATCCGGCGACTCTAGGGTCACGCGGCTGGGCAGCGCCCCCGAAGGGGCGCGGGGAACTGTGCGACCAGCCCCCACCGGCCCGCGGCGAACGGACCAGCGGGCCCCTCAGCCGGTCAGCATCCTGCGCAGCAGGTCCCGCAGGGACAACCGCTCCTCGTCCGACAGCCCCGCCAGTGGCTCGCGCGCGAAGCGCAGCCCCTCGCGCAGGTCCCGGGCGACCCGGCGCCCCTCGTCCGTCGCCGCGGCCAGCTTCACCCGGCGGTCGGCCGGGTCGGGCCGCCGCTCCACGAGCCCGCGCGCCTCCAGCCGGTCCACGATCCCCGTCACGTTGGACGGCTCGCACTTCAGCTTCTGCGCCAGCTTCCGCATCGGCAGCGGCTCCAGCGAGAGCAGGCTGAGCAGCCGCGCCTGCGCCCCGGTGAGCGTGTGCTCGCCCGCCGCCTCCTCGTAGTCCGCGTAGAAACGGGCCACGACGTCCCCGATGAGCTCGACGACCTCCAGGGTCAGGGCGTCGGGGCGGCGGGTCTGCGCTGGGGTGGACCGTGTGGACGACATGCGCTCCAGGGTACCGCGTTACTTGACATCATGAAATATTCAGGAGCATGGTTGTTTCAGGTACTGAAGTAATTTCGGAAAGGCGCACGTCATGATCAACCGCGAGTGGCACCTGCAGAGCCGTCCCGTCGGCTGGCCGAAGCCGGAGGACTTCGCCCTGGTCGAGACGGAGGTGCGGACGCCGGGCGAGGGACAGGTGCTGGTACGGAACAAGTACCTCTCCGTCGACCCGTACATGCGCGGCCGGATGAGCGCCGCGAAGTCGTACGCCGCACCCTTCGAGCTGGGCAAGGTCATGCAGGGCGGCGCGGTCGGCGAGGTCGTCGAGTCGAACGCCGAGGGCATCGCGGTCGGCGACCACGTCCTGCACTTCTTCGGCTGGCGCGAGTACGCCGTCGTGGACGCGAAGAACGCGGTCAAGGTGGACGCCGGTGCCGCGCCCCTGTCGACGTACCTCGGCGTCCTCGGCATGACCGGTCTCACCGCCTACGCGGGCCTGCTGCGCACCGCCTCCTTCAAGGAGGGCGACTCCGTCTTCGTCTCCGGCGCGGCCGGCGCGGTCGGCAGCCAGGTCGGCCAGATCGCCAAGCTCAAGGGCGCCTCCCGGGTGATCGGCTCGGCCGGCTCCGACGAGAAGGTCAAGCTGCTGGTCGAGGAGTACGGCTTCGACGCGGCCTTCAACTACAAGA
Organism: Streptomyces sp. NPDC048291; assembly: GCF_043201715.1. Lineage (NCBI taxonomy): Bacteria > Bacillati > Actinomycetota > Actinomycetes > Kitasatosporales > Streptomycetaceae > Streptomyces > Streptomyces sp. NPDC048291. The sequence goes on from NZ_JBICZC010000001.1 coordinate 147,120, forward strand.
ACGGCCCGGTCGGTGAGCAGCTGCGCGCCGCCGCGCCCGACGGTGTGGACGTCTACTTCGACAACGTCGGCGGCGAGCACCTCGAAGCGGCCATCGGCCAGCTGAACCAGGGCGGCCGGATCGCGGTCTGCGGCATGATCTCCGTCTACAACAACACCGAGCCCGCCCCCGGCCCGAAGAACCTCGCCCGCCTCATCCAGACCCGCGGCCGGATCGAGGGCTTCCTGGTCGGCGACCACTACGACCTGCAGCCGCAGTTCGTGGCCGAGGTCGGCCCGTGGGTGGCCTCCGGGCAGCTGAAGTACCGCGAGACGGTCGTCGAGGGCATCGAGAACAACGTGGAGGCGTTCCTCGGGGTCCTGCGCGGCGACAACACCGGAAAGATGATCGTCAAGCTGTAGGTCTGTCTGCCGTTTCCGGCATGCGGTAACTTCTTTCCGAAACCGTCGTCGATCGTGGGCGCGAGTCGCGGCGGACCGAGGAGAGAAGAATCCGCATGCCCATTCAGCAGTCCGACGTCCTCTACACCGCCGTCGCCACCGCCGAGAACGGCCGCGACGGCCGGGTCGCCACCGACGACGGCCGGCTCGACGTCGTCGTCAACCCGCCGAAGGAACTGGGCGGCAGCGGGGCCGGGACCAACCCGGAGCAGCTGTTCGCCGCGGGGTACGGCGCGTGCTTCCAGGGGGCGCTCGGTGTCGTCGCCCGGCAGGCCGGGATCGACGTGTCCGGGTCCCGGGTGACCGCGAAGGTGGGGCTCGGGAAGAACGAGGACGGGTTCGGCCTCATCGTCGAGATCTCGGCGGAGATTCCGGGCGTCGAGGAGGGGGTCGCCCGTGACCTCGTCGAGCGGGCGCACGGGGTCTGCCCGTACTCGAAGGCGACCCGCGGGAACATCGGCGTGACGCCGGCCTGACGTTCGTCGTTGGCGCTGTGCGGAGGCCGCACCCTTGGACGTGGGGTGCGGTCTCTCGTCTGCCGGGTGCGGATATGACGCCGGGTGCGGGTGCGTGGGGGCTGCTCGCGCAGTTCCTCCCCCAGCCTTCGGCCGGGGGTACCCCCAGCGCCCCTGAAGGGGCGCGTTCAGCTAAAGGGGCGCGTTCAGTGCTGCCTCGTGCACCGCCCTCGCGAGCCGGTCGTTCTCCGGGGCCGCGCCGCCCGGGAAGGCGAACCGGCGGCGGGTGTAGCCGTAGGCGACCCCGCTGCGTGGGTCGGCGAAGGCCTGGGAGCCCGCTGCTCCGCTGTGGCCGATCGTGCCCGCGCCGAGGAACGGGTGCCAGGTGTCCGCGGTGGCCTGGAAGCCGAGGCCGTACGACTTGTGGGCGCGGGCCACCAGGTCGTAACCGACCGAGTGGAACTGGCCGAACTCCGCCACCGTGTCCTCCTTCAGCAGCGGGGCCTTGCCGTCGACCTCGCTCAGCAGGGCCGCGTACATGCCGGCCAGGCCGCGCGCGGACGCCACCCCGCCGAAGGAGGCCGGGCCCTTGGCGCGGACCAGCCGGTCGTTCGGGAGGGCGGTCAGGTCCGTGGGCTCGGCCGGGTGCCTGTTGAAGGCGATCCCCGCCAGGGTCTGCGGGCCGGACGGGACGGAGTCGAGCAGGGCCTGCTGCTCGGCTGTGGGCCGCATCGGCAGGGTCGTGCGGAAGCGCGGCTCGTGCGCGGCCGGCAGGCCCAGGAAGAAGCCGAGGCCGTACGGCGCCCGGACCCGCTCCTCGTACACGTCCTGGAGCGTACGGCCGGTCGCCCGCCGTACCACCTCGCCGGTGAGGGCCCCGATGACGAGGGCGTGGTAGCCGAAGGCCGTGCCGGGGCGCCAGAACGGCCGCTGGTCGGCGAGGCGTTCGGCCATCGCGCGGTCGTCGGTCAGCTCCTGCCGGCCGAACCCGGTGTCGGTGCCGACCAGACCCGCCCGGTGCGCCAGCAGCTCCCGCAGGGTCAGCGTGCCCTTGCCCTCCGCGCCGAACTCCGGCCAGTAGTAGGTGACTTTACGGTCCAGCTCCAGCGTGCCGTCCTGCACCAGCATCGCCACGACCAGGTGCGCCGCGCCCTTGGTGGACGAGAACACGCCGTACAGGGAGTCCCCGCCGGCCCCCTCGCCCGCCCACAGGTCGACGACCCGCCGGCCGTGGACGTACGCACACAACTGCCCCTCGTAATCGGCCGGCTCGCCCGCGACGAAGGCGGCGAACTCGTCGCGCACCGTCTCGAAACCCTCCGCGACCGTGCCCTGGACGGTGATCTCCTGCGTCATCCGTTCTCCTCAACCGAGCCGCCGGGGGGCAGCTCCCACTGTGAACAACGCCCTACCCACCTGGGCGACCTACCCGTTCCTGGGATCGGTACGGCGAGATGTACCTGTTCGACTCAACCGGGGCATGCTGAGGGCGGACACACCGCGGAGAGAACCCACAGCGGCGGGAGGGCCCCGGCCCATGGCGACGATTCCCTCACTTCCCGGCAGGGCGGACGTGCTGCGCATGGCCCGCAGCACCACCGACATCACCGGCCAGCTCCTGGACACCGCCCAGAACCTCACGAAGATCGCCGTCAACACCCTGGACCCACGCGAGGGCTCGGCCCCCGAACTGCTGCGCGTCCTGCGCCGGACGACCGCGGAGCTGGCCGAGGCCAGTGCCGCGCCGGGGGCGCAGGAAGCCTTCTACCGCGTCGTGGAGACCCTCACCCGGCTCGGCACCAGCGGCGCCCCGCTCGCAGGCCACCCGGTGGCCGAGCCGCTGCTGACGGCCCTCAGGGACGGCCTGCTGCCGCTGCTGGACGCGGTGGAGCCGGCGGTGGAGGAGTTCGCGGCGGCGCTCCGCGAACTGGCCGAGGCGCTCTCCCCGCTGCTGCCGCCGGCCGCGGGCGGGGCGGCCGGCGTCCTGCTGGCCCTCACCCCGCTGCTGCGCACCGCGGCCGAGGTCCTGCGGGACTCCGCCCCCGAACTCCACCGCATCGCCGACGCCGTCACCTCGGCCGTGGCCCCGCTGGTACCCCTCCAGGTGGCCCTGGCCGAACGGGTGACCGCGGCGGGCGCGGGCGTGGTCCGCGCCGCGCTGCCGCCGCTGGCCGACCTGACGGAGGCGGCGGCGAGGACGGCCGGGGCGGTGGGCCCGGCCCTGATCGCCGCCGAGGAACTCGCCGTGACCGGGCTCGAACGCCTCCAGCCCCTCCTGCTGGCCTCCGCCGCCCGCGCGGGCCGGGTGGCCCGGGCCACGGCGGTACGGGCGTCGGCGGCGGTCAGCCCGGCGGCGGACCGGGGGGTGGTGGTGGCGGTGACCCCCGCGTGAACGCTCCGCTGGCAGGGCCGAGATGCGTTGTCCCTCGTCTGCGGCCGAGTGGGGGCTGGTCGCGCCGTTCCTCGCGCCCCTTCGGGGCCCGGGCCCCGGTAAAGTTTTGGCCATGCGTGATCTCGGGGTGGGTTTCGGTTATCTCCTCAAGGGCCAGCGGTGGGTCGGGCGGCACGGCAGGCAGTTCGGGTTCGGTCTGCTGCCCGGTCTGATCACCCTCGTCCTCTACGCGGCGGCCCTGGTCGCCCTCGCGATATGGGGAGCGGACTTCGTCGCCTGGGCCACGCCGTTCGCCGACGACTGGTCCAGCCCCTGGCTCGGCCTCTTCCGCGGCTTCCTCACCGCCGTCCTGTTCGCCCTCGGCCTCCTCGGTGCCGTCCTCACCTTCACCGCGGTGACGCTGCTGGTCGGCCAGCCGTTCTACGAGAGCCTCTCCGAGAAGGTCGACGCGGACGTCTCGCCCGACGGCACCGCGCCCGAGTCAGGGCTGCCGTTCTGGCGCGAGCTGTGGATCTCCGCCCGGGACAGCCTGCGCGTCCTGCTCCGGGCCGGCCTCTGGGGCGTCCTGCTCTTCGCCCTCGGCTTCCTGCCCTTCGTCGGGCAGACCGTCGTACCGGTCGTCGGCTTCTTCGTGACCGGGTTCTTCCTGACCGAGGAACTCGCCGCCGTCGCCCTCCAGCGCCGGGGCGTCGACCTGCGGGCCCGGCTCGCCCTGCTCCGGTCCCGCAAGACCCTGGTGTGGGGTTTCGGTACCCCGCTGGGCCTGGCCTTCCTGGTGCCGTTCGTCGCGGTGTTCCTGATGCCGGGCGCGGTCGCGGGCGCCACCCTCCTCGCCCGCGACCTGCTGGGCGAGGAGACGGCCGAGGAGGACGAGCGGGCGGACGAACCCGTCAGTTCCTCCTGAGGCCCGCGTCCGCCGCCACGGTCAGGATCGCCCGCACCTGGTCGATGATGTCCACCCGGTTCCGCACGAACTCCGGGTCGGTCACCTGCGTCGTGTTCCCGGCACCGAACTGCAGCACCGGCGTGTGCACATGCCCGCCGGGCAGGGTGTCGTGCAGCCCTAGCCGGTCGCGCAGCAGCGTGGCCCGGTAGGCGATCTCGTTGGACAGGTAGTCCCCGCCGCCCCCGGCCCGCGCGGTGGACCCCGCGGTCGGCCCGTCCGCCCGTACGACGGGGTCGGTACCGCCCGCCGGGATCTCGGTCACCTCGGTGTGGTCGTACACCGGGAACCGCCCGGTGTCCGCCGCGGTGATCGCGGCGTACGGGAGGGTGGTGGTCGTCCACTGGGGCTGCGAGGCCGGGTCGGTGACCGGGACGGTCCCGGTCCGGCCGATGTTCTCGTTGTCCGGGAACCCGCCCCGCCAGGCGCCGTTCGTCCGCTCCACGTCGAACCGCCCGACCCGCCCCTGGCTCACGGTCGTGAACAGGTCCACCTTCGGCAGGTACGGCCGGAGCGTCCGCTCCACGGTGCCCGCCGCGAAGTCGTCCCACCGCACCGGGAACACCGCCGTCTCCACCCGCGCGGGTCCCTCGGCGGTCTCGATCACGGTCCCGTCGAGGGCCAGCGCGCTCGCCCCGGACGGGTTGGAGATCCGGATGTCCCGGTCGAGGGTGAACGGGTCGAACCCGGTGACGAGGATCCGCCGGACGCCCTTGCCGGGGTAGCGGATGTCCGTCTGCCCGCGCGAGGTCCGCTCCAGCACGTCCAGCAGCGCCGTCCGCTGCCGCTCGCTCACCCCGAACCCGGGCTCCCAGGTGCGCACCTGGCGGGTCATCCCGAGCCGCGCCCAGTACAGCGGCCGGTCGTCGTCCCGGCTCAGGTCGCCCCCGGCCGGCCCGCGGCCCTGCGCCCGGTCCACGGCCCGCCGCCACAGCGCCGACCCCTGCCGTTCCACGGCCTGCCGGGCCTGTGCGTAGGAGTGCGCGGTCGCCAGCGCCCGGGCGAACCCGGTTGCCACGGTGTCGAACCCGGACCGCCGGAGTATCTCCTGCGGCACCGGCTGGTCGAGCCGCTGTTCCTCGACGGTGGGGGAGGGGGCGGTGGCCGCGTGCGCGGCGGTGGGGACGAGTGCTCCGGCCAGCAGCACGATGCCGAGAACGCCCGTCCGAACACGTAGGGAAGTCAAGGGGGTTGGCCTTCCGTCGCAGTGGGGTGCGTGGTGCCGATCGGGCGCAGTATCGCGTGTGGGCCGCGATGTGGTCTACGCCATCGGCCGCCACGGCCCCCGCGGACGTTTGTGAAGGGTTCGTACGAGATCGTTGCGACGCGCCCGATGACCGGCCGTCCTCGGACAGCCGCGGCTAAGGTCGGAGCGGGACGCGTCCCCCTTGAGCAGCCCCGGTCCGGGACCTGACCCCTGGACCGGGGCTTGCGCGTCGGCGGACGGCGTCGGCGGGTGCCGTCAGTCCCGTACCCCGAAGCCGTACACCGTCTCCGAGCGGTAGGTCGCGCCCGGGTCCAGCCGGGTGCTCGGGAAGTCGGGGCGGTTGGGGGAGTCCGGGAAGTGCTGGGTCTCCAGGGCGACGCCGTCGCCGGGGGCGAAGGGGCCGGCCAGGTGCTCGGCCGTGTAGAGCTGGATGCCCGGTTCGGTGGTGGCCACGGTGAGGGTGCGGCCGGACGTCGGGTCGTACAGCTCGGCGATCTCCACCGGGGTCCGGGTCACCCCCTTGTCGAGGACGAGGTTGTGGTCGTAGCCGGAGCCCACCTTGCGGGCCGCGCGGAAGTCGAACCGGGAGCCCGAGACGTCCGCCGGCACCCCCGTCGGAATCAGGTCCCCGTCCACGGGGGTGTAGCGCGAGGCCGCGATCCGCAGCTCGTGGCCGCCCGCGTTCCCGGAGCCCGCCAGGTTGAAGTAGCTGTGGTTGGTGAGGTTCACGACGGTCGGCGCGTCGGTGACCGCCTCGTAGGCGATGTGCAGGGTGCCCGACCCGTCCAGCGTGTACGTCACGGCGAGCTCCAGCCGCCCCGGGAACCCCTCCTCCCCGTGCGGACTCACCCGGGTCAGCCGCACCCCGTGCTCGACGGGCGCCACCTCCCACACCCGCTTGTCGAAGCCGCGGGCGCCGCCGTGCAGGGAGTTGGGCGCGTTGTTCGGCTCCAGGGCGTAGGTCACGCCGTCCAGCGGGAAACGGGCGTGCGCGATCCGGTTGGCGTACCGGCCGACCAGGGCGCCGAAGTAGGGCCCCGGGTGCTCCAGGTACCCGTCCAGACCGGCGAACCCCAGCACCACGTCCGTCGTCCGCCCCTCCCGGTCCGGGACCTCGACCGACTGCACGATCCCGCCGTACGACAGCACCCGGACCCGGGTGCCCGCGCGCTCCAGCGTCCAGCGGTGCACTTCGGTGCCGTCGGGAAGTGTGCCGAAAAGTTCGTTCATGGGGAAACCCTAAGCCAGGGGTCTAGTCCACCTGTTCCAGCCCACTGGTTCTAACCCTCCTTCGCGGTGACGGCCCGGTAGGCGATGGCGGCGAGTCTGGACTGGCCGTCGGTGCTCGGATGGAACCAGTCCCAGTGGCTCAGCTGATCGGTGCCGAACCGGTACGCGTACACCGCCCCGCCGTCGAACCGGCACCGCCGGTCCTTGGCGCAGACCTGCTCCAGCACCTTGTTGTAGTCCTCGACCCGCTGCTGGACCTTGTCCCGGCGCACGGTCGCCGCGCTGGTCAGATCGTCCGCGTCGGACAGCATGGACGGGCAGATGCCCAGCTTCCACACCTGCTTGCCCAGCGGGTTGGTCCGCCCCTCGGACCACAGCCGCTTCAGGTTCGGCACACTCGCCACGTACACCTGCGTCTTCGGCAGCGCCTTGCGCAGGGTGCCCAGCGCGTCCTCGAACCCGCTGCGGAAGTCGGCCACCGAGGTCATCGCCCGCACCGACGTACGACAGGCGTCGTTCGCCCCCACCATCACCGTCACCAACTGCGGCTTCCGTACCACCGCGTCGGCCATCTGCGCCGGCAGGTCGGCCATCCGGGCGCCGGTCTCCGCGTAGTTCCAGCTGTGGTCGGCCGCCCGGGCCCGCCCCAGCAGCCGCACCGCCAGACTGTCCACCTGCTCACTGGTGCCGGTCGCCCAGGACACCTCGGGGCAGTCCGAGAGCACCGTGCAGGCGTCGAAGCCGCGGGTGATGGAGTCGCCGACGGCCGCGATCGAGGCGGGGCTGCGGTCCCACACCTGCACGGTCCGCGCGGCCCGCGTCTTCTCGCTCCCGGTCGCGCCGGAGGAACCGCCCAGCGCATCGCACCCGGCCACCCCCAGCGCGGCGGTGACGGCGACGGCGCCTGCCAGGGCACGCGAACGCCGGCGTCGCTGCTTGCGCATACCCCGTAGGTCCTCTCCGTTTGCCCGATCGTCCCCCGTAATGACAACGCACGGGAGTTCCCGGCCCGCGCCGTGCAACGGACCACCCCGGTACAAGCGTCCCCCTGGGTGAATGGCGGGGGTTTCCTGGCTGTGGGACCGACGGTACGTCACACTCCTTGCGCCACCGCACGGTAGCCTCGCCATCAACGCGGCCGTCGTGTCACTGCCGCCAGCCAGCCAGCAAGATGTCCGCTCAGCCCGGAGGTTCCGGTGACGACACGTGGAGTTCTGTACGTGCACTCCGCGCCCCGCGCGCTGTGCCCGCACGTCGAGTGGGCCGTCGCCGGGGTGCTGGGCACGCGCGTCAACCTCGACTGGATCCGCCAGCCGGCCGCGCCCGGCACCTGGCGCTCCGAGTTCTCCTGGCAGGGTGAGGTCGGCACGGCCTCCAAACTCGCCTCCGCGCTGCGCGGCTGGCACCTGCTCCGCTTCGAGGTGACCGCCGAGCCCTGTGCGAAGGCCGAGGGCGAGCGCTACAGCTGCACTCCCGACCTCGGCATCTTCCACGCGGTCACCGGGATCCACGGTGACATCCTCATCCCCGAGGACCGCCTGCGGGCCGCCCTGACCCGATCACAGCGCGGCGAGACGGCCCTGGAGGCCGAGATCGCCAAGCTGCTGGGCAAGCCGTGGGACGACGAGTTGGAGCCGTTCCGCTACGCGGGCGAGGGCGCGCCGGTCCGCTGGCTCCACCAGGTGGTCTGACCCGCCGTCTGCCGACTGCGGCGCCGTCGTGGCTTGTCGCGCAGTTCCCCGCGCCCCTAAAGGGGCGCTCGGCAGCGCCCCTGCTTTTGCTTTTAGGGGCGCGGGGAACTGCGCGAACAACCCCCACCGGCGGTCGGCCGACAACGAATGCCTGTGGCCCGGACTCCATCCAACGGAGTCCGGGCCACAGGCGTTAAGTCGGCGTTTCTCAGATCGTCCGGAACGCAAGGACCACGTTGTGGCCGCCGAACCCGAACGAATCGTTCAGCACGGCGATCCTGCCCTCGGGCAACTCCCTCGCCTCGCCCCGCACCACATCCGCGTTGACCTCGGGGTCGAGCTCGTCGAGGTTGATGGTCGGCGGAGCCGTCCGGTTCACCAGCGCGAGGATCGACGCGACGGTCTCGATGCCGCCCGCACCACCCAGCAGGTGACCCGTCATCGACTTGGTCGCGGAGATCGCCATGTGGTCGACGTCGTCGCCGAACACCTTCCGCAGCGCCTTGATCTCGGCCACGTCACCCTGCGGCGTCGACGTCGCGTGCGCGTTGACGTGCACGATCTCGGCCGGCTTCAGATCCGTGTTGTCGAGCAGGTTCTGCAACGCGTGCGCGATGCCGTTGCCCGACGGTTCCGGCTGGGTGATGTGGTGCGCGTCGGCCGAGATGCCCTGGCCGACCGCCTCCGCGTAGATCCGCGCCCCGCGCGCCTTCGCGTGCTCCTCGGACTCCAGGACGATCACGCCCGCGCCCTCGCCGAGGACGAAGCCGTCACGGCCGGAGTCGTAGGGACGCGACGCACCCTCGGGGTCGTCGTTGTTCTTGGACATCGCCATCATGTTGCCGAACGCCACGATCGGCAGCGGGTGGATCGCCGCCTCGGTGCCGCCGGCCACGACGACGTCCGCACGGCCGGTGCGGATCATCTCGATGGCGTACCCGATGGCCTCGGCGCCGGAGGCGCAGGCCGACACGGGCGTGTGCACACCGGCCCGCGCACCCAGCTCGATACCGACGTTGGCGGCCGGCGAGTTGGGCATCAGCATCGGCACGGTGTGCGGGGAGACACGGCGTACGCCCTTCTCCTTCAGCACGTCGTACTGGTCAAGCAGGGTCGTCACACCGCCGATGCCGGAGGCGATGACGGCGCCGACCCGGTCGGGGTTGGCCGCCGCGTCCTCACCGGCCCTGGCGGTGAAACCGGCGTCCTTCCAGGCCTCCTTGGCGGCGATCAGCGCGAACTGCGCCGACCGGTCCAGCTTGCGGGCCTGCGGACGAGGGATGATCTCGCCCGGTTCGACGGCGATCTGCGCCGCGATACGGACGGGCAGCTCGGCCGCCCACTCCTGCTCCAGGAGGCGGACGCCGGACTTGCCGGCGATCAGCGCCTCCCAGAACGAAGCTGCGTCGCCACCCAGCGGTGTGGTTGCGCCGATACCGGTGACGACCACGGTGCGATTGGTCGGGCTCACGGGAATTCTTTCTCCAACGGATACGGGATTCGACGGCGCCACCGCCGGGTGGCGGGGCATTGCAGCCAGAGGCTAGTTAACTGCCTCAGGCCTGGTGCTTGAGGATGTAGTCGGTCGCGTCGCCGACGGTCTTGAGGTTCTTGACGTCCTCGTCCGGGATCTTGACGTCGAAGCGCTCTTCGGCGGCGACGACGACCTCGACCATGGACAGCGAGTCGACGTCCAGGTCGTCGGTGAAGGACTTGTCCAGCTGGACGTCCTCAACCGGGATGCCGGCGATCTCGTTCACGATCTCGGCGAGACCTTCGACGATCTCTTCCTGAGTGGCGGCCATGTCAGGCGCTCCTTCTTAGATGTTCCAGACGGTTGCTGCGGTACTGCGGACGGCGACCCGTTCCGGATGCATGATCCGGCACGGAGTGCCTAGGGGAGGGTAACGACAGTGGCGGCGTAGACGAGACCCGCCCCGAACCCGATGACGAGTGCGGTGTCGCCGCTCTTCGCCTCACCGGTCGCCAGGAGCCGCTCCATAGCGAGCGGGATCGAGGCGGCCGAGGTATTGCCGGTGGTGCGGATGTCACGGGCGACCGTGACGTGCTCCGGCAGCTTGAGAGTCTTCACCATCGAGTCGATGATCCGCACATTGGCCTGGTGCGGGATGAAGACGTCCAGGTCGTCCGCGCTGATCCCGGCCGCGTCCAGCGCCTGCTGAGCGACCTTCGCCATCTCGAACACGGCCCAGCGGAACACCGCCTGGCCCTCCTGCGTGATCGCCGGGAACTTGACGTTGCCCTGGCTGTCCAGCGGAAGCTCGGCCTTGTCACCGAAGTGGAGCCGGTCCCACGGCACGGTCTGCTTGATGGTCTCCGACTTGTCGCCCTCGGAGCCCCAGACCGTCGGGCCGATCGCCGGCTCCTGCGAGGGGCCGACCACGACCGCGCCGGCGCCGTCGCCGAACAGGAAGGCGGTGGCCCGGTCCTCCAGGTCGGTGAGGTCGCTGAGCCGCTCCACGCCGATGACGAGCACGTACTCGGCGGAGCCCTCCACGATCATGCCCTTGGCGAGCGTGAGGCCGTAGCCGAAGCCCGCGCAGCCGGCCGAGATGTCGAAGGCGGCGGCCTTGGCCGTGCCCAGCTTGTCGGCGATCTCGGTGGCGACGGCCGGGGTCTGGCTGAAGTGCGAGACCGTGGAGACGACCACGGCGCCGATCTGCTCGGCGGAGATGCCCGCGTCGGCGATCGCCTTGCCGGAGGCCTCGACGGACATCGCGGCGACGGTCTCGTCCGGGCCCGCCCAGTGCCGGGTCTCGATGCCGGAGCGCGACCGGATCCATTCGTCGGACGAGTCGATCGTCTCCAGGATCACCTCGTTGGGCACCACGCGGGTCGGGCGGTAGCCGCCGACGCCGAGGATGCGCGCGTACGGAGCACCCTTGCTGGGCTTGATCTTCGACATCGCTGTGCGCTCCTAGTTCAGCTGTGCTCGGCGATGAGCTCGCGGGCCGCGTCGAGGTCGTCGGGGGTCTTCAGGGCCAGCGTCTTCACGCCGGGCAGGGCGCGCTTGGCCAGGCCGGTCAGGGTGCCGCCGGGGCACACCTCCAGGAGGGCGGTGACGCCGAGCTCCTTGAAGGTCTCCATGCACAGGTCCCAGCGGACCGGGTTGGCGACCTGGCCGACGAGCCGCTCCACGATCTCGGCGCCGGACGCGACGGTCTGCCCGTCCTTGTTGGAGACGTAGGTGAACTTGGGGTCGAGCGGGGCGAGTTCCCCGGCCGCCTCGGCCAGCTTCTCGACCGCGGGGCCCATGTGGTGCGTGTGGAAGGCACCGGCGACCTTGAGGGCGACGACCTTGCGGACGCCCTCGGGCTTGTCCTCGTTCAGCGCGGCGAGCTGCTCCAGGGTGCCGGCCGCGACGATCTGGCCCGCGCCGTTGATGTTCGCCGGGGTCAGGCCGAGCTTCTCCAGGTGCGCGACGGAGACGTCCGGGTCGCCGCCGAGCAGCGCCGACATGCCGGTCTCGGTGATCGCGGCGGCCTCCGCCATCGCGAGGCCGCGCTTGCGTACGAGGGCCAGCGCGGCGGTGTCGTCCAGGACGCCCGCGAACGCGGCGGCGGTGATCTCACCGACGCTGTGCCCGGCGACCGCGCCCGGTGCGATGCCGGCCATGTCACCGAGTGCCGCGCCGGAGACGAGTCCCGCGGCGACCAGCAGCGGCTGCGCGATCGCGGTGTCGCGGATCTCGTCCGCGTCGGCGTGCGTGCCGTAGTGCACCAGGTCGAGGCCGATGGCGTCCGACCAGGCACGCAGACGGTCCTCGACACCGGGAAGGTCGAGCCAGGGGGTCAGGAAGCCAGGGGTCTGGGCGCCCTGGCCGGGAGCGACGAGTACGAGCACTCTCACACTCTCTCTTGGGGACGGCCACGGCCGCCCGTGGGGACAGGGACGAAGAACACGAGGGGGTTTTGTAGGCCCCCGACAAAATCCTATGACTGGGGATCTCCATCGACCAGACGCCCCAGGATCAGCGCGATCCGCAGTGTGAAGGCGGATCGTACATCGGACGGTGACCACCCGGTGACGTCAGTCACACGTCGGAGCCGGTAGCGCACGGTGTTCGGGTGAACGAAGAGCATGCGGGCGGCACCCTCCAGGCTGCTCGCCTGTTCCAGATAGACGCTCAGTGTTTCCAGCAGCGCCGAACCGGCTTCTTCCAGTGGTCTGTAGATCTCCTCCACCAACTGCTCGCGTGCGCTCGGATCGCCCGCGATGGCGCGCTCCGGCAGGAGATCGTCCGCCAGCACCGGGCGCGGCGCGTCCTGCCAGGCGGAACAGGCCTTCAGCCCGGCGGCGGCGGCCTGCGCGGACCGGGTGGCCGCCAGCAGGTCAGGCACCACGGGACCCGCCACGACCGGCCCGGCGGCGTACGGCCCGATCAGCGACTTGGCCACGGCCAGCGGATTGTCGTTGCCGCCCGCGATGACGACGAGGCGGTCCCCGAGCACCCCGGTCAGCACCTGCAGCTTGGCGTGCCGGGAGGCCCGCCGGATCGCCTCGACGGTCAGCTCGCTGTCCCCGTCGGGCGCGGTCCCGAGCACGACGCACACGTTGTCCGGCGAGTTCCACCCGAGCGCCGCGGCCCTGCTCACCGCCCCCTCGTCGGCCTCGCCGCTCAGCACGGCGTTGACGACCAGTGACTCCAGCCGGGCGTCCCAGGCACCGCGTGCCTCGGCGGCCTGCGCGTACACCTGGGCGGTGGCGAAGGCGATCTCACGGGCGTACACGAGCAGCGCCTCGCGCAGCACGCTCTCGTCGCCGGGCGCCGCCACCTCGTCGATGGCGCTCTCCATGACCTCGATGGTGGTCCGCACCATCTCCACGGTCTGCCGCAGCGTGATCGCCCGGGTCAGCTCGCGCGGCGCGGTCCCGAACACGTCCGTCGAGATCGCCTGCGGGGCGTCCGGGTGCCGGAACCACTCGGTGAAGGCCGCGATGCCCGCCTGGGCGACCAGCCCGATCCAGGAGCGGTTCTCCGGGGGCATGGCCCGGTACCACGACAGGGTCTCGTCCATGCGTGCGATGGCCTGGGCGGCGAGACTGCCGGACGACTTCTCCAGCCGCTTCAGGGTCGCGGAGTGGGGGTGGACCTTCTGAGCCGAGGGGTCGGACTTGCGCGTTACGGGTTCGGGCACGGGGACAAGACTGCCTTATCCGGACGGGAGCCTGCGCCGCCGGGTGCCGACTGCGGTCTACCGTGGTGCCGTGATGGACGTACGGCGCGCGGCGCAGCGCTATCCGGGGGGCGACCCGGCGACCGGCATCGAGTCGTGGCACGCCTTCTCCTTCGGCCCGCACTACGACCCCGACAACCTGCGGTTCGCGGCGGTCCTCGCCTGCAACGAGGAGCGGCTGGCACCGGGCGCCGGCTTCGACGAGCATCCGCACAGCCACACCGAGATCGTGACGTGGGTGGTCGAGGGCGAGCTCACCCACCGCGACTCGGCGGGCCACGAGACGGTGGTCCGGCACGGGGACGTCCAGCGCCTCAGCTCGGCGGGGGGCGTCCGCCACGTGGAGCGCAACGACGGGCCGCTGCCCCTGACCTTCGTCCAGATGTGGCTGGCCCCGGTGCGGCCCGGCGGCGAACCCTCCTACGACATCGTCCGCGGCATCGCCGACTCCACGCCGTACGCGGTCCCGGAGGCCGCCGCGATGCTGCACGTGCGCCGCCTGGGGGCGGGGGAGCGGACGGCGGTGCCGGACGGGGCGTACGTGTACGTCCATGTCGTGCGGGGCGAAGCCCGGCTGGGGGAGGAGGAGTTGGGGCCGGGGGACGCCGTACGGATCACCGACGCGAAGGATCTGGAGGCGTCGGGGATCTCCGACGCGGAGTTGCTGCTGTGGGAAATGGCCGGGTAGCGGCGGCCGTCGCCCGTCCGCGGGCCGGTGGGGGGCTTGTCGCGCAGTTCCCCGCGCCCCTGAAAGACCAGAAGCCTAGCTGCGGGCAGTCGTGCCTCCCCCAGTGCCCGAAAGGCCTGGGGGGACCCCCAGGCGGCACGGGTGGGCGCGGCGGCACCCGGCCAGCGCCGGTGAGCGTCCCCGCCCCCGGCCCACCTCAGCCGCGCAGCTCCGCCAGCACCGCGTCCGTGAGCACCGGCCACGCCTCGACCGCCCAGGGCCCGAACGCCCGGTCCGTCAGAGCGACGCACGCCGCACCCGCGTCGGGGTCCACCCACAGGAACGTGCCCGCCTGCCCGAAGTGCCCGAACGTCCGCGGCGAGGACGAAGCCCCCGTCCAGTGCGGCGACTTGGAGTCGCGGATCTCGAACCCGAGCCCCCAGTCGTTCGGGTTCTGGTGCCCGTACCCCGGCAGCACGCCCTTCGTCCCCGGGTACTGCACGCTCAGCGTCGCCTCCGCCACCGTCCGCGGATCCAGCAGCCGCGGCGCCTGCAGCTCGGCCGCGAAGCGGAGCAGGTCCGAGACGGACGACACGCCGTCCTTCGCCGGCGACCCCTCAAGCGACGTCGCTGTCATGCCCAGCGGCTCCAGCACCGCCTGCCGCGCGTACTCGGCGAACGGCATCTCCGTCGCCTTGGCGACATGCTCCCCGAGCACCTCGAACCCCGCGTTCGAGTACAGCCGCCGGTCCCCGGGCGGCGCCATGACCCGGTGTTCGTCGAAGGCCAGCCCCGAGGTGTGCGCGAGCAGGTGCCGTACCGTCGCTCCGTCGGGCCCCGCCGGCTCGTCGAGCTCGACCGCCCCCTCCTCGTACGCGACGAGCACCGCGTACGCCGCGAGCGGCTTGGTGACGGAGGCCAGCGGGAAGCCGTGTCCGACCGGCCCGTGGGCGCCGAGGACCGTCCCGTCGGTGCGTACGACGCCCGCCGCGGCGGTGGGCACGGGCCAGTTCTCGATCGACGCGAGGCTGTTCAAGGACATGCCCACGACCCTAAGCGGCTCAGAGCCGCAGCATCATCGTGGGGTCCGGCTTGTGGGCGAAGCCGAGCGCCGCGTAGAGCGGCTCGGCCTCCGGGGACGCGGTCAGCATGACCTGCCCCGCACCCCGCTCGCGGAACCACGCCAGCAGCTCCTCCATGCACGCGCGCGCGTACCCGCGCCGCCGGGCGTCCGGGTCGGTCGCCACGCTGAAGACGTACCCGGAGCGGCCGTGCGGGCTGCCCGCCTTGCCGATCCGGTAGTCGACGGTCCCGGCGACCAGCGCCGCCAGCGTCCCCGGCCGGTCCGGATGGTCGACGACGAACGCGGCGAAGTCCCCGTCCGGCTCACCCAGCCGTTCCTCCAGCGCGGGCCGCGCCTCGGCGTGCCATCCTGTGGAGCTGTCCCCGCCGGGCAGCGCGTCGATCATCACCTGGCGCAGCCGCAGCACTTCCGCCGCGTCCTCGGCCGTGGCACGGCGTACGAGACTCATGCCCCGCACGCTAGTCACCGCCCGGCCCGCGCGTCGCGTGTATTTCTTACCGGGTTCCGCTTGCTTCGAGTGCACTCCAAGGTCTTAGCGTGGGCCCATGACGGTGATGCAGACCACGACCGCGGCCCCCACCGAGCAGCCCGACATCGCGCCCGCCGACATCTGTTCCGCGCCGCCCCGGCGCCATCCGCGCCCCGAGGGCCAGGACCGCTACACGATCAGCGAGGTCGTCGCCTTCACCGGCCTGACCGCCCACACCCTGCGCTGGTACGAGCGGATCGGCCTGATGTCCAGCATCGACCGCTCGCACACCGGCCAGCGCCGCTACAGCAACCGCGACCTGGACTGGCTGGACTTCGTGACCAAGCTGCGCCTGACCGGCATGCCGGTGGCCGACATGGTCCGCTACGCGGAACTGGTACGCGAGGGCGAGACGACCTACCCCGAGCGCCGCGAGCTCCTCGAACAGACCAGAAGAGACGTCGTGTCCCGCATCGCCGAGCTGCACGACACCTTGTCGGTCCTGGACCGAAAGATCAGCTTCTATGAAACAGGCGGCAACTGAAAACGCCCTTCGCCACGGCGCCCCGTCAGGGGCGCGGGGCTGTATTCGATGTGCGGCTGCCGCCGCGTGGGCGCGACCAGCCCCACGCACCCGCACCCGAAAGAACCGCTAAAGCTCCGCCAGCAACTCGGCCTTCTTCGCGGCGAACTCCTCATCGGTGACCAGCCCCGCCTGGTGCAACTCCCCCAGATGCCGAATCCGCTCGGCGATGTCCGCGGGGTCACGGCGCCCCGTCGGCACCGGCACCGCGGCGGCCCCCTTGGCCCGCAGGGCCTCCAGCACGGCCGCCGCGAACGGCAGCGACTCGTGCACCGGGCCGTACCCCAGCCCGAACACCACCGTCGCCGGATCCTGGTCGGGCTGCGTCGGCTGCGCCCCCGCGAGGTCCCGCCGCAGCAGTCGCAGATGCCCCTCGAAGACCTCCGGCGACCGCCACTCCACACCGCCCAGGTCGGCGACGGCGAAGCTCTGGTCGCCGGCCTTCCACTTCGCCGTGGACGCGCCCGTCCACGACCACCGGAAGTGCACGGCCCTGCCGTCGAAGCTCGCCTTCCCGTCGTACGCCTTGAACTGCCGGGGTCCCTCGGGCGCGGCGACCAGGAACCTCTCGGCCGGTCCGGACGCGGTGAGCAGCGGGCGCAGTTCGTCGGCGTAGTACTCGGCGAGGGTCGCCCGCTCGGCCGGGACCACCAGGCGGTACGGGTCGCTGCCGTCCTTGAGCTGTCCGGCCGCCGCCTCGAGGAGCGGGTCGGCACCGGGGCGCGGCTCGGCCCTCAGGACGACCGTGCCCCGCTTCCCGGGCGTGAGCGTCACGCCCTCCAGCGCGGCCAGCGGCACCCGGCGTTCGCCCAGGCTCTGGAACAGCTTGGGTGTTCGAATCCCCCGTTCGTAACGGATGAGCACGGAGTCGGACTCGAACTCCCAGGCGGCATGAAATCCGGCCAGTACGTCACCCATGCGGCTCATCGTATGCGGCACGTGCTTCCCAGTCCCATCCCCGCGCATACCGCACTTCCTGCTGTCTCTACGCGCGTCCGGCCATCGACGTGCCGGACAAACCCGCCAGGCACCCGTCATCGTCGTGGGCGCAGGTCACCGCGCCGTATGCGCCGACCCCGACGTCCGCGAGGTTGCGCAGGCTGTCCGTACCCGGCTCGAAGTAGCCGGCGTGTCCCTTCGCGTCGTACGCCGACAGCACCCGGGCGCCGAAGGAGGAGGAGACGGGGTCGGCGCCGTGGCCGAGTCCGCCGAACTCCAGATAGGGGACGTCCTGGATCCAGTCGGAGGCGTCCCGCATCGCCCACACCCGGGCCGGGGTGTCCAGGTGCGAGGCGTTCTCGACCCGCATCCCGGGGCTCGCGGCCACCGCTATGTCGGCCACCCGGTCCGGCATGGCGTGCGCGGCCACCCCGCAGACCACCGAGCCGTAGCTGTGGCAGAACATCGACACCGGCGCCTCGCCGGGCAGTGCCCGCAGCAGCGCGTTGAGGCGTACGGCACCCTGCTCGGCGGCCGTGCCGGTCGCGGCGCCCACGCCGAGCCCGTCGGGCGCGGTGTAGTCGGCCCAGGCGATCACCGCCGTACGGGTCGCGGGACTCGCCGTGCGCTCCTCCCGGTACAGCGCCTTGGCCATGCCGACCGGCGCGCTGTACGGGCGGTTCGTCTTCTGGAAGGTGAGCAGGTCGGTGTCGACGCCGGGGACGACGACGGAGATCCGCTCGGCCTTCGTGAGGTCGCCGAACACCTCCGCGACCCGGCCGCTGCCGTCCGGGTCGAAGGCGAGGATCTGCCGGCCCTTCGCCATCAGCGCCTCGTAACGGTGCATACGACGGCCGGCGTCCTGTTGCCCGGCCGCGCTGAGCCGTGGGTCGTGCATGCGTTTCTTCTCGACGGCACGCTGCTGGTCGAGGGCGATGTCGTTGGCGCGGTAGCGCAGTTCGGCCGGCGCGCCGTTCATGTTGCCCACGGCGAGCGGGTAACGGTGCGCGAGCCGGTCGCGCTCCTGCGCGGTGAGCGACGCGAAGAACCGGGTGAGGAGCGCGGGCGACGCCTCCGGGTCCGGCAGGCGCAGGCCGTGGACGCTGCCGTGCTCCCACTTGGCGAGGGAGGTCTGCAGCGCGGTGGTCTCGCGGTGTGCGCGCAGGGCGGTCCAGCCGGTGGTCGCGAGCATCACGAACACGACGGCCAGGGCGAGCAGCGCGCGCCAGACGTTGAGGGGCGGGGAGGTGTCGAAGGAAGTCACTGGGAGGACACACTAGGAGAACGAAGGGGTCTCGCGGTAACTGAGTGACAGTTATCACGTTTCGGCAAACGTGAGGCTTGTCTCGGGCCCGTGTGATGGGGAGTCAGACCTCGCGCCAGTGCCCGGTGAGCGCCGGTCCCACCTGATCGAGGTACGACGCGGTGAGTTCGCGGATCGCCGCGACGCTGAAGTCGTCGCCGACCGACCAGTGCCGCTCGGTGACCCGGATGACCGCGCCGAACACGGCGACCACGAGCCGGGGCCGGGGGTCGGTGTCCGGGTCGACGCCCTCCCGCTCGGCGACGATCCGCGCGATCTCCTCCTCCGTCTCCGCCTGCCGTCGCAGGCGGGCGGCGAACAGGACCGGGGTCTCCTCGATCAGCTTGTACGTGCGCAGGAACAGCCCGACCGGCACGTACCGCTCGATGGCCTCCTCGATGGTGTCCCAGCTGTCCATGACCGACCGGCGCAGCGCCTCCAGCGGGGGCTCTTCGGGCGGGCGGCGGCGCACCGCCTCGACGTAGTGCTCCTCGGTGAGCCGCGGCACGAAGAACGCGACGTCCTCCTTGCTGGCGAAGTAGCGGAAGAAGGTGCGCTGCGAGACGTCGACGGACGCGGCGATCTCGTCGACGGTGGTGTGTTCGTACCCCTGGGTCACGAAGAGTTCGAGCGCGGACCGCAGGAGCGTGTCCCGGGTGCGCTGTTTCTTGCGTTCGCGCAGCGTTTCCATGCCTGACAGTTACTGACTACTGAAATTGTTTGTCAACTGTCAGTGGCTGTCATTAGCCTCGAACGCATGACTAGTCAGACCACGATCGACACGACGGGGTCGGGGGACAAGGCACCGGCGGCCCTGCCGGACCGGCCGCCGGCCCCGGGCCTGCGCGGCCACCCCTGGTTCACCCTGATAACCGTCGCCGTCGGGGTCATGATGGTCGCCCTCGACGGCACCATCGTGGCCATCGCCAACCCCGCGATCCAGAAGGACCTCGGCGCCACCTTCGCCCAGGTCCAGTGGATCACCAACGGTTACTTCCTCGCCCTCGCGGTCTCCCTGATCACCGCGGGCAAGCTCGGCGACCGCTTCGGCCACCGGCAGACGTTCCTGATCGGCGTCGTCGGCTTCGCCGCGGCCTCCGGGGCCATCGGCCTCTCGGACAGCATCGGTCTGGTCGTCACCTTCCGCGTCTTCCAGGGCCTGTTCGGCGCGCTGCTGATGCCGGCCGCGCTCGGCCTGCTGCGGGCCACCTTCCCGGCCGAGAAGCTCAACATGGCGATCGGCATCTGGGGCATGGTCATCGGCGCCTCCACCGCGGGCGGCCCGATCCTCGGCGGTGTGCTGGTCCAGCACGTCAGCTGGCAGTCGGTGTTCTTCATCAACGTGCCGGTCGGCGCGATCGCCCTGGTCCTCGGCGTGGTGATGCTGCTCGACCACCGCGCGGAGAACGCACCGCGCTCCTTCGACCTGCTCGGCATCGGCCTGCTCTCCGGCGCGATGTTCTGCCTGGTCTGGGCGCTCATCAAGGCGCCGAGCTGGGGCTGGGGCGACGGCAAGACGTGGACGTTCATCGCCGCGTCGGTGCTGGGCTTCGCCCTCTTCTCCTTCTGGGAGACGCGGGTCAAGGAACCGCTCATCCCGCTCGGCCTGTTCCGCTCCGTCCCGCTCTCGGCGGGCGTGGTCCTGATGGTCCTGATGGCCATCGCCTTCATGGGCGGCCTGTTCTTCGTGACGTTCTACCTCCAGAACGTGCACGGCATGGACCCGGTCGACGCCGGCCTCCACCTGCTTCCGCTCACCGGCATGATGATCGTCGGCTCGCCGCTGGCCGGCGCCGCGATCACCAAGCTCGGCCCGCGCATCCCGCTGGCCGGCGGCATGGCGGCCACCGCGATCGCCATGTACGGCATGTCCACGCTGAAGGCGGACACCGGCAGCGCGCTGATGTCCCTGTGGTTCGCCCTGCTCGGTCTCGGGCTCGCGCCGGTCATGGTCGGCGCCACCGAGGTCATCGTCGGCAACGCGCCGATGGAGCTCTCCGGTGTGGCCGGCGGTCTCCAGCAGGCCGCGATGCAGATCGGCGGCAGCCTCGGTACGGCCGTGCTCGGCGCCGTGATGGCCTCCAAGGTCGACGGCGACCTGCCGGGCAACTGGGCCGCCGCGGGGCTGCCGAAGCTGACCGACGCGCAGCTGGCGCAGGCCTCCGAGGCCGTCCAGGTCGGGGTCGCGCCGGTCGCCAAGGGGACGCCCGCGGAGATCGCCGCGAAGATCTCCGACGTCGCCCACGACACGTTCATCTCCGGCATGAGCCTCGCCTCGCTCGTCGCGGCGGGGGTGGCGGCGGTCGCGATCCTGGTCGCGCTGTTCACCAAGCGCGGCGAGAACGCGGGCGCGGATGCCGGCGTGGGCCACATCTGACGCTTCTCCGGGCGGAGTTCACCTATCAGGGTGACTCCGCTAAAGATTCCTCGCCCTCGGCAGGCGCCGCAGGTCACAGTGGGTCACGTCCTCCGCAGGGCATGCGAGGACAGTCGGACCGCGGCGCGCTGCCGGAGGGGGGCAGCGCGCGGGCGGGCCCGCGGGGCGGGTGGGACCGCGGGGCGCCGTTGCAGCCCGCGGGCCGGTGGGGGTTGCTCGCGCAGTTCCCCGCGCCCCTTACGGGGCACGTCCTAGCTGCGGGCAGTAGTGCCTCCCCCAGTGCCCGAAAGGCCTGGAGGGACCCCCGGGCGGCACGGGTGGGCGCAGCGGCACCCGGCAAGCGCCGGTGAGCGCACCCCGCCCCCCGCGCCCACGCCCTCGCGCAGGGCGACGACCTCCGCCCGCAGCGCCCGCACTTCCTCGGTCAGCATCCCGATCGCCTCCGTCTGCCGCCGCTCCTCCACGTCGTCCTTCTCGAACCGCGCGATGAACCACGTCGCTATGTTCGCCGTCACCACACCCAGCAGGGCGATCCCGGAGAGCATCAGGCCCACCGCGATCATCCGGCCCAGCCCGGTCGTCGGCGCGTGGTCCCCGTACCCCACCGTCGTCATCGTCGTGAACGACCACCACAGGGCGTCACCCAGCGTCCGGATGTTCCCGTTCGGCGAGTCGCGTTCCACCGACAGGACGGCCAGCGAGCCGAACATGAGCAGGCCGACGACCGCGCCGACGACATACGTGGTCAGCCGGATCTGCGAGGCCATCCGCGCCCGCCGCCCCACCAGCATCAGCGTCGCGACGAGCCGCAGCAGCCGCAGCGGCTGGAGCAGCGGCAGCACCACCGCGCACAGGTCTATCCAGTGCGTCCGCACGAACTCCTTGCGCCGGGGCGCGAGGGCCAGCCGTATCAGGTAGTCCACGGCGAAGGAGCCCCACACCACCCACTCCGCCACCGTGCACGCGGCGGTCAGGACATGCCCCGCGGAACCGTCCACGATCGGCAGCGCGTAGGCGACGGCGAAGACCACCGCCAGCGCCAGCAACGGCCGCTGGGTCACCTGCTCCCAACGAGCCTGCGCTGTTTGTTGCTTCATACCGGCATCGTAAAGAGACGGCGAAGGCCGGTGGGACGCGTCCGCGCCCCACCGGCCCGCAGTTGCCCACCGGCCTCCTCGCGGAGCGCTACGCGTCGCCGCCCGCCGCGCCCGGGTGCGCCGCCGTGACGTCCAGCAGCTGGTACCGGTCGATGGCCTGCTTCAGTACGGAGCGGTCGAGCTTGCCCTCACGGGCCAGCTCGGTCAGCACCGCGACCACGATCGACTGCGCGTCGATGTGGAAGAACCGGCGCGCCGCGCCCCGTGTGTCGGCGAAGCCGAAGCCGTCGGCACCCAGCGACTGGTACGTGCCCGGCACCCACCGCGCGATCTGGTCCGGCACCGACCGCATCCAGTCGGACACGGCCACGAACGGACCCTCGGCGCCGCTCAGCTTCTGCGTCACCCACGGCGTCCGCTGCTCCTCCTCCGGATGCAGCAGGTTGTGCCGCTCGCAGGCCACGGCCTCGCGCCGCAGCTCGTTCCAGGAGGTGGCGGACCAGACGTCGGCCTTGACGTTCCAGTCCTCGGCGAGGATCTTCTGCGCCTCGATCGCCCACGGCACCGCCACGCCCGAGGCCATGATCTGCGCCGGGATGGTGCCCGCCGTGCCCGCGCTGATCCGGTGGACGCCCTTGAGGATGCCCTCGACGTCCACGTCGGCCGGCTCGGCCGGGTGCTGGATCGGCTCGTTGTAGACGGTCAGGTAGTAGAAGACGTCCTCGCCGTGCGGGTGCTCGGCGTCGCCGCCGTACATCCGGCGCAGGCCGTCCTGGACGATGTGCGCGATCTCGTACGCGTACGCCGGGTCGTAGGCCACGCATCCCGGGTTCGTCGAGGCGAGCAGCTGGGAGTGGCCGTCGGCGTGCTGGAGGCCCTCACCGGTCAGGGTCGTACGTCCGGCGGTCGCGCCCAGGACGAAACCGCGCGCCAGTTGGTCGGCCATCTGCCAGAACTGGTCGCCGGTGCGCTGGAAACCGAACATCGAGTAGAAGACGTAGACCGGGATGAGCGGCTCGCCGTGCGTCGCGTAGGCCGAGCCCGCCGCGATCAGGGAGGCCGTGCAGCCGGCCTCGGAGATGCCGTCGTGCAGCATCTGGCCGGTCGGCGACTCCTTGTAGGCGAGCAGCAGGTCGCGGTCGACCGCCTCGTACTGCTGGCCGAGCGGGTTGTAGATCTTCGCACTCGGGAAGAAGGAGTCCATGCCGAAGGTGCGGTACTCGTCCGGCGCGATCAGGACGAACCGGCGGCCGATCTCCTTGTCCCGCATGAGGTCCTTGAGGAGCCGGACGAAGGCCATCGTGGTCGCGATCGACTGCTGGCCCGTGCCCTTCTTCACGGTCGCGTACGTCTTGTCGTCGGGCAGCGCGAGCGGCTTGGAGCGTACGACGCGGGTCGGGACGTAGCCGCCCAGGCCCTTGCGCCGGTCGTGCATGTACTGGATCTCCTCCGAGTTCCGGCCCGGGTGGTAGTACGGCGGCAGGCCGGACTCCAGCTCCCGGTCGGAGATCGGCAGGTGCAGGCGGTCCCGGAAGCCCTTGAGGTCGGCGACCGTCAGCTTCTTCATCTGGTGCGTGGCGTTGCGGCCCTCGAAGTTCGGGCCCAGCGTCCAGCCCTTGATCGTCTTGGCCAGGATGACCGTCGGCTGGCCCCGGTGCTCGGTGGCCGCCTTGAACGCCGCGTAGATCTTGCGGTGGTCGTGGCCGCCGCGGCCCAGGTGCAGGATCTGGTCGTCGGTCATGTGCTGGACCATCGCGCGCAGCCGCTGGTCGTCGCCGAAGAAGTGATCGCGGATGTACGCGCCGGACTCGGTGGCGTAGGTCTGGAACTGACCGTCCGGGGTCGTGTTCATCTTGTTGACGAGGACGCCGTCGCGGTCCTGGGCGAGCAGCGGGTCCCAGGTGCGGTCCCAGACCAGCTTGATCACGTTCCAGCCGGCGCCCCGGAAGACCGACTCCAGCTCCTGGATGATCTTCCCGTTGCCGCGCACCGGGCCGTCGAGCCGCTGCAGGTTGCAGTTGACGACGAAGGTGAGGTTGTCCAGGCCCTCGCGGGCGGCGATGGACAGCTGGCCGAGTGACTCCGGCTCGTCCATCTCGCCGTCGCCGAGGAACGCCCAGACGTGCGACTTGGAGGTGTCGGCGATCCCGCGCGCGTGCATGTAGCGGTTCATCCGCGCCTGGTAGATCGCGCCGATCGGGCCGAGGCCCATCGAGACGGTCGGGAACTCCCAGAAGCCCGGCATCGAGCGCGGGTGCGGGTAGCTGGAGAGGCCGTCCGGGTACTTCGACTTCTCCTGGCGGAAGCCGTCCAGCTGGGCCTCGCCGAGCCGGTCGAGCAGGAAGGCGCGCGCGTAGATGCCGGGGGAGGCGTGCCCCTGGAAGAAGACCTGGTCGCCGCCGAGGCCGTCGTCCTTGCCGCGGAAGAAGTGGTTGAAGCCGACGTCGTAGAGGGACG
Source organism: Streptomyces sp. NPDC048291 (assembly GCF_043201715.1). Lineage (NCBI taxonomy): Bacteria > Bacillati > Actinomycetota > Actinomycetes > Kitasatosporales > Streptomycetaceae > Streptomyces > Streptomyces sp. NPDC048291. The sequence goes on from NZ_JBICZC010000001.1 coordinate 171,652, forward strand.
CGGAGGACGCGAAGGTGGCGATGTGGCCGCCGACGCCGATGCCCGGACGCTGGGCGCGGGAGACCATCACCGCGGCGTTCCAGCGGGTCGCGTTCAGGACCTTGCGCTCGATCTCCTCGTTGCCCGGGAAGAACGGCTCCGCGCGCGTGGGGATCGTGTTGACGTAGTCCGTGCTGCGCATCTCGGGCACCGCGACGCGCCGCTCGCGGGCGCGCTCGATCAGGCGGAGCATCAGATAGCGGGCCCGCTCCCGGCCGCGCTCGTCCACGGCGGCGTCGAGCGAGTCGAGCCACTCCTGGGTTTCCTCGGGATCGAAGTCAGGAACCTGACTCGGAAGGCCGCCAATGATGATCGGGTTGCGATCGGATCCGGAAGCCACGCTGTTCCTTACCTGTCAGAGGGGCACTGATTCGCTGTTTTGACTGTTTCGCCTGTTTTCCCGGTTTTTCCCTGCGTTTTGCCTGCGCCGCTGTCCATCGTCCACCCCGGGGCGGCGCTCGTCATCTCTACCGTGAGGTAACTCGGGACCGGCCAAAACGCAACGATACGCCCGGGGTGTGACGCGCTTGGCATACTCGTTCGACCGCCGTATGTGAGGATGATTCCGAAAGGCATATAGCGGGCAAAAGGGAGTGGTGTGTGTCACGCCCGTCCGCGATACGGTGCCGGGAGTTGCGGCGACACGGCCGGGATCGTCACCGTTTCGGCGGTCCGAACGGCCGGGTACTTGCGCGATCCGTCCCGCCCGTGTGGACTACGGCCAATGCTTCGCGCACGCGCGTGGCTGAGTTCATCACCAAGACATGATCAGGAGGCAACCCGTGAGCGCGACCGCGGACCACGCGGAGGAGCGGACCACCCCTGCCGTCAGGCTGGGGTTCCAGCCAGACCAGGTGGTCCAGGAGATCGGCTTCGACGACGACGTCGACCAGGAGCTCCGCGAGTCCATCGAAGAGACCATCGGCAGCGAGCTGATGGACGAGGACTACGACGACGTGGCAGACGCCGTGGTGCTCTGGTTCCGTGAGGATGACGGCGACCTGACGGACGCGCTGGTCGACGCCCTCGGCTACCTCGAAGAGGGTGGCTCGATCCTGCTGCTGACGCCGAAGACCGGCCGCGACGGCTACGTCGAGCCGAGCGACATCGGCGAGGCGGTCACGACCGCCGGCCTCTCGCAGACCAAGAGCGTCAGCGTGGGCAAGGACTGGAACGGCAGCCGGCTGAACACGCCGAAGGGTGCCGCCAAGAAGCGCTGAGCCGCACCGGTGGACGGACCGGGCACCGGTCCGTCCACCGGCCTGCCGTGATCGCCGCGCAGGAGTCGCCGCATAGGGTGTCCTCACCCGAACAGCCCCTGACGAAGGGATGCAGCGATGGCGATCCAGGTCGGCGACAAGGCGCCCGACTTCGAGCTCAAGGACAACCACGGCCGGGCCGTGAAGCTGTCCGACTTCCGCGGCGAGAAGAACGTGGTGGTGCTCTTCTACCCGTTCGCCTTCACCGGCGTGTGCACCGGCGAGCTGTGCGAGCTGCGCGACAACCTGCCGAAGTTCGAGGACCGCGACACCCAGCTGCTGGCGGTCTCCAACGACTCCATCCACACCCTGCGCGTCTTCGCCGAGCAGGAGGGCCTGGAGTACCCGCTGCTCAGCGACTTCTGGCCGCACGGCGAGACCTCCCGCGCCTACGGCGTCTTCGACGAGGCCAAGGGCTGCGCCGTGCGCGGCACCTTCGTCATCGACAAGGAGGGCGTCGTGCGCTGGACCGTGGTCAACGGCCTGCCGGACGCCCGTGACCTGAACGAGTACGTGACGGCGCTCGACACACTGTGACCCCTAAGGGTCCGCATGGCCGACACCCCGTGATTCTTCGGGGTCCAGGGCCTGCGTGCGACGGGAACCCGTCACTAGGATCGAGTCGTTGATCCGGTATCCGAAGCACGACGGGGCTCCCCGCCCCTGGACACACATAGGGAGGACTCGTGGGAGTCAGCCTCAGCAAGGGCGGCAACGTATCGCTGACGAAGGAGGCCCCCGGCCTGACCGCGGTCCTCGTCGGTCTGGGCTGGGACGTCCGGACCACCACCGGCACCGACTTCGACCTGGACGCCAGCGCCCTGCTGCTGAACTCGGCGGGCAAGGTCGCCAGCGACCAGAACTTCGTCTTCTTCAACAACCTCAAGAGCCCCGACGGCTCGGTCGAGCACACCGGTGACAACCTCACCGGTGAGGGCGAGGGCGACGACGAGGTGATCAAGGTCAACCTGGCCACGGTCCCCGCGGACGTCGACAAGATCGTCTTCCCGGTGTCGATCTACGACGCCGACAACCGCCAGCAGTCCTTCGGGCAGGTCCGCAACGCGTTCATCCGCGTGGTCAACCAGGCCGGCGGTGCCGAGATCGCCCGCTACGACCTGTCCGAGGACGCCTCGACCGAGACCGCGATGGTCTTCGGCGAGCTCTACCGCAACGGCGCCGAGTGGAAGTTCCGTGCCATCGGCCAGGGCTACGCCTCCGGCCTGCGCGGCATCGCCCAGGATTTCGGCGTCAACGTCTGAGCCAGGTGGACGCCCCAGGGGCGTTCGAAAGTCCGCTCTGTCCGGCGCCGCACCGTTTACGGTCGGCGCCGGACGTGCAGGACAACCGGAGAAACACCGCTAGGGGAGGACCAGCATCATGGGCGTCACGCTCGCCAAGGGGGGCAATGTCTCCCTCTCGAAGGCCGCACCGAACCTCACCAACGTCATGATCGGACTCGGCTGGGACGCCCGCTCCACCACCGGCGCCCCCTTCGACCTGGACGCCAGCGCGTTGCTGTGCCAGGGCGGGCGGGTCCTCGGCGACGAGTGGTTCGTCTTCTACAACCAGCTCAAGAGCCCGGAGGGCTCCGTGGAGCACACCGGCGACAACCTCACCGGCGAGGGCGAGGGGGACGACGAATCGATTCTGGTCGACCTGCCCAAGGTGCCGGACACCTGCGACAAGATCGTGTTCCCGGTCTCGATCCACATGGCCGACGAGCGCGGCCAGACCTTCGGCCAGGTCTCCAACGCCTTCATCCGGGTCGTCAACCAGGCCGACGGCCAGGAGCTCGCCCGCTACGACCTGTCCGAGGACGCCTCCACCGAGACCGCCATGATCTTCGGCGAGCTCTACCGCTACCAGGGCGAATGGAAGTTCCGCGCCGTCGGCCAGGGCTACGCCTCGGGCCTGCGCGGCATCGCGCTCGACTTCGGTGTGAACGTCTCCTAGCACGTTCTCCGTCCGGATGTAGGGACCGCCCCACCCGTAGGACACCGGCGCCCTCTACACTTCGTGGTCAACAGTAGGTAAAGCCGAGTACGGCGCGAGCGAGACCCGTACACACAAGATTGGGTAGCCAGTGCTTCTGAAAACCTTCGGCTGGTCGTTCGCGATCACCGCTCTCGGCCTGGTCGCCGCGGTCTTCTACGGGGGGTGGGAGGCCTTCGGCATCGTGGCGATCCTCGCCGTCCTGGAGATCTCCCTGTCGTTCGACAACGCGGTCGTCAACGCCGGAATCCTGAAGAAGATGAACGCCTTCTGGCAGAAGATCTTCCTCACGGTCGGCGTTCTCATCGCGGTCTTCGGCATGCGGCTGGTCTTCCCGGTCGTCATCGTCGCGGTCACCGCCAAGATGGGGCCCATCGAGGCCGTCGACCTCGCGCTCAACAACAAGGACCGCTACCAGGAGCTCGTCACCGACGCCCACCCGGCGATCGCCGCCTTCGGTGGCATGTTCCTGCTCATGATCTTCCTCGACTTCATCTTCGAGGACCGCGACATCCAGTGGCTGCGCTGGATCGAGCGCCCGCTCGCCAAGCTCGGCAAGGTCGACATGCTGGCGGTCTGCATCGCCCTGATCGTCCTGCTGATCACCGCCTTCACCTTCGCCACCCACGCCCACCAGCACGGCGGCGGCCACACGGACAAGGCGCAGACGGTCCTGATCGCCGGTATCGCCGGCCTGATCACGTACATGATCGTCGGCGGTCTCTCCGGGTTCTTCGAGGACCGCCTCGAAGCCGAGGAGGAACGCGAGCACGAGGAGGAGGAAGAGGCCGAGCGCGCCGGCAAGAAGAAGTCGCCCGTGCTGCTGGCAGGCCAGGCCGCGTTCTTCATGTTCCTCTACCTGGAGGTCCTGGACGCGTCCTTCTCCTTCGACGGCGTGATCGGCGCCTTCGCCATCACCAACGACATCGTCCTCATGGCCCTCGGCCTCGGCATCGGCGCCATGTACGTCCGTTCGCTCACCGTGTACCTGGTCCGCCAGGGCACCCTGGACGACTACGTCTACCTGGAGCACGGCGCCCACTACGCGATCGGCGCGCTGGCCGTGATCCTGATGGTCACCATCCAGTACCAGATCAACGAGGTCATCACCGGTCTCGTCGGCGTCGTCCTGATCGGCTGGTCGTTCTGGTCCTCCGTACGACGCAACCAGCGGCTCGCGGAAGCCGAGGGAAACGCGGGATCGAACGACAAGACTGAGGTCCCGTCCGGGGTCTGACCCGGCACGCCGGGCCGAAAACGGAGGGTGTGACGCCCTCCTGGACGAGGAACGCTCTGATGGGGGCGGCCGACGGGTCGGCCGCCCCCAGGCGTTTTCGGGAGTTACTGGGGGCGGGAATGGGTTTCTTCGACGGGCTGCTGGGCGGCAGGGCGGCCGAGTTCGACTCGGGCAGCGCGGCGTCCAACTCCATCGAGCTCACCAGGCGGCACCAGCAGGTGTCCCTCACCAAGCAGGGCGCGGCCACCGGCAACCTGCGGGTCAACCTGAGCTGGCGGATGCGGACGTCCGACTTCGACGGGGAGCAGCGGGAGAGCCTCTTCCGGCACCCCTTCAAGGCGCTCAGGCCGCCGGAGGTGATCGGGCACGGGCAGAGCATGGTCAACGTCGACCTCGACCTCGGGGCGCTCTACGAGCTGTCCGACGGGACGAAGGGCGTCGTCCAGCCGCTCGGCGGCCTGCTCGGGGACGTGAACGCACCGCCGTACGTCAAGCTCAGCGGCGACGACCGGTTCGGGTCGGCGTCCGGCGAGACGATGTACGTCAACCTCGACCACCGGGACGACATCAAGCGGCTGCTGGTGTTCGTGTACATCTACGACCAGACCCCGGCGTTCGACCGCACCCACGCGATCGTCACGCTCTACCCGAGCAACGGGCCGCGGATCGAGATAGGCCTCGACGAACGGCATCCGCAGGCCCGGTCGTGCGCGGTGGTGATGATCGAGAACGTGAAGGGCGAGCTGGTCGTCCGGCGCGAGGTGAAGTTCGTGTACGGCTTCCAGGGGGAGCTCGACCGGTTGTACGGGTGGGGCCTGCAGTGGGGGCGGGGTTACAAGACGAAGGCGGACAGGTAGGCCCCCCACGGGGGCGCGCCCCTAAAAGCAGGTCGGCATCCTCAGCGCCCGATGAACTGCGGGCCCTGCGGAGGCAGCCGGAAGTCCGCGTTCGGGACCGTCGCCACCGGGATCGGGGCCGGCGGGGGGTAGCCGTAGCCCGACTGGGGCGGTTGCTGGGTGTAGGCGGGCTGCGGGTAGGCGTAGGTGGCCGGCTGGGGGTAGCCGTAGGCCGGCTGGGTGGGGACCGAGGTCGGCTGCTCCGGCGGGAGCGGCAGGGACGCCGAGGGCTCCTCCATCGGCTCGGACTCGTCCACCGAGATGCCGAAGTCCGTGGCCAGCCCCTTGAGGCCGTTGCTGTAGCCCTCGCCGAGCGCGCGGAACTTCCAGCCCTCGCCCCTGCGGTACAGCTCGCCGCAGATCATGGCGGTCTCGGCGCCGGTCTCCGGATTGATGTCGAAGTGGGCCAGCGGTTCGGCGTCCGGCGCCGCGGCGTCGTACAGCAGGATGCGCAGGGCGGGTACGTGTTCGAACGGGACACCGTCCGCCGACGCGACCAGGAGGATTCGGCCGACGTTGGACTCGACAGCGGGGAGATCTGTCTGGATCGTGTCGGTGAGGCCCTCGGCCACCCGTTTCTTGCCGAGCCGCCAGACCTTCCCGGAAGGGTGCCGGGGCTGGTTGTAGAAGACGAAGTCCTCGTCGGAGCGCACACGTCCGTCGGGGCCGAGGAGCAGCGCCGAGGCGTCGACGTCCGGAACCCCCTGCCCGGGCGTCCAGCGCAGCACGGCCCGGACCGTGGTGGCTTCCACGGGGACGTTGGACCCCTTCAGCATCGCGTGCGTCATGCGGTCATCCTGCCCTCTCGGTCCTGGTCACGACAACGCGGGGGGCTTCGCGACCGACACAGGCGGGTTACCTGAAATTCATGCCCGGCGGGAACCCCGGACATGGCTTTGTACGTACTATTACCGGCCACCCTTTACCAATTTCACAGGCTAGGCCCACGCCACGGGGGAGTTCTATGCGTCATTTCGGGCACATCGCACCTGAGGTGCGGCAGCGCCTCTTCCACCAGGAGCCGTGCGAGTTCACCGCCGACTCCCCGGCCCGGCTGCTCTCCGCGGCCCTGGGTGCCACGCTGTACAGCCCGGCCACCCGGCCGCGGCTCGCCGACGACATCGTCAAACAGGCGGCACTCGGCGTGGTCTCGATGGTGCTGTGCCTGGAGGACTCCATCGGCGACGAGGACGTGGTGGCCGGTGAGGAGAACCTCGTCCGGCAGTTCGCCGACCTCGCCGGGCGGGAGCGGGCCGGTGCGGAGCTCCCGCTGCTCTTCATCCGGGTGCGGGAGCCCGAGCAGATCTCCGACCTGGTACGACGGCTGGGCGCGAACGTGTCGCTGCTGTCCGGATTCGTGTTCCCGAAATTCACCGAGGAGCGCGGCATCCCCTTCCTGCAGGCCCTGGACGGCGCCGCGCTGAGCAGCGGGCGCCGGCTGTTCGGCATGCCGGTCCTGGAGACGCCCGAGCTGATGTACCGGGAGACGCGCGTGGACGCCCTGGAGGGCATCGCCCGCGCCGTCGACAAGTACCGCGACAAGGTGCTGGCGCTGCGCCTCGGGGTGACCGACTTCTGCTCGTCCTACGGGCTGCGCCGGGCCCCCGACATGACCGCCTACGACGTGCAGATCATCGCCTCCGTCATCGCCGACGTGGTGAACATGCTGGGCCGGGCCGACGGCACCGGCTTCACGGTGACCGGGCCGGTCTGGGAGTACTTCCGGGTCCCCGAGCGCATGTTCAAGCCGATGCTGCGGACCAGCCCCTTCCTGGAGGAGCAGGCCGTGGAACTGCGCAACCGGCTCATCGAGCACGCCATGGACGGCCTGCTGAGGGAGATCTCCCTCGACCAGGCCAACGGGCTGCTCGGCAAGACCTGCATCCACCCGTCCCACGTCATCCCCGTGCACGCGCTGTCCGTGGTCAGTCACGAGGAGTTCTCCGACGCCCAGGACATCCTGCGGCCGGAACGCGGTGGCGGGGGTGTACTTCGCTCGGCGTACACGAACAAGATGAACGAGGTGAAGCCGCACCGCGCCTGGGCCGAGCGGACCATGCTCCGCGCCGAGGTGTTCGGCGTGGCCAACGAGGACGTCGGCTTCGTGGAGCTGCTCGCCGCCGGGATACCGGCTTGACGGGCGCTACGGGACGACACAGGGAACCCATGAACATCGCAGCGAACAACGGGGTCTGGTCCGGCAGCTGGGTCGCCGAGCGGCTCGGCGTCGAACTCGTCGGCGACGACGGCCTGACGGCCCTTCTCGGCCTCGCCCTGCGCCGCAACCCCAGACGGGCCCACCTCCTCGTCTCCAACGTGCTCGGCAAACACGTACCGCAGTCGCCGTCCGTGGTGTACGGGCATGGCTTCGCCCTCGGCCGACGGGTACGGGACCTGCTCGGTGAGGGGGAGGCCGGGCAGGCGGTCGTCCTGGGCTACGCCGAGACGGCCACCGGCCTCGGGCACGCGGTGGCCGACGGAATCGGCCTCGCCCCGTATCTCCACTCCACGCGCCGGCCGGTCGCCGGGGTGACCCCGGCCGGCGGCTTCGAGGAGTCCCACTCCCACGCGACGTCCCACCTGCTGCTCCCCGAGGACCCCGCCCTGCTCTCCGGCGACGGCCCCCTGGTCCTCGTCGACGACGAGTTCTCCACCGGCAACACGGTCCTGAACACGATCAGGGACCTGCACGCCCGTTATCCGCGGAAACGTTACGTCGTGGTGGCGTTGGTCGATATGCGGTCGGCGGCGGACGCGGGTCGGCTGACATCGTTCGCCGAGGAGATCGGCGCCAGGGTGGACCTGCTGGCGGCGGCTTCGGGGACGGTGAAGCTGCCCGAGGGCGTGCTGGAAAAGGGGCAGGAGCTGGTGGCGCGGTACGAGGGGGGTGCCGCGCCAGGTGCTTCGTCGTCTGCGGGAGCGTCGGGGCCGGTCGCGCAGTTCCCCGCGCCCCCAGGGGGTTCAGGGCAGTCCCCTCAAGGGGCGCGGGGAACTGCGCGACCAGCCCCCGCCCAGCCGCAGGCACCCGACGACCGCACCACCCCTCACCTCACCCGCATCGACCTGCACTGGCCGCACGGCCTCCCCGACGGCGGACGGCACGGATTCACCCCGGCCCACCGGATACGCCTCGAATCGGCTCTCCCCCTGATGGCGGCCCGGGTCGCCGAAGCCCTGCCCCCCGGGGCCCGCCGCGTGCTCACGCTCGGCTTCGAGGAGCTGATGTACACGCCCCTCAGGGTCGCCCGCGAGCTGGAGGCCCTGGTCGCCGCCGAGGTGCGGTACTCCACCACCACCCGCTCACCCGTCCTGGCCGTCGACGACCCCGGCTACGCCATCCGCAGCCGCCTCGTCTTCCCGGCCCACGACAACCCCGCCGACGGCCCCGGCGAGCGCTACGCGTACAACGTGGCGGGCGCCGGCTTCGACGCCGTCGTCCTGTTCGTCGACTCGGTGGGCGACACCCCCGAACTGCACGCACCCGGCGGCCTCCTCGACCGGCTCGGCGCGCATGCCCCGCACGTCCTGCTCGCGGTTGTACCGTCGTACGTCCCCGCGCTACCCGAAGAGAGCCCCGCCATGCTGCCCGAGCCCCTCCGCGGCCCCGCCTTCTCCTCGTACCCGGCGGAGGACGTCGGCTGGCTGCTCCAGGACCTCTCGGAGGTCACGCTGGAGGCGCCGACCGAGGAGCGCGAGGAGGCGATCCAGAGCGGCGGCGCGCACTACGCCGAGTCGCTGCCGGTGGAGTACCAGCCGAGCGAGCAGTACCAGGCGCTGTTCCACGCCGCCCTGGAGACCTCGGCGGCGCGGATCGCGCAGGCGGTCGGCGTCGTCACCGAGACCGTGCTGGCCGAGCGGTCGCCGCGCCCGGTGCTGGTGTCGCTGGCCCGCGCCGGCACCCCGGTGGGCGTGCTGATGCGCCGCTGGGCGCAGTTCCGGTACGGCCTCGACCTGCCGCACTACGCGGTGTCGATCGTGCGCGGCCGCGGCATCGACGCCAACGCGCTGCGCTGGCTGGCCGCGCACCACGACCCCCGGGACGTCGTCTTCGTGGACGGCTGGACGGGGAAGGGCGCGATCACCCGGGAACTCGCCGACGCGGTCGAGGAGTTCGAGGCGCGGGAGGGGGTGAGCGGCTTCGATCCGGAGATCGCGGTGCTCGCCGACCCGGGGTCGTGCGTGCGGACGTACGGCACCCGGGAGGACTTCCTGATCCCCTCCGCCTGCCTCAACTCGACCGTCTCCGGGCTGATCTCGCGGACCGTGCTGCGCGCGGACCTGGTCGGTCCCGACGACTTCCACGGCGCGAAGTTCTACCGCGAACTGGCCGGCGCCGACGTGTCGGTGGCCTTCCTGGACGCCGTCGTGGCACGGTTCGCCGAGGTGGCCGAGTCCGTGGACGCGGCCGTGAAGGAGCTGGCCGTCACCGACCGCACGCCGACCTGGGAGGGCTGGGCGGCCGTCGAGCGGATCAGCGAGGAGTACGGCATCCACGACGTGAACCTCGTCAAGCCGGGCGTCGGCGAGACCACCCGGGTGCTGCTGCGCCGGGTGCCCTGGAAGATCCTGGCGCGGGCCGGGGCGGGCGCCGACCTGGACCATGTGCGGCTGCTCGCGGAGCAGAGAGGGGTAGCGGTGGAGGAGGTCGGCGAACTGCCGTACACCTGTGTCGGGTTGATCCACCCGAAGTACACGCGTGGGGCGACCGGCGCCGACGGCCGGGCGGTGAACGTCTGATGGCGGTGCTCGTCGCGAGCGACCTCGACCGTACGCTCATCTACTCGGCCGGTGCCCTGGCGCTGACCATGCCGGACGCGCGGGCGCCCCGGCTGCTCTGCGTCGAGGTGCACGAGGCCAGGCCGCTGTCGTACCTGACGGAGACGGCCGCGCAGTTGCTGACCGAGCTGGGGGACACGGCCGTCTTCGTGCCGACGACCACGCGGACCCGCAAGCAGTACGAGCGGATCAACCTGCCGGGGCCCGCGCCGCGGTACGCCATCTGCGCCAACGGCGGGCATCTGCTGGTCGACGGGGTGTCCGACGCGGACTGGCACGGACGGGTGCTGGCGCGGCTGGCGGACGAGTGCGCGCCGCTGGAGGAGGTCCGCGCGTACCTGGCCGAACACGCCGATCCGCTGTGGCTGCGCAAGCTGCGGGTGGCCGAGGACCTGTTCGCCTACCTGGTCGTGGAGCGGGAGTTGCTGCCCGAGGAGTGGGTGAAGAGCCTCGCGGTGTGGGCGGAGAACCGCGGCTGGACGGTGTCGTTGCAGGGCCGGAAGATCTACGCCGTGCCGAAGCCGCTGACGAAGAGCGCGGCCATGCGGGAGGTCGCGCGCCGGACCGGGGCCGAGCTGACGCTGGCCGCCGGTGACTCCCTGCTCGACGCCGACCTGCTGCTGGCCACGGACCGCGGCTGGCGGCCGGGACACGGCGAGTTGGCCGACGCAGGGTGGACCGGCCCGGCCATCACGGCGCTGCCGGAGCGAGGAGTGCTCGCCGGCGAGCGAATCCTACGGGAGTTCCTGAAGGCGGTCCGTACGGCGGGCTAGGGACTGTCCCTTGGCGGTCGGCTCCGGAAGTCCTTCCAGCTCACTGCGTCACGGGCAGGCACTCGGCGAGCAGGTCGACGACGTCGCGCCAGGCCCGCTGCGCGTGCCGTGGGTGGTAGCCGACGCCGGGGACCACGGGCTGGTCGACCGGCGGGTGGTGGAAGGCGTGCAAGGCGCCGCCGTAGACCACGAGGCGCCAGTCGACGCCCGCGGCCTGCATCTCGGCGGTGAACGCGTCCCGTTGGGCGGGCGGCATGATCGGGTCCTCCGAACCGACCCCGGCCCACACCGGGCAGCGGATGCGTGCCGCCTCGCCGGGCCGGCCCGTGGTCAGTGCGTTGACCGTCCCGATCACGCGCAGGTCGACGCCGTCGCGCCCGAGTTCCAGCCCGATGGCGCCCCCGGTGCCGTAGCCGACGGCGGCGATCCGGTCGGGGTCGCTCCGCGGTTCGGCGCGCAACACGTCGAGCGCCGCGTGGCCGATGCCCCGCATCCGGTCGGGGTCGGCGAGCAGCGGCAGGCAACGGGCCAGCATCTCCTCGGGGTCGCCCAAGTAGCGCCCGCCGTGGAGGTCGAAGGCCAGCACCACGTATCCCAGCTCGGCGAGCGCATCGGCCCGGCGGCGCTCGACGTCGCTGAGCCCCGGGCCCTCTGGTCCGAGCAGCACCGCGGGCCGGCGGTCGCCACCGGCCGGGAGCGCGAGGTGCCCGGTCATCGTCAGACCGTCGGCCGGGTACCGAACCGTGCGCGTGGTGATCGTCGTCATGAGACTGGACGGTAGTGATCGCCGAGCCCGGTCGGACCGGCGTTCTGCCACCGGCAGAACGGCACGGGCGCCCTTCCGGACTGCGGCGCCGGCTCACAGGATCCGTCGGTCGCTCCGGTGACCGGGATGCGTCGTGAGTACATCTCGATGCTTCCCCGGTTCGCGGGTCCGGTCTTTTCGACCGAGCGCCCCAATCTTCTCGGTCGAATCGCCGTGACTTCCGTCGAGGAGTTGTGGCGGGTTGGTGCAGGAGAGGGAAAGGGCTTTCGAGTCTCCGGTGGATTGTGATCTGCGTCACACATGGCGGGGGTGGCGGATGCGGCCTCCAGGGGCCGTGCGGGTCGGTCCGTCGGTGCGCGGGGGTGCTGGATTCGTCGCCTCACCATGCGTAATCAGCCGAGGCGCAACGGTGAGGGAGAGATTCCGGATGAAGGGGCGTCAGAAATATCTACGCGCATAGTGTACTGACTGTCCTAAACAGTCGTCACCACATACTTGTGCACCAGCTTGACCGTGCTGCGCATGGTCGGTTTCATGCTTACCTCAGCCGCCTGACGGGGCGGACGACCCGCCCGTACACGTCCCTCCGCGCTCCACTCATCTCCCGGCCTCCGTCGGCATGTTCGGCATGCCCGCGACGCAGTGCGCGCCTCCCTTCCGGAAAGGAAAGCTCCCGGTGCTCCAGCTCCATGCCGCAGACCGCTTCCGCCTCCGCTCCGCCTTCCGTAGGCGGGCGAAGTGAGCAGGCACCGGGGGAAGGCCGTACGGACGAGGCCGAACACCGGCCCGGGCCGCAGCATCCGTGCCTCGTTGATCTCGCTCGCGCTGGTTCCGGCGGTGGCGATGGTCCTGCTCTGGTTCAGCGGTTCGGCCGTGCTGTTCAACCAATGGCGTCAGGCAGGCCACGTCGGGGACGCGGCGAAGACGACGTACGCGCTGGTACCGGGAGTCGGCGAGTTCCAGAAGGAACGGCAGCTGACGGTGCTCCTGCTGTCGCCGCACGGCAGCGGCCGGCGTGCCGCGCTGGTCGCCCAGCGCGCCCGCACCGACCGCGTCCTCGCCGCCTTCCGCAAGGCGGACGCCGCCTCCGCCGGTGAGGGATCGGGCGAGTACCAGGACCAGTTGGCGACCGTCCGGAAGCGGCTGGACGCCCTGACCTCGGAACGGGCCACCGTCGACCGCGGGAAGGCCGACCGGCGGCACGCCTACGAGGTGTACTCGGAGACGATCCAGTCGGTGCTGAACCTCTTCGGAACGCTGAGCACCGACAACGGCAGCGGGGCCACGGCGGCGGAGGCCGCGCACGCCCTGTCGTTCCTGCGGGCGACCGAGGCGCTCGCGGGGGAGCGTGCCGTCCTGGACGCGGCCGCGGCCGGCGGCCGGTTGAGCGTCGAGGAGCGGACAACCCTGGCCGCCGAGGCCGCCGTTCGCGGCTCCATCCTCACCAACGAGGTCGCTCCCTATCTGCCGGCCGAGCTGCGGCAGGGGCTGGAGAAGACCATGGACGGCCGCGACTGGGCCGAGTTGAGCGCCTTCGAGTCGGCTCTTCCCACGGCGGCCGAAGGCGGCGGCGACAGCATCGAGGTGCCCCGCCTGACGTCAGCCCGCGCCGCCGCGCCGAGCCGCGTCTTCACCGAGGTCCAGGACGTGGAGAACCAGTACCTGGCCCAGGTCACCCAGAACAACGTGGACCGCAACAACGAACTGCGGGACCGGGTAATGGCCGGCAGCGCCCTCGCGCTGCTCGCGGTGTTCGCGGTCGCCGTGCTGTCCTGGCGCATCACGCGGTCGCTCATCGGGCGGATGACCGCACTGCGCGAGGCGACCCTCGATCTGGCCCAGGAACGGCTCCCCGAACTGATCGACGGACTGCGCACCGACAGCAAGCACGTCGGCCCCGACGACCTGCCCGAACTCGACTACGGCGGCGACGAACTGGGCAAGGTCGCGGAGGCCTTCAACAGCGCCCAGCGGATCGCGGTGAGCGTCGCCCTGGAGCAGGCCGAGCTGCGCGAGGGCGCCCGGACGGTGTTCCTCAACATGTCCCGCCGCATCCAGATCCTGGTGCACCGGCAGCTCACGGTCATCGACGGCATGGAACGCAAGGAGCAGGACCCCCAGCTCCTCGCCGACCTCTACCGCGTCGACCACCTGGCCACCCGGATGCGCCGCAACGCGGAGAGCCTGACGGTCCTGTCCGGTTCGGCCCCCCGGCGCCGCTGGAAGCAGGCCGTGTCCCTCGCGGACCTGCTGCGCAGCGCGGTGTCCGAGATCGAGGGCTACACGAGGGTGGTGGTCGAGCCGATGCCGGCCGTCGCCGTGACCGGCCCGGCGGTCGGCGACACCATCCACCTCATGGCGGAACTCATCGAGAACGGCGTGACGTTCTCGCCCCCGCACACCGAAGTCCGGGTCCGCGCCCTGCCGGTGGCCCAGGGATACGCCGTCGAGGTGGAGGACCGCGGCCTGGGGCTGGCGCAGGAGGAGTACGAGGCCGCCAACGTCCTGCTGCACGAACCCAAGGACTTCAGCATCACCTCGCTGGGCGAGGACCCGCGCCTGGGGCTGTTCACCGTCGGGCATCTCGCCAAGCGGCACGGCATCAAGGCCAGCCTGCAGCCTTCGTCCTACGGCGGATCGCTGGCCGTCGTCATCCTGCCGCACAGCCTGACCGAGCCGGCCGCCGACCTTCCGCCGATGACGCTGGACCCACGGGCGGAACGCCATCTGGCCTCGGTCGACAGCGCGCCGCCGGAGGAGTCGACGATCGCCGGCATGCCGAGGCGGACCCGCACGGTGACTCAGGCCCCGGCCCCGGCCTCTGCGCCCGCTCCGGCCCCGGCTCCGCCCCCCGCTCCGGCCCCGGCTCGGGCCTCCGCCCGGGTATGGACGCAGGCCGCGCCCGGCGCGACTCCGCCCGGCGCGACCCCGCCCGGCGGGACCCGGTCCGGCACGGCCGCGGCGGGCCCGGCGCGCACCGGCGGACCGAGCCGGCTCCCGCGCCGGGTCCGGCTGGCCAACCTCGCTCCCCAGCTTCGGGAGCGGCACGAGGAACAGCCGGACCACGGCCCGGGACGGGCGGCGGAGGAGCGCCGCCCGGAACAGGCCCGCTCGATGCTCGCGGCACTCCGGGACGGCACCCGGCGAGCCCGCGCCCAGGACGAGGTGCCCGCACCGGACTGGCCCCTGCCCCCGTCCCACCAGCGCCCGTTGCCCACCCGCACCAGTCCGACAAGGAACACCACCCCATGACACGAACGAACACCGCGCGCGAAGGCCTGTCCTGGCTTCTGGACAACCTGATCGACCGCATCCCGGAGACCCGGCACGCGATCGTGCTCTCGGAGGACGGTCTGCTGGTCGGTTCCTCGGCCGGACTCGCCAGGGCCGACGCCGAGCAGCTCGCGGCCATCGCCTCGGGCGTCCACTCCCTGGCCCAGGGCACCAGCCGCCACTTCGGCGGCGGCCGGGTCCAGCAGACGGTCATCGAGATGGACGACCTGTTCCTCTTCGTCACCACGGCCGGGGGCGGCGCCCGGCTCGCGGTGCTCGCCACCTCGGAGGTGGACGTCGGCAACGTCGGCTACGAGATGACGATGCTGGTACGGCAGGTCGGCCAGTACCTCAGCGCCGCCCCCCGGGTTCCCCAGTACACCGGCGGTCCACATACGGGGGAGCATGAATGAGGCATTGGTCCGAGGAAGACCCGTGGGCGGATGACGACCCCGGCCGACTCATCCGCCCCTACACCGTGACCGGCGGCCGTACCCGCTCCGCCCGCGCCGACATCGACCTGATCGCGCTGATCAGCACCGTCCGGCCGCCCACCCGTGCCCAGCGGCTCCAGCCCGAACAGCACCGGCTGCTCGCGCTGTGCCGCAGGCCGACGGCGCTGGTGGAGGTCTCGGCCTGCCTCGACCTGCCCGTCTCGGTCGTACGCATCCTGCTGGGCGACCTTCTCGACACCGCGCTCGTCTCCGTTTCCGCACCCCCGGCGGCCGGTACCCCCGACGCCCGCTTCCTTCAGGCAGTGATCGATGGCATACGAAGACTCTGACCTCACCGCGGTCTCGCCCGACGCGGCGACGGCCAAGATCCTCATCGCCGGCGGCTTCGGCGTCGGGAAGACCACTCTCGTCGGCACCATCAGCGAGACGGAGCCCCTGCGCACCGAGGAGCTGATCACCGAGGCGAGCGTGGGCGTGGACGACCTGGCCGGCGTGGAGCGCAAGACCACCACGACCGTCGCCATGGACTTCGGCCGTATCACCCTGAGCACGGCCCTCGTCGTCTACCTCTTCGGGGCACCCGGACAGGACCGGTTCTGGTTCATGTGGGACGACCTGTCCCGCGGCGCCCTCGGAGCCGTCGTGCTGGCCGACACCCGGCGCCTGGACAGCTGCTTCCCCTCCGTCGACTTCTTCGAGCACCGCGGCATCCCCTTCGCCGTCGGCGTCAACTGCTTCGACGGCATGTGCGACGAGGACCCCGAGGACATCCGCGCGGCGCTCGACCTCCCGCGCGAGGTACCGCTCGTGCTCTGTGACGCAAGGGACCGGGAGTCGGTGAAGCGCGTGCTGCTCGCCCTCCTCGAACACGTGATGCGGGGCCTGGCCGCCGAGGCCTCGGCGGACGTCGCCTGGAGGTGACCGTCGCCCGAGGTGACCGTCGTCGAGCAGGCGGGAGAGCCGGGCTAGCCGCAGCAGCCGCCGCCGCAACAACCCCCGCCGGAGCCGGAGCCGGAGCCGGAACCGGAGCCGGCGGCGGACGCGGACGACGTACCCCCGACCGCCACGGTCGACAAGAGCTTTACCGTGTCCTGATGTCCCTCCGGGCATGCTGCCGGAGCCGATGACTCGGCCATGGGGCGGGACAGTTCGAATGTGTCGCCGCAGGTGCGGCAGCGGTACTCGTAGCGGGGCATGAGGGACAGGCTAGCGGCAGCGATGCGGGAGTGATGGGCATCACTGCACCTCAGAATTTCATGAGTGTTCCTTTCTGTCCGATACTTGTGCGGAGATATTGAAAAGATCGCTGATAATTTGAGCTGGCCGCGAGGAGCCAAAAGACCGGGGGAAGAGGGGGGCTCGTAGCGCCGCGCCCACCGCGGCGCTGCCACCCGTCGTGTCTACCCGCGCGCGCAAGACCGAGTGCGAGGGGAGACGCAGTCGTGACGGACGCAACGGAGCGGACGGGCGACCCGGAGGAGGGCCATGACCAGGCCGGATCCCGGGATCGAAAGCCGTTCGAGCCGGACGCGACGCTGCATCTGAAGGTTGACGGCCTACGCGCGGAGCATGCTCTGTGGCAGAAGGGCGACGACGCTCAGCGTGCACAGGAGGTCGCACGGCAGAAGGCGGAGGCTCTGTGGAACGAGCTGCACGCCCTGCGGGCCGCGGACGCCGACGCCGCGAAGGCGGGCGAGAGCAAGGGGGGCATCCCGGAGCCCCGGGAGGGCGCCCGGCGGAACAAGCCGGACCTGCCGGTGCACGACGAGACCCTGCTTCTGAAGGTGGACGCCCTGCGGGCGGACGTCACGATGCAGATCCGGGTGCCCGAACAGCGGCAGCCCGAGCCGGAGCCGACGGCCCCCGGCGGCCGTGCCGAGCGGCGCCGCAGCGCCCGCCCGACGCCGCGTGAACGCGTGCTGGAGGCAGTGGCGAGGTTCCGGGCTCTCGTGGGGCCCCGACTCGCGCCACTGGCGCCGTACGCGCGCAGGCTGCGGCCGCTGTACCCGCGGCCCGGCCGGACCGGCTGGCGGCGCTGGATGCCGTCCTGGCGGCAGTGGCTGGGGGCCTGGCTGGGCGGTATCGGGCTGACCGGGATGTTCCTCGTGGTCGCCTACGCGGCGACGGACATACCGTCGAACCTCAACACGTACGCCACCCAGCAGGACAACGTCTACTTCTGGTCCGACGGGACGCCGATGGCCCGGACCGGCTGGGTGCAGCGGCAGGACATGCCGCTCAAGGACATACCCGTGGACGTGCGCTGGGCGGTGCTCGCGGCGGAGAACGAGAGCTTCTACACCGACCCCGGCATCTCGATGAAGGGCATCGCCCGCGCCCTCTACCGCACGGTCGGCGAGGGGGACACCGAGGGCGGCTCCACCATCACCCAGCAGTACGTGAAGAACGTCTACCTGACGCAGAACCAGACCATCAGCCGCAAGTTCACCGAGGCGATGATCTCCCTCAAGCTCGACAACAAGATGAGCAAGGACCAGATCCTCGAGGGCTACCTCAACACCAGCTGGTTCGGCCGGGGCACCTACGGCATCCAGCGCGCCTCCCAGGCCTACTACGGCAAGGACGTCAGCCGGCTGAACGTCAGCCAGGCCGCCGTGCTCGCCTCGCTCCTCAAGGGCGCCGGACTCTACGACCCGACGCTCAGCAAGGCCAACCACAAGCGGGCGGTGGAGCGCTGGTCCTGGATCCTGGACCGCATGGTCAAGATCGGCAAGCTGTCGCCGGCCGAGCGCGCCAAGTACACGAAGTTCCCCGAACCGATCACGACCAACAAGGTGTACGACACCGGTAGCCAGAGCGACTACCTGGTGGAACTGGCCCAGCAGTACGCCAAGAAGTCCGCCCACATCTCGGACAAAGACTTCGACCTCGGCGGATACCAGATCTACACGACCTTCGACCGGAAGAAGGAGAGCACCCTCACCACGGCCGTGACCAAGGCCCGCAAGGAGGCCAAGGCGAGCGACCCCAAGAACGCCGCCGCCGCCCACTACGGCGCCGCCTCGGTCGCGACCGACGGACGGATCGTCGCCGTCTACGGCGGACCCGACCACCGGACCCAGGGCTACAACGAGTCCAACGCCACCACCGTTCCGGCCGGCAGCGCCTTCCTGCCCTTCGTCTACGCCGCCGGACTCCAGAACGGCGTCCACAAGGAACGCGGCGCAGCCGCCACCGAGGTCCTGCCCGAGACGCTCTACGACGGCGACGACAAGGTCCCGGTCACCACACCCGACGGACCGTACTGGGACCGCGGCGGCAAGAAGGTCTACGCCAAGAACGACGACGACAGGTCCTACGGGCAGATCAGCCTCGCCAACGCCCTCGCCCAGTCGGTGAACACCCCGTTCATGCAACTGGGCATGGACACCGGACTCGACAAGGTGCGCGCCACCGCGGTGGCCTCCGGGCTGCTCTCCGACAGCATGGGCGCCCAGGTGCCCACCCTGTCCATCGGCAGCTCCACACCGAGCGCGATCCGGATGGCCAGCGGATACGCCACGTTCGCGGCCGGCGGCGACCACACCGAGCCGTACTCGGTCTCCAAGATCACCCGCAACGGCCGCCGGGTCCACCTGGACACCCCCCAGCCGGCCCGCGCGGTCCGCGACGACGTGGCCGAGGACGTCGAGCAGGCGCTCACCGAATCCTTCCGCCTGGCCCATCCGACCGCCGCGGCCACCACCACGGCGGCCGGCAAGGCGGGCAGCACCTACGCGGGCGGCAAGGACACCGCCGCCTGGTACACCGGCACGCTCTCCAAGGTGACGACGTCGGTCGTCGTGTACCGCATCGACCTGAACAAGTCCCTGGAGCCGCTGCCGCTCAAGGGAATCGCCGGATCCGGCACCGACAACGTCCCGTACACGGTCTGGGCACAGGCCATGGGCCTCGACTGACCCCCGAGGCCACGACGCTCCCCACGCCACCCACCCGCAGAATGAGCCGAGCATGAAGCCCCGCACGAAGCCGACAA
The DNA here is from genome assembly GCF_043201715.1 of Streptomyces sp. NPDC048291. Taxonomy (NCBI): domain Bacteria; kingdom Bacillati; phylum Actinomycetota; class Actinomycetes; order Kitasatosporales; family Streptomycetaceae; genus Streptomyces; species Streptomyces sp. NPDC048291. The sequence continues at coordinate 191,118 of NZ_JBICZC010000001.1, forward strand.
CCGGCGGCCACCGCCGCAAGGCGCCCGCACGTGACCGCCGTCCAGCCCGCCCGGAGGTCATGACCCTGGCCGCCTTCCTGGTCGTGGCCTCCCTCGTCGCGGGCTACCTGGTGCTCACCAGACAGGACGACACCGCGCCCACCGCCGCCGGGACCACGAAGGCCTCCCCGTCGGCGTCGGCGTCGCCGAAATGGGACGGCAAGACCCACGTCCTGGGCGACGGCTCGACGTCGTACACCGGGCCGCAGAAGGGCCAGTTGAAGCCCGAGAAGCTCAAGCCGGGCGAGAAGCCGCCCCAGTTCGTCGTCTTCTCCTGGGACGGCGCCCTGGAGGGCTCCGACCATCTCTTCTCGCACTACCGGGAGATGGCCAAGGAGTACAACGCCCACATGACCTTCTTCCTCACCGGCATCTACCTGCTGCCCAAGAGCAAGAAGACCCTCTACACCGGCCCGATGCACCAGCCCGGCGACGCCGCCATCGACTACGCCACCGACGAACACATCCGCACCACCCTGGAACAGCTCCGCGACGCCTACAACGACGGCAACGAGATCGGCACCCACTTCAACGGCCACTTCTGCGAGGCCAAGGGCGGCCGCGACTGGAGCGTCGAACAGTGGAAGAGCGAGATCGACCAGTTCTACAAGTTCGTCGAGAACTGGAAGACCAACACCGGCTTCAAGGACATCCCCGCCCTGCCCTTCGACTTCAAGCAGGAGGTCGTCGGCGGCCGGGCCCCCTGCCTGGAGGGCCAGCCCAACCTGCTGAAGGCCCTGCAGAAGTACGGCTACAACTGGAAGTACGACGCCAGCTCCCCCGGCGACTTCCAGATCTGGCCCTCCAAGAAGGACGGCCTCTGGAACTTCCCGCTGGAGATGCTCCCCTACCCCGGCGGTGACTACCAGGGCCTCTCCATGGACTTCAACTTCCTCTACAACCAGTCCAACGGCGAGACCGACGGCGACCCCGCCAAGTACGCCGAATGGGAGCAGCAGACCGTCGAGTCCTACATGGACGGCTTCAACCGCGTCTACTACGGCAGCCGCGCCCCGCTGTTCATCGGCAACCACTTCGAGGACTGGAACGGCGGCATCTACATGAAGGCCATCGACCAGGTCATCCCGAAGATATGCACCAAGAAGGGCGTCAAGTGCGTCTCCTTCAAGGAGCTCTCCGACTGGATGGACGCCCAGGACCCGGCCACCCTGGCCCGGCTGCGCACCCTGGACCCCGCCCAGGCCCCGTCCGACTGGTCCGACATCGTGAAGTGAGCGTCGTACCGGCTCCCGGCAGACCCTTCAAGTCGACACGGCAGCAAGCGGATTCCAATCGTGCAACCCCCTTCACAGGAGTCACACACGCCGTGCGAAGATGCCGTCGCCCGGTAGAGGTGTACCGGCGTAGAGGGGAACACATTGAAATCCAGAAAACTGAGCCGTAAGCGCAGCCGTGCGGCCATAGTCACGGCGGCGGCCGCCTCGGTCGTCGCCGGCGTCGCCCTCGTGCCCAACTGGAGCGCGGGCGCGGCCGTCGTCGACGACCCGACCGTGAACGCCGCGACCAAGGCGACCTTCCAGAAGCTGGCCGACGCGGTCTTCACCGACCGCACCCAGGCCCTCGTCCAGGGTGCCTCGCAGAAGAAGCAGACGTCCCGCTTCTCCGGCGGCGTCCGGCTCTCCAGCACCCAGTCACGCGACGAGAGCGCGGCGCTGACCCAGCTGCGCGGCCGTCAGAGCAGCATCGCCAAGGCCGGTGAGACGTACAGCGCCGGCAGCACCCAGGTCACGCTCGACGCGACCCGCGTGACCGGCCGCACCGCCAAGGCCGACGTCACCGAGACGACGACGCTGACCTACGCGAAGGCCGCCTCCGGCACGCCGAAGACCACCGGCTTCCAGGCCCACCACGAACTGACCTTCAAGGCGGACCGGCAGGGCACCTGGCAGCTCACCACCATCAAGGACACCGACGACGGCGGCCTCGCCGTCAACACGCTGTCCAAGCCCTCGGTCAAGGCGCCCGCCACCGGCGACGACGGCAACACCACGCCGGACGCCCCCCGCGCGGCCACCACGCGCAACCCCACGGCCGTGCCGAAGACCCTCACCGGCGGCACGTACGACTACAAGGCGATGGCCACGTACGCCGAGAAGTACTGGAACAACTACAACACGGACTACCCGAACTACAACAACGAGACGGCCGGCGGCGACTGCACCAACTTCGTCAGCCAGTCGCTCAAGGCCGGCGGCTGGAAGCACGTCCCGGGCTACGTCTACGACTACACCAAGTGGTTCGGCAACGCCGACATCCAGTCGGACTCGTTCGTCGGCGTCAACGAATGGTCGTGGTTCGCCCAGAACTCCAAGCGGACCACGCCGCTCGCCAACGTCTTCCAGGCGCAGGTCGGCGACGTCATCCAGATGGACTTCGACCGGGACGGCTCGAAGGACCACACGATGATCGTCACGTACGTGGCCAACGGCATCCCGTACGTGACCTACCACTCCAACAACACCTACCGCAGGTCGCTGGCGAGCCTCGTCGCGTCGTACCCGAACGCGTACTACTACGCCTACCGCACCTGATCATCGGCAGCCGTGACGGCCCGCTGCTCCGACTCGGGGTGGCGGGCCCGCCAGTACGGGTTGTCGTGCGGCAGGTTCGTACTGACCCTGCCGTACATCCCGAACACCATCAGCACCAGACCCACCACGAAACTGAACAGCACGTTCTGGATCTTGAAGGCCAGGAAGTCCGAGTCCGTGTCCAACAGGGCCAGGAACAGGAAGCCGTTCAGGATGAACAGCACGCCGAGCACCATGTTCAGCGTGGACGCGAAGTTCCCGCCGATCACCATCCCGACGAACAGCAGCAGCCCGACACAGATCGACAGCACGCTCAGCGCGCCGTTGGTGTTCAGGCCGATCGCGGTGTTCCCACCCGTGTCGAAGAAGCCGATGTTGTTGGTCAGCCCGAGGATCCCGAAGGCCAGCAGGAACAGGCCCATCAGCCCCGCCCCGATCCGGTAGACCTGGTTCAGGCGGTGATCGACGGGCAGCGCCTCGTCGAAAATGATCTGCGGCCGTGACATCCCCGAACGCGCCGTGTGCGAGGCCATCTCCGCCTCCCCATCTGGATTGCGGGTCGCCTCCCAATATCCGCCTGCACCGACAGGACGGCAAACGACTCGGACGGCTGACGCCTCAAGCGACACGGCTCACGGATGACCCGTGCCCCGGTCCTCCCGGATCTGCGCCACCGTCCGCGCCACCGACTGCCGCACCGCCTCCGTCTCCGTCAGGAAGTGCCAGTAGTCGGGATGCCGCCCCTCCAGCGTGCCCACCGCCCGGTCCAGCCGCGCCACCGCGTCGTCCAGCGGCCGGGCGTGCCGCGGATCCGGGCTGGACCGCCCCGCCATCGCCAGCCGCTGCGCGTCCCGGATCGCGAACCGCGTCCGGTCGATCTCCGCCTGCGGATCCTTCTGCACCGCGTTCAGCCGGCCCAGCCGGTCACCGGCCGCGGACACCGCCTCGTCCGTACTGTTCAGCAGCGCCCGCACCGTCGACAGCAGCGACGTCGCGTCCGCCCACCGCTGCGCGTCCCGCGCCGCCTGCGCCTCCCGCAGCTTCACCTCGGCCTGCCGCACGTTCTCCACGGCCTGCCGCGGCACCTGCTGCAAGTCCTGCCAGCAGGCCGCCGAGAACCGCCGCCGCAGCTCGCTCAGGACCGGATCCACCTGCCCGGCCCTGGTGGTCAGCGCCTGCGCCCGCGTCCGCAGGCTCACCAGCCGGTGATCGATCTCCGCCGCCTGCTCCGGCAGCCGCTCGGCCTCGACCCGGATCGCCTCGGCCTCCCGCTGCACCCGCCCGGCCCGCTCCAGCGTCGCCTGCACGCCGTGCTGCCCCGCGCCCTGGTTCAGCCTGGTCAGCTCCGGCGACAACGCGGCCAGCCGGGCCGCCAGCTCATCGGCCCGGATCGGGGTCCTCCGCACCGCGTCGAGCGCGTTGCTGGCCGCCAGCAGCGCCTGCCGGGCCCGCTCCACGGCGGGCGCCAGCCGCGCCAGCTGCGTCTCGGCCTTCCCGAGCAACGGCCCGAGCGACTCCCCGAACCGGTCCAGCTCCCCCTTCACCCGCACCAGCTCGTCCTTGGCCCCGGAGAGCTCCCCGCGCGCCCGCGACGCCGTGGCCGCCTCCAGGTCGTCCCGGTCCAGGTCGTAGGCGTCGATCGCCTGGATGTACCGGTTGCTGACCTCGTCGATCCGCCGCCCCAGCGCCTCGAAGTCGGAGACGGCACGACGGGCCGCCGGCGAGTCGTCGACGGCGGAGATGGTCTCTATCGAGATCCGCAGGTCCCGCTGGGCGGTGTCCAGCTCGTAGAACGCGGTCGCCGCGGCATCCTTCGCCGCCTGCGCCTCCGCCCGCTGACTCTCCGCCCGCCCTCCGAACCACCGCCGCGTCCCGCCACCGGCGAACGCCCCGGGCACCACCAGCACCGCCAGCAGCGGCAGGCTCACCAGACCGAGAACATCCCGAAGCGGCGTACGCCGGGCCCGCACGGGAGGCGGGTACGACTGCTCGGATACCGCCGAATTCGCCGATGTCCCCGTCACTTCTCCCTCTCCCGTACCACGCTGCGCCCCGTGTCCTGGCGGTCGCTCCAATTCTCCCACCCGTGAAAGACGAACACACGGGCCGGTCAGTTCGCGGTTGAGGCGATCGGCCGGGGACGGTTCGGAGGTGCGGCGGGCGGCGGGGTGGCTGGTCGGCCCGGATACGGGTTTGCGGGACAGCGCCCCTGGCAATGTAGGCTGTCGACTCGTCTCGGGTGCGTAGCTCAGTGGTAGAGCGCCTGCCTTACAAGCAGGATGTCGGCGGTTCGAAACCGTCCGCGCCCACGTGGAGAGAGGACCCCGGCCGATGCGGCCGGGGTCCTCTGCTGTGTTCAGCCCTTCTCGTGCGCGTGCTTGAGCCGGCTTCGGGCGTCCATGCGGTCCGGTGCCGTGACCTCCGCCCAGAAGCGGTGGCCGCTGACGAACACCGCGAGTTCGTGCTCGCGGCGGCGGAGCTTCTCCACCTCGGCCTGTTCGTCCTCGGTCCAGCCCGGGGAGGCGGGGCGCTCCACCTTGCGCCAGCCGCCGTCGTCACTGAATCCGTCCAGCGGCACGACCGACCAGGGGAGCCGCTTCAGCAGGGCCGAGAGCTCGGCCCGGACCTGATGCAGCTCCTCCTGACCGGCGAGGAGGTCACTCGGAAAGTCATAGGTCGCAGCCACGCGGCAATGGTACGCCTGTTCGATTTTAGGTGGCGAGTTTGTTCGTGGGGTTCATGCGTTCGATCCGGGGCGCCGTCGGTCCGCGCCGTCACGCGGCGCCCCAGAGGTCGATCACCGCCACCAGGCAAACACCGGTGACCAGCCCCTGTACCACCGCCGTGACCCACATCCGTGCGCTCCACGCCGCCGCCGCGATGATCCCCGTGCACAGGGCGAGACCTCCCAGGCATGCCAGGGGGACCCACGCCGCCGCGAATGTGTAGAGCGTCAGAATGGCCAGGGCTCCGAACACCGCGACCGCCTCGAACACCGCCATGGCCACCGCCGCGACCACGTCCCCGGTCCACTTCGCGTACCGTCTGACTCCGTCGTCCACCACCGCAGGGTCTCCCGGAGCCGGGGACTCCGCCGGTCCCGGCCTCATACCGATACCGGACCGGGATCCGATTCGACCGGGGGTGGAGACCCTCTCCATCGACCTGTGGGTGGTGGTGGGCGGCCGGGTGTCGGAGGAGCCTTGGGGTATGGGAGCACTGCACTCGGGGCTTGTCGCACTCACCGGTGTCTGCGTTCTGGTCTTCGTCGTGGCCTGGATCGCGGGTGCCGTCTACTTCGGGGTGAAGAGGCGGGCCGGTGTGCGGGGTTGGGCGCGGGGGCTGCGTCGTACGCTGCCCCGCCGGGTGCTGCTGGTCGCCGGTGCCTGGGTGTTCTCCTGGGGGGTCGGGCGCACCGCCGGGTTCTGGCACCGCCTGCAGTACTGGCAGCCCGGACTCGCGCTTCTCGGCGGCCTGCTCGTCGTCGCCGCCACCGCTCTGTTGCTGTGGGCCCGCTGGGTCCTGGGCACGATGTGGGCCAGCGTCCCGACGGTCCAGGAGCACCACGAACTGCGCACCGACGGGCCCTACCGGCTCGTTCGCCACCCCATCTACACCGGCCTGCTCGGACTGGTCGTCGGCGCCATGCTGGCCTGCGGCTTCGGCGCCTGGACAGCCGCCCTGGCGGTCGCCGTCCCGTGGCTGCTGACCCGGGTGCGGACCGAGGACGCGCTCATGGCCGGCCGGTTCGGAGCCTCGTACGACGCCTACCGCGCTCGGGTTCCGGCTCTCGTACCGTGGGTCCGTCCGCGCCACGGGGACGCGAGCAGCAGCCCGGGGTAGATCCCGCTACGGACGGTGCGGCACCAGGCGGACGGTCACGTACGACTCGCCCGGGCCGGGGGCGCGGTTCCAGGGGCGGGTGCGGAGGGTGTGCAGGCGGCCCCGGGTGAGCGCGAACCGGGGCAGGCGGACGCCGAATTCGGTGGCGAGGGCCTCCAGGACGCGGCGCTCGTGCCGCCCGTGTTCGTCGGGGCCGTCCGGCAGGAGGCGGAGGGACTCCGGGACGGGACCCCGGTGTTCGGCCGTGGTGCCGCGGGCGGTGACGCCGTACCGCTCCTCGCCGTTCTCGGCGACGGAGAGGTGGAAGAAGCCGGGGCGGTGGTCGCGGGGCGGACCGCTCCACACCGTGACCGTGCGGGTGTCCCGGGAGGCTGCCAGGCCCGGGGAGACGAAGCGCCGTTCGGCGACGTTCCAGTGCGAGCGTGCCTCGAACGCGAAGCTCCAGCCGGGGCCCGCCCGGCCGACCGCGGCCAGTGCCGTGTCCGCCCATGGCGGGAGGTGATCACCGGCACGGAAGCGCATCGGGGCGCTCTGCGGCGTCGTCGGGGCGTAGAGGTCGGTGGGTTCGCCGGCGGCGGCGATGCGGGACGGCAGGTCGGCCGGTGCCACACCCTCCACGAGGACGAAGCGGTACGAGGTTCGCGAGGTGCCCGCGGTCTCGTCGGCCAGCCAGGCCAGGCCCGGGGGGTCCAGGTCGGCGGTGGGCGGCGGGGTGTCGCCGGGCTGTCCGGCGCGGGGTGTGGCGAGGAGTTCCCGGCCGCGGTCCGGTGTGATCAGGGGGCCGAGGAGCGGGTCGGCGAGCACGCCGAGCGGGGCGAGGTGCTCGGAGCTGAGCGGCCGCCAGTCGGGGAGGGCGGCGCGCAGGGTGTGCCAGGCCGCGTCCGTGTCGCCCCAGCGGGCGAGTTCCCGGGCTTCCTCGACGGCCCGTCCGAAGGGGCCCTCGGCGGTGTAGCGGTAGGTGCCCTCCCGTATCTGCCGCAGGATCTCGTCCGCGCCGGCGCGCACCGCGTCGGAGGCGCCCGGCAGGGCGTGGGCCGGCAGACCGCCGTCCCGGTGCATGCGGGCGTGCTCCTTCGCCAGCACGGGCACGACCTCCGCGGCGTACACCGGGTCGGCCGCCAGGCCGCGGAAGGACACCAGGTACGTCTCCCCGCGCAGTCGGCGGAGCTGGTCGTGCAGCCCCGTCGCGCGTGGCCTGCCGAAGGCGACCGCCTCCGCCAGTGCCTCCGCCGCCCGCTCGTACCTCCCGCCCAGCGCGTCCAGCCGCGCGGCCGTCACGGAGGCGTCCAAGGCGCGTGTCGTCGCGTTGTCGAACACCGGCCCGCCCCGCTCCGGGGCGCCCGCCCGCAGGCGGTGGAACTCGCGGTACGTCGCCTCCATGAACGTACGGAAGGACCCGTACCGCCTCGGCATGTCCCCGTACCACGGCGCCCACGTGTACACGGCCCACTCACCCGCCTCGTCCACGTCCCCCGGGTCCAGGAGGACGTAGACGGCGTCCGACTCGACGTCCAGTTGCAGTGCTCGCCCCCACATGCCGGCGAGGAGTTCGTCACCGGGGGTGGAGTCGTCGTGCAGTTCCCCGGGGAAGTACTCGGACAGGCCCGCCGCGTCCTCGTGCCACCGGGCCTGGCCGGTGCCGGCGAGCACCCAGACGAAACCGCCCGCGTGCCGCCAGCCGTCGCTCACCGCGAGGAAGGTCCGGTACGACGGCGGCAGCCGGTGCCCGAGCCGCTCCTCCAGCTCGCGTATCCGCTCCTCCGGCGCGGGCGGGAACCCCAGCCGGCGTGTCCGCAGCGGCTCCTCGTCCCGGTCCTGCGGGTCCCCGTCCTGCGCGTCCGCCCACTCCTGGCTCCACCGCGCCAGGAGGGACCGCCAGTCCTCGCTCGTGTCCGTCATGCCGGAGATCCTGGCAGCCGCCACTGACAACGGCCCGGACCGCGGGCTGAGAAGCTGGAGCACAGGATGGTGTTCCCGCCGGGCGGGAGAACGGAGTGAGGACGGGATGAGCGGGCAGCGGCGGTCGGCGTTCGTGAAGGTGTGCGGGCTCACCGAGGAGCGGCAGATCGACTGGGCGGTGGAGCTGGGGTACGACGCCGTCGGGATCGTCGTGACACCGAAGAGCAAGCGGTACTGCCCGCCCGAACGGGCCGTGGAGCTGGCCGCGTACGCCCGGGGGCGGATCCCCGTCTTCGCCGTCGCGCTGACCCTCGCCGAGACGGCCGCCGTCGCCGAGCACGTCGACGTCGTCCAGATCTACGAGCAGGCCGACATCCCGAACCTCGCCCTCGCCTCCGGCACCCCGCCCGAGAGGCCGGAGGCGCTGCGGTACTTCTTCTACGACGCCAGCGCGGGCAGCGGCGTGTTCGCGGACATCCCCGTCTGGGTCGGTGAGGTGCCGGGGAAGGTGGTGATCGCCGGCGGCCTGGACGAGCACAACGTGGCCGGTGTCATCGAGGAGTTCGGGCCCTACGGCGTGGACGTCTCCAGCAGCGTCGAGACCGCGCCGGGGGTGAAGAGCCGCGAGAAGATGGCCGCCTTCGTCGCCGCCGCCCGCACCCCCGGACGGCACGCCGGTTAGTGTCCGGCTTCGCGCAGCTCCCTGACGACGCGGGCCGTCACCGGCACCGGTACGCCGTGCCGGTCCGCCGCGCGCAGCAACGCGCCTCCGATCGCGTCGAGTTCGAGGGCGCGGCCGGCCTCCGCGTCGCGCTGCATCGAGGACTTGGCGGCGGGCGGGAAGGCGTCGTACCGGGCCAGGGCCTGGGCCGGGTCGACGGGGGCGCCGCAGGCGCGGCTGACGGCGGCGGTCTCCGCCACCAGGGACGCCAGTTCCTCGCGGTGCCGGGTGCGGGCCTCGCCGAGGGGGAGGGCGTAGCGGGTGGTGAGGAGGGCGAACGGGGCGAGGAACGCCATCTTCGCCCAGAGGGCGGTGGTTTCGTCGTCCAGGACGCGGGTGGCGGGGCCGGCCGCGGTGAGGGCTTCGGCGAGGGCCTCCAGGCGGGGGCGGGGGACCTTGGCGCCGGTCAGGTCGATCTCCGCGAAGGGGCTGGTGTGTTCGACGAGCCCGGGGGCGGTGCGGGTCGACTCGACGCGGATCACGGACGGGGCCACGCGGTCGGGGGCGTAGCGGGCGCGCAGCAGCGCGGGGTGTTCCACGCCGTTCAGGAACGGGACGAGGAGGGCGTCGCCGAGGGCCGCGGGCGGGATCCGGGTGAGGGCCGCGTCCAGGGCGGTGGCCTTGACGGTGACCAGGCAGGCGTCGACGGGTTCGCGCAGGGCCGTGTCGGCGTCGACGGGCGCCGTGAAGTCGCCGAACAGGGCGCTGCGGACCTGGATTCCGGTGGTACGGAGGGTGCGGGCCGTCTCCTCGCCCGCGAGGCAGAGGACGCGGTGGCCGGAGCGGGAGAGCAGGGCGGCGAGCAGGGCGCCGACGCCGCCGGGGCCGAGGACGGCGACGGCCAGGCGGGGGACGGGTGCGTTCGGGGTGTTCGGCATGGAGCTGTCCTCTCGTCGGTCGGCCCCGGGAGCGGTGGCCGCCTCGAAAAGATCCTCGCAGGAAGAAAGGGGCTACGGGAGACTGGGGACATGTGCCGGAGTATCAAGACCCTGCGTCCGCCCCAGTTGGCCGAGGAGGCCACCGAGGAGGAGATCCGTGCTGCCGCGTTGCAGTACGTGCGGAAGGTGTCCGGGTTCCGGGCGCCGGCCGCGCACAACCGGGAGGTGTTCGAGCGGGCGGTGGACGCGGTCGCGGAGGCGACCGCTGCGTTGCTCGGGGGACTGGAGGTGCGGGGGCAGGGAGCCGTGAGCGGGGGCTGAGGTGGGGTGGGGACGCCTACCGGCGCCGGCCGGGTGCCTCCCCCGGCCTTCGGCCGGGGGGACCACCAGCGCCCACCCGTGCCGCCCTACGGCACGACTGCCCGCGGCCGGGAGATGGCGACGCCGCCCGCGGCTGGATGAGCTGAGACGGCCGGAGACGGTGGGTGCTACGCCGGGCGGCGTCTTCGCATCAGGTACCCGGCGCCGGCTCCCGCGCCGAACAGTGCCGCCACCGACACCGCCGTCGCCATCCAGGTCGCGCCGAGCCACTGGGCGCCCAGCCAGCCGAGGGCGACGCTGTAGACCGCCCAGGTCAGGCCCGCCAGGGCGGACCAGGGGAGGAAGTCGCGGACGCTGCGGTGGGTCGCGCCGGCGCCCAGGGAGACGATCGAGCGGCCGGCCGGGGCGAACCTGGCCAGGACGACCAGCGCGCCGCCGCCCCGGGACAGGGCCTCGCCGAGACGTTCCTGCGCGCGGCTCAGCCGGCGGGAGCGGGCGATGGCGCGGTCCAGGCGGGCCCCGCCACGCCGGGCCAGCCGGAAGGCGAACAAGTCGCCGAGGACCGACGCGGTGGCCGCGCAGAGGGTCAGCGCCAGGATGTCCGGCAGCGCGTGCGGCGGGACCCGTCCGGCCGACGCGCCGGTACCGGCCGCCGCTGCCGTGGCCGCGGTGATGACCAGCACCCCGCTCGGCAGGACCGGCAGGAACACATCAAGCAGCACGGAGAGGGCCACCATGGCGTATATCCATGGCCCGGCCTCCAGTGACCCCATGCTTTCCCACACGACGGTTCCCCCGCGATTGTCCTGTTGCGCCCCCCGACGACAGCCATACAGCGTACGCGGGGGGTGTGACAGGAGTGTCACGGGGGGCTCGTATGTTCGGCAAAGGGTTGTCGGAGATCGCCCATGCACGGGCCACGCACGTGCCATGTGCGTGCCATGCGGCGTCATGCAGTGCCATGCAGTGCCATGCGTGCGGCGTCATACGCCGACCGGCGTGTGCCGTTCGGCCGTCGCCGGCCGCCCGGGGCCCGCGGCCGGGCGCCCCGGGTCGGTCGCCGTCCGCGCTTCCCCCTCGGCCGCCGCCGTCCGCAGCACCGCCCGTGCTATCGCGTCCGCGTCCGAGAGGGTCACCGAGTCCACGCCCGGGCGGGCTCCCGCCGCGGTCACCCAGTGCACGCCCTCGGTGGGCACCCCGAAGGCGAACCGGCGTGCGTGCGGGCGGCCGTGGCGGTCGATGACGCGGTACGGGCGCGGTGTGACGTCGACGCCGCCGGTCTCGTGGCCGTCCACCGTGTGCGGGCGGCACGCGCCCTCGCGGACCAGGCCGGCCAGCAGTTCGTCGGCGGTGCGGCGCAGGTCCGGCTCGGGCAGGCGGGCCTCCACGACAGTGGTCACGCGGACCTCCGAGCCGGGGACCGCGGGGGAGCGGGCCACCCACGCGCCCGCCTCGTCGTCCACCTCCACCCCTGGGCCGAGCACCTCCACCATGCCCGCCGCCAGCAGCGCGGCCAGCTCCTCGATACGGCGGCGGGGCGGGCCGATGGACAGGAACGCGTTGAGCGGCGTGTACCAGCCGTCCAGGTGGGCCCGCCGGGAGGCGCCGGCCAGGCCGCCGTGGTCGACGATCAGCCGTATCTCGTTGCGCAGGTCGCGCAGCACGTCCAGGGCGGCCTTGAGCGGGCCGTGCACGTTGCCGAGGGCGGCCTGGGCCGCGTCCGCGCGCAGATATCCGAGCAGCCAGGCCCGCCACTGCGCGGGATCGGTGAACTTCCGGTCCCCGTACGGGTGCTGGAGGCGTTCCCAGGACCAGCGGTCTCTCTCCGGCACGCCGTGGGCGTCGAGTACGGCCGTCTCCGCGGGCCGGCCGCCGGCCGCGAGGAAGCGTCGGGTGAACTCCGGGTCGCCGGTCAGGGCGGAGTAGTAGACCGTCTCCACCTCCTTCGCGACCAGCGGCCAGATCTCCGTGCGGAAGTCGGGCGCGGCGCCGGAGTCCGCGTGCTTGCGGAAGCCCGCGATCACCTCGGGGGTGAGCAGCAGCGGGGTGTGACGGCCGTACGGGCCCTTCGCGTTGTCGCCGCGTGCCTGGTACGGGACGCCGCGCCGGGAGCCCGCGTACAGGCGGGGCTCGCGGCCGGAGGGGGTGTAGCGCAGGGAGCCGTCGGGGGTGCGGGTGAAACGGCCGCCGCGGCCGGTGGTCAGCAGGGCCAGGTGGTCGAAGAAGTTGAGGCCGAGGCCGCGCAGCAGCACCGGTTCGCCGGGCGCGATCGGGCTGAGGTCGACGTCGGCCGGGTTGGCGGGCGGGATGTGCCGGAGGCCGTGCCGGGCGGCGTGGGCGGACAGGAGGCGTTCCCCGGGGGACGTGGTCGCCGGGAGGTGGCCCTGGGCCAGCACGACCGCCGCCAGGCCGGGCAGGGTGCGGCCGTCGTCGAGGGTGAGCGTCTGGCGGCCGTCGGGGTCGTCGCGGAGGCGTACGGCCCGGCCGCGATGCGTCCGCACCCGGACCGTCCCCGGTGCCCGCGCCGCCGTCCTCGTGAACACCCATTCCAGGTAGCGGCCGTAGTGGGCGCGGGTCGGGTAGTCGTCGGGGCCCAGGTCGCCGGCCGCCCACTCGTGCAGGCTGGGTCCCGGCCGGACGGGGCCCGCGCACTCCACGCTGTCGTCGGTGAACAGGGTGACCTGGCTCGCCACGGTGTTCATCAGCAGCTCCGCCGACTGCGTCGTGCGCCAGACCCGGCCGGGGCCCGGTGGGGCCGGGTCGATCACGTGGATCGTGAGCGGCCGTCCCGGGGGCAGCAGTTCGGGGGCGGAGGCGCAGAGGCGTTCCAGGACGCTGGTGCCGCGCGGGCCGGCGCCGACCAGGGCGACGGAGACCGGCGCGGAATCCTGGACGGCCTGGAAGGACTCCTGGGGGGAGGAGGACAAGGACGTGACTCCCGGGCGAGTGGGGGCGCAGGGCAGTGACACCGCCCGCACGGGATCAGGAAGCGGACGGTCCGCCTCATCATGCCGTCGCGGTTAACAGTTGCCAACGTGCGCCCCCGGCAACACAGTTGTCACCCAGGTGTGCTCAGCGGGTGGTGAGGACGGACTCCGTCACGGTCTCCAGGGTCCCGTCCCGCCGGGCCCGCTCCAGCCGCAGCCGGGCCGAACGGCCGTGCAGCGTCAGCGTCATGAGCTGGTTGCCGAACCACGGCCCGCCCTTCTTCCGCCAGGTCACCGGCGGCGGCGCGCACCGCCCGTGCCGGGCCAGCCACCGCCCGAGGAACCGGGCCGGGGCGCTCCAGCCGAACCGGAAGCCGGCCCGGATCGTCGGCGGCACGGAGTTGTGGACGGGGGAGCAGGTGAGTTGCAGCACACGGGACGCGGGTGCGGTCCCGGGGGGCCACGCGGGCTCGGCGACGTAGGCGTGGTGGACGTCTCCGGAGAGCACGCAGACGGAGGCGGGTGCCTCGGGCCCGGAGCCGGTCCGGGCGAACAGGCCGGCCAGTTCGGTGAAGGAGGCGGGGAAGGCCGCCCAGTGCTCCAGGTCCGCCGCGCGGCGCAGCCGTTCCCCGAACCGGGCCCAGCGGGCGCCCCGTTCGCCCCGGCACAGGGCCGCGTCCCAGGTCTCCAGGTCGTGTATCAGGTGCGGCAGCAGCCAGGGCAGCGAGGTGCCGACGAGGAGGTGGTCGTACGACTCCCGGCCGTCCAGGGCCTGTTCGCGCAGCCACTCGGCCTCGCCGGGGTCGAGCATGGCGCGGCTCCGCTCGTCCAGGACGCGGGCCGCCCGGGTGTCCACCATCAGCAGCCGCACCCGCCCGAAGTCACGCCGGTAACTCCACCGCACGGCGGCCGGATCGGCGTCGGCCCCGGCGGCGAAGGCGCGCAACTCGTCCGTGCCGTCCGGTGCGTCGCACACGGCGGCGTACAGCGGGTCGGCGGCCAGCTCGGCCGGGGAGAGGTTGCCCAGGTGCTGGTGGACCCAGTACGACATCAGCCCGCTCAGCAGCCGCTCCTGCCACCAGGGGGTGGCCCGCATGTCGGCGAGCCAGGCGGCGGAGGTGTTCCAGTCGTCGATCACGTCGTGGTCGTCGAAGATCATGCAACTGGGCACGGTGGAGAGCAGCCAGCGCACCTCCGGGTCGAGCCAGGACTCGTAGTAGAGGCGGGTGTACTCCTCGTAGTCCGCGACCTCGGCGCCGGGCGCCTCCGCGAGGTCGCGGCGGGCGGCCAGCCAGCGCCGGGTGGCCGCCGAGGTCTCGTCGGCGTACACCTGGTCGCCCAACAGCAGGAGCACGTCGGGCCGTTCGCCGCCGGCGGCGATGCGCGCGGCGAGGCTGTCGAGGGCGTCGGGGCCGACCGGGTCGTGGCCGTCGGCGGGCGGCGCGGCCCAGCGGCAGGAGCCGAAGACGACGTGCAGGGGCTCGCCCGCGGCCGGGGCGCGGATCACCGGGGGCGGGAAGGGGGAGCCGGGCGGCGGCCACACGTGCGCGCCGTCCAGGAGGACGTCGTACGACGGTGAGGTCCCCGGGGTCAGCCCGGTGACCGGGACGAGGGCGTAGTGGTGGCCGGCCACCTGGAAGGTGCGCGCGGTGCCGCCGGCGCCGTCCGAGCAGCGCACCTCGGCGGTGCACGGACGGCTCGCCTCGACCCAGACGGTCGCCGACGAGCCGTCGGTGTACCTCAGCAGCGGTCCCAGCCGCAGTCCGGCCACAGTCCCCGCCCCTTTTCCTCGGTCGGCTCGCCTGCGGGGCGCTGTGGGCCGGAGGCGGGACGGCGAACGTGCTCGGCCCTTCGGGCCTCCGCGCGTTCGCCGTCCCGCCTCCGGCGCGCCCCTTCGGCTCACCTCGGTCGTCGCCCCGTACGGTACGGAACGACGGAGGCCCGCGGGGAGGTTCCGGTGCTCAGCAGGCGGAGAGGTAGCTGGTGAGCGCGCTCTTCTCGGCGGAGTCCACGGAGAGGCTGTAGTAGTACTTCACCTGGACCCAGGCGCGGACGTAGGTGCAGCGGTACGAGGTGAGGGACGGCATCCAGGTCGCCGGGTCCTGGTCGCCCTTGGACTGGTTCACGTTGTCCGTGACGGCGAGGAGCTGCGGGCGGGTGACGTCGTTGGCGAACGCCTCGCGCTGGGCGGTGGTCCAGTTGCGGGCGCCGGAGTCCCAGGCCTCGGCGAGCGGGACGAGGTGGTCGATGTCGACGTCGGAGGCGGCGGTCCAGGTGGCGCCGTCGTAGGGGGAGTACCAGGAGCCGCTGGTGGCGGTGCAGGCGGAGTTGGTGACGACGTTCGTACCGTCGCGCTTGAGGATCCACTCACGGGTGTTGCAGGTGCCGCTGATGGTGTCCCAGGTCGGGAACAGGTCGCGGTCGTAGCCGGTGCGGACCTCGGTCGCCACGGTGAGGGAGGCGAGGTAGGTGCGGGCGGTGGACGCGCTGACCGGGGTGGGGAGGGCGGCGGAGGCGGTCGGGGAGTTGAAGAGTGCGGCGGAGGCTATGAGTCCGGTGAAGGCGGCGAGTATGCTGAGCCGTCGACGCGCGTAGAACTTCGGCATGCGAACTCCCTTGTGGGGTGGGGGTGTTGGAGCGCGAGCGAGGGAATGCTCGCGCCGCCGTGTTGCCGATGAGTGAGCGTTCGGTAAGAAACTAATGACGCGTTCATGACACGACAAGGTGTGCGACGTGACTCACAGACGGGAGTTCCGGTCTTGGGATCGATGGCGCGGTCACGTACTGTTGACGGCGTTGAAGGGGAGTAGCTCTTCGCCGGACCGTCGACATACTGCTCAGCCCGTCTGAGCCGGCGCCCGGAGGCGGACCTCGGCCATCCCGGCCGTGCGGTCGCCAGCGAGACCTTCGGCAAGCAGTGCACGCCCGTGCCTACGGCACGGGTGACCTTGTGCGCTGCCGTGCCGAGGTGATCGTCTGCGAAGTGCGGTGCTCTCGGTGGGGTGGCCCCGACCGATTGAGGACCCTTGATCAGCATCACCGTGACGGCGCTCGTCTTCGGCGTCATCTTCCTCGCCGAACTGCCCGACAAGACCGCGCTCGCCGGTCTCGTCCTGGGCACGCGCTACCGGGCGTCGTACGTCTTCGCCGGTGTCGCCGCGGCCTTCCTCCTGCATGTCGTGCTCGCCGTCGCGGCCGGCAGCGTCCTGACCCTGCTCCCGCAGCAGATCGTGCACGCGCTGACCGGCGTGCTCTTCCTCGGCGGCGCGGCCGTGCTGCTGCTGAAGAAGGACGAGGAGGACGAGGAGATCCGCAAGCCGGCCGACCAGTCCTTCTGGAAGGTCGCCGGCACCGGGTTCATGCTCATCCTGGTCGCCGAGTTCGGAGACCTCACGCAGATCATGACGGCGAACCTCGCGGCGCGTTACGACGACCCGCTCTCCGTCGGCCTCGGCGCGGTGCTCGGCCTGTGGGCGGTGGCCGGGCTCGGCATCGTCGGCGGCAAGGCGCTGATGAAGAAGGTGCCGCTGCGGCTGATCACGCAGATCGCCGCCGTGCTGATGCTGGCGCTGGGCGTGTGGAGCCTGTGGGAGGCGATCGCGGGCTGAGCGGGGGCGCGGAGCGGCCCCGGCCGGGTTTCGGGTTGAAGAGTGGGTGAACGGTCGGCGAAGGCGCTGGCGGGAACCGCCCTCTGTTTTGTACCGTGGAGAAACAAAGTGGCTCCCGCCCGTTTTCCCTGACCGGCGGGCGGGGCCGCCTTGTTTTTCCCGGCCTGTGTTCGGCCTGTGTTCGGCCTGCTTTCGGCCCGTGTGTACTAGGAGCTGCCCGATGACGGCCACCGTCCTCACCGCCCGTGCCCTCCTGCTCGACATGGACGGCACCCTCGTCAACTCCGACGCCGTCGTCGAGCGCATCTGGCGGCGCTGGTCCGAGCGGCACGGGCTGGACGGCGACGAGGTCATGAAGGTGGTGCACGGCCGCCAGGGGCATGCGTCCATGGCGGTGCTGCTGCCGGACCGGCCGGTGAAGCAGAACCTCGCGGACAACGCGCGCATGCTGGCGGAGGAGACGGCCGACGTGGAGGGCGTGGTGGAGGTCCCGGGCGCCGCGGCCTTCCTCGCCTCCCTCCAGGGGCTGCCGCACGCGCTGGTGACCTCGGCGGACGTGGCGCTGTCCACGGTACGGATGGCCGCCGCCCGGCTGCCGCTGCCGGCGGTGCGGGTGACCGCGGAGTCGGTGGGCGCCAGCAAGCCGGACCCCGAGGGCTTTCTGAAGGGGGCGGCGGAGCTGGGGATCGCCCCGGCGGACTGTCTGGTCTTCGAGGACTCCGGCGCGGGGATCGCGGCGGGGCGGGCGGCCGGGATGCGGGTCGTCGGCGTCGGGGCGCGGGCGAGGGTGCACGGGCCGGACGTGGTGGTGCGGGACCTGACGGAGGTGCGGGTCGAGGCGGTGGCGGACGGATCGATGCGGGTGACCGTCAGCGGCAGCTGAGGCTGAGGCTGAGTTTTTCAGGGGCGCGGGGAACTGCGCGACCAATCCCCACCGGCCCGCGGCTGAGTTTTTCAGGGGCGCGGGGAACTGCGCGAGCAACCCCCACGCACCCGCAGGTACGCCACCACCGCAACCACCCCCCACCAACCGCCCCGACCAGCACCACTCACCGCCCCCACGGCAGCGCACCCCCCGTCGGCCCACCCCCTACGGCTCCGTCGTCTCCGACTCCAGCGCCGCCCGCGTAGCCGTTCCGTACACCCCCGACTCATCCGTCAGGATCCCCCGCGCCAGCTGGTACGTGCGCACCGCGCTCTCCGTCTTGCTGTCGTAGTGGCCGTCGGCCTTCCCGGTGAAGAGGTTCAGCTGGGTCAGCCGCTGCTGCAACTCGGTCACCTCCGCCCCGGTGTCGCCGGGGCGGAGGACCGGGGCCGAGGTGGGCTGCGCGGAGGCCGCCGCGCCCGTTGTGGACGCCGACCCGGTCGGTGTCGCCGAGCGGGAGGGCGTCGGGGACGGCGTCGCGCTGGACGGCGCGGGGGAGGACGGGGAACGCGACGCGCTCGGGCTCGCGGTACCGGACGGCGTGGCCGAGGGCGAGGACCCCGGAGAGGTGGCCGGCGCCGCGGCCGAGGCCGACGCCGTGCTCGGGGTCACGTCCGGGACGCTCTCCCGTACGTCCGCCGGTCCCGCCGTGTCCCGCTCCGGCGTCACGTGGGCGAACAGCCCGCCCGCGAACCCCGCCACCGCGAGGATCCCGACCACCGCCCCGGCGACCGCCGCCAGCAGGGCCCACCGGGGCGGCCGGCGCGACGGCCGCGCAGGAGCCGCCTCGACCAGGTCGGCGGCCACCGCCCGCAACGGCACGGTCGCCTCGGCCGTGACCGGCACGGCCGGCGGGTCCGTCACCACCGGCAGCGGCGCGGTCTCCCCGGCGTCACTGTCGCCGGCGTCCGCCTCGATGGCCACGTACGGCCGTATCCGCAGCGGGTCGAAGTCCTCCGCCGCCGCCTGTTCGGCCGTACGCGCGTCGCGCAACGCGTCGGCGGTCCGCCGGTTGCAGTCGCAGGAAGGGGAACCGTCCGGTCCCTTGGGTGTCCCGCACTCCGGGCACTGGTGGCCCCCGCTCCCCGTCGTGTCCGTCACGGAGTCCGTCCCTCCCCTCACGATCCTCCCCCTCACAAGCTCCACAGATTATGCGGAGCACCCACACGTACGTTCGCCCGAACCCCTTGTCTCAGGGGCACCCAAAAGGACTCGACGGGCCATACCGGGTGACACCGTCCACGATGGAAGATGGCCGAGAGCCCCGGGAGGTCTCCATGGCCCTGGAAACGACGCGCACCCCGGCGAAGGACGCGGAGCGGGTACCCGGCAATGTGCTGGTCCCGATCGGCGCGCTGCTGCTCGGGCTGCTGCTGGCCGCGCTGGACCAGACGATCGTGTCGACGGCGCTGCCGACGATCGTCAGCGACCTCGGGGGGCTCGAACACCTGTCGTGGGTGGTCACCGCCTACCTGCTGGCCTCCACCGCCGCCACCCCGCTGTGGGGCAAGCTCGGCGACCAGTACGGGCGCAAGCGGCTCTTCCAGCTCGCCATCGTGATCTTCCTCGTCGGGTCGGCGCTGTGCGGGATGGCCCAGAACATGGGGGAGCTGATCGGCTTCCGTGCCCTGCAGGGGCTGGGCGGCGGCGGGCTGATGGTGCTGTCGATGGCGATCGTGGGCGACATCGTGCCGCCGCGCGAACGGGGGCGCTACCAGGGGCTGTTCGGCGCCGTCTTCGGCGCGACCAGCGTGCTCGGGCCGCTGCTCGGCGGGGTGCTCACCGAGCAGCTGAGCTGGCGCTGGGTGTTCTACGTCAACCTGCCCGTGGGCGTCGTCGCGCTCGCGGTGATCGCCGCCGCGCTGCACATCCCGCGCCGGACCGCCCACCACGTCATCGACTACCTCGGCACCTTCCTGATCGCCGCCGTCGCCACCTGCCTGGTGCTGGTGGCCTCGCTGGGCGGGACGACGTGGGCGTGGGGGTCGGCGCGGATCATCGGGCTCGTGGTGGTCGGGGTGGTGCTCGCCGTCGCCTTCGTCGCCGTCGAGCGGCGGGCCGCCGAACCCGTACTTCCGCTCCAGCTCTTCGGCATCCGCACCTTCACCCTCGCGGCCTTGATCAGCTTCATCGTCGGGTTCGCGATGTTCGGCGCGATGACCTATCTGCCGACGTTCCTCCAGGTCGTGCAGGGCATCTCGCCGACCCTGTCGGGCGTGCACATGCTGCCGATGGTGATCGGCCTGCTGCTGTCGTCCACGCTCTCCGGGCAGATCGTCAGCCGCACCGGGCGCTGGAAGGTGTTCCCGGTCGCCGGCACCGGTGTGACCACCATCGGGCTGCTGCTCCTGCACCGGCTCGACGAGCACAGCTCGACCGCCCAGATGAGCGCCTACTTCTTCGTCTTCGGCCTGGGCCTCGGGCTGGTCATGCAGGTGCTGGTGCTGATAGTCCAGAACTCCGTCTCGTACGAGGACCTCGGCGTCGCCACCTCCGGCGCGACGTTCTTCCGCTCCATCGGGGCCTCCTTCGGCGTCGCCGTCTTCGGTTCCGTCTTCGCGGGCCGGCTCGCCGACAAGCTCGCCGACGCCTTCCGGGGCGTCCACCTCCCGCCGGGCGTCTCCCCGTCCGGCCTCAAGGCCGACCCGCGCGGGATCGCCGCCCTGCCGCCCGCGCTGCGCCCGGCGGCCCTGCACGCGTACGCGTCCTCGATCACCGACGTCTTCCTGTACGCCGCCCCGGTCGCCCTGCTCGGCTTCGTCCTCGCCTGGTTCCTCAAGGAGGACCCGCTGCGCGGCTCGGTCACCGCGCCGGACGCCTCCGAGACCATCCCGCCCAACCCGGTCCAGCGGTCGTCGTACGACGAGTGCTCCCGGGCGCTCTCCCTGCTCGGCACCCGGGAGGGCCGCCGGGAGGTCTACCGGAAGATCAACGCGCGGGCCGGGTACGACGGCCTGCTGCCCGCCACCGGCTGGCTGCTGCTGCGGATCCGGAAGTACGGCTCGGTGGAGCCGGGGCGGCTCGCCGAGCGCGGCCCCGTCCCGATGAACGTCGTCCTGGCCGGCGCCCGCCAACTGGAGGAGCGGCACCTCGCCGACCGCCTGGGCCTCGACCTGACCCTCACCGAACAGGGCCGCGAGGTCGCCGACCGCCTCGCCAAGGCCCGCGAGGACTCCCTCGCCGACCTCCTCGGCGACTGGTGGACCCCGGACCGCCCCACCGACCTCGACCGCCTGGTACGGGAACTGACCGACGAACTCTGCGGCACAGAACGCGAACAGCCGCAGAACCCGACGGCGGGGACGGTCAGTTGAGAAGTTCCCGGGAAGCAGGCCACCCGGGGCCCGTGGTTGCTAGGCCGGCGACTCCGGCTCCGTTGTGTCCGTCGGCTCCCGGCGCTCACGCCACTCGCGTACGACCTCCTCGATGTCGTACGGCTTCCTGCCCAGCGGGGGGCCGGGGGGCGGTTTGAACATCATGTCGCGGATCTTGGCGTTGATGTCGGTGATGATCCTGCGGACGATCCGTTCCGAGGGTGCGGCGTAGGCCGCCGCCAGTGCGTCCTCGGCCTCCTTGCGGAGGGCGAGTGTCGGTGGCAGGACCGACAGGCCCTCGCGGGCCATCTTCCTTTTGATCCACCACAGTTCGTCGTATGGCGCCTCCAGGGCGGCCGGCAACGGCTCGCCCGTGCCCGGCAGTCCGTCGAACTCGCCGCGCCGCTGGGCGTCTTGGATCTGCTTGTCGACCCAGGACTCGAACGGCACCCCGGGTGGCTTTCGCTCGGTCATGACTTCATTGTGCCGGACGTGGCGCGGCCGGGCGTTTTATCATGCGCCGGAGATCCACGATGGATCACGAAGGCTTCAGGAATCGCGCAGGGGGAAACGCACGTGCTCGAACTCACCATGGCCGCCGTGTCCGGAGAAGCGGGCGAGACGGCCGGCATGCTCATGGCCGACGCGCCCAGCGAGCCGGGTGCCGTGCTGCGGGTGGGCCGCGACGCCGCCGCCTGCCGGCTCGCGACGCCCGACGACTGGCTGTTCGTCTCCCGGGTGCACCTGGAGTTCCTGTGCGGGCCCGAGGGCGGCTGGCAGGTCAGCTGGCTGCGCGGCTCCCAGGCCGAACCCTCCTCCGAGGTGCTGCTGACCGTCGGCGAGTACGCCCAGGCCATCGCGTACGGCGGCACGGTCGCGCTGCCCCGGGGCGGCTCCGGCGAGATCGTCATCCGGGACCGCACCGCCCCGCGCAGCGTCAACGTGGGCTTCTACCTGGAGGGTTGAGCAACAGCAGGGTCAGTCGAGGACGCGCGCCAGCGCGAAGCCGTCGTAGCCCTTGCTGCCGACCGTCTGGATCGCCGTGCCGGTCAGCCTCGGGTGCGCCGCGATCAGCTCGATCGCGGCGCGGGTGCCGACCACGTCCGGCTCGGCGCTCTCGGCGTCGACCACCCGGCCGCCCCGCACCACGTTGTCGACGATGATCAGGCTGCCGGTGCGGGTGAGCCGCAGCGCCCACTCCACGTAGTGCGGGTTGTTGGCCTTGTCGGCGTCGATGAAGACCAGGTCGAAGGGGGCCGGGTTCTCGTCGGCGAGCTTGGGCAGCGACTCCAGGGCGGGCCCGACCCGCACCTCGACGACCTTCTCCAGGCCCGCGCGGGCGATGTTGCGGACCGCGACCTCGGCGTGCCGGGCGCTGTACTCCAGCGAGATCAGCCTGCCGTCGGCGGGCAGGGCGCGGGCCAGCCAGATCGTGCTGTAGCCGCCGAGGGTGCCGATCTCCAGGATGTGCCGGGCGTCCTGGATCTGGGCGAGGAGCTGGAGCAGTTTGCCCTGGCTGGCGGTGACGTTGGCGTGCGGGAGCTCGTTCGCCTCGCTCTCCCGCAGGGTCGCCTGGAGCGACTCGTCGTCCGGTGACAGGTGGCTGGTGAAGTAGAAGTCGACGTCGTCCCAGAGCTGAGAGCCGCTCATGCGTCCGCTGCCTTTCGCCTATGCAGATGGCTGTCCAGTGACAGCTACCTGGATAGCACTACTGAGGCGGCGGACGCGCCGGTGATCCACCGCCCCGGTGCCGTACGGAACTCAGCCGATCGGCGCAGGGGGCGTCGGAGGTGTCGGAGGCGTCGGCGGTGTCGGAGGTGTCGGCGGCTGTGCCGGAGGGGGCGGCGGGGCCGGGCGGCGGGAGCGCCGTACGGCCGCCAGCGAGGTGGCGGTGACGACCAGCAGCAGCGCGGCGCCGACCGTCAGCAGCCACGCCGGGATCCCGGCCACCTCGCGCAGCCGGTCCTCGTAGACGACCTGCTGGAACGGGGTGTCCGAGGCCGCCCGCCGCAGCACGTGGTCGGCGGAGATCCGGGACGGGTACGGGAACTCCTGGCCGATCGCCGTCAGGTACGGGGTGCCGGCGGCCAGCTCGCCCAGCTCGCCCGCCGGGCGGCTGAGCCGGCCCGCGTAGACGACCCGCGGGCGTTCGCCGCCGATCGCCGAGCGCGGCTCCATGCGGTGCGCGGCCAGCACGTACAGGCCGAGCGACTGCGGGGTGGCCGCGAGCCTGGACAGCCGCATCGGGTAGACCGGGCGGTCGCTGGCGAAGGCGAGGTGGAGCGGGTCGAGGGCGCCGTGCAGCGCGGTGCCCGCGGTCTCGGGGGCGAGCCTGACCGCGACGTACTCCCAGTGGTCGGCGACGTAGGGCTGGAGCGCGGTGTTCAGGCGGGGCGGGAAGGGGAAGCCGTGGCTGCGCAGCCAGCCGTCCAGGGCGCCGGAGTCGGTGGCGGTCAGCTGGGCCACGTCGAACGGGCCGAGCCGCTGGCGGTCGACCACGCCGACGCGGGGCGCGCCGGTGGCGGCGCCGGGCGGGGCGGGGGAGGTGGCGCTGCCGGTGGTGAGGGGCCAGTCGCCGTCCTCGGGCCAGAAGTGGTGGCGGGCGCGGTGCACCGGGGCGGTGAGGGTGTGCAGCTGGTCGAAGAGGGCCGGGTCGGCGAGGGCGACGGTGGCGCGGTGCGGGACGGGCATGATCCAGGCGGCGCGGTCGGCGTCGCCGTCGACCGTCAGGCGCATCACGATCTGTTCGCGGGTGCCGTCCCAGCGCAGTACGGACTCCTCGCGGCCGACGGTGACCTGCTGGGCGGCGTCGGGGACGAGGGCGCCGCAGGCGCAGGCGAAGGCGGGGGCGGCGAGCCAGCCGAGCTGGATGCCGGTGAGGACGAGGAGGACCGCGAGGAGTCGTGTGCGTCGGCGGGGTCGCCGCTGGCCGATCATGAACCGATGCCCTCCGCGCTGCCGTCGATCAGGACTACAGACGGTATAGCGGAGGGCGTCGTTCCTGGGGCCGTTCCGGACAGCCACCGTCTGTCTACCGACGGTACGGGGCGATGGGGCCGATCGTTCGAACGTGCAGGTGAGTGGGGGATTTGCGCAGTTCCCCGCGTCCCTGAAGGGGCGTTCCTTCAGGGGCGCTTCTATCGGGGTGCCTCTATCGAAGGGGCCGAGCCCGGCAGGGGCTTGCCCGCTGTTTCTGTCATGCGCCAGGCGGCGAAGCCGCCCACTACTGCGGCGGCCATCATGTAGTAGGCGGGCATCATCATGTTGCCCGTGGCTCCGATCAGGGCGGTCACCACCAGCGGCGTCGTGCCGCCGAAGAGGGAGACCGAGATGTTGAAGCCGATGGAGAGGGAGCCGTAGCGGACGCGGGTGGGGAAGAGGGCCGGGAGTGCGGCCGGCATCGCCGCCGTGAAGCAGACCAGGAGGAGGCCCAGGGCGCCCATGCCGAGGGCGACCGCGAGCAGGCTGCCCTGGCGGATCAGGAGGAGGGCGGGGACGGAGAGGAACAGGAAGCCCGCGCAGCCCGCCGCGATCACCGGGCGGCGGCCGACGCGGTCGGTCAGGGCTCCGGCGAACGGCTGGACGATCATCATCAGCGTCATCACGCCCAGGACGACCAGCAGGCCGTGCGTCTCGTCGTACTTCAGCTCACTGGTGAGGTAGCTGGGCATGTACGACAGCAGCATGTAGTCGGTGACGTTGAAGACCAGCACCAGGGCCATGCACAGGAGCAGGGCCGGCCACTGGCTGGTGATCATCTCGCGCAGCGGGACCTTCGGCCGGGCCGACTCCGCCTTCTCGACCTCCGCCGCGAACGCCGGGGTCTCCTCCAGGCGCATCCGCAGGTAGAGGCCGATGATGCCCATCGGGCCCGCGATCAGGAACGGGATGCGCCAGCCCCAGGAGGTGAGGTCGTCGGAGGAGAGCAGTGCCGTCATCAGGGTGACCAGGCCGGCGCCGCCGATGTACCCCGCCAGCGTGCCGAACTCCAGCCAGCTGCCGAAGAAGCCGCGCTTCTTGTCCGGCGCGTACTCGGCGATGAAGGTGGACGCGCCCGCGTACTCGCCGCCGGTGGAGAAGCCCTGGACCAGGCGGGCGGCGAGGAGCAGGAGCGGGGCGCCGACGCCGATGCTCGCGTAGGAGGGGATCAGGCCGATCGCGAAGGTGCCCGCCGCCATCATGATCATGGTGAGGGCCAGGACCTTCTGGCGGCCCACGCGGTCGCCGAGCGGGCCGAAGACCATGCCGCCGAGCGGGCGGACCAGGAAGGCCGCGGCGAAGGCGCCGAACGTGGACAGCAGCTGGGCGGTCGGGTTGCCGGACGGGAAGAAGACCTTGCCCAGCGTCACCGCGATGTAGCTGTAGACGCCGAAGTCGAACCACTCCATGGCGTTGCCGAGCGCCGCCGCCTTCACGGCGCGCTTCACCAGCGCGGGGTCGGTGACGGTCGGGGCGGGCGCGGCGGCCGTACGGGGGCCGGGGCGCTGGACGGACGGGGTGACTGCTGCGGCGGTCGCCAAAACGGGGCTCGCCTGCCTTTCGTGGGGGACGGGGGCGCGGCCCGTACGGCGGCGGACGGGACGAAAAGCGACGATAGGAGCACTTGGGGGCGTTACGTCGCGTACGCGCTTACATGCACAGTGCAGCTAAATGCGCTGTACGCAGGGACGTCTGCCCGCTCCCACGGAGGTATGCGCGTTGCGCACTGTGATCCTTGTCGCGCCCAGTGATGTCCACCGCACCCCCTGAGCACGGTCGTCTTCCGGACAAAAGGCGGACGGACGTCAGGTGAAGTGGGGGTTGCCTGCGTCTCTGTCCAGAGGTGATGGGAGCCTCGTAGGGTTCTCGGAGCGATCGAGCGGACCAGCGGGTGTGCGTAACGGGGCGGGAGGCCGGCGAGGCGTGGCGAACGTGGAACACAGCGGGCGGGCAGGGGACGGTTTCGGCGGGGCGGCGGCCGGGGTGCGGTTGCGGATGGTCCGGCTCGCCCTGTGGGCGGTGGCCGCGATCCTCGTCGTACGGCAGCTGGCCGTCGTCCTCTCCACCCCGAGCGGGGAACGGCTGACGGACCTGGAGACCTGGGTCGGCCCGGACGGCGTGCTGCACGTCAAGGGCTCCCTGTACGACTCGACGCAGTTCACCGGCACCCCCTTCGGCGGGCTGGTGCTCAAGCCGCTCACCAGAGCCGCCGAGCAGGCCCTCGGCTGGGGCTGGACCTTCGGCACGCTGCTGCTGGTGGTCGCCCTCGGCCTGGTCGCCGCCCGCGCGCTGCCCCAGCCGGTGAGCCGGCGCACCGCCCTGCTGGCCGCACCGGTCGCGATCAGCCTGCTGCTGCTCTCGCTGCCGGTCCGCAACACCCTCTGGCTCGGCCAGACCAGCATCATCCCGGTCCTGCTCGTCCTGCTCGGCTGCTTCGCCGCCCGCGGACAGCGCGACAGCGGAGTGTGCGTCGGCCTCGCCGCCGCCCTCCAGCCGGCCCTGCTGCTCTTCGTCCCGCTGCTGTGGTTCACCGGCCGCCGCCGGGCCGCCGTCGCCTCCGGCGCGACCTTCGCCGTGTGCACGGTGCTCGCCTGGGCGGCGCTGCCGCACGACTCCTACACCTACTGGATCCACCACATCGCCGGCACCGGCCTCGGCGGCGAGGCGGACGCGCTCGCCAACCAGTCGCTGCACGGCGCCCTGCTGCGGTTCGGACTGAGCGGCCCGCTGGAGATCGTGCTGTTCCTCGCGCTCGGCGCCACCGTGGCCGTCGTCGCGCTGCGCCGCGCGGTGCGCTACGCCCGGGACGGGCAGCTGCTGCTCGCGGTCGCGATCACCGGCTGCGCGGTGATCGCGGTGTCGCCGACGGCCTGGCAGCACCAGCTGCTGTGGGTGCTGCTCGCGGTGGTCGGCCGGGCCGGGCGGCGTGCCGCCGACCGGACCGTGTGGCCGGTCGTCGTCGTCCTGGCGATGACGCTGCCCGCCAAGGCGATGCTGCCGAACCAGTCGCTCTTCATACCGGTGCGCGACAACACGATCCTGCTCGCCGCCTTGGCCGCGGCCACGGTCGTGCCCTTCCTCTCCCGGACCGCCCCGGAGTTCGCCCGCCCGGTCCCGACGGACTACGCCGAGCCGGTCCCGGCCCGCTTCCGGCACGTCCCGCTGGCGCCCTCGCTGCGCCGGGTGCTGACCCGCCCCAACCTCTTCCTCGAACTGGTCGCGATGCGGCTGGTCTACTTCGCCTACCAGCAGATACGGCTCGCCGCCGC
This sequence comes from Streptomyces sp. NPDC048291, assembly GCF_043201715.1. Taxonomy (NCBI): domain Bacteria; kingdom Bacillati; phylum Actinomycetota; class Actinomycetes; order Kitasatosporales; family Streptomycetaceae; genus Streptomyces; species Streptomyces sp. NPDC048291. The sequence goes on from NZ_JBICZC010000001.1 coordinate 218,393, forward strand.
CGGGGACGGCAACGGCACCTCGGGGCGGGCCCGCGCCGAGCACCACGGGCGCCAGATCTACGACATCGAGCGGTTCTTGCACCTCGACATCGAGCACTGGGCCAACCACACCGTGTACGGCATCGGCTGGCTGCGGCATTTCCTCGACTTCTACTACGAGTCCTTCCACTTCGTCGTCCCGCTGACCGTCCTCGCCGTCCTCTACGTCCGGCGCCCGGTCGACTACCGCTGGGCCCGCACCGCGCTCGGCTTCGCCACCGGGTTCGCCCTGATCGGCTTCTGGCTCTACCCGCTGGCCCCGCCCCGCCTGATGCCGGGCCTCGGCATCATCGACACCGTGCACGGGCCGCAGGACTTCGCCAAGCCGGACTACGGCACCCTCACCCAGCTGACCAACCAGTACGCGGCGATGCCCTCGCTGCACTTCGGCTGGTCGCTGTGGTGCGGGATCGTCATCGCCGTCGTCGCCCCCAGGTGGTGGCTGAAGGCGTTCGGCCTGATCCATCCCCTCCTCACCGTCACCGCCATCATCGGCACCGGCAACCACTGGGTGCTGGACGCGGTGGGCGGCGCGGCGGTGGTCGGCGCGGGCTTCGGGGTGGGGTACCTGTTGCAGGGGCCGCGGGCCCTGCGGGGGGCGGGGGCCGAGAAAAGGGACCGGGAGCCGGTGATGGCGTCGACTCCCGGGTGACGCCTGTCGACGGGCCGCGGTGTCGTCGTCGTTCGGCCGCGGCGCCGTCGTGGCTGGTCGCGCAGTTCCTCCCCCGGCCTTCGGCCGGGGGCACCCCCAGCGCCCCTTCGGGGGCGCTGATCCGCAGGGCGCTTCTCAGAGCCGTTGGATGATCGTCCCGGTCGCAAGACCCCCGCCCGCGCACATCGTGATGAGCGCGAACTCCTTGTCCGTGCGCTCCAGTTCGTGCAGGGCGGTGGTGATGAGGCGGGCGCCGGTGGCGCCCACCGGGTGGCCGAGGGCGATGGCGCCGCCGTTGACGTTGACCTTGTCCAGGTTCTGCTCGAAGACCCGGGCCCAGCTCAGCACCACCGACGCGAACGCCTCGTTGATCTCGACCAGGTCGATGTCCCGCAGGGTCATGCCGGCCTTGCCGAGCACCGCGCGGGTCGCGTCGATCGGCCCGTCGAGGTGGAAGTGCGGGTCGGCGCCGACCAGCGCCTGGGCGACGATCCGGGCCCGGGGACGGAGCTTGAGCGCACGCGCCATCCGCTTCGACGCCCACATGATGGCGGCGGCGCCGTCGGAGATCTGGGAGGAGTTGCCCGCCGTGTGCACGGCCGTCGGCATCACCGGCTTCAGGCCCGCCAGCGCCTCCGCCGACGTGTCCCGCAGCCCCTCGTCCCGGTCGACGAGGCGCCACATGCCCTGCCCCGCGTGCTGCTCCTCCTCCGTCGTCGGCACCTGGACGGCGAAGGTCTCGCGCTTGAAGCGTTCCTCGGCCCAGGCGTGCGCCGCCCGCTCCTGCGAGAGCACTCCGAGCGCGTCGACGTCCTCCCTGGTCAGGTCCCGGTTGCGGGCGATGCGTTCGGCGGCCTCGAACTGGTTGGGCAGGTCGACGTTCCACTCGTCGGGGAACGGCTTGCCCGGCCCGTGCTTGGAGCCGGAGCCCAGCGGCACCCGCGACATCGCCTCGACCCCGCAGCTGATCCCGACGTCGATGACCCCGGCGGCGATCATGTTGGCGGTCATGTGCGAGGCCTGCTGCGAGGAGCCGCACTGGCAGTCGACGGTGGTGGCCGCGGTCTCGTACGGCAGCCCCATGGTCAGCCAGGCGGTACGCGCGGGGTTCATGGACTGCTCGCCGGCGTGGGTCACCGTGCCGCCGACGATCTGCTCGACCGCGTCGGCGGGGATGCCGGTGCGGCCGAGGAGTTCACGGTAGGTCTCGCCCAGGAGGTAGGCGGGATGCAGGTTGGCGAGCGCGCCGCCGCGCTTGCCGATGGGGGTGCGTACGGCTTCGACGATCACGGGTTCCGCGGCCATGGGGGCTCGGTCCTCTCCTCGGTCACCCGCGCGGCGCAGGGGCGTCCCGGCCCGGCCCGCCACGCAGAACTAGAACGCGTACTAGTTCTGGGTGCAGTCTGCTGACAGGCCGTCCACAACCGCAAGAGGGGTGCATGCAATTGGGGCGACCGTGCCCCTTGCTAGTTGTAGAACCCGTTATTACCTTCACGGCAACCGGCATTTCTGATGGTCCGTCAGAACGGCTGTCGGAACGGCCGCCGGAACGCCGACACGTCCAGGTCCGTACACGGTGGGAGTGAGTCGCCATGCCCTGTCCCGCGCTGCCCGACGGGTTCGACCTCACCGACCCCGATCTGCTCCATCACCGGGTGCCGCTCCCGGAGTTCGCCGAACTGCGCCGCGCCGAACCGGTCCGCTGGATCGAACAGCCGCACGGCCTCGCCGGGTTCGCGGACGACGGCTACTGGGCCGTCACCCGGCACGCGGACGTCAAGTACGTCTCCACGCATCCCGAGCTCTTCTCCTCCTGGCTCAACACGGCGATCATCCGCTTCGGCGAGCACATGCAGCGGGACGCGATCGACGCCCAGCGGCTGATCCTGCTGAACATGGACCCGCCCGAGCACACCCGGGTCCGCCAGATCATCCAGCGCGGCTTCACCCCGCGCTCCATCCGCGCCCTGGAGGAACGGCTGCGGTCCAGGGCCGGGGCGATCGTCGAGGCGGCCCGCGCCCACTCGGGACCCTTCGACTTCGTCACCGAGGTCGCCTGCGAGCTCCCCCTCCAGGCGATCGCCGAACTGATCGGCATCCCGCAGGACGACCGGGCCAAGATCTTCGACTGGTCCAACAAGATGATCTCGTACGACGACCCGGAGTACGCGATCACCGAGGAGGTGGGCGCCGAGTCCGCCACCGAGCTGATCGCCTACGCGATGAACATGGCCGCCGACCGCAAGCAGTGCCCGGCCAAGGACATCGTCTCCACGCTGGTCGCCGCCGAGGACGAGGGCAACCTGGGCTCCGACGAGTTCGGCTTCTTCGTGCTGATGCTCTCGGTGGCCGGCAACGAGACCACCCGCAACGCCATCACCCACGGCATGCACGCGTTCCTGACCCACCCCGACGCCTGGGACCTCTACAAGCGCGAGCGCCCGGCGACCGCCGCCGAGGAGATCGTCCGCTGGGCGACCCCGGTCAACTCCTTCCAGCGGACCGCCACCCAGGACACCGAGCTGGGCGGCAAGCTGATCCGCAAGGGCGACCGGGTCGGCGTCTTCTACGCCTCCGCCAACCACGACCCCGAGGTCTTCGCCGACCCCGACTCCTTCGACATCACCCGCGACCCCAACCCCCACCTCGGCTTCGGCGGCGGCGGCCCGCACTACTGCCTCGGGAAGTCCCTCGCCGTCCTGGAGATCGACCTGATCTTCAACGCGATCGCCGACGCCATGCCGGACCTCCGGCTGGTCGGCGACCCGGACCGGCTCCGCTCGGCGTGGATCAACGGCGTGAAGCACCTCCGGGTCACCACGGCGTAGACCGCCCTCGTCACCCCCTCCGGACCCGGGCCGACGGCTCCCGGCGCCGCCGGCCCGTCCCGAGGGAGGCAGGAGCACCCCCTCCCTACGCCCCGTTCCTGCCTCCCCCGAGACACCGGTCACCGCCCCCTTCGGCGGTGTCCGGGCATACGTCGGCACCCTCGCCCCGGGAGGAGGGGCGAGGGTGCCGGTGTTCAGGGGCGCGCGGTGCCGGGGATCAGCGGCGGGGGCGCGGCTCGGCCGCGATCGACCGCGGGGTGCGCGCGGTTCGGCCGGCTCAGTACCAGCCGTTGGCCTGCCAGAAGCTCCAGGCGGCGGTCGGGCTGCCGTAGCGGGAGTTCATGTAGTCCAGACCCCACTTGATCTGGGTGGCGGGGTTGCTCTTCCAGTCGGAGCCGGCAGACGCCATCTTCGAGCCGGGCAGGGCCTGGACCAGGCCGTAGGCGCCGGAGGAGGAGTTGGTGGCGGAGGGGTTCCAGCCGCTCTCGTGCGAGACGATCTTGCTGAAGGCGTTGAACTGCGCGGCGTCCGGAATCATCTTGTGCGCGATCGCCTGAGCGGAGGAGGCCGACGTGGTGGCGGCCTGGGCGGGCGCCGCGGTCAGGGCCATGCCGGCGGCGGCAGCGGCCACGGCGGCGGTGGTGAGGGCCTTCTTCGGGGAAGCGATGCGGCGGATGAAGGACACGGACACGGAGAACCTCGTTCGTCGGGGACAGGGAGTCGCCGTGTGCTCCGGAACCACCCCTGGGGGCTGTCCGTGTGCGTCGGCGCCGCGGCCCGCTGGGGGCTCGTGGTGCCTGGCGACGTCGTCCAGACAAGCAGGCCGGAAAGCCGTCCGCAATCACCCCTTTTACTAGTGGTGGTCGCATAGGCGGGTTTGGTCCGCCGTGTGGCGTGGCTCTCAAACCGCAGGTCAACCGGGGTGGCAAAGCGGGCATAACGGAAAAGTCTGACTACTGTTCCGGATCGTAGGTGACGTGCGTCATGTGGGGTGCTTCACCGGTCGCGTCACCGGGCGCGTACGACGCCTCACGTCCCGGGACCGTCGAATGTGACCGCGGTCTCGAAGGCGGCCCGCCGGGTGGCCCGGCGCAGCGCCCGCAGCAGCGCCGGACCGAGGAGGAGGGTGAGGACGACCGTGCACAGGGCCCGGCCCAGGTTCCAGCCCATGGCGGTGGCCAGGCTGTAGGCGAGGAAGCGGGCCAGGTTGGCGGCGGGCCCGGCGTGCGGGTCGAAGGCGAGGTTCGAGGCGTTGCCGGCCAGCAGCGGCCACCCGGCCAGGTCGACGACCAGGCCGTAGCCGAACGCGGCGACGAAGCCGTACCCCGCCAGCAGCACCAGCTCACCACGGCCGCGCAGGCGCCCGGCGCCCGGCAGCAGCCCGGCCCCCATCGTGAACCAGCCCATCGCCAGCATCTGGAACGGCAGCCACGGCCCGACCCCGCCGGTGAGCAGCGCCGACGCGAACATGGTGAGCGAGCCGAGGGCGAACCCGAAACCCGGCCCGAGCACCCGCCCGCTCAGCACCATCAGGAAGAACATCGGCTCGATCCCGGCGGTCCCGGCACCGACCGGCCGCAGCGCGGCCCCGGTCGCGGCCAGCACGCCCAGCATGGCCACCGCCTTCGGGCCCAGCCCCGACTCCGAGATCGTCGCCGCGAGCACGGCGACCAGCAGCACCAGCAGGCCCGCGAAGAGCCACGGCGCGTCCTCGGCGTGCGAGGCGATCCGGGAGGACGGCGGGGCGAGGAACGGCCAGCCGACGGCGACCACCCCGACCGCGCTGACGAGGAGGAGCGCGGCGAGGGAACGGGGGCCGAGCCGCACCGGGCCGGTCATGCCAGGGCCTCGCGGACCTGGCCCACGGTGAGCCACCGCTGCGGGGCGAGGATCTTCGTCACCTGCGGCGCGAAGGACGGCGAGGAGACCACGATGTCGTCGGTCGGCCCGTCCGCGATGACCTCGCCCTCCGCGAGCAGCACCACCCGGTGCGCGAGCTCCGCGGCCAGCTCCACGTCGTGCGTGGCCAGCACGACCGCGTGCCCGTCGGCGGCGAGCCCGCGCACCACGTTCACCAGCCGGGCCTTCGCCGCGTAGTCCAGGCCCCGGGTCGGCTCGTCGAGCAGGAGCAGCGGCGGCCGGGCGGTGAGCACGACGGCGAGCGCGAGGGCGAGCCGCTGCCCCTCGGAGAGGTCGCGCGGGTGCGTGTCGTCGGCGACCCCGGGCAGCAGACCCGACACCAGCCGCCGGCAGGTCCCCGCCGCCGCCCCCGCGTCCCGGTCGGCTGCCGCGCACTCGGCGCCGACCGTGTCGGCGTACAGCAGGTCACGGGGTTCCTGCGGGACAAGACCGACCAGCCGTACGAGGTCGCGCGGGCGCGTACGGTGCGGCACCGCGCCGCCGACCCGCACCGCGCCGGAGCCCGGCTCGACGAGCCCGACCAGGGCGCCCAGCAACGTGGACTTCCCGGCGCCGTTGCGCCCCATGAGCGCGACGGTCTCCCCGGCGGCGACGGTGAGTTCGACGCCCCGCAGCGCGTCGACCCGGCCCCGGCGGACACCGAGCGAGCGGACCTCGGCGAGGGGAGCGCCGGCGGCTGCCCCGGGACCGGCCGAGGGGCCGGGTGCAGGGCGGGCCGCGGGGTCGCTCGCAGGGCCGCTCGCGGGTCGCTGCTCCGGGACCCGCCCGGCGGCGAGGCGTTCCCGCAGCCCGTCCGCCGCCACCCGGCGCCGGGCGTCCCGCACGGTCATCGGCAGCGGCGACCACCCGGCCAGCCGCCCCAGCTCCACCACCGGCGGGCACACCGGCGACACGGCCATCACCTCGGCGGGCGTCCCGCACACCGGCGCGGCGCCGTCCCCCGGCAGCAGCACGACCCGGTCGGCGTACTGCACGACCCGCTCCAGCCGGTGCTCGGCCATCAGCACCGTCGTCCCCAGGTCGTGCACCAGCCGCTGGAGCACGGCCAGCACCTCCTCGGCGGCGGCCGGATCGAGGGCGGAGGTCGGCTCGTCGAGCACCAGGACCGCGGGATGAGGGGTGAGCACCGACCCGATCGCGACCCGCTGCCGCTGTCCGCCCGAGAGCGTGGCGATGGCCCGGTCCCGCAGCTCGGCGAGCCCCAGCAGATCGAGGGTCTCCTCCACCCGGCGCCGCATCACGGCCGGGGCGATCCCCAACGACTCCATCCCGTAGGCGAGTTCGTCCTCCACCGTGTCGGTCACGAAGTGGGCGAGCGGATCCTGCCCCACCGTGCCCACCACGTCGGCGAGTTCACGCGGCCGGTGGGTACGGGTGTCCCGGCCGGCGACCGTCACCCGCCCGCGCAGGGTGCCGCCGGTGAAGTGCGGCACCAGCCCGCTCACGGAGTTCAGCACCGTCGACTTCCCGGTCCCGGACGGGCCCACCAGCAGGACGAGTTCACCCTCCGGCACCTCGAAGTCGACGCCCTGGACGGCGGGCCGGGCCGCGCCCTCGTACGTCACCGAGACGTTCTCGAAGCGGATCACGACGGCTCCTTCGGCGCGACGAGGGCGGGCAGCAGACCGAGCAGCACGGCGGCCCCGGGCCACAGCGGAAGGGTGGGGGCGACCAGCGGTACGACCCCTGGTTGCAGGGCCGCCGGGTCGCGGACGGACGCCAGGGTGAGCAGGGCGGCGACGGCGGCGCCCGCGCCGGACACCAGCCAGGCGCGCGCGTCCCACGGGTCGGGCCGGTACCGGGTGCGCGGCGAACGCCGGCCGCCGAGCCGCAGCCCCGCCAGCGCGGCGGCCACCCCGGCCAGCAGGACGGGCAGCCCGTAGCCGCCCCCCTCGGTGCTGAGCAGCCCGTACAGCCCCGCGCAGACGCCGAGCAGACCGCCGAGGGTGAGCCCGGCCGTCGTACGGCGCACCCGGTCCGGGACGTCGGCGCTGCGGCCGTACCCGCGCGCGTCCATCGCGGCGGCGAGAGCGACCGAACGCTCCAGCGCGCCCTCCAGCACCGGGAGCCCCACCTGCATCAGACCGCGCACACCGGAGTCCGGTCGGCCGCGCAACCGCCGGGCGGCCCGCAGCCGCTGCACGTCGGCGACCAGGTGCGGCGCGAAGGTGAGCGCGACGACGACGGCCACGCCGAGCTCGTACAGGGCGCCGGGCAGGGACTTGAGCAGCCGGGCCGGGCTCGCGAGTGCGTTCGCGGCACCGACGCAGATGAGGAGCGTGGCGATCCGGAGCCCGTCGTACAGGGCGAAGACGAGTGCCTCGGCGGTGACCCGGCCACCGAGGCGGATGCCCTGGGCCCAGTGCGGCAGCGGGACTTCGGGGAGGGTGACGAGGGTGTGCGCACCGGGGACGGGGGACCCGAGAAGCACGGTGAACGCGAGGCGCAGCAGCAGAACGGCGAGGCCGAGCCTGACGAACGCGGCGTACGAACGCGACCAGGGCGCGGTCCGGCTGCGGCACACGGCCACGACGTACCCGGTGACCGCGACGAGCAGGCCCAGCATCAGCGGATTGGTGGTCCGCGACGCGGCGACCCCCAGCGACAGCGACCAGAGCCACCAGGCACCGGGGTGCACGGCGCGGGAGCGCGGGGGCAGGACAGCTCGCCCGCGCCTGCAGAGTACCGCCTGCGCCCACCCTCCCCCACTCTCGGCTTCGCTTGAGCGGGGGGACCCCCATCGCCCCGGCGGCACGACCGCCCGCAGCCTGAGCAGGTGACCGCAACGCCCCGCAAGGGGCGCGGGGAACCGCGCACCCAGCCCCCACCGGCCCGCGGCGGTGCGACTGCCCGCGGCTGGGACGCGCCCCTTCAGAGGCGCGGGGAACTGCGCGAGCAACCCCCACCGGCCCGCGGCGGTGCGACTGTCCGTGGCTGGGGCGTGCCCCTTCAGGGGCGCGGGGAACTGCGCGAGGAGCCGCCACTCGCCCGCACTGTGGTGGTCACGCATGTCTGCGCCGCCGGGTCTGCCAGACGGCGCCCGCGGCCACCAGGACGACCACCCCCGCGCCGGCCGCCAGGTCGAGGGACGGGCCGCCGGTCGACGGGGAACTCCCGGCCCCCGCCGCGACCTTCTCCCCGCACCCGCGTGCCGGATACCCCCCGATCGCACACAACAACGCGTTCGTGTCGTACCGCAGCGGCTTCGCCACCGTCGCCAGCGCCTCCGCCGTCGTCGCGTCCTCGGACACCACCGCGCACGCCGTCCGCCGCGCGGGCGGCCGTTCACCCGAGGGCGCGTCCGCCGTCGTGCCGAAGTCGACGACCAGGCCCACCCGTTTGCGGCCCCCGGCGGCGGGCGTGTCCGCGCAGATCGTCGCGAAGTCCGCCGTGCCGCGCGGGCGCGACGCGTCCGCGGAGTCCTCGCTCACCGCGAAGCGGAAGCCCTCGACCGAACCGTCGGCGGGCCGCGCGGTCGACGGCCCCTGCGTCGCGTACGTCCAGCGCGCGCCGTCTCGCTCCCAGAAGGACCAGTACCGGTAGCCGGTGGCCACCGCAGGCCCGGCGGCCGTCGCGCACAGCGTCAGCGCGGCCAGGAGCAGCGGCACCGCACGGCGGACCGCGGTCACGGCTGCTGCTGCTTGCGACGGCCGCTGAACAGGAAGCCGATGCCGATCCCGGCGACGAGCCCGGTGCCGACGATCCACCACACGCTGTTGCCCGACTTCTTCGCCTGGCTGTGCTTCTCGGCCTGCTTCTCGGCGGCGGCCCGCGGTGCCGGTCCCGTCGCGTTCAGCGCCGTCACCAGGTTCGTGCCGCCGAAGTCGCGCGGGTCCGCGCCCATCGCGTGTGCGGCGAGGATCAGTTCGGCGTAGGCCGCGGGCCCGCTCTGCTCCGCCCACGGCACGGCGTGCGCCGCCAGCCAGGCGTACGGCTTCCGGGCCTGCTCGGTCCAGCCCTGCGCGGCGAGGGCGACGACCGCGTCGGCGGTGTTGCCGTAGTCCGGCTGCGGCGTGGCGCCGGGGAGCGCGGAGACGAGGTGGCCGGCCTTGGCCATGGCGTCCGCCAGGTACGCGGCGCCGTTGCGGGCCACGTCCTCCCGGGTGAGGGCCTTGCCGGAACCGGCTCCGGCGCAGGCGGGGGCCTTCGCCGGGGTCTTCCCGGCCGTCGTCACGAAGCCCTTGCCGAGGGCTCCGAGCACCCCGGCCGCGGTCGCGTCCGCGTTGGCGGCCAGCTTCCCCTGCTTGTCCGGCTGGTAGGCGAGGGCACCGCCGCCGTCCTGGCCGCACGGGAGGGACCACTTGGCGAGGAGGTCGTACGGCGACCTGTCCGCGCTCTCGCCGGTCGCCGCGAGCGCGCCGACGACCACGCCGGTGGAGTTGGTGTCGCTGGGCGAGCCCGGGGTGTAGCCCCAGCCGCTGTCCTTGTTCTGCTGGGCCTTCAGCCAGGTCACGGCCCTGTCCGCGGCGGCGTCGTGCCCGCCGGCCGCCTTCAGCGCCTGTACGGCGGCGGCCGTGCTGTTCGTGTCGACGGCCACCTTGGCGTCACAGGCCGCCGTCGGCTCGGCGCGGAACGCGGCGAACGCGCCGTTCGCGCACTGCTGCCCGGCCAGCCAGTCCACCGCCTTCACGGCCGGGGTCACCCCCACCGCGCGCTGGGCCAGCAGGGCGAGGGACTGGCGCCAGACGCCGTCGAACTTCGGGTCCGAGCTGCCGTACAGCCCCGACGGGAGCACCGCCGACGCGGACGGCGACGGGGAGGTGGTGCCGGCGGCCAGTGCGGTCGTCGCGGGTGTGGCGGTACCGATGACGGCGGTGGCGGCCAGCACCCCGGCGGTGCGGCGGAGGACGGTCATGGTCGGCGGGTGCCTCTCCCTGCGGGGGAGCCGGGCAGCACGGGACACCCCGGCGGCTCGGCTCCGTAAACCTCGACGGTGCCGTGCGACGACGGGTGCCGGCGCACATGAGCCGATCAACGTCCCGGGCGCGGCGGTCCGGCTTGCCGCACGAGTGCGGCTCACGGTTGCGGGTCAGCGCCGGAATTGCACCGGCTTCCCCCCGTACGGGTGATGACGACCCGGCTACCTTACCGGCCGCCGACGGGAAGCTGAGAGGGGGCTGTGCGGAGACCGTCTCGTTATGGTCATGCCATGACGGGGAGACTGCTCGGTTCGGGGCGTTCGGCCGACGTGTACGAGCTCGACGAGGCATGGGTGCTGCGCCGGGACCGGGACGGCCGGGGGGACGCGGTCGCCGAGGGCGCGGTGATGACGTACGTACGGGAGCACGGGTACCCGGCGCCCCGGGTGCGGCCGACCGGGTCCCGTACCGAACTGGTCATGGAGCGGCTGTCCGGGCCGACCATGCTGGCGGCGCTGCTGGCGGGGGAGACGGGCCCGGCGGAGGGCGGTGCGCTGCTCGCCTCGCTGCTGCGGCGGCTGCACGCCCTGCCAGGCCGGGACCCGGACGCACCCGGCGCCCGGGTCCTCCACCTCGACCTGCATCCGGACAACGTGATACTCACCGCCGACGGCCCCCGGGTCATCGACTGGACCAACGCCGAGGACGGGCCGCCCGGACTCGACTGGGGCATGTCCGCGGTGATCCTCGCCCAGGTAACCCTGGGCGCGTACCCGTTGGCCCACGGCCTGCTGACCGCCCTGCTCGCCGACCCGGGCGGTCCGGCCGGGGCGGGCCTGACCGAGGAGGGGCTGGCGGAGGCCCTGCGCCGGCGGGCGGCCGATCCGGCGATGAGCCGGGCGGAGGTCGAAGTGCTCGGGGAGGCGGGGCGGTTGATACGGGCGGTCGCCTTCTAGCGCGCCGCGTCCGCGGACGACCCCCGCGTGAAACCGTGGCTCCGCTCCACCTTCGCCACGTGCAGGGTGTAGCTCTCGTACCACTCGGCCCGCCCGCGCTTCTGTGCCTCGCGGTGCTCGGCATCGGTCCGCCACTGCGCGAGCGCGTCGGCGTCGCGGAAGTACCCGACGGTGATGCCCAGCCCGCCGGGGGTCTGCGCGTAGTCCATCCCCAGGTACCCGGGGACGTCCTTCACCAGGTCCTCCATGCGGGCGTTGGTCTCCGCGTAGCCGCTCTGGTCCGCGGTGCGCACCGTGCTGAAGACGGCCACGTAGTAAGGGGGTTCAAAGGCCTCGACGGGCGCGACAGGCGCTTCCTGGTGATTGCTCATGGCGGCACCGTAGGGCGGGACGCGCCCGGCGATCCAGCGCCTTTCCCGAACGGGAGGACCACGGGATCGAACTCTTGACCAAAACCCCTAGGCCGCGTTCGCCGCGTTCGCGAGCGGGGCGATGCCCGCCGACAGGTGGCGGGCCATCCGGCGCAGCGCGTCGTCGCAGTCGGCCGGGGTCTCGCCGACCGCCACCCACAGGGCCAGCCGGTCGGCGGCGGTGGCGTGCGGGCCGGCGGTGACGTGGCTGCCGGTGTGCCGGGTGAGGAGCATCCGGTCGGCGCCGGGTTCGCGGGCCGCGTCGGGGGAGAGGTCCAGGTGGTCGAGGCGGCCGGTGGCGGCGGGGTAGGCGAACTGGACCGCGGCCGTCCGCTGCCGGGTGGGCGTCGTGTCGGCGGCCTCGCCGGTGGCCAGGGCGGCGGCGGCCCGGGCGAGGTCGACGCCGGTGGCCCGCCTGACGAGGAGCGGGATCAGGTCGCCCGGGAGATGCGGGGCGACGTCGGTGACCCGGGGGCCGCGGTCGGTGAGGGCGAGGCCGATGTGCAGGACACCCCGGTCGACGCCGAGGGCGCGCACGGTGCGGTCGACGGCCAGGCGCAGGAAGCGGTTGTGCAGCAGGCCGTCGTGGGCGTGCACGGTGTGCCGCAGCGGCTGCCGGGCGGGCGCCGGACCCAGGGTCGTACGGGTGATGGCGGCGATCCGGATCTCGCCGTCCAGGACGACCGTCTCGGCCGAGACACGGGGCGGGACGCCGGGCGCGCGGGGTGCGCCGGGGTCGGCGGGGTCGCCGACGGGAACGGCACGGCCGGCCAGCAGCGCACGCAGGGCGGGCGGGTCGGTACAGGCTGCGACCACGGCGAGGGAGGGGCCGGGCAGCCCCAACTGCCCGGCGATCCTCGCGGCGGCGACCGCGTACTCGCCCGAGTAGGTCAGCACGCCGCGGACCCGGTGCCGGGCCGCGAACCGAACCACCGCCGACGCCGTGGCGCCGCCTTTGCCGGGGTCCGCCGCGAGGTGACCGGCCAGGCACGGCTGTGCCCAGGCGGGCGGCGCGGCGTCCACCAGCAGTACCGGGCGGGCCGAGGCGATGCGCGTCAGCACGCCCTCGTCGTACGCGCGCCGGCGGCCGGCGCCGAGGAGCAGGACGGGCTGCGGCATCGGTTCGCCTCACCTTCTGGGAGGAGGCGGGGCGGCTGGTCGCCCTGGACGCCGCTCCCCCATAGGCGGCAGCCGGGGCGGGTCGGTTCGACCGTGGCCTGGTGATGTGATCCTTTCCTGTCGATCCGTCACATGTCAACGATTACTGCCCTCTTGTGCAGTGGTCCTTGTCATGTCTGGTGGGCGGGACCGGTGATTCGATAGCCTCGCGTCTGCCGGCCCCGTTCGGCCGGCCGACCGACCACGCGCGTCCAGGGGGACCTTGGTGAGCGACGCCCACGCCCCGTTGACCGGCGTACTGGAACGGCTCGGGGAGCTGACCGGTCGGCCCGGACGGCTCTGTGAGGTGCTGGACGTGGCCGACCTGTCGTACCGCACCGGCATCCCGGTCGGGGTGGTCGCCGAACTCCTCGCGGGCGGTCCCGCACCCGAGGCGGGGCTCGCCGAACGGGTCCGGCAGCGACTGGACTTCATCCGCGAGCACCGGCGCCGCCCCGACGGCAAGCGGTACTCGCTGGGCGAGCTCGCGACGATCGCCGGCACCAGCAGGCAGTGGCTGAGCGAGTGGCGCAAGAGCGGGCTGCCGAGCCTCGAACACACCGACCGGCTGCGGCGGTTCTTCGGCCTCCCGCCCGGCTTCTTCACCGCCGACGAGCCGGAGGCGCTGTACGAGGCGCTCCAGCCGGTGCTCCAGTGCCTTCAGGCCCAGGCCGACCCGCTCTCCCGCCTCCGGGAGAGCGGCCTGGTCCGGCTGGCGGCCCGCGCCCCCCAGATGAACCCCCGCCAGCTGACCACCCTCGCCGACCTGGCGGAGATGCTCATCGCCGCGGAGGGCGCGGTCAACTGACCGAACGGGCCGCGCCGTTCGCCACCCCGTCACACCGCCACGTAGGTCACCGGCTCGCTCCCCGCCACCGCCTCCGCCCGCCCCAGCTTCACCAGCCGGCGCAGATGGGCCTCGGCCTCCGAGACGGCGATGTTCCGGGAGCCGTAGGGGATCTGCTCCCACGGCCGGTTCCACTCCATCCGCACGGCCAACTGCCAGGGTGTGAGCGGCTGTCGGAGGAGGGAGAGCAGGCCGGCCAGGCGTTCCTCGTGGTGGGCCAGCAGTTCCCGTACCCGTGCCGGTGCGTCGGTGAAGGCGTACTGGTGGGCCGGGAGGACCTCGGCGGGGGCGAGGCGGCCGACGCGTTCCAGGGAGTCGAGGTAGTCGCCGAGGGGATCGGTGACGGTCGCGTCGTCGGGGTCCTCGTAGAGGCCGATGTGCGGGGTGATCTCGGGGAGCAGGTGGTCGCCGGAGAACAGGCGCCCGTGGCCCGGGAGTTGGGCGGGGTGCGCCTCCTCCAGGTGCAGGCAGACATGGCCGGGCGTGTGCCCCGGCGTCCAGAGGGCGCGCAGCCGGCGGCCGGGCAGGCCGAGGAGTTCGCCGGGGAGGATCTCGCGGTCGGGGAGGGCGGGTGCCAGGCCGGGCGGGGTGTTCCGGTGGCGGGGCCCGTCGCGCAGCGGCGCCACGTGCTCCTCCGGTGCCCCGGCGGCCGTCAGCTTCGCCGCCATGTACGTGAACCACCGCTCGGGCCGGGTCTCCCGGGCCCGCCGCACGATCGCCGCGTCGGCCGCGTGCATCGCGATCCAGGCCCCGGATGCCTCGCGCACCTTCCCCGACAGCCCGTGATGGTCGGGATGGTGGTGCGTGATGACGACCCCGTGCACCTCGCCGACGCCCGTCCCGCACGCCGCCAGCCCCGCGACCAGCACGTCCCACGAGCCGGGGTCGTCCCAGCCGGTGTCGACCAGTACCGGCCCCCGGTCGGTGTCCACCAGGTACACCAGCGTGTAGCCGAGCGGATTGTCCGGAATGGGGACGGCGACGGACCGCACACCCCCACCTAGATCCCGCACCGTCACCTCGGGCCCTGCTTCCGCCGACCCGTCCAGACCGTCCGTCATCAGCCTTCCTCCGCCCCCGCCGGTACCGCCGGCCCCACGGCCACTGACCACCCACCACTATAACCAGAGCTGATGATCTGTCAGATGGTTGCCTGAGGGTAGTACGGTCGGCGGCCGGGGCGCCCGCATATTGGTTTGCCGCCGACCGGACCGGCCGGATAGGAAGCTCGCATGCTGAGAGGTGAGACGGTCGGGCTCAGGGCCCGGCACGAAGAGGACATCCCGGTCCTGCGGGCCGAGCTCTACAACGACGTGGTCAACTCCTCGCGGGCCGACAGCCGGCCGTGGCGGCCGGTGTCGCCCACCGCGGAGGACCCGCGGTTCACGGTGGACCACCAGGACGACGAGACAGTCAGGTTCTCCGTGGTGGAGCTGGCGGGCGGCACGCTGCTCGGCGGCGCGACCCTGTGGGGCGTCGACAGCCACAACCGCGGCGCCCACATCGGGCTCAACCTGCTGCCGTCCGCCCGCGGCAAGGGCTACGGCACCGACGTGGTCGCGGTGCTCTGCCGCTACGGCTTCGTCGTGCGCGGCCTGCGCCGGCTGCAGATCGAGACGCTGGCGGACAACGCCGCGATGCTGCGCGCCGCCGAGCGCAACGGCTTCGTCCGCGAGGGCGTGCTGCGCTCCTCGGCCTGGGTGCTGGGCGAGTTCGTGGACGAGGTGCTGCTCGGGCTGCTCGTCGAGGAGTGGCAACCGACCTCGAAATGACTGGGTCCCGGTCCCTGCCCGCGTCCGGGGCTGGACCTCGGGCGCGTGTTCGGCGGTGCGGGACAGGCGGGCGCGATATTCCGTGCCGCCGTCCCGGACCAGTGACACAGTGCCGGGCATGGTGACTCCCCCGCTTCCGCGTCAGATCGCCCGCACCCGCCGCTTCACCCTCGGCGCACCCGCCCGTCTCACCGTGGCGCCGGACGGTGCCCGGGTCCTGTTCCTGCGGAGCCGGGCCGGGGACGACCCGGTCGGGTGCCTGTGGACGCTCGACCCGGCGACCGGCGCGGAACGGCTGCTGGCCGACCCTGCCGTCCTGCTCGGCGACGCGACCGACGAGGTGCCCGAGGAGGAGCGCGTCCGGCGCGAGCGCGCCAGGCAGCAGGGGGCCGGGATCACCGACTACGCCACCGACGCGGCCGCCCGGACGGCCGCGTTCGCGCTCTCCGGGCACCTGTGGGTGGTGGACACGGGCTCCGGCGCCGTGCGGCCACTGCCCGCCCGGCAGCCGGTGGTTGACCCGCGCCCGTCCCCGGACGGCCGGTACGTCGCCTACGTCTGCGGCGGCGCGCTCCGGGTGATCGGCGCCGACGGCAGCGGCGACCGGGCGGTGGCCGCGCCCGAGCCGGCCGACGGCCCGGACGTCTTCTTCGGTCTGCCGGAACACGTGGCGAGCGAGTCGATGAACCGCCACCGGGCGTACTGGTGGGCACCGGACGGGGAGCGGCTGCTGACCACCCGGGTGGACAACCGGGAGGTCGGGCTCTGGTACCTCGCCGATCCGGCCGACCCAGCCAAGCCGCCGCGCACCGTGCGGTACCCGCGGGTCGGCACCGCCAACGCCGACGTCACGCTGTGGATCGCCGACCTGGCGGGCCACCGCACCGAGGTCCGCTGGGACCGGGCCGCCTTCGAGTACCTGCCCGCGGCCGGCTGGGACGGGCACGGTCCGTTCGCCGCCGTCCTCAGCCGCGACCAGCGCACGCTCCGGATACTCGCCGTCGACCCGGAGGACGGTTCGACCCGCCTTTTGGCCGAGCGGCGCGACGAGCGCTGGGTGGAGCTGCTGGTGCCCGGAGTGCCCGCGCGGACGGCCACCGGCCGGCTCGTCGACTACCTCGACCGGGACGAGACCCGTCACCTGAGCGTCGACGGCACACCGGTCACGCCGGACGGCCTGCAGTTGCACGAGGTGCTCGCGGTGGACGGGGAGACGGTGTTCTTCACGGCGGCCACAGAACCCGTCGAACGCCATGTGTGGAGCTACCGTCCGGGCGACGGCATACGCAGGCTGACCGAGCAGCCGGGCGTGCACTCCGGCGCGTTCGGCGGCGGCACGTTCGTCCGCGTCACGCGCACCGCGGATCTGCCGGGCTCGCGCACCACCGTGCACCGGCTGACCGGGGACGGCCGACCGCGGCCGGACGGTCCCGCGCCCGTCGGGATCCGCTCGCACGCCCAGCGACCGCTGCTGCGCCTGCGTGCCGAGTCCGCCGTCGTCGGGCCGCGCGACCTGCGCACCCGCCTCTTCCTGCCGTCCTGGCACCAGACCGGTGACGCCCCGCTGCCGGTGCTGGTCGATCCCTACGGCGGCCCCGCCATGCAGAAGGTACTGGCCGAACAGGCCTCGCACGCCTTCGTCTCGCAGTGGTTCGCCGAACAGGGCTTCGCGGTGCTGGTGACGGACGGCGCCGGTACGCCGGGCCGCGGGCCGCGCTGGGAGAAGGAGATCTTCGGCGACCTGATCGGCCCGACCCTGGACGACCAGGTCACCGCGCTGCACGCGACGGCCGGGCGCCACCCGGAGCTGGACCTCGGCCGGGTCGGCATCCGCGGCTGGTCGTTCGGCGGGATTCTGGCCGCCGCCGCGGTGCTGCGCAGGCCCGACGTCTTCCACGCCGCGGTGTCCGGCGCCCCGCTCACCGACCAGCGGCTCTACGACGCCTGCTGGAAGGAGCGCTTCCTCGGCCTGCCCGACCGGTACCCGGAGCACTACGAGCGGTCCTCGCTGCTGGCCGACGCTCCGAAGCTCAGCCGTCCGCTGCTGCTGGTGCACGGGCTGGCGGACGACAACGTCTTCGTGGCCGGCACGCTGCGTCTCTCCAGCGCCCTGCTGGCCGCCGGGAAGCCGCACGAGGTGCTGCCGCTGAGCGGGATGACACACGCCGCACCGACCGACGACACGTTCGCCCGGCTGCTCGGGCACCAACTGGAGTTCCTGCGCCGTCACTTGGCCGACTGACCGGGCATGATGCCCTGACGGCGCGCCCGGCGGCCCCTTCGGGGATGTCAAAAGCGCTGGTGAGAGCCTATTCGGCCCTGCCCCTGGCTTAGTTCAACTAGAACTGGTATCAGTTCTGAAACATCGTCAGGAAGGGTGGCGGGGCGCCATGACCGAGTTCCTGGAACACGGACAGCTGTTCATCGGCGGGGAGTTGACCGACCCCTTGGGCAAGGACGTCATCGAGGTGGTCTCTCCGCACACGGAGGAGGTCTTCGGGCGGGTGCCGCATGCCTCGCGGGCGGACGTGGACCGGGCGGTGGCGGTGGCGCGGCGGGCGTTCGACGAGGGGCCCTGGCCGCGGATGACGCTGGACGAGCGGATCGAGGTCGTCACCCGGATCAAGGACGCCATCGCCGTGCGGCACGAGGAGATCGCCCGGGTGATCTCCTCCGAGAACGGTTCGCCGTACTCCTGGAGCGTCCTCGCGCAGGCGCTCGGCGCGATGATGGTCTGGGACGCGGCGATCAGGGTCGCGCGCGACTTCACGTACGAGGAGACGCGCGACGGCGTGCTGGGGAAGATCCTGGTGCGGCGGGAGCCGGTCGGGGTGGTGGCGGCCGTCGTGCCGTGGAACGTGCCCCAGTTCGTGGCCGCCGCCAAGCTCGCCCCCGCGCTGCTCACCGGCTGCACGGTGGTGCTCAAGCCGTCCCCGGAGTCGCCGCTGGACGCCTACATCCTCGGTGAGATCACGAAGGAGGCAGGGCTGCCGGACGGCGTGCTGTCGATCCTCCCGGCGGACCGCGAGGTGAGCGAGTACCTGGTCGCGCACCCCGGTGTCGACAAGGTCTCCTTCACCGGGTCCGTCGCGGCCGGCAAGCGCGTGATGGAGGTCGCCGCGAAGAACCTCACCCGGGTGACCCTGGAACTCGGCGGCAAGTCGGCGGCCGTCGTACTGCCGGACGCGGACGTGGCCACCGCCGTCGCCGGCATCGTCCCGGCGGCCTGGATGAACAACGGCCAGGCGTGCGTCGCCCAGACCCGCATCCTCGTCCCGCGCTCGCGCTACGACGAGTTCGCCGACGCCTTCGCGGCCGCGGCGAGCGCCCTGAAGGTCGGCGACCCGCTGGACCCGTCCACCCAGGTGGGCCCGCTGGTGGCGCGCCGCCAGCAGCAGCGGAACCTGGACTACATCCGCATCGGGCAGGAGGAGGGTGCGAAGATCCTCACGGGCGGCGGCCGGCCCGCGGGGCTGGAGAAGGGCTGGTACGTCGAGCCCACCCTCTTCGGCGACGTCGACAACTCCATGCGGATCGCCCGGGAGGAGATCTTCGGCCCGGTGATCTGCCTGCTCCCCTACGGCGACGAGTCCGAGGCCCTGAAGATCGCGAACGACTCGGACTACGGGCTCAGCGGCAGCGTGTGGACGGCGGACGTGGCGCACGGTATCGAGGTCGCGCGCCGGGTCCGTACCGGGACCTACTCCGTCAACACCTTCAGCCTGGACATGCTGGGCCCCTTCGGCGGCTACAAGAACTCCGGTCTGGGGCGGGAGTTCGGGCCGGAGGGGTACAGCGAGTTCCTCGAACACAAGATGATCCACCTGCCGGCCGGCTGGGAGGGGTGACGGGCCGCATGGGCGACCGCTGGCACGTCGAGGTCGACCGTTCGCTCTGCATCGGCTCGGCCCAGTGCGTCCACCGCGCCACCGGGGCCTTCCGCCTCGACTCCGCGATGCAGTCCCACCCCGTGGACCCGGAGACCGACGCCAACGGAAGGGTCCTCGACGCGGCGGAGAACTGCCCGGTGGAGGCCATCACCATCACTCTGCTGGACAGCGGGGAGCCCGTGTTCCCGCCGGAGGACTAGCGCTTTTCCAGGGTGGCGAACAGGCCGCGGGCGCGGGTGCCGTCCGGCTTCTGCCAGGCACCGGTGACCTCGCCGACCGCGTCCTCGGGCGCCGTCGAACCGGCGGTCAGCACGCGCCGCAGCCGTAGCACCGGGCCGCCGTCCGGTGCGGCGAACTCGGTGGCCTCGTCGGTGTCGACGGGGGCACCGGGGCCGGGCACGGGACCCGCGCCGCCGTAGGACCGGGCGACCTCGCGGTCGGGGGTGTCGGTGATGCTCTGCGCCTGTGCCTCGGCGCGGCCCTCGATCAGGGCGAGCAGTCCCGCGGTCAGGACCGGGTCGTGGCAGCCGTCGTAGGCCCAGCGGGTGCCGAGGACCCCGTGCTCCATGGTGCCGACGAGCGCGTGCTCGGCGCCTGGCAGCGGGGCGCCGCGATAGGTGAGCGGTACGAGGTACGCCTCCGGGCCCTCCGGGCCCGCCGTTCCCGCGGTGACGATCATGAACTCGATCCCGACCTCGCCCGCCGGGTCGTCGAGCCGGAATCCGCCGGCCTTGACCAACTCCGGCGCGGCGGGGCCGTGGTACCAGGGGCGGGTGGGGAGCCAGCCGGCGAGAAGTTCGACCTTGGTGGGGCTGAGGGTGGTGTGGTGGATGAGTGCCATGGGACTGATTCTGCGTTCGGGCGGGGCCGCCCCGCCAGGCGGTTTCCGCGCCATCGGACGGGCGTATCGGCCGTATTGCGAAAAGTCCAAAAAATCCCCCATTGGGGGGTTCTCATTTGCTCTGGGCGTTCTATGCTGGAGACAGCCTACGAGGCGAGTGAGGGAGTCCGAGCGGAGTAGCCGACTCAGGCGTGACGCAGATGCAGAAGCATCCGCCGGTGCCGACGTCGACGGTCGGGCTGAGAGGCCGGAAGGCAGCAGTAGGGCCGGACGGCGACCCCCAGGACCTGATCCGGACCATGCCGGCGAAGGGAACCCGTCTCGTAGGTCTCTGCATGTCCTGCGCCGGTCTTCGCATGCCCTGCGCCTGTCTTCGCGGGCCCTACGTCGCCGCGGGCTTGCCCTCCGGCTCCGTCAGGTCGATCAGGCGGCACACCGTCTCGATGTCGATCTTCACCTGCGCGATGGAGGCACGGCCCGACAGCCAGGTGATCAGCGCCGAGTGCCAGGTGTGCTCGATCACCCGGACGGCGGACAGCTGGGCCGGGGTGGGGTCGGTCAGGCCCATCGCGTCCAGGATGATCGCCGTCGTCTGCCGGGAGACCTGGTCCACCTCGGGGGAGACGCTGCGGTCGGCGAAGGTGAGGGCGCGGACCATCGCGTCGGCCAGGTGCGGCTCGCGCTGGAGCGCGCGGAAGGCCCGCATCAGGGTCTCGGCGACCCGCTCGGACGCCGTCTCGCCGGCCGGCGGCTTCTTGCGCAGCGTGCCGTGCATGTGTTCCAGCTGGTCCTGCATGGTCGCGACCAGCAGGTGCACCTTGGACGGAAAGTAGCGGTAGAGCGTGCCCAGGGCCACCTGGGAGGACTCGGCGACCTCCCGCATCTGCACCGCGTCGAAACCGCCCCGGCTGGCCAGCTGGGCGCTCGCGTGCAGGATCCGGCGGCGCCGGGCCTCCTGCCGCTCGGTGAGCGGCGGGGCGGCCGATCTGGCGCCGATGTCCACCTTGGCTTCCGCAGGCATGGGTCCCGTCCGTGACAGTCGGTGAGGGCAGTGCTCAGGGCGAGTGATCAGACAGCATGGCAGGGGTTCCCGCCGTGGCGCGAATCACCCGATCCACTGCTCACTCCGCCCCTACCTGCCGGTAGATTCAGAGCCTCTTGAACGATCAAGTCTGAAACTTGTTCTAGATTAGCGTCCCGGCGTAATCTCACGGGAAAGTGCAGGGAGAAGGGGGCCCGGAGTGACCGCTGAGGCCAGTCGGGCGGGTGCCGACGAGGAACCCGCCGCCGACGGCGAGCGACCGCTCGACATCGCGCTCCTCACCTATAAAGGGAACCCGTTCTGCGGCGGCCAGGGTGTCTACGTACGGCACCTGTCGCGCGAGCTGGCCCGGCTCGGGCACCGGGTCGAGGTGATCGGCTCGCAGCCGTACCCCGTCCTCGACGAGGGCTACCCGGGCCTCACCCTCACCGAGCTGCCCAGCCTCGACCTCTACCGCTCCCCGGACCCGTTCCGGACGCCGAAGCGGGACGAGTACCGGGACTGGGTCGACGCCCTCGAAGTGGCGACCATGTGGACCGGCGGCTTCCCCGAACCGCTGACCTTCTCCCTGCGCGCCCGCCGCCATCTGCGCGCCCGCGCCGGGGAGTTCGACGTCGTCCACGACAACCAGACCCTGGGCTACGGCCTGTTGGGGGACATCGGCGCCCCCCTGGTCACCACCATCCACCACCCCATCACCGTCGACCGGCAGTTGGAGCTGGACGCCGCCGAGGGCTGGAAGCGGCGGTACTCCGTACGGCGCTGGTACGCCTTCACCCGGATGCAGAAGCGGGTCGCCCGCCGGCTGCCCTCCGTGCTCACCGTCTCCGGCACCTCCCGCCAGGAGATCGTCGACCACCTCGGCGTACGTGAAGACCGCATCCACGTCGTCCACATCGGCGCCGACACCGATCTCTTCGCGCCGAATCCCGCCGTCCCCCAGGTGCCCGGCCGGATCGTCACCACCTCCAGCGCGGACGTGCCCCTCAAGGGGCTTGTGTACCTCGTCGAGGCGCTCGCCAAGGTACGGACCGAGCACCCCGCCGCCCACCTCGTCGTGGTCGGCAAGCGGCCCACCGAGGGCCCCGTCGCGCAGGTGATGGAACGTTACGGCCTCGACGGCGCCGTGGAGTTCGTGAAGGGCATCTCGGACGCCGAACTCGTCGACCTGGTCCGTTCGGCCGAGGTCGCCTGCGTGCCGTCGCTCTACGAGGGCTTCTCGCTGCCCGCCGCCGAGGCCATGGCGACCGGCACCCCGCTGGTCGCCACCACCGGCGGCGCGATCCCCGAGGTGGCCGGACGCGACGGGGAGACCTGCCTCGCGGTACCGCCGGGCGACGCGGGCGCGCTGGCGGCCGGGCTGAGCCGGCTGCTCGGCGACCCGGAGCTGCGGCTGCGGCTCGGCCGGGCGGGCCGTGAGCGGGTGCTGCGGCACTACACCTGGGCGCGCGCCGCGGAGGGCACGGTGGCCCGCTACCGCGAGGCGATCGCCCGCGCCGCGACCGGCCCCGGCGCCGCGTCCGGCCGCTCAGCGGCCGGGTCCGTGGCCCCCTCCGCGCCCCGCAGTCCCGGCCGCTCCGCGGCCTCAGCTGGTGTTCGTGACGAGAGTGAAAGCAGGGCCACGTGCTGACCGTCGACTTCTCCCGGTTCCCGCTCGCGCCGGGCGACCGTGTCCTGGACCTCGGCTGCGGGGCAGGCCGGCACGCCTTCGAGTGCTACCGGCGCGGCGCGCAGGTCGTGGCCCTCGACCAGAACGCCGAGGAAATCCGCGAGGTCGCCAAGTGGTTCGCGGCGATGAAGGAGGCCGGCGAGGCCCCGGCCGGCGCCACCGCGACGGCCATGGAGGGCGACGCCCTCGCGCTGCCGTTCCCCGACGAGTCCTTCGACGTCGTCATCATCTCCGAGGTGATGGAGCACATCCCCGACGACAAGGGCGTGCTCGCCGAGATGGTCCGGGTCCTCAGGCCGGGCGGCCGGATCGCCGTCACCGTGCCCCGCTACGGCCCCGAGAAGGTCTGCTGGGCGCTCTCCGACGCCTACCACGAGGTCGAGGGCGGC
This sequence comes from Streptomyces sp. NPDC048291, assembly GCF_043201715.1. Taxonomy (NCBI): domain Bacteria; kingdom Bacillati; phylum Actinomycetota; class Actinomycetes; order Kitasatosporales; family Streptomycetaceae; genus Streptomyces; species Streptomyces sp. NPDC048291. Next base: position 241,665 of record NZ_JBICZC010000001.1, read on the forward strand.
CACATCCGCATCTACAAGGCCGACGAGCTGGTCGGGAAGATCAGGGAAGCCGGGCTGCGGCCCTACGGCAGCCACCACGCGCACGCGCTGCACTCGCCGTACTGGTGGCTGAAGTGCGCGTTCGGCGTCGACAACGACAAGGCGCTGCCGGTGCGGGCGTACCACAAGCTGCTGGTCTGGGACATCATGAAGAAGCCGCTGGCCACACGGGTCGCCGAGCAGGCGCTGAACCCGGTACTGGGCAAGAGCTTCGTCGTGTACGCGACCAAGCCGCACCTGCCGGCGGTCGCCGACAAGACCGAGAAGGCCGAGAAGGCCGAGAAGGCCGAGAAGGCCGAGAAGACCGAGAACGTCGAGGTGGCCGCCAAGTGACCACCCCCCGGACAGAACACCTCGTCCTGCCCGGGGTCCTCACCGCCGAGCAGGCCGCCGCGACCGTCCGCGGCATCCTCGCCGTGCAGCGGGAGGACGGCGCGATCCCGTGGTTCCGGGGGCACCACCTGGACCCCTGGGACCACACCGAGGCCGCGATGGCGCTGGACGCGGCCGGGGAGCACGCCGCCGCCGAGCGGGCGTACCGCTGGCTGGCCCGGCACCAGAACGAGGACGGCTCCTGGTACGCGGCCTACGCCGACGGCGCGCACGACGACGTCACCGACCGCGCCCGCGAGTCCAACTTCGTCGCGTACATCGCGGTGGGCGTCTGGCACCACTACCTGTCCACCGGCGACGACACGTTCCTCGACCGGATGTGGCCCGCGGTCTACGCGGCCGTCGAGTGGGTGCTGCGGCTGCAGCAGCCGGGCGGCGAGATCGGCTGGCGCCGCGAGGACGACGGCACGCCCACCGACGAGGCGCTGCTGACCGGGAGTTCGTCGATCCACCACGCGCTGCGCTGCGCGCTCGCCATCGCCGAGCAGCGGGAGGAGCCGCAGCCGGACTGGGAGTTGGCGGTCGGCGCGCTGCGGCACGCGATACGGCTCCACCCGGAGCGGTTCCTGGACAAGGACCGGTACTCGATGGACTGGTACTACCCGATCCTCGGCGGGGCGCTGACCGGGGCTGAGGCGGCGGCGCGGATCGAGAAGGACTGGGAGCGGTTCGTCGTGCCCGGGTTCGGGGTGCGGTGCGTCGTCCCCAATCCGTGGGTGACGGGCGGGGAGTCGGCCGAGCTGGCGCTGGCGCTGTGGGCGGTGGGGGAGTCCGACCGGGCGCTGGAGGTCCTCCAGTCCATCCAGCATCTGCGGGACGCCGGGTCGGGGCTGTACTGGACCGGGTACGTCTTCGAGGACGACGCGGTGTGGCCGCGGGAGCTGACGACGTGGACGGCGGGGTCGTTGCTGCTGGCGGTCGCCGCGCTGGGCGGGCACGACGCGACGTGTGCGGTGTTCGGGGGCGGGGAGCTTCCGTCCGGGCTTGAGGTGGATTGCTGCGCCTAGCGGGGCGGGGGGTTCTGTGCTATGGCGGGTGCGGCGCCGTGGGGGCTGGTCGCGCAGTTCCCCGCGCCCCTGCCGGGGCGCTTCGGTGCGGGGGGTTGATCAGTGGCGGTGCATGCGGTTGGCGATTGCGTGGCCTATGAACAGGTAGACCACCGCGGCGAGGCCGTAGCCGGCCACGACTCGCGCCCATGCCTTGTCGAAGGTGAACAGGTCGTGGGACCAGCCGGCCAGCCAGTCGGCCGCGTCGTGGACGAACTGGACCAGGCTGTTCGCCCGGTTCGCGTCCAACAGGTACATCAGGATCCAGAGGCCCAGGATGAGGGCCATGACGTCGGCGACGAGCGCGACGACCCTACCGGCCTGATTGGCACCGCGTTCAGAGGACATACCCTGCGGCTTGCCGCTGAACGGTCCTTGAAACCTGAACCGCGTCCTCCCCGAGTGGCGAGGTGCCGCCATCTGGGTGAGGCTGCCGGAGGAAGCAACCCGCTCGGGGAGGACACCGAGACACACGGGAGGACCCCGTGCCCGTACCGATACGGCGCCTCGTCGTCGCACTCACCCTCTGCTGCGCCCTGGTCGCCGGTGTCACCGCCTGCGCCGGTAGCACCCGGAGCAAGGCCGTCGACACCGGCATAGCGGTGGCCCCGGTGGCCGACACGCCCAGTCCGAGTACGTCCGCGCAGAGACAGAAGCTGGCCAAGACGCGGTTCGTCGCCAACGCGGGTCTCGCCGCCGGCGCGACCTACCAGTGGATCGTGAAACCGTGGAAGGCTGGCAAGTTCAAGAAGGGCGCCCACGGCCGCACCTTCGCCCTCGTCAAGGCCGGCGTGGCCGGCACGTTCGCCTACAACCGGCTCAAGGCCGCCCAGCGCAACGCCCAGGGCGATCCGCTGCTCTCCAAGGCCATCGCACCGCTCACCGCGGCGATCGACGGCCTGAAGGACCTGCCGGCCAAGCTCCGCAAGGGCGACACGAACGCGGCGAGTTCGTTCAACGACGTCATCAACAGCGTGAAGGACGCGGGCAAGAGCGCCGGCGCCCCGGTCACCAACCAGGTGCCCAAGGCGTCTCAACTCACCCACTAGCGCGCGGAGTTGCGGATGGAGCGCGCCGGTGAGCCGTTCGCCCCGTGTTCGGCCGGAGTTGACGCTTCCGGCGGAGGCCGTTCGAGGCGGTACCCGATGATCCTGCCCCCGGAGAGGCAGGAGCGCAGGTGTCCGACTCCAGACCCGTCACCGCCGACGAGCCCCGGCTCGGCATAGGCCGAAGACCCCGGCGCCGCTTCCCCCGCCGTGTCCTGCTCGCCCTGCCGCTGGCCCTGGCCGGCCCGCTCTCCCTGCTGCTGCCCGCCGACGTGCCCCGGCCCTACCGGAGCGTCGTGACCATCGAGGCCAAGATGGCCTCCAAGTCCGACTTCTTCAAGGACCGCGAGGTCCAGCGGCTGCTGCTCAGGCACGGCATCCGGGTGGACATCCACCGCCTCGGCTCCCGGGGCATCGCCACCCAGTCCCTCAAGGGCATGGACGTCGTCTTCCCGTCCGGCCAGCCCGCCGCGAAGATGATCCTCGACCGGCAGCAGGGGATGTCCGCGAAGTCCGCGCGCCCCTTCGTCACCCCGCTCGTCCTCGCGACCTTCCGGGACTACGCCGAGACCCTGGTGAAGGCCGGGGTGGCCCGGCCCCAGCCCGGCTCGGACCCGGACCGCACCCTCTACTACGACCTCGACATGCGCCGCTTCACGGGCCTGCTCGACGGCAGGGACGACCCGAAAAACAGAGGGGACGGCTCCGGCCGTACGGCGGACACCTGGAACGGCATCGGCTACCGCGGTGTCAGCGGCCGCAGCAACAGCGGCCGGGTGCTGGTGCGCACCTCCAGCGTCTGCGAGTCCAACTCGGCCGGCACCTATCTGAGCATCCTGGCCTTCGTCGCGGGCGGGAACACCACCCCCGGCACCACGGACACCGGCGGCCCCGGGGCCGCCTCCGCCGCCGTGCGCAGGCTCGCCGAGAAGGTCAGGCCCCTGATCGACCTCCAGGGCATGTGGGCCGACGAACAGGCCGACAGCTACTTCTCCGACCTGGGCGAGAGCATCGCACCCGTCTCGGTGATCTACGAGCACCAGTACCTGGCCCACCAGATCGAGTACCACGACAGGCACCACCGCCAGGACACCGGCCGCGTTCTGCTCTACCCCACCCCCTACGCCCTCACCGAACCCCAGCTGATCTCCCTGAGCCCGAGGGGCGACCGGCTCGTCGACCTGATGCAGAACGACCCCGAACTGCGCGACCGCGCGGTGGAACTCGGCTTCCGGGTGCGGTTCAGCGGCGAGGACGGCACCAGCGAGCGGCTCAACGCCTACCTGCGCGACCACGGCATCCAGGTGCCCCGGCAGAACACCGACCGGACCAAGGTGTACGAGCCCGCCCTGGACGTCCTGGAGGACATCATCACCTACGTGGGCAACTGCCCGCCGCCGGCCGGGGACGGGTGATGAGCCGGTACGCACGGGCGGTCCGCACCGCCTGCCTCGCCCTCGCCCTGCTGCTGCCCGCCGCCCTCACCACCGCGTGCGGCGGGCACGACGACGGCCCGGTCACGCTGCGCGTCCTCGCCGGCCCCGAACTCGCCGACGTGGCCCCGCTGCTGGACGACCTGGCCGAGGACACCGGGGTCCGCCTCGACATGTCGTACCGGGCCGCCGCCGACCTGACCGGGCAGCCGGCCGCCGCCGGGACATCCTCGTACGACCTCGCCTGGCCGGTCTCGGACCGTTCGTACCTGCTGGGGCTGCAGGCGTCCGGGAAGGGCGCGGCGCGGCCCGAGTCGACGCCGATCATGCGCTCACCGGTCGTGGTCGGGCTCGCACCCTCGGTTGCCGAGCGGCTCCGCGAGGGGGTGCCCGGGAGGCGGTTGAGCTGGGCGGACATCGCGGACGCGGCTGCCCGGGGCGTCGTGCGGTTCGGAATGGCCGACCCGCGGCGCAGCGACACCGGACGGGCCGCGCTGGTCGGTGTGGCCACGGCGGCGGCCGGCACCGGTGGCGTGCTGCGCGCCCAGGACGTCTCCTGCGACCGGCTGCGGGGCTTCCGCTCCGGGCAGACCCTGACCGGCGCCAGCTCCCGCGACCTGCTGGCCGGCTACCCGGCCCACCAGGACCGGGCCAACGCCCTGATCGCCCACGAGTCCGAACTGCTCTCCCTGAACGCCACCCGGAAGCTGCGCGAGCCCCTGGAGATCGTCCACCCCGACGACGGCATGGTGCTCTCCGACTTCCCGCTGCTGCTCCTGCGCCCGGCGCAACGCGACGCGTACCGCAAGGTGGTGGACTGGCTGCTCGGCGCCGACGCCCAGCGCGAACTGATGGAGACGACCAACCGGCGGCCGGTGAACCCGGACGTCACCCCGGCACCGGCGCTGCGCACCTCGGTCGGCAACGCCCTGTCCTTCCCGGACCGTCTCGCCGTCGTCGAGCAACTGGTCGACGACTACGGCGATCCCGCCGACCGGACCGCCGACCAGGTGGTGTTCCTGCTGGACTTCTCCACCTCGATGCGCGGCGGGCGGATCGCCGGGCTGCGCGCCGCGTTCGCGGGGCTGAGCGGTGCCGACCGGTCCGCGGGCGGCAAGTTCACCCGCTTCTACCGGGGGGAGCGGCTCACCGTCGTCCGTTTCGGCGGGCGGGTCCTCCAGGAGCGTACGGTGACCGTCCGCGGCGACGCCGATCTGCGCGCCCTCGGCCGGGTGGTCGCCGACGGCGGCTTCGACGACGCCACCGCCGTGTGGTCGGCGCTGGACCGCGGCTACCGGATCGCCGCCGACGCGGTGCGGGCATGGCCCGAACGGCCGGTGGCGATCGTCCTGATGACCGATGGCGAGAGCAACTCCGGCTTGTCCTATGCGCAGTTCCGGCGCCGGTACGACGCGCTCGGCGGCCCGGCCAAGACGGTGCCGACGTTCACCGTCCCGTTCGGAGAGGCCGACGCCGGCGCCCTGGAGCGGGCGGCCACCGCCACCGGGGGCCGGATGGTCGACGCCGGGCTCTCCTCTCTCTCCGAGGCGTTCAAGGAGATCCGTGGCTGCCGTTGACAGCGAGTGGTGGGGCGTGTGGGGATGGCCGTGGGCCCTCCTGTGGGTGCTGACGGTCCTGGGCTGGGCGGTCCTCGCCGGGTACGGCGCAACGGCGTTCGTCCGCCGGCGGCGCGGTCGTGGGGGCGGGCGGACCGTCCACGGCATGTGCTTCTACCTGCACGAGCAGCGGGTGATGGACCTCTTCCAGAGCGGCGGCTTCGCGGCGGCCCTGGAGCAGGAGGTCGCCGACCGCACCAACGTCACCACCGGGTTCGGGCTCAAGGGCCGGCTCGGTCTCGGGGACGGGAGCGCGACCCAGGACATCACCCGGGAACGCGTCACGAAGTACGTCAGGCAGAACACCCCGATCACGGTGATACGGCTGCTCATGGACACCATGCGCAAGGAGGACGTGATCGTCGACGCCGACCTGCTCACCGACCGGATCGTGCCCAACCGGGCGCTCGGCGAGCGGCTGCGGGAGCGGCACGCCGAGCGGGTCGCGCTGAGCGACGTGATGCCGGAGTTCGTCTGGGTCACCGGCCGCTTCACCGCCCGCAGGCTGGGCGACCGCACCCTCGTGCTGCGGGCCGGCTACGGCACCGCCCCGGACGAGCCGGCCCACGTCAGGATGGCCTGCGCGGTCTCCGGGGTCCGCGAGGAGTTCCGGGACGAGGAGTACCCGGACGGCGTCGAGTTCCAGGCCCGCTGCCTGGGCAAGGTCCGCAGCTGGAACCGCCGGGCCCGGGAGCTGACCCTGGACCCGCTCGCCGTCTTCCGCTGAACAAGCCGCGTACGGCTAGGAGTTGAGCTCGGCCAGCACCCGCAGGGTGTGCGGGTCCGGTGCCAGGGCCAGCAGGTCGGTCACCGGGCCCTTGCGCCACGACTCCAGCCGCTCGGCGATCCGTTCGCGCGGGCCGACCAGCGAGATCTCGTCGGCGAATGCGTCCGGCACCGCCAGCACCGCCTCCTCCCGCCGCCCCGACAGGAACAGCTCCTGGATCCGCCGCGCCTCCTCCTCGTACCCCATGCGGGCCATGAGGTCGGCGTGGAAGTTGCGGGCCGCGTGCCCCATCCCGCCGATGTAGAAGCCGAGCATGGCCTTCACGGGCAGCAGCCCGGCGGCCACGTCGTCGCAGACCTTGACCTGGGCCATCGGCGCGACCAGGAACCCCTCGGGCAGCTCGCCGACCGCCGGGCCGTACACCTCGGGCCGGCTCGGCGCCCAGTACAGCGGCAGCCAGCCGTCGGCGATCCGGACCGTCTGGGCGACGTTCTTCGGCCCTTCCGCACCGAGCAGGACCGGCAGTCCGGCCCGGAGCGGGTGGGTGATCGGCTTCAGCGGCTTGCCGAGGCCGGTCGCGTCCGGCCCCCGGTACGGGAGCGGGTGGAAGCGCCCGTCCACCGCCACCGGCCCTTCCCGGCGCAGCACCTGCCGTACGACGTCCACGTACTCCCGCGTCGCGGTCAGCGGCGACCTCGGGAACGGGCGGCCGTACCAGCCCTCGACGACCTGCGGTCCGGACAGCCCGAGCCCGAGCAGCATCCGGCCCCCGGACAGGTGGTCCAGGGTCAGCGCGTGCATCGCGGTGGTGGTCGGCGACCGGGCCGCCATCTGGGCAACGGCCGTACCCAGCTTGATCCTCGACGTCTGCGCGGCGATCCAGGTGAGCGGGGTGAAGGCGTCCGAGCCCCAGGACTCCGCCGTCCACACCGAGTCGTACCCGAGCCGCTCCGCCTCCCGCGCCAGCGGCACATGGTCGGGGGAGGGCCCGCGCCCCCAGTAGCCGAGTGCCAACCCGAGTCGCATGGCCACCTCCTGACATTCCGTCAGATCGACTGCCGGGCGACTGTACGACAACGGCCCCTCACCCGGAAGGGCAAGGGGCCGTACGTGCGGGGCCGTTCAGCCGCGCTGGATCCCGGAGGTGTCCTGCAGCACGCCGCGGCGGCCGTCCTGGGTCTGCGCCACCAGCGCGCCACCGCGCTGCTCGACCGCCAAGTACCAGGTACCCGGCGCGAGTTCGGCGATCGGCGCGGTCGAGCCGTCCTCCGCGAACAGCGGCCGGGACACCGGTACGGCGAACCAGAAAGGCGAGAAGTCGGGGGCCGGCGGCTGCTGCGCGGCGGCCGGGGGCTGCTGCTGGCCGAAGGGCTGGCCGGACTGCGGCTGCGGCTGCGCGCCGTAGGGCTGGCCGGGCTGCGGGGCGCCGGCGCCGGGGTAGCCGTAGCCGCCGGGGGGCTGGGCGCCGTAGGGCTGCGGGGCCTGCGGCTTGGGGGCCGGGACCAGGGCCGCCTGGAGCGCCGGGACCAGCGGGGTGGCGATCGCGGCCGCGGCCAGGACCAGCGTCGCGATCAGGCCGAGGATCAGGCCGGAGCCCGCGCCGACGTCGGCGCCGCCCAGCTCGTCGGAGAACGCGCCCAGCGGGTCGATCGTCGACCAGAACGCGGTCCACAGGGAGAACACCGTGAGGCCGACGCCGATCTGGCCCAGGTCGAGCCCGACGAACTTGAACGGCTGCGGCAGCGCGCGGGCGAGGACGATCAGGACCGCGCCGGCGATGCCGCCGACGTACATGCTCATCACCAGGCCGAGGTTGTCCCAGGCGTTCGGGCCGGACTTGTCGAACGTGTCGAGGAACGACGCGACGAACAGCAATACCGCTGCTCCGATCACCGCGCCGTCGCCTCTAGTGAGGGAGCGGATATTCACTTCAGGTCCTTCGTGGGTCGTCTCGTCGGCGGAGGAGGCGTCGCGGGGGTGTGCCCCTCATCGTAGGAATCGATCGTAGGAATCCTAGGAAGGACCCTATCGTCCGAACGATCAGGGTGTCCGCCCGGAGGGGCCCGCCGATGCCTACCCGCGCAGGAAACTCACGATTCCCTCAGACATCCCCTGCGCGGCCTTCTGCCGCCAGGCCCCGCTGGTCAGCAGTGCCGCGTCCTTGCTATCGCGCATGTTGCCGCACTCGATGAACACCTTGGGAACCGTTGACAGATTGAGACCGCCGAGATCCTGGCGCACGTCGAGACCGGTGCCGTTGCCCACGTAGTTGGAGGGCGCGCTGCCCGTGACCTTCGCGAAGTCGCTCTCGATGTGCTCGCCGAGGGTGCGGGAGGAGGCGACGATCGGGCGGGTGTCGGCGGCGCCCGCGTGCACGGACGCGGGCAGGATCACATGGAAGCCGCGGTCGCCCTCGGGCGCTCCGTCGGCGTGGATGGAGATGGCCGCGTCGGCATGTGCGTCGTTCCCGATCTCCGCGCGCTTCGTCACGCACGGCCCCCAGGCCGGCCGGTCCCCGTCGTGCGTCATCTTCACGGTGGCGCCCTGCTTCTCCAGCAGGGTCCGCAGCCGGTCCGCGACGTCGAGCGTGAACCGGGCCTCGGTGTAGCCGGCGTTGGTCGACGTCCCCGTCGTGTCGCATTCCTTCCAGTTCGTCCCGATGTCCACCTGCTGGTTGATCTCGGACGTGTGCTGGAAGTTCCCCGGGTTGTGCCCCGGGTCGATGACGACGACCTTGCCCTGCAGCGGCCGGCCCGCGCTCGGGCTCGGGCTCGCGCCCGGCACCGCGCCCGCCGACTTGGGCGTGGCCGCACCCGCCTGCCCGGCCCCGCCGGAACTCCCGCCGGACCTGCCGACGCCCTCGTACACCACCCATCCGAGCAGTGCACCGGGCACCAGCGCAGCAAGACCGACGGCAAGCGGCGCCCGCCGGAACCGGCGCTGCTGCGGGGGATCGAATTCCGGGCTTGTGTACGACACGTCAGCGACTCTAACCGCGTCCTCAGATCCCCGCCCCCGTTCGCCGCAGCACGCGCAGCGAGTCGTGGGCCTGGAGCTCCGTGAAGGCGCCCGACTCCAGGGCGCGGAGGTAGACGCGGTAAGGGGCCTGGCCGGTGAACTCGTCCTTCGGGTCCGGGAAGACGTCGTGGATCAGGAGGAGCCCGCCTTCGGCCAGATGGGGGGCCCAGCCCTCGTAGTCGGCGGTGGCGTGCTCGTCGGTGTGGCCGCCGTCGACGAAGACGAGGCCGAGCGGGGAGTTCCAGAACGCGGCGATCTGCGGGGAGCGGCCGACGACGGCGACGACGTGGTCCTCCAGGCCCGCCCGGTGCAGGGTGCGCCGGAAGGTGGGCAGCGTGTCCATCAGGCCGATCTCCGGGTCGACCGTCTCCGGGTCGTGGTAGTCCCAGCCCGGCTGCTGCTCCTCGCTGCCCCGGTGGTGGTCGACGGTGACCGCGGTGACCCCGGCCGCGCGGGCCGCGTCGGCGAGCAGGACGGTCGAGCGCCCGCAGTACGTCCCGACCTCCAGCAACGGCAGGCCGAGCCGCCCCGCCTCGACGGCTGCCGCGTACAGCGCGAGCCCCTCGCCGACGGGCATGAACCCCTTCGCCGCCTCGAACGCGGCCAGGATCTCGGGCTTGGGGGCTGCCGCCGTCATGGGCGTCCTCTCACTCGTGCACTCGTGTCTGCTGTCCGGACCTCCATGCTGCCGCACGTGCTGCCCGGTCCGGTCGACAGGGGGTGTGTGGCGGTCAAGTCGGCTGCGAGGCAACGGGGTTGGCCGCAGGGGCTGGCTCTCAAGTGCACTCCAACACCTACACTGACGCCGCCAACCCGCCCCCACCTGTGACGGAGCACCGACATGCGCTATCGCGTCCTCGGCAAGACCGGCATCGAGGTCAGCACCCACTGCCTCGGCACGATGATGTTCGGGGGCGTGGGCAACCCCGACCACGAGGACGGTGCCCGCATCATCAACGCGGCGCTGGACGCCGGCATCAACTTCGTGGACACCGCCGACATGTACTCGGCCGGTGAGTGCGAGGAGATCGTCGGCAAGGCGCTCAAGGGCAGGCGCGACGACGTGGTGCTCGCCACGAAGGTGCACTTTCCGCTCGGGGAGGGCCGCAACCGCAGCGGCAACTCGCGCCGCTGGATCCTCAAGGCCGTCGAGGACAGCCTGCGGCGGCTGGACACCGACTGGATCGACCTCTACCAGGTGCACCGCCCCGACCACACCACCGACATCGAGGAGACCCTGTCCGTCCTCGGCGACCTGGTGACGGCGGGCAAGATCCGGGCGTTCGGCTGCTCCACCTTCCCCGCGGAGGACCTCGTCGAGGCGCACCACGTGGCGGAGCGGCGCGGGCTGATGCGGATGCGCACCGAGCAGCCGCCGTACTCGATCCTCGCCCGCGGCATCGAACGGGCCGTGCTGCCCACCGCGCAGCGCCTGGGCATGGGCGTGCTGACCTGGTCGCCGCTCGCCTCCGGATTCCTCTCCGGCGCCCACCGCGAGGGCCGGCCCGTCGACCTCACCACCGGCCGGGCCAAGCGCTTCCCGCAGCGCTTCGACCCCGAGATCCCCGGCAACGCCGCCAAGTACGCGGCCGTCGAGCGGCTCGTCGCGCTCACCGAGGAGATGGGCTGCACCCTGCCCGAGCTGGCCGTCGCGTTTCCGCCGGTGCACCCGGCCGTGACGTCGGTGATCATCGGCCCGCGCACCATGGACCAGCTCACCGGTCTGCTCAAGGGAGCCGAACTGGTCCTCGACGACGCGGTGCTCGACCGCATCGACGACATCGTGCCCCCCGGCACCGACCTCTACCGCGCCGACGGCGTCTGGCAGCCCCCGTCCCTCACCGACCCGACCGCCCGCAGACGCCCGACCGCCCGTTGAGCGCCCCGTAAGGGGCGCGGGGAACTGCGCGACCAGCCACAACGGCGCCGCAGACGACAGCCGGCACATCGCGGCACGTCTCACCGGAACGCTCGGGTCCCCTAAAAGTGGGGGCGACCGCGACGTACTACTCGCGGCCGCCCCCGGAGGGTCACGCGCTGACAGTATCCCCGGGCAGCGCGAGGTCCAGGTCGACCGCCCGGTCGTCCCCGGCGTGCGTCGCCGACGAGGCCAGCGGGCCGTGGCCCGCCGCCTTCGCGGCCAGCACGTACGCCCCCTCGGCCGGCACCGCGAGCGCGTACGTGCCGTCCTCGGCGGACAGCGTGGCCCCCGCCTGCCGCCCGCGCCGGTCGATCAGGGTCACCTTGGCGCGGGCCACCGGCCCGCCCGTCGCGTCCAGGACCCGGCCGCGGAAGCCGCGCAGCACCTCCTCGGCGCCCGCGAGCACCGCGTCCTCCTCGCTGCTCGCCCGCAGCTGCGTGTGCTGGGCGACCTCGGCCGGCCGGCTCCGCTTCGGCAGCAGCAGGGCGAGGACCAGACCCACCGCGACCGCTCCGGTGGCGATCAGGAACGAGACGCGGAAGCCGTGCATGGTCGGGATGGCGACGCCGCCCACGTGGTTCGCGGTGTTGGCCAGCACCATGCCGATGACGGCGCTGGACACGGACGTGCCGATGGACCGCATCAGCGTGTTGAGGCCGTTCGCCGCGCCGGTCTCCGAGGCCGGGACCGCGCCGACGATGAGGGCCGGGAGGGAGGAGTAGGCGAGGCCGATGCCCGCGCCGAGGACGACCGCGATGACCAGGCTCTGCCAGGCCGCGCTCATCAGGCCGAGACCGGCGCCGTAGCCGATGCCGATGATCAGCATGCCGAGGATCAGGGTGGTCTTGGGGCCGTACTTCGCGGAGAGGCGGGCGTAGACGGGCGCCGTGAACATCATCGTCAGGCCCAGCGGGGCGACCAGCAGGCCGGCGCTGACCATCGACTGGCCGAGGCCGTAGCCGGTGGCCTTCGGGAGCTGGAGCAGCTGCGGCAGGACCAGCGAGACGACGTAGAAGCTGACGCCGACCATGATCGAGGCGAGGTTGGTGAAGAGCACCGCCGGGCGGGCCGTGGTGCGCAGGTCGACCAGCGGGGCGGAGTGGCGCAGTTCGAAGAGGCCCCAGAGGAGGAGGACGGTCACCGAGGCGGCGAACAGGCCCAGCGTGGTGCCGGACGACCAGCCCCAGTCGCTGCCCTTGGTGATGGGCAGCAGGAGCAGCACGAGACCGGCCGACAGGCCGATCGCGCCGGGCACGTCGAAGGAGCCCTCCGCGCGCATCGGGGATTCCGGTACGACGAATAGGGTCAGGGCTATGGAGAGCACGCCGAGGCCGGCGGCGCCGTAGAACAGGGCGTGCCAGTCCATGTGCTGCGCGACCAGGGCCGCGGCGGGCAGCGCGAGGCCGCCGCCGACGCCGATCGAGGAGCTCATCAGCGCCATCGCCGAGCCGAGCTTCTCGCGCGGCAGCATGTCGCGCATCAGGCCGATGCCCAGCGGGATCGCGCCCATGGCGAAGCCCTGGAGGGTCCGGCCCACGATCATGGTGAGCAGGTCGCTGGTGAGCGCGCTGACCAGCGCGCCGACCACCATCACGGCGAGGCTGAGGACCAGCATCCGCCGCTTGCCGTAGAGGTCGCCGAGGCGGCCCATGATGGGGGTGGCCACGGCGCCGGACAGCAGCGTCGAGGTCAGGACCCAGGTGGCGTTGCTGGGTTCGGTGCCCAGCAGCTGCGGGAGGTCCTTGATGACCGGAACGAGCAGGGTCTGCATCACCGCGACCACGATGCCCGCGAAGGCGAGGACCGGGACCACGGCCCCGCTCGCGCCCCGGGCGGGCTGGTCGGTCGTGTGCGTCATGGGGTGGGGCCTCCGGGCCGAGAGAGTGACGGGAAGTACGGCATGCGTGCGGGATAAGTGCTCGGTAAACCTCGTATGCACAGGCAACTATTCCGTTGCTTCGAGCTGCTAACGAATCCTTGACCGTCCCATGGGTTTCTGATCCACCGTCAGGGTCTGGCCTGTTAGTGGAACGTGTTCTAATCTCACGCGTCATGGCTGCTGTGAAGGCGTATGTCGCCGGGGTCGGAATGACCAAGTTCGAGAAGCCCGAGAGTCGTGACTGGCAGTACTGGGACATGGTCCGGGAGGCCGGCGGCTCCGCGCTCGCCGATGCCGGGATCGCCTACACCGATGTGGAACAGGTTCCCGTCGGCTACTGTTTCCAGCCCTCGACCGCGGGTCAGCGGGCCGCCTATGAGCTGGGTCTCACCGGCGTCCCCGTCTACAACGTCAACAACAACTGCGCCACCGGCGCGACCGCCCTGATGCTCGCCCGCCAACTGGTCGAGGGCGGCGCGGCCGACTGCGTCCTCGCCCTCGGCTTCGAGAAGATGAAGCGGGGCGCGCTGGGCGGCGGCGCCGACAGCGGCGACTTCTCGACGTCCCCCGTCGCCCGGCACTACGGCGTCATGGCCGCCCGGCACGGCTTCGAGATGACCCCGCCCACCGCGCAGATCTTCGGCGACGCGGCCCGCGAGCACATGGAGCGGTACGGCACCACCGAGGCGCAGCTCGCCGCCGTGGCCGCCAAGAACCACCGGCACTCCGCGGACAACCCGTACGCCCAGTTCCAGGACGTGTACGACGTCGCAGGCATCCTCGCCGCCCGCACCGTCCACCGCCCGCTCACCAAACTCCAGTGCTCGCCCACCTCCGACGGCGCGGCGGCGGCCGTCGTCGTCTCCGAACGGTTCGCCGAACGGCGCGGCCTCACCGGTCTTGTCGAGATCGTCGCGCAGGCGATGACGACCGACACCGAGGAGTCCTTCGCGTCGGGCTCGTGCATCGACGTCGTCGGACAGCCCATGTCACGGGCCGCGGCCCGGCAGGTGTACGACCGCTCCGGACTCGGCATCGAGGACGTCGACGTCGTCGAACTCCACGACTGCTTCTCCGTCAACGAACTGCTGACCTACGAGGCGCTCGGCATGTGCGCCGTCGGCGAGTCGGGCAAGCTCGTCGAGTCCGGCGCCACGACGTACGGCGGGCGCTGGGTGGTGAACCCCTCCGGCGGGCTCATCTCCAAGGGGCATCCGCTGGGCGCGACCGGGCTCGCCCAGACCGCCGAACTGGTCTGGCAGTTGCGCGGCACCGCCGGCGACCGGCAGGTGCCCGGCGCCCGGGTGGGGCTCGCGCACAACATCGGACTGGGCGGGGCGGCGGTGGTGACGCTGTTCCGGCGGGCGGTCTGAGGCTGCGCCCCGAAAGGGGCGCGAGGAACTGCGCGACCAGCCACGACGGTGTCGCGGCCGACCGACGGCACGGCGCTTTTGGCTAAGCGCTCAGGGCGTACGACCGATGCCGGGTGCGCCGAAAAGCCGATGCAAGGACCGTAACCGGCTTGAGAGCATGACAGCCATGCTCGAAGCCGCGGACACCTCGCACATATCCCGCCGTACCGCACCCTCCACCTGGCTGGTGGTGGCGCTGGCGTGTGCCGGACAGTTCCTGGTCGTGCTCGACGTGTCCGTGGTCAACGTGGCGCTCCCCTCGATGCGTGCGGACCTGGCGCTGAGCTCCTAGCTTTTACTGGGGGTCCCCCCTCTGGGGGAGGGTGGTGAACGCGTACGCCTTCGCCTTCGCCGGGTTCATGCTGCTCGGCGGCCGGGCCGGCGACCTGCACGGCCGCAAGCGGATGTTCCTGGTCGGGCTCGGCCTGTTCACGCTGGCCTCGCTCGGCGCCGGACCAGGCGCTGGGCGGTGGCGGCGGCCACGGCGGTGGCGGTGCTGGGCGGATCGGCGGGGGCGACGCTGGCGGTGACGGGACTGCCCCGGGAACACCGGGCGCAGGTGGCGCACCAGGTGTGGGACGCGTCGAAGGCCCGGTTCTCGGAGCTGGGCAGCGGTGACGACCACGGCAAGCGCTGGCAGGTCCTGCTCTCCGTCTGGGCGGCGCCGCACAACAGGACGGAGGCGGCCCAGCAGCTGGAAGCGATGCGGGAGTTCGGCATCCCCGGCGGCGCGCGGCCCCGGCTCGCGGACATGGTCGGCAAGACGTCGCACTACGTGACCCTGAGGTACGGCGACGACCCCCTGAGGCCGATCATGTTCGACACGGTGGCGCAGTGGGAGAAGCTGTCCGGCGACGACCTGCAGTCGGCGGCGGTGCCGCTGGCCGAGGAGGACACCGAGGCCCCGGAGCGGCTGGTGGTGGGCATGGCCGCCGGGACCGCCCAGCAGGTCCGGTGCACCTTCGACGACGGGACGAACATCTCCGTCCAGCCCCTCGACGGCCTGGGAACCCCGATGAGCTGGTTCCTCTGCCTGGGACCCCAGGGGGCGCGGAGCAAGACCGTGGCGGTGGTCAAGTAGCCCGGCAGGCGCCCCTGCGGCTCACAGCCACCCCTGCTGCCGGGCCTCCCGTACCGCCTCCGCCCGGTTGCGGGTGCCGGTCTTGCCGATCGCGGCGGAGAGGTAGTTGCGGACCGTCGACTCCGACAGATGCAGCTTCGCCGCGATGTCGGCGACGGTCGCGCCGTCCACCGACGCCTTCAGCACGTCGCACTCGCGGGCGGTGAGCGGGTTCGGCCCGGCGCTGAGCGCGGCGGTGGCGAGCGCCGGGTCGACCACGGTCTCCCCGGTGAGCACCCGCCGGATCGCCCGGGCCAGTTCCTCGACCGGCCCGTCCTTGACGAGGAAACCGGCCGCCCCTGCCTCCATCGCCCGGCGCAGATAGCCGGGCCGGCCGAAGGTGGTGAGGATCAGCACCCGGCAGTCCGGCGCCTGCTCACGCAGCTCCGCCGCCGCGTCCAGGCCGCTCATGCCCGGCAGTTCGATGTCGAGGAGGGCCACGTCGGGCCGGTGGACGAGCGCGGCATCCACGATCGCGTCGCCCGTCCCGACCTGGGCGACGACCTCGATGTCCGGCTCCATCCCGAGCAGTAAGGCGAGAGCGCCGCGCATCATCCCCTGGTCCTCGGCGAGGAGCACCCGGATGGACTTGGCGGGCCGGTGGTCCCGGGGCATCTCGTTCGCAGGCTCGTACACAGCCCAAGCGTAGCCTCGGGCCCGGCAATTAAAGAATAGCCATTGTTCCGCGCCGCAGGGCTTGACGCCGGTTGACCGTGCTCAAACAATCACCTCTGCAATTCCCCGAACGGCCGGCGAATGGTCGGTATTTCGACAGCTGAATAGGTTCGGTATTTCGGTCGAACGCCGTTCGGGATACCGGACGCCAGGAACCCGCACCGCCCTACGAGGAACCAAGAAGAGGTGCACCGTGTTCTCAGTGCCTGTACGAGCCCTGCGCTCCTGTCCGCCGCGCGTCCGCAGAGCCGTCCTGTCCGTGCTCGCCGCGTTCGTGACCGTCGCCGCCCTCGTCGTCGGGGCCGGCACCCCCGAGGCGTCCGCCGCGAGTTCGCTGCCCTGTGACGTCTACGCCGCCGCCAGCACCCCGTGCGTCGCCGCGCACAGCATGGCCCGCGCGCTGTACTCCTCGTACGGCGGCTCCCTCTACCAGGTGCAGCGCGCCTCGGACAGCGCCACGGCCGACATCGGCCTGCTGGCCACCGGCGGCTACGCCAACGCCGCCGCGCAGAACTCCTTCTGCGCCGGTACGACCTGCATCATCACCAAGATCTACGACCAGTCCAGCAGGCACAATGACCTCACCGTCGAGGGCGCGGGCGGGGCCGGCGCGGCCGACGTCGGCGCCCCGGCGGACGCGCTGCCGGTGACCGTCGGCGGGCACCAGGTCTACGGCCTGGAGATCTCGGCCGGCATGGGCTACCGGGACAACTCCACCTCGGGGGTCGCCACCAACGGCGCCGCCGAGGGGATGTACATGGTCACCTCCGGCACCCATGTGAACGGCAGCTGCTGCTTCGACTACGGCAACGCCGAGACCAACAACAAGGACACCGGCAACGGCCACATGGACGCCATCAACTTCGGCACCGAGTGCTGGTTCGCGCCCTGCTACGGCTCAGGACCCTGGGTCCAGGCGGACCTGGAGAACGGGCTGTTCGAGTCCAACCTCGGCTACAGCACCAACTCCTCCAACACGGGCACCGGTGCGATACCGTTCGTCACCGCGTTGCTGAAGAACAACGGGCAGGACCATTTCGCACTGAAATGGGGAAACGCGCAATCGGGCGGTCTCACCACCACCTATTCCGGCAGTGAGCCCAGCACCAGCAGCGGTTACTCGCCGATGCACCAGGAGGGCGCGATCGTCCTCGGTACCGGCGGCGACAACAGCAACGGCTCCATCGGCTCGTTCTTCGAGGGCGTGATGACCTCCGGCATCCCGACCGACGCCGCCGACGACGCCGTCCAGTCCGACATCGTCTCCGTCGGCTACGGCGGCGCGACCGGTTCCACCGGCACCCTCAACTCGGCCTCGGAGATCTCCCTCCAGGCCACCACGTCCTGCTGCACCACCGACTACGTCCGCCACCAGAACAACGCGGGCGTGCTGTCCGCCATCACCTCCAGCAGCTCCATCCTCGACAAGAACGACGCCACCTGGATCGTCCGCCCCGGCCTGGCGAGCAGCTCCTGCGTCTCCTTCGAGTCCCGGAACTACCCCGGCGACTACCTGCGCCACTACAACTACAAGATCTACCGGCAGCCCATGGACGGCACCAGCACCTTCAGACAGGACGCGACCTTCTGTCCGACGACCGGCAAGAGCGGCACGGGCACGTCCTTCGCCTCGTACAACTACCCGACGAAATACCTGCGCCACTACAACTACAACCTCTACATAGCGAGCGACGGCGGCTCCAACGCCTGGGACAGCGCCACGTCCTGGACCGACGACGTCAGCTGGGCCGTCAGCTCGCCCTGGGCGCCGTAGCGGCCACCGGGGCCAGCAACTCCAGCGCCTCGGTGGGAAGTTCCGCGGTGACCGTGAAACCGCCGCGCGGCGCCGGGCCGGCCGTGAGGGAGCCGCCCGCCGCCGCGAGGCGCTCGGCCAGCCCCTTCAGGCCGGTGCCGCCGACGCCCTCCGGGCAGGGCTCGGCGGCCACCGCGCCCGAGCCGTCGTCGGTGACCGTCAGCCGGGCCCGTCCGGCGGCGCCGTCGACGGTGATCTCGCAGCGCGTGGCGCCGCTGTGCCGGACCACGTTGGTGACCGCCTCGCGCACCACCCAGCCGAGCAGCGTCTCGGTCTGCGGGACGAGCGGGGCCCCCGACTGCCGGACCACCGGTTCGACGCCCGCCGCCGTCAGGGCCGAGCGGGCCCGGACGAGATCGGCGGCCAGGCTGCCCTCCCGGTAGCCGGTGACCGCCTCGCGGATCTCGGTGAGCGCCTGCCGGCCGACCGACTCGATGTCGGAGATCTGCGTCAGTGCCGCGTCCAGGTCCCGGGGCGCGACCCGCCGGGCCGCCTCCGACTTCACGACGATCACCGAGAGGGTGTGCCCGAGCAGGTCGTGCAGATCCCGGGAGAAGCGCAGCCGCTCCTTCTCCACCGCCCGCCGGGCCAGCTCCTCGCGGGCGGCGCGCAACTCGCGGACGGCCTCGGAGAGGGAGAGGATCGCGGCGGTGATCATCGTCGACAGGAAGGTGCCGTAGGCGATGGTGATGGCGTCGGAGCCGTCCCGGTACCAGGAGACCGCGCCCGCGAAGCAGGCCAGCAGGATCCCGGTCCGGCCCAGCCAGGGCCCGCGCAGCGCCGCGCCGGCGGCGAGGCCCAGCAGCGGGAAGAACATCAGCCAGCTGCCGCCGTAGCCGAGGGCCAGGCCGGTGGTCAGCAGACCCATCAGCAGCAGGGCGACCCGGGTGGAGACGGCCTCCCGGGCCTCTTTGCGGAAGGAGCGGAAGGTCACGTAGATGTAGAGGGAGTTGAAGGCCAGCAGGCCGATCCCGCCGATCCACGGATTCGCCGTCCTGCCCTGGAGCAGGTTGGAGAAGGAGCCCAGCCCCATCAGCAGCCACGGGAGCAGGGCGAACCCGGAGGGCGGCGGCCCCGCGTGCTCGGGCGTCTCACCGTTCTTCCGGGCGGCCTTCTGCTGTTCCTTGAAGCGGGCCATGTCCTCCCGCCACTGGGCGCGCGCCGTCCGCCACCCGTCCACCTGGCACTTCACCTGCTGCCGCCACGCCATGTCACTCGTCCCCCGATCTGTACGGATCCGATCCGCTGTGTTCTGTCCGCTCTGTTGCGTCCGGCCTGTTGCGTCCGGCCTGTTGCGCCCGGCTTGTTCCGTCCGGGCGTACTGTCCGGCGGTACGACCCTACGAAAGGCGGCGCCGGTTCGGCAGAGGCGGATGTACGGCCGTGGGCAGGACAAATGTCATGGTCCGGCGCAGCCGCATCTGACGCGACGTCAGGAGCCTTCACAAGTGCGGAGCGCTGGGCTATACAAGGTGCGCTGGAATGGAACGCGTTCTAGATCTGCACCCGTGGACGACCTCGGTGCGGCCGACGGTGCGGACGGCCGTGCCGAGGTCTTGAGACACCTCAGGAGCCGTATGCCCATCGACGCCGCCAAGGCCCTCGCCGCCGAACCCCGGTCCGGGGAGATCCACTGGGAGCGCCGGGACGTCCAGCTCTACCACCTCGGCATCGGCGCGGGCCGCCCCGCCACCGACCCCGACGAACTGCGCTACACCCTGGAGACCCGGCTGCACGTGCTGCCCAGCTTCGCCACCGTCGCGGGCGCCGGCTCGCCCGGGGTGATCAGCGGACTGTCCATGCCCGGCATCGACGTCGACCTCGCCAAGGTGCTGCACGGCGGCCAGCGGCTGGAGATCCACCGCCCGATCCCGGCCGCCGGCACCGCCACCGCCACGGGCCGCATCGCCGCGGTGTACGACAAGGGCAAGGCGGCCGTCCTGGTGATGCGCACCGAGGTCGCGGACGCCGACGGCCCGCTGTGGACCAACGACGCGCAGATCTTCGTACGGGGGGAGGGCGGCTGGGGCGGCGACCGCGGCCCCTCGACCCGGCTCGACCCGCCGGACGGCGAGCCCGACCGGACCGTCGAGCGCCCGGTCCGCGAGGACCAGGCCCTGCTGTACCGCCTCTCCGGCGACTACAACCCGCTGCACGCCGACCCCGAGTTCGCCAAGCTCGCCGGCTTCGACCGGCCCATCCTGCACGGGCTGTGCACCTACGGCATGACGCTGAAGGCGGTCGTGGACACGCAGCTCGGCGGGGACGTGAGCCGGGTGCGGTCGTACACGACGCGGTTCGCCGGGGTGGTGTACCCGGGGGAGACCCTCCGGATCCGCATGTGGCGGGGCGACGGGCGGATCCGGGTCGCCGTCGGTGCCGTGGAGCGGGAGGACGCGCCCGTCCTCGCCGACACGATCGTCGAACACTCTTGATCAGTCGAACACGCTTGATCAGTTGAACAGCTGAGCAGTTGAGGGGAGCCGCACCATGCGCGCAGCCGTACTGCACGAGATCGGCCAGGAGAAGCTGGACGTCCTCGACGACGTCGAGGCGGTGGGATTCGGGCCCGGCAGGGTGCGGATCCGGGTGCGCGCCACGGGGCTGTGCCACTCGGACCTGTCGGCGATGAGCGGGGTGCTGCCGCAGCCGGGACCGTTCGTGCCGGGCCACGAGGGCGCGGGCGAGGTCCTGGAGGTGGGGGAGGGCGTCACCCGGGTGAAGCCCGGCGACCGGGTGGTCGTCTGCTGGCTGCCGGCCTGCGGCGCGTGTCCGGCGTGCAGGCGCGGGCAGACCGAGCTGTGCCTGGCCGGGTTCATGAACGCCGGCACCCCCAACTTCAGGCGCCCCACCGGCGACGTCTTCGGCTTCGCGGGCACCGGCACCTTCACCGAGGAGGTCGTGGTCGACGCCGGGTGCGCGGTGCCGATCCCGGACGACGTGCCCTTCGACATCGCCGCGCTGATCGGCTGCGGAGTCACCACCGGGCTCGGCGCCGCCCTCAACACGGCCGACCTGGAGGCCGGTTCCTCGGTCGCCGTGATCGGCTGCGGAGGCGTCGGGATCTCGGCGATCCAGGGGGCGCGGCTCAAGGGCGCGGCCGAGATCGTCGCCGTCGACCCGGTCGCGTCGCGGCGCGAGTCGGCGCTCAGGTTCGGGGCGACGCGGGCGGTCCCGCCCGACGAACTCCCCGGCGCCAAGCAGGAGGTCACCGCCGGCGAGGGCTTCGACTACGTCTTCGAGGTCGTCGGCAGGTCCGCCACCGCCCGGACCGCGTACGAGAACACCCGGCGCGGCGGCACCCTCGTGGTCGTCGGCGCGGGCGCCATGGACGACTTCCTCCAGCTCAACATGTTCGAGCTGTTCTTCGACGAGAAGCGGATCCTGCCGTCCATGTACGGCGGCGGCGACGTGGTTCGCTCCTACGAGCGGACGATCGCCCTGTGGCGGGCGGGCCGGATCGACCTGGAGGGCCTGATCACCCACCGGGTACCGCTGGCCGACATCAACGAGGCCCTGGACCAGATGCGCACGGGCACCGCCCTGCGCACCTGCATAGAGATCTGAGGGGCCGCCGTATGCAGGAGAGTCCGCTGGCAGGGCTGGCCGCCGTCGTCACGGGGGCCGGCCGGGGTCTCGGCCGGGCCGAGGCGCTCGAACTGGCCCGGCTGGGCGCGGCCGTCGTCGTCAACGACTTCGGCCAGCCGGGCCGGGACGGCTCGGGGGCGGCCTCCGCGGCCCCCGCCGAGCAGGTCGCCGAGGAGATCCGCGCGGCGGGCGGCCAGGCCGTCGCCCACACCGGCGACATCGCCGACTTCTCGCAGGCGCGAGACCTTCTCACCCTCGCGACAACCCATTACGGAAAACTGGACATCCTCGTCAACAACGCCGGCATCCTGCGCGATCGCATGGTCTTCTCCATGACCGAGGACGAGTGGGACTCGGTGATCAGGGTCCACCTCAAGGGCCACTTCAACACCACCCACTTCGCCGCCGCGCACTGGCGGGACCGCTCCAAGGCGGCGGGCGGCGCGAAGGTCTACGGCCGGATCGTGAACACCTCCTCCGAGGCCTTCCTCGCCGGTTCCGCGGGCCAGCCCAACTACGCCGCCGCGAAAGGCGGCATCGTCGGCCTGACCACCTCCACGGCGCTCGCCCTCGCCAAGTACGGCGTCACCGCCAACGCGATCTGCCCGCGCGCCCGCACCCGGATGACCGAGGACGTCTTCGCCGGCTTCGAACAGCCCGCCGAGGGCCTCGACCCGCTCGCCCCCGAACACGTCGCCCCCCTCGTCGGCTACCTGGCCTCCCCGGCCGCCGAACGCGTCAACGGCCAGTTGCTCGTCGTCCACGGCGGCATGCTCGCGATCTTGGAACGACCGCGCGTCCAGGCCAAGTTCGACAGCAAGCAGGACACCTTCGACTACGCCGAACTCGACGCCGTCCTCACCCCGCACTACGCGGAGCGGCCGGCGGGGGAGACGTTCGCGGCGGCGGAGGTGCTGGGACTGAAGCACGGGTGACACCGGCCGGCCGCCGTGGGAAGTGCCGCGGTCTCGTGGTGCGAGCCACCACCACCTGCTCGTATCGTGAGAAGACCTCGTATCGTGAGAAGACCTCGTAGGGTGAAAAGACCTCGCGTGAAATGACGGCGAGCAGCGGGGTGAGCAAGGAAGATCATGGCTGGACCGGCGGTCGACTACGCGGCGGTGTTCCAGGCCCTTCCCGGGGCCGCGGCGCTGGTGACCCCGCAGCTGATCTTCGCCGACGTCAACGCGGAGTTCGAGCGCCTGCGGGGTCTGTCCCGTGAGCAGATGATCGGGCGCTTCCTGCCCGAGGACAACATCGAGAACGAGTCCGCCGAGCCTCTCCTGCTCAGGGTGCTGGCGTCCCTGCGGCGGGCGGCGGAGACCGGCGAGTGCAGTGTGGTGGCGCTGCAGCGCTTCGACACGGAGGACCCCGACCGGCCCGGGGTGTGGCGCGAGCGGTACTTCAACGTGACCGACATTCCCGTGTTCGGGGACGACGGGCAGGTGACGCTGCTGCTGCACCGGCTGGAGGACGTCACCGAACTCATCCGCGCCCGTGAGGTCGCGCTGACCCTGCAGGAAGCCATGCTGCCCGCCCCACGCCAGGTCGGCCGGCACCCGGCGGCCGTCCGCTACCGGCCCGCCGCCGAGGCCCTCAACGTGGCAGGAGACTGGTACGACCTGGTCGACCTGCCCGGCGACCGCATCGCCGTGGCCGTCGGTGACGTCGTCGGCCACGGTCTGCCCGCGGCCGGTGTCATGGGGCAACTGCGCAGTGCCCTCACCGCCGCCTCCCTCGTCCCCGAAGGCCCGGCCCGCGCCCTGGAGGTCCTCGGGCAGTACGCCCGCACCGTCGACGGCGCCGAGAACACCACCGTGGCCACGGCATTCGTCGACTGGGAGAGCGGCACCATCACCTACAGCAGCGCCGGCCACCCTCCACCGGCACTGCTCCAGCCGGACGGGACCGTCGAGTTCCTGGACCGGGCCACCGACCCGCCGCTGGCCGCCCGCCCCCAGCACGGCCCTCGGACCCAGGCCGTCGCGTCCTTCCGGGAGGACGCCGTCCTCGTGCTCTACACCGACGGCCTGATCGAACGCCGCGGCGAGGACATCGACAAGGGCCTAGCCCGGCTCGCCGACTCCCTGGCCCGCCACCGCGCCGCCCTGTGCGAAGCCCTCGCCGACGCCGTGCTCGCCGACCTGCTCCCACCCGGTGACGCCACCGACGACACCGCCCTGGTGATCGTGCGTCTGTGAACCCGGCCCCGGCACGGAAAAACGGGAAAGGGGCCCACCGGTCACCCGGTGGGCCCCTCCACTTACCTACTGCCTACCGTCGGGCCCCAGCCTCGGCCGGCTCCGGCTTGCGGTGCCGGCCGCTCGGGGCCGTCTCGCCGTCCTGGGCCGAGACGTGACCACGGTGCTTGCCGTGGCCGTCCGTCTCCTGGGCCTCGGCGGACAGCTGCTGGTACGTGCTGGCGTCGTTCATCGGAAGAATTCACCCCGTCAACATGATCTTTCTTACAGCGCGGCGAGTCTAACGGGCCCACCACGGGGCGAATCCAGGCGGGCACGCCGACTGCTGCTAGTTCGTTACAAGCCGTGCAAGCGGCGCCTGTTGGAGCGGCACCGGGCGGGCCACGACAGGTCCCGGAGGATCCGGTTCCGCCGGCTCCCCGGGCGTACCCGACGCCCCGGCAGCCGTGCCGTCCCGAACCGGATCCCCCGGGCCCGCGTCCCCCGGCCCCCCGTGTTCCCCCGTCTCCCCCCAGGGCACCGCCACCGCCGCCACGCCGCACGGGACCTCCCCCGTGGCATACGGCAGGCGCAGCACCCCGTCCTGCGTCCACACCCCGGCGCCCGTCAACCACCCCTCGGGCGCCGGGAGATGACACATCCTGCGCGATCTCGGCCGCCAGGCCCCCACCCAGCTGCCGAGCGGACCGTCGATCCGCAGCGCCACCCCGCAGCTCTCCGGCACCAGGACCTGCCCCGGCTGGGCGGCGAACGGCGTCACCACGCAGTCCGGGCACTCCGGCACCCGCAGGCTCTCCGGGAAGCGCACCGGCAGCGTGCTGCCGAGGACGCCCCAGCCCAACCGTTCCTGCCCGGGGCTGGGCGCGTCCGAGCCGACCAGGATCAGCCCGCTGTCCGGGTCGGCGAGCAGCAGCCGGTCGTCGCTGTCCGCCGCGATCTGCAGCAGCGGCGACACCTCCCCGCCGCGCTCCAGGTCGACCACGACCGCCTTGGTCCGCCCGCCCAGCTCCCGGTCCAGGGCCAGCATCCGCCCGGCCCGGTCCAGCCAGACCCCGCCCGCACACCGCCCCGGCACCACCGCGAGCTGCTCCGGCCCGAACGCCCCGCCCGCCACCAGCCAGACGGCGGACGAACGCGGCCCCACGGCGAGCGCGTACGCGTGCGCACCCCCCGGCGCCGGCGGCAGCAGCCGCAGCGAGGCGCCCTCGTCCGGGCACTCCACCGCGCCCAGCGGCAGCTCACCGGTGCCGGGACCGGTCGGATAGAGGAGGGCGAAGTGGTGCCGCCCGTCCACCAGGCGGTGGATGAGCACCCGCCCGTCGCCCAGCGGCTCCACCTCCGTGCCCGGCTCCTCCGGCTGGTTGCCGGGGAGCGGCACGGCGTACGGCTCGGGGCCGTCCAGGGTCCACCGCTCCGGGTAGCAGGAACCATCCTGCTGGGCCAGCCGGGCCGCGTACGCCCCGTCCACCGTGATGGTGCAGCCCGCCCCCGGCGCGCTGTCTTCCTCGTCCGCTGCCGAGGGTTCGATCGCACAGGCCGTCATCGTTCGGTCACCTCCGGCCACGAAGCTAGTTTTCGCACGCACAGGTGGGGCACCGGCTGACGGCGGCTTCACACATACGGGTGCACACTCGGCGATTCGCCTGAGGAAACGGGGACGGGTGTGCTGCGCGTCGCCTCCCGTGGGCGAGCAGGTACGGCCCCGCGGAACAGGCAGGTAGCCTTTTCCCCGTGCCCCGTCTGTCAGAAGTCATCGCCGCGCTGGACAACCTGTGGCCCGCCGAGCGGGCCGAGTCCTGGGACGCGGTCGGTACGGTCGTGGGCGACCCCGGCCAGGAGGTCACGCGGGTCCTCTTCGCCGTCGACCCGGTCCACGACATCGTCGACGAGGCCGTGAAGCTCGGCGCCGACCTGCTCGTCACCCACCACCCGCTCTACCTGCGCGGTACGACGACGGTCGCGGCGACCCACTTCAAGGGCCGCGTCGTCCACACGCTCATCAAGAACGACATCGCGCTGCACGTCGCCCACACCAACGCCGACACCGCCGACCCGGGCGTCTCCGACGCGCTCGCGGGCGCCCTGGACCTGCGGGTCGTACGGCCCCTCGTGCCGGACCCGACGGACCCGGAAGGCCGCCGGGGCCTCGGCCGCGTCTGCGAGCTGGACCACCCGGTGACCGTCCGCGAGCTCGCCGACCGGGCCGCCGCCCGCCTCCCCGCCACCGCGCAGGGCATCCGCGTCGCCGGCGACCCCGGGGCCCTCGTCCGTACGGTCGCCGTCAGCGGCGGCTCCGGCGACAGCCTCTTCGACGTCGTACGCGCCGCCGGGGTCGACGCCTTCCTCACCGCCGACCTGCGCCACCACCCGGCGTCGGAAGCGGTCGCCCACAGCCCCCTCGCGCTGCTCGACGCGGCGCACTGGGCCACCGAATGGCCCTGGTGCGAGCTGGCCGCGACCCAGCTCGACGAAATCTCCGACCGCCACGGCTGGGACCTGCGCGTGCACGTCTCCAAGACGGTCACCGACCCCTGGACCAGCCACTCACCGTCCCTTGGAGCCCCCAACTGAACGCAGCGCCCGCCGACCAGATCCGACTCCTCGACGTCCAGGCCCTGGACGTACGCCTCCAGCAGCTGGCGCACAAGCGGAAGTCGCTGCCCGAGCACGCCGAGATCGAGTCGCTGACCAAGGACCTCACCCAGCTGCGCGACCTGCTCGTGGCCGCGCAGACCGAGGAGAGCGACACCGCCCGCGAGCAGACCAAGGCCGAGCAGGACGTGGACCAGGTGCGCCAGCGCGCCGCCCGCGACCAGCAGCGCCTGGACTCCGGCGCGGTCACCTCCCCCAAGGACCTGGAGAACCTCCAGAAGGAGATCGTCTCCCTCGCCAAGCGCCAGGGCGACCTGGAGGACGTCGTCCTGGAGGTCATGGAGCGCCGCGAGTCCGCGCAGGAGCGGGTCGCCGAGCTGACCGAGCGGGTCGGCGCGGTCCAGGGCCGGATCGACGAGGCCACCGCCCGCCGGGACGCGTCCTTCGAGGGCATCGACGGCGAGGCGGCGACGGTCACGAAGGAGCGCGAGGTCATCGCGGGCTCGGTCCCGGCCGACCTGCTCAAGCTCTACGACAAGCTGCGCGAGCAGCAGGGCGGCATCGGCGCGGCCAAGCTCTACGCCCGCACCTGCCAGGGCTGCCGCCAGGAGCTCGCCATCACCGAGCTGGCCGAGATCCGCAAGGCCGCGCCGGACACCGTGGTCCGCTGCGAGAACTGCCGCCGCATCCTGGTACGCACGTCCGAGTCGGGTCTCTAGGAACACTTAAGGGGCGTACGTGGCAAGGGAGTTCATCGTCGAGGCGGACGGCGGATCCCGGGGCAACCCGGGACCCGCCGGATACGGCGCGGTGGTCGTCGACGCGGCGACCGGCGAGACGCTGACGGAGGCCGCCGAGTACCTCGGCGTCGTCTCCAACAACGTCGCCGAGTACCGCGGCCTCCTCGCGGGCCTGCGCGCCGCCCACGACCTGGACCCGACCGCCACGGTCCACGTCCGCATGGACTCCAAGCTGGTCGTCGAGCAGATGTCGGGCCGCTGGAAGATCAAGCACCCCGACATGAAGCCGCTCGCGACGGAGGCGGGCCGCGTCTTCCCCGCGGACCGGGTCACCTACGAGTGGATCCCCCGCGCCGAGAACAAACACGCCGACCGCCTGGCGAACGAGGCGATGGACGCGGGCAAGCGGGGCGAGCAGTGGTCGGCCGCGGCGTCGACGGCGGACCTGGCGGCGTCCCGAAAGGGGCGCGGGGAACTGCGCGACCAGCCCCCACGCACCGGCACTGTGACGACTGCCGAGACGCCCCGCGCCGACTCCCGCGCCGCGCGCAACGTAGCGACAGCGCCCGTACCCAAGCCCACCGTCGGCTGGGCCTCGTCGCCGGACATGGGCGCCCCCGCCACCTTCGTCCTCCTCCGCCACGGCGAAACCCCGCTCACCCCCCAGAAACGCTTCTCCGGCAGCGGCGGCACCGACCCGGAACTCTCCCCCGTCGGCCTGGAGCAAGCGCAGCGCGCCGCCGAGGCCCTCGCCCGCCGCGGCACGATCGAGACGATCCTCGCCTCCCCCCTCACCCGCACCCGGCAGACCGCCGCGGCCGTCGCCGAGCGCCTCGGCCTCGGCGTGACGATCGAGGAGGGGATCAAGGAGACGGACTTCGGCGCCTGGGAGGGCCTCACCTTCGGCGAGGTCCGCGAGCGCCATCCCGACGACCTGACGACCTGGCTGGCCGACCCGTCGGCCCACCCCACCGGCGGCGGCGAGAGCTTCGCCGAGACGGCGGCGCGCATCGCGGCCACCCGCGACAAGCTGATCGCGGCCTACGCGGGCCGCACGGTCCTGCTCGTCACGCACGTCACGCCGATCAAGACGTTCGTGCAACTCGCCCTCGGCGCCCCGCTCCAGTCCCTGTTCCGGATGGAACTGTCGGCGGCCTCGCTGTCGGCGGTGGCGTACTACGCGGACGGCAACGCGAGCGTACGGCTCTTCAACGACACGTCCCACCTGCGTCCCTGACCCCGGGCCCGGACCTGAACCCGGGCTAGGACCCCGACCCCGACCCCGACCCGAGCCCCGCCGCGGCCCGGGCCAGTTCCCGGACCCGGTCCCAGTCCCCGGCGGCGACCGCGTCCGCCGGGACCATCCAGGTGCCGCCGACGCAGCCGACGTTGGGCAGGGCGAGGTACTCCGGCGCGTTGTCCGGGCCGATCCCCCCGGTGGGGCAGAAGCGGGCCCGCGGCAGCGGACCGGCGAGCGACCTGAGGTAGGCCGTGCCGCCCGCGGCCTGCGCCGGGAAGAACTTCATCTCCCGCACGCCGCGTTCGAGCAGCGCCACCACCTCCGAGGCGGTCGACACCCCCGGCAGGTACGGCACCCCGGACGCGGCCATCGCCGCCAGCAGCCCGTCCGTCCACCCGGGGCTGACCAGGAACCGCGCCCCGGCCGCCACGCACTCCGTCACCTGCGCGGGCGTGAGGACCGTACCCGCGCCGACCACCGCGTCCGGCACCGCGGCGGCGACGGCCCGGATCGCGTCGAGCGCGGCCGGCGTCCGCAGCGTCACCTCGATGACGGGCAGCCCGCCGTCCACCAGCGCCCGCGCCATCGGCACGGCATCGGCGGCGTCCTCGATCACGACGACGGGCACGACGGGCGCGAGATCCAGCACGGAGGTGGGCATGCCGAACATCCTGCCGACGCGATGCAGAGCACGCAAAGGGCATTGCGCATGTTGCAACGAGACTGACGAGTGCGGACTGGACGCGTGCGGGACTGGACGGGCGCGGGCCCGA
This sequence comes from Streptomyces sp. NPDC048291, assembly GCF_043201715.1. Taxonomy (NCBI): domain Bacteria; kingdom Bacillati; phylum Actinomycetota; class Actinomycetes; order Kitasatosporales; family Streptomycetaceae; genus Streptomyces; species Streptomyces sp. NPDC048291. The sequence goes on from NZ_JBICZC010000001.1 coordinate 270,936, forward strand.
ACGGGCGTCTCAGTGGACCTCTGTCACCAGCACGTCCAACGCCCACGGCTGCCCCGCCCTCGCGGGCGCCTCCGCCTCCACCTCGTACCCCAGCTCCCGCAACGCCTCCACCAGCTCGGCCGGACCGGCCGGCGCGATCCCGGCGGCCAGCAGACTCCGTACCATCCGCCCCTTCGTCGCCTTGTTGAAGTGGCTGACCACCTTCCGCGTCGGCGCGTGCAGCACCCGCACGGTCGCCGTCCGCCCGGCCACCTCGCCCTTCGGCTTCCACGCCGCCGCGTACGCCGCCGACCGCAGGTCCAGCACCAGCCCCGTCCCGGCCGCCTCCGGCAGCACCTCGGCCATCGGCCCGCGCCAGTGCGTGCCCAGCGCGCCAAGACCCGGCAGCTTCACCCCCATCGAGCAGCGGTACGACGGGATCCGGTCCGTCACCCGGACCGCGCCCCACAGCCCCGAGAAGACCAGCAGCGACCGCGCGGCCCGCCGCTTCGCCGCCGCGTCCAGGGAGGCCAGGTCCAGGGCGTCGTACAGCACCCCGGTGTAGATCTCCCCGGCCGGCCGCGCGCCCGCCGTCCGCAGCCCCGCGTTCTTCGCGACCTCGCCGCGCAGCCCCTCGCTCAGCCCGAGCACCCCGCGCGCCTTCTCCTCGTCGCCCGCACACAGGTCGGCCAGTTCGGCGAGCACCGCCTCGCGCGCCGCCGCGAGCCCCGGCAGGGACAGCGACTCCGGCTTCAGCGGGGCACCACGGCCCGAGGACGCCTTGCCCTCCGAGGGCGGCAGCAGGACCAGCACAGGTACTCCTCTTCACCGACGGCGCTCGTCATCAACCGCCGTCCGTCATCAACCGACGTTCATCATCAACGCTTCGCGCCAGCGTAGAGCGCCGGAGCGGTGCGATGTGACTACGCTCGTCGTATGCCCAGCCGCCACATCCGTGTCAAGGGTGCCCCCGAGGCTCCCCTCCGGGCCGCGCTCGCCGCGCTCCGGGCCGAGCTCGGCGTCCCCGAGACCTTCCGGTCCGAGGTCCTCGCGGAGGCCGAGAGCACCGCCAGGTTCCCGGCCGTGCCCGGCCACGACGCGACCGACATCCCCTTCTTCACGGTCGACCCGCCCACCGCCGAGGACCTCGACCAGGCGATGCACCTGTCCCGGCACGACGGCGGCTACCGCGTCCGGTACGCCATCGCCGACGTCGCCGCCTTCGTCGTCCCCGGCGGCGCACTGGACTCCGAGGCGCACCACCGCGTGACCACGCTCTACTTCCCGGACCAGAAGGTCCCCCTGCACCCGACGGTGCTCAGCGAGGGCGCGGCCAGCCTGCTGCCCGGCCAGACCGCCCCGGCCGTCCTGTGGACCATCGACCTCGACGGGGACGGCCGGACCGTCGCCGCCGACGTCCGCCGGGCCCTCGTCCGCAGCCGGGCCAAGCTCGACTACGCGGGCGTGCAGAAACGGATCGACGAGGGCACCGCCGAGGAGCCCGTCGCCCTGCTCAGGGAGATCGGCGAGGCCCGCGAACGCCTGGAGGTGGAGCGCGGCGGCATCTCCCTCAACGTGCCCGAGCAGGAGATCGTCGAGTACGACCACACCTACGAGCTGACCTACCGCGCCCCGCTGCCCGCCGACGCCTGGAACGCCCAGATCTCCCTGCTCACCGGCATGGCCGCCGCCGACCTGATGCTCGCCTACGGCACCGGCGTGCTGCGCACCCTCCCGACCGCCCCCGACGGCGCGGTCGCCCGCCTGCGCCGTACCGCGCACGCGCTGCGCATCGAGTGGCCGCACCACGTCTCGTACGCCGCGCTGATCCGCTCCCTGAACCCGCGCCGCCCCCGGCACGCGGCCTTCCTCCAGGAGTGCACCACGCTGCTGCGCGGCGCCGGCTACACCGTCTTCCGGGACGGTGTCCTCCCCCCGAACACCACCCACGCGGCCGTCGCCGCCCCCTACGCCCACTGCACCGCGCCCCTGCGCCGCCTGGCCGACCGCTACGCCTCGGAGCTGTGCCTGGCCGCGGCAGCCGGCGAGGAGCCGCCCGACTGGGTGCTGATGGCGCTGGACACGCTCCCGAAGCAGATGGCCGAGGGGGCGCGCCGCTCGGGCACGGTGGAGCGGGAGTGCGTCGACATCGTCGAGGCGGCCCTGCTCAAGGACCGGGTAGGGGAGGTCTTCGACGGGTGCGTGGTGGAGGTCGACGCGCGCCGGCCGACCGTGGGGAAGGTGCTGTTGCAGCAGCCCGCCGTCATAGGCCGGATCGAGGCGACCGCCCCGCTTCCGCTGGGCGAGCGGCTGCCGGTGCGGCTGGCCGAGGCGGACCCGGGGACCACGAAGGTCCGTTTCACGCCCGCGTGAGCTCCCGGGCCGCGGTGAGCTGCCGTACGAGGTCGGTGGCGTCGTCGGCGTGGAAGCGGACGACGCGCACCTCGCGTCGGCGGCCCAGCAGGCCGAAGTGCGCGCGGTGGGTCACGCGGTGATGGTCACGCGGCCACGAACCAGCGGGTAAGGGCGTCGCCGAGGTCGTCTCCCCGGTCGTTCCCGTCCGTCCCGTCCGCGGCCCAGGCGACGAACCCGTCGGGCCGGACGAGGAGACCGGTGAGCTCCGGCCGCCCCGGGCAGGCCGCGGTGACGACGTCCACCCGGTCTCCGTACCCCTCCGCGCGGGCGCGCAGCCTCGGGTCGTCGGCCAGGTCGAGGAGGACGGCACGGCCGGCGTGCAGGTGGTCGCCGAGCCGGGTGCCGTCGGAGAGCTCCAGGTCCGGGGCGCTCTGCCCGGTCAGTGGATGCTCGCCGGGCAGCTGGTAGTGCTGCCAGACACCGGAGATCTGCTTGACGAGGTACGTCGTCCCGGTCGTCGTCAGCGCCAGGCCGGTGACCACCCGGCGCAGGGCGCGGGCATGCCGGTCGGGCCGCATCACCGCGATCTGGGCACGGGTCCAGTCCAGCACCCAGGCGCCGACCGGATGCCGTTCGGCGGTGTAGCTGTCCAGGAGGGAGTCGGGCGCGAGCCCCCGTACGACGGCGGCCAGCTTCCAGCCGAGGTTCATGGCGTCGCCGAGCCCGAGGTTGAGCCCCTGCCCGCCGAACGGCGAGTGCACGTGCGCCGCGTCCCCCGCGAGCAGCACCCGGCCCTTGCGGTAACCGCTCGCCTGCCGGGCGTTGTCGGTGAACCGGGTCGAGGAGTGCACCTCGTGGACGGTCACCTCGGGCACGCCCGACACCCGGCGCAGGGCGGTCTGCAGTTCCCCGGCGGTGACCGGCGCCGAGCGATCGGCGGGTGGCCCGTCGAACTCGACGGTGAGGATCCGGCCGGGGAAGGGCCCGTTGACGTACGTCCCCACGTCGGTGGTGTTCCAGCCGACCCCGAGCCGCTCGCCGCCGCTCATCTCGACGACCGCCTGGTAACCGGTGATCTCCGGCTGGGTACCGGGGAAGTCGAACCCGGCGAGCTTGCGGACGGTGCTCCGGCCGCCGTCGCATCCGACCAGCCAGCCGGCCCGGACGGTGTCGCCGCCGTCGAGGTGTACGGCCACCCCGTCGGCCACTCCGTCGCCGTCGGCGTCGAAGCCGGTCAGCTCCACGCCCCGGCGGACCTCGACGCCGAGGCGCTCGGCGCGGGCGCCCAGGATCCGCTCCAGCTCCACCTGCGGGACACCGAGGCCGACGCCGTCGGCGGGGCCGATGTCGGCGAACGCCGGGTCGGAGTCGTCGAACAGGTCGCCGCGCATCATGATCCCGGCGAAGTGCCCGGCGAACTTCGGGGGAGTCCGGGGCGCGTCGGCCCCCTGTTCCCGCTTCTGGTCCCCGAGGAAGGCCCGCATCCGCCACCGGTTCCGCTCCCAGGCCGCCGCCAGGTCGGGCAGCAGCCCGCGCCGGTAGAGGCTCACGGCGCCGGCCGTGTTGATCCCGCCGGCCTTGATGGTCTCGTCCACCTCGGCCAGCCGCTCCACGACCAGCACGGTCGCGCCGCCGAGCCGCAGCTCACCGGCGAGGAAGAGCCCGACGGGCCCGCCGCCGGCCACCACCACGTCGAAGTCCGTCCCGTTCTGGACGCTCTTGTCGTTGTCGTTCTTGCTGGTGTCTGTAGTCGCCATGCTTTCGCTCATGACTTCACTGTAGTCACTAAAAGTTTCGAGCGGCTATAGTTTTCCTTGTGATCGATGAAAACAGGCCGGGCGGGCCGGGGGAGTCCCTGCGGGAGCGAAAGAAGCGGGAGACGCGGCAGCGGATCTCCAACGTCGCGACGGTGATGTTCCGGGAGCACGGCTTCGACCGGGTGACGGTCGCGGAGGTCGCGCGGGCGGCCGGGGTGTCGGCGATGACCGTGTTCAACTACTTCCCGCGCAAGGAGGACCTCTTCCTCGACCGCATCCCGGAGGCCGTCGCGGCCTTCGCCGGTGCGGTACGGGACCGCGCGCCCGGCGAGGCCCCGCTGGCGGCGCTGCGCCGCCTGGCCTTCCGGTTCATCGACGCGCGGCATCCGCTGGGCGGGGTGGGCGAGAACTTCGGGGGCTTCTGGCCGGTCGTCGCCGACTCGCCGGCGCTGCGTGCCCGTGCCCGTGAGGCGGTCGAGGAGGTGGAGCGGGCGCTGGCCGGAGCGCTCGCCGAGGCCGGGCTGGCCGACCCGGAACTGGCGGCGGCCGTGACCGTGGCCGCGTACCGATCGGTGTGCGTCACCTCCGTGCGCCGTCAGCTCGCGGGCGACCCGTTCGCGGAGATCGTCGCGGACCACCGGGAGCGGATGGCGGCGGCGTTCGACGCGCTGGAGCGGATGGCGGGGTAGTCCGGCAGTCGCCTCCCTTGACGGCTAACGCCGTTAGCCATACGGTTATGGCTAACGGCGTTGGCTGAATTGCCCCCTGGAGGCAGCCATGACCAGCACCAGCACCAGCACCACGAACGTCACCCCCGCCCTCCGCACCGCCACCATCACGGTGGCCCGCCGCACGGCCTGGCTGGCCGCTGCCCTGTTCTGGACGGCGTTCGCGATCCTGGAGGGTGTGAACCACGGCTGGCTCGCCGGCGCCCTGGCCCTGCTCTTCCTGGTCCTCCCGGACCTCACCTTCCTGGTCGCCCTCGACGAGGCGCCCCGGATGGCGAAGGGGCAGCTGGCGCCGCGCGCCGTGCCGTACTACAACGCGATGCACCGGGCGCTGGTGCCGCTGACGCTGCTGGTGGCGTACGCCTTCGGGCCGTTCGCCTGGCCCCCGGCCTTCGCCGCGCTGTGCGGCTGGCTGGCCCACATCTCGTACGATCGCGCCTTCGGATACGGACTGCGGACGAAGGAAGGCTTCCAGCGTGGCTGACGGGACTGACGGGACTGACGGGACTGACGGGACTGACGGGACTGACGGGACTGGCGGGACTGACATGACCGACGTGGCCGACGCGCCCGCCCCGACCGACGTGGCCGACCGGCTGACGCCGAGGGCGCGGGAGATCGTGGCGGCGGCCCGGGAGCTGCTGGAGGAGTCCGGCCCCGCCCTGCTCACCATGCGCACCCTCGCCGACCGCCTCGGCATCAAGGCACCGTCGCTCTACAAGCACTTCCCCGACAAGCACGCGGTGGAGGTCGAACTCACCGCGCTGATGCTGGAGGAGTCGGCGGCGGCCCTGGAGTCGGCGGCGGCCCTGGAGTCGGCGGAGTCGGCAGGGGTGGCGGAGTCGGCGGAGTCCCGCACCCCCGGCTCCCTGGAGGCCCTGGCCCAGGCCTACCGCGCCTACGCCCTCGCCCACCCCCACCTCTACTGCCTGGCCACGGAACGCCCCCTGCCCCGCACCCTCCTGCCGGCGGGCCTGGAGGACAGGGCCGCCCTCCCGCTCCTGCGGGCCTGCGGCGGCGACCGGGATCTGGCCCGCGCCACCTGGGCGTTCGCGCACGGCATGGTCGTCCTGGAGATCCACGGCCGCTTCCCGGAGGACGCCGACCTGGACGCGGCATGGAAACGGGGCCTGAAGTCGTTGCACCCTTAGCGCGAGGGGGTGCCGAAGGTGGCTGAAGACGCACGGTGGACAAGAGCACGGCTGGGTCGCTGCGGCCCGCCGCTCGACATGCTGACGGCCCGCTTCGACAAGCACGTGTACGCCCCGCACACGCACGCCGAGTTCTCGATCGGGGTGTGCGTCGGCGGCTCCGAGGTGATCGCCTACCGGGGCGGCCGCATCCACACCGGCCCCGGTTCGATCATCGTCCTGGCCCCCGGCGAGATGCACACCGGCGGCCCGGCCACCCCGACCGACGGCTACGCCTACCGCGCCCTGTACGCGGACCCGGCCCTGCTGGCGGACGGCACGCTGGACGCCGTACCGCACTTCCGGGACCCGGTCGTCGACGACCCGGAACTGACCGCGGCCATCCGCCAGGCCCACACCGACCTGGCCGCCTGCCCGGACCCGCTGGAGGCCGAGAACCGCCTCCCCTGGCTGCTGACGGCGCTCTCCCGCCGCCACTCCACGGCGCGGCCGGCGCGGGACGGGATCCCCGGCGCCCACGGCCTGTCCCTCCTCGTCCGGGACCGCCTCGCCGACGAACTCACCGCCCCGCCCGCCCTCGCCGACCTCGCGGCCGACCTCGGCCTCTCCCGCTACCAACTCCTCCGCGCCTTCCGTACGACGATGGGCGTCCCGCCGTACGCCTGGCTGGCCCAGTACCGGGTGACCCGGGCCCGCGCCCTCCTGGACTCGGGCCTGCGCCCCGCGCAGGCCGCCACACTCGTGGGCTTCGCGGACCAGGCCCACATGACCCGCTGGTTCCGCCGGGTGCTGGGGGTGACCCCGGCGGCCTACCGCAACAGCGTTCAAGACGCCGAACGGTACTGACACCGATGCTTGGCGCATGACTGCACGCGGCTGGTTCCTGTTCTCCCTCATGGGAGTGATCTGGGGCATCCCCTATCTGATGATCAAGGTGGCGGTGGACGAGGTGTCCCCGTCGACGGTGGTGTTCGCGCGGTGCGCGGTGGGCGCCCTGCTCCTCCTCCCGCTGGCGATTCGCCAGGGCGGCCTGCCGGGTGTGCTCCGCGCCCACTGGCGGCCGATGCTGGCCTTCGCGTGCATCGAGATCATGGGCCCCTGGTTCACCCTCACGGACGCCGAACGCCACCTCTCCAGCTCCACGGCCGGCCTGCTGATAGCGGGCGTACCGATCGTCGGCGTGGTGGCGGCACGCTACTTCGGCGGCGAACGCGAACACCTGGGCGTACGCCGGATCGCCGGCCTCCTGATCGGCCTCGCCGGCGTCGGCGTCCTGACCGTCCCCCACCTCACCGGCGGAGACGCCCGCTCCCTCGCCGAGGTCCTCCTCACGGTCATCGGCTACGCGACGGCCCCCCTGATAGCGGCCCGCCGCCTGAAGGACGTCCCGACGCTTCAGCTCATAGCCCCCTGCCTGACCCTGGCGGCCCTGGTCTACGCCCCCGCGGCGGCCGCGACCTGGCCCTCCTCCGTCCCCTCCACGAACGCCCTGCTCTCCCTCCTGGCCCTGGGCGTCCTCTGCACGGCGGTGGCCTTCGTGGCCTTCCTGGAACTGATCAAGGAGATCGGCCCGACCCGCTCGACCGTGATCACGTACGTCAACCCGGCGGTCGCGGTGGCGGCGGGCGCCCTCTTCCTGGGCGAGAGCTTCACCCCGACCATCGCCGTCTCCTTCGCGCTGATCCTCACCGGCTCGGTGCTGGCGACCCTGGCCTCGGCACCGAAGGGGCCCGCCCGCCCGGTAACATGGTCGACACGGCAGACGAGCCGGGCGGACGGCCGCGTGGAGTCCCCTTGACGGGGGGCTTCCCGAGGAACGTCCGGGCTCCACAGGGCAGGGTGGTGGCTAACGGCCACCCGAGGCGACTCGCGGGACAGTGCCACAGAAAGCAAACCGCCGGGGACCTCGGTCCTCGGTAAGGGTGAAACGGTGGTGTAAGAGACCACCAGTGCCCAGGGCGACCTGGGCAGCTAGGTAAACCCCACCCGGAGCAAGGTCAAGAGGGGCGCCGTAAAAAGCGCCCTGCGCGGACGTTCGAGGGCTGCCCGCCCAAGTCCGCGGGTAGACCGCACGAGGCCGGTGGCAACACCGGCCCTAGATGGATGGCCGTCACCCCGACTCCCGCGAGGGACCGGGGCACAGAACCCGGCGTACAGCCCGACTCGTCTGCCGCCACCTGCTGCTTTTCCCGGGAAAGGGCCTCTGATCTGGGACGGAGGCCCTTTCCGGTCTTTCGGGGGTTTGCCGCGTTAGGCGGCGGAAAGTCCCTCGGAAGTCCCTCAGACAGAGCTGAAAGTCCCTGAAAAGTCCCTGGAGTGGAGTGTGGGGACGAGTGGGGCTCCTGAGCTGGCCGTTCGCGACATCGGGGGCGCTGTCCGGCCGCCCTGAGTTCCTGCTCCTCCGCCATGCATGCACTGCTGTGCCAACTGCCACGCCGCCGGCTGCATGACCTATTGATCAGAAACACATGGGGTTCTCGTCCGCGCCGACCCCCGACATGGTCAGTGGGCGGCAATCACCGGTCGACCCCGGACAGCACCAGCCTTCCCCTCTGCGGTGGTTGGGCCGCCGGGGCTCGGTACCGGGTCTCCGGTGGCCGATCCGTCCGGCGCCGGAGGCTCCGGAAAGGGCTCTGAACTGGTGTTTCGCTGGGTTCTGAGAATGGTCTCCGGAGTTTCCCCGGCGGGCCGGGCGGGTGCGGAAAAGTCACCGGCATGGTGAACTCCCAGGGCTCCGAGGAGCCGACTGAACCGCAAAACACGCCGACCCCGGTGGGCCCCGTACCGCTGAAGACGACGGATCCCACCTCCGTCGGCGGCTTCGAACTCCTCGGCCGCATCGGTGCCGGTCGCCAGGCCGTCGTGTACCTCGGCAGGAACAACCGCGGCGAGAGTGCCGCAGTCAAGGTGCTGCGCGCCGAGAGGCGCCACGACCGCAGGTCGCTCGAGGCATTCGAGCGTGAGGTCGAGACGCTGAGGCTGGCCCCCGACTCACTCAGCCCCAGGCTGTACAGCGCGGGCTGGGACGGCGAACACCGATACACCAGCAGCGAATACCTGACTGGGCCGTCCCTGGAGGAGCTGATCCGGGCCGACGGCCCTCTGAACGGCGCCGACCTACGGCAGTTCGCGGTGAGCATCAGTCAGTTGGTGGTCGAACTGCACCGGCTACGGATCCACCACGGCGACATCAAGCCGCGCCATGTACTCACCGGCCCCGGCGGGCGGCTCTTCCTGATCGACTTCGGAGTGGCCGCGATCGGGGACGGCTCGCTGCGACGCCGTGACCTGTTCAGCCTGGCTTCCGTGATCCTCTACGCGGCAGGCGGGCGTTTCCCGTACGAGGGCACGCCACTGGAGATCTCGACGCGGACGATGGGTGGCCGGCCGGAGGTAGGGGTGCTGCCGAAGCCCTGGCGGGACACGCTGCGCAAATGCCTGGAGCCCAATCGGCGGTTCTGCCCGAGTGCAGCGGGTGTACTCAGGACAGTCGGCCGGTACGGGAGTTGGGCGTAACGTGGATCGCAGACGCTTGTCGGAACATCCGGGGAGGGAACCGGTTCGTGGCGGAACCTGAACCGGCGGAGGGCGACCTCGGCCGTCTGTGCGAAGAACTGGGACGTCTGCTGAAGGACGCGGGGCTGAAGCAGTCCGATGCCATCCGACTCGTCGAGCAGTTCGTCGAGAAGAGCCAATTGCACCCTGCGGCAAAGCTCGGGAGAACACAGATCTCCACGATTCTGCGGAAGCGTGTCGCGAAAGCCCCGTCCTTCGAAGTTGTGCGCGGTCTGCTGAAGGCCTGCGTTGGCACGGGCCGGATCTCAGGGGTCAGGGGCTCCGAGGCATACTGGAAGGACCTGCACGACCGGGCGGATGCCAAGAGGAACACCCGGTCGGCCAAGGCCGCGCCGGAACTGCCGAGGGTACTGGCGTCCGACCGGGCGGGCCTGGACGCCCAGCGATTCACACCGGTACTCCGAGCCGAGTTGCTCGACACCGCGTTGCGAAAGCGGGACGCACAGAGCGGAGACGGGTCCGGCGGGATCAATGCCGACGGACAGCGAGTGGTACTGGCACTGACCGGTGACGGCGGTATCGGCAAGAGCGTGCTGCTCGGGCAACTGTTGCAGCAGTTGGAGACCGAGAAGGGCGCTGTGGCACTGCTGTCCTGCGCGCAGCTACCGAAGGACACCCTGTGCCAGGGGTTCGAGAGCGCCGACCGGGCGATCGGCGAGGCCGTGCGGCCCGGTGGTGGGAAGGGGATCATCGACCTCCTCACCCGGCTGCGCGCGGCGTACGGCACGGTCACACTGCTCGTCGACACTCTCGACCTGGTCCTCGACGCCCGGACGCTTCCGGGGCTTTCGTCGGTGCTCGGCGCGGCACTGGAAATCGGCCACGTCGTCCTGACCTGCCGCGACCTTGAGTACCGCGGGCATCTGCGGTACCCCGGTCAGAGCGCGCCCCGCCTGGCCGGCCGACTGGTCGAGAATCCGATGCCGATGCTCTCGGAGACCGAGATCGTCGACTGGGCACAACACCACCTGTTGCGGGGCGCCGCGGGAGCCAGCGGGCTGACTCCGTCCGATGTGGAGTTCCTCAGTGTCCTCCGGGGGCGAGTCGCCGTGCCTGGCGCGCTGCGCCGAATCTGCGCACTGCCCGTGCGGCTGGCGATGGCCTGCGAGGTCTACGCGAACAAAGGCCACATTCCGGAGGACCTGACGACCAATCAGCTCCTCGCGGACTACTGGCAGGCCAGGGTACGGACCAGTGGAGGCCTGCCGGCACCCCACAAGGAACAGTGGGTCTACGCTCTCGCCGAGCTGCTGCTGACCCCGGAAGGCGTGCTGCGCGTCCAGGTGCCCAAGGGGGAGCTGGACAGGGCGATCAACGAGAACAAGGCACTTGCCGAGGGGATGGGGCAGGCCATCAGCGAAGGCCTGGTCCTCGACGGCGAAACCTACTGGGAATTCTTCCACCAGAGCTTCGGCGAGTACGCGCACTCGCGCTGGCTGCTCAGGCAGGGAACACACAGCGCCGCCATCGCCCGACTGCTACGGGCGCTCGGCTCCGGGCACAGCAACCTGTGGCCGCTCACGACCTCTCTGCTATCCCAGGCGACGCTGTACGACGACTACCGGGACCTGGCAGCACGTGTCCCGGCCGACACGACAGAGGCGGCCAGGACGCAGGTCGTGTCCTCTCTGGGGCGCGTCGAGGAGGACGCCCTCACCGATGCGCTGAAGCGGGTCCGTGCCGACCCGACCCTGATGCGCAGCGTGGCCCTGGACCTCGGCGACGCCCCGGCCCGGCATCTGGGCGCCGCGCACGAAGCACTGGTCGCAGCAGTCGGCGACCATCCGGCCGAGCTTGTCGGGCCTGTGGCCAACGCACTGGCGAGACTGCTGGCCCGTACGCCGGCGGAGGAGCTGCCGACCCGCCTGGGGGAAGGCCTGACGGCGGTCTGCGCCGCGCGCCGGCACCTCGATCCGGCCGATCAGGTGGTCTGGCAGAACCATCCGCACCGCCTGCTGACCGCGCTCCCGGGCGTCGTGGACCAGGACCTCGAACTCGACCTGGCCCCGGACCCGACTCGGAAGAACCGGAAGAAGGTGCCGGAGGAGGTACTCACCGTCCTGCGCGAGACCTATCCGGGCCTGGGCGACCTCGCACGCCGGACGGCGATCCTCGTGCATCTTCGTGACCCGGGGCTGGAGGACCAGACGGCGGAATTCGCGCGTTGTGTCCTCGCGGTCCCCTGCCCGCCCTCGCTCAGCAACGACGACGCCGTACGCACCATGCGGCTGTTCTGGGAGTGCCCGACGGTACGGAGGGAGCGGGGCTGGACCACCTGGCGGCAACTGCTGGCCGCAAAGCTCCCCAAGAACTGGGACAACGCCCAGATCAAGCTGGTGGCCCGGCTCGGTGCGACGGATCTGGATGTCCGTGCGGGCGTGGTGAGCGACATCCTCGAACGCCGCGGGGAGATTACCCGGCACGTCAACGTCCTCAACCAATTGGCAGCGGATCACGCCGATTGGCTCGCGGGACAGTTGCTGGCACTGGGCTTCGAGGACCCCCGTCGCACCGCGAACCTGTCCTCCGTCGCCTACTGCCTGCAGAACACGGCGCTCCCGCTGGCAACCCGGTTGCGCGTGCTCAGAGCCCTGGACGCCGCCCGCGAGGCCGCCCCCAGGAACGTGTGGCCGGCCCAGGTCGTGTTGGCGGGCGACCTGGTCGAGGAGCACCTGCGGATCTTGAAGGACCTCAAGACGGTGAGGGTGAAGCCGCATGTAGTGCGCAGCATGCTGAAGTCATGGGTGAACAGTGGCTCCACGACGGTGCTGGCCGCCGTCGCGGACCGACTCCGTGAGCTAGACACCGGTCTGAGCGATACGAACGGCCGTAACAGCGAGAGCCTTAAGACCCGGGCTCGGCTGGAGAGCCGGCTCGCGCATCAGGACAAGAAGGCACGCGCGTGGCTGTCGGCCGCCGTATTGGAGGGCGAGAGCCAAACAGTGGCGGGTACGGCGGTCAAGATCATTCAGGAGCTTGAGGACCTGCCGTGGGACGAACTGACGCCTTGGCTGTGCGAACTGTTCCGCAGCCCGCACACCGACGCGGTCATGCGGTTGACGCAGATCTTTCTGGACCGGTCCCGCGTCGTCGACGCCGTCTTCACCCAGCATGCGAGGCCGCTACTCGGGACGGCAACCGCCCGTATGCGGCAGGCGGTCGCGACCGACGAGGACCCCAACCTCATCAGAAGCCTCCTGAAACTGATCATCCGCGTAAACGAGCACGCGACGCTCGGGCGGGACGAGGTGATGGAGGTGTACGCCATCACCCGGAGTCGTCTGCCGGACGCGCAGCCAAAGGAGGGGGGATCGTCCACGCTCTCGGCATCAACCGCACCGTCCGCGGAGCGTGAACGGCGGCGGGAGCAGAGGGGCTGGTACTCAGCCGCTCTCCAGGACGTCTCCACCATGTGTGGGGCCCTCCTCGGTACCAGGCTCAGCCGTGCGGAAATCCGTGGGCTGCTGACCGAACTGCTAACCCCGATGCCATCCCAGATCATGGGCAGCACGGTTCGCAACACAGCCGCGACCCTGCTCAAGGGGGTCTGCCACCGTGACCCGGAGGGACTGCACTGGCTGGACGGCCTCTTCGTGCGTACGGACCTCACGCCCGGCATCAAGTACGCGATCGCCAAGGCGGTCCTGAACATCGACGGCAAGCGGCGCGAGGGCAGGGCAGCAGGGCTGCTAGCGCTGCCCGGCTGTCCGAGCGAAGTCGCCGACTACATCCGCGACGAACTGCGCCACTGCGATTAGCGGTGCGCCTTCGGAAAGGCCGAGATCAGGAGACGATCTGCTGCCCAGCCGCCTTAACAAAGGCCTCGACTGCCTCGCGGGCAGCGTCACCGCTGCGGTGGCACTCCTGCTCGTCCTCAGCCTTGTGGATCACGCTTACTCGGTCCAGCGCCTCCTCGGCCAGCCGGACGAGGCCGGGCGACTGGGCGACGAGCCGGAGCCGGAAGAGTTCCTGACGCGCCACTGAGCGCAGCCGGTAGGACTCGACGCGCGCTTCCGTCGCCTCCGCACTGCCAGGATTCTCGTGGGCCCGGTGCCAGCGGTCGAGTTCGCCCCGCCGACAGTGCGCGAGTGCGGCCGCGTACGCGCTGTACGCCGCCATTCGTTCCTCCTGGACGAACCGCCAGCGGGCAAACCGCTCGTTCCGGATGGTCATCCGGTGCTGCACCAGGTAGCTGAAGCACCCGCCGAGGAGGATCCCGACGACGGCTACAGCACTTGTGAGAACCGCTTCCATCCCTGGATGACACCACGTCGGCCGGGCCGCTGAGAATACCGCCCCGTCAGGAGACCCGCCCGACCGCTCCGCCACGTGCATTGGGCACTGGGGAAGTCGGTGACCGGAACCCTGTGGGTCGTCAGGGCTCAGTGCCGGGTTCTGCGGGACATCGGATCCCGGCTCAGGACTAAAGTCCTTAAGGGCCCTCAGTGGGAATTCAGGGAAGGTTTCTGACGCTGCATCCCTTTTGTGGGTAGCGTTTTCTGTGGTGATTAACGCCGGATGGCCTGTTCATACTTTTCAGCGCATCGGCCCAGCTGACCGTTTGGTTCGTACATGACGCTCGGATTCCGTCTGGTTTAGGAATGGGGGTGAAAACTCCCTACGTGCAGGGAGTTTCCGGGCATTTTAGGCTGTGCGCATTGGTGATAAATGGGGACGAAGAATGCCGGAATGGCCATCGCGAATCGACATCAAATGCTCACTCAGGTCGCTCTGGAACTCAAGGAGTCGGCCTCCCGGGCGGTCCGGGAAGGAACCTGGGGCGATCTTGTATGGAAACTCGTCGCTTGCGATGACTGAGCTGAGAGGTCGTGACCGGCAGGCCGATCTCGGTGACGGCGCCGTCGGCGGACGCCAGTCAGGCGGGACGTACCAGGGCGTCGAGCATCTTCTCCAGTAGGTCGTTGTTCGCGTTGAAACTGGCCACCGATGCAGCGATGTTCTCCTCTTGGTCCATGTCCTGCCAAGAGATGGTGTATCCGGCTTCGCGGGCGAGTTGGGCGAGGAAGGCGCGCTGGGTGCGGCCGTTGCCTTCCCGGAAGGGGTGGATGGCGTTCACATCGCCGTACAGGTCGGCCAGGGCTCGGGTGAACTGCAGGCGGTCCAAGTTTTGCAGGTGGCCGTTGTCGGCGAGCTTGCGGAACACGTCCTTTGCGAAGGAGGCAATGTGGATCGACGGGCAGAATGATGTGCTTTTGGAGATTTCAATGGTTCGTAGCTCCCCGGCCCACGGGTACACGCTGCCGAAGATCTGCCGGTGGAACGCTTGTAGGTGTGCGAGGTCGTAGCTGCCAGGCAGCGGCTCGGCGTCCAGGATGGCGAGTTCCACGGCGGCAATGTCCGCTTCGGCCTCGGAGAGCTCGGTTGCGTCGGTGATGCCGAGACTGTTTCGGAGGACGCCGTTGGGCTCGCTGTAGGGGTCGGTCACTCAGCGGCCTTACGGGTGTAGCGGGCGAGGGTGCGGGCGCGCAAGGCTGCGGCGTCGAGCTCTCCGCGTGCGTAGGCGTCGAGGCCGGCGGTGGTGTCTGCGCTGACGCGCAGCCCCTCGGCCTCGGTGGAGCCGATGGCGGAGGCGACCGCGGCTTGGCGACGTTGGGCTTGCGCGTTCTGTTCGCGTCGTCGGTAGCCCTCTAGGGATGCGACGTCCACGCGGCGGTGGGTACCGACCATGCGGAAGTCGATCACGCCCTTGTCGAGCAGCTTGACCAGGTGCGGCCGGGAGACGCCGAGGGCCTTCGCTGCCTGGATAGTGGACAGCTCCATACTCTTGGCGATTACCTCGACGGCGCGGCCGGAGGTGATGAGCGCCATGGTCTCCATGAGGACCGCCAGGGCTTCGCGTGGCACCTCCATGGTGACCTTGCCCGCTTCGGCGACGGTGATGTGGAACGTCTCGGCACTGCTGGTGAGGGCGTCACGCAGGCATGGCACGGCCTCCTCGACGCTGCGCTTGCGCTGCTCCTTCCGCGTCCGCTGCGCCTGGGTCCCACGCAGTGCAGGCGGGTTCTCGGTGGGGCGCTTGCGCGGCACCTTCTTCCGAGTGCGGGAGGTCTCGACCTCGTGGCTGAAGGTCGTCGTACTGTCGTCGGTGGGGTGCATCTTCTGCTTGGCCGGTTTCTGTTCCTGGCGGGTCACGGGCACAGGTACGTCCTCAGCTTGAGTGGCTGCTATCACCCTCAAGTGTATGAAACAAGTGCACCAAGTGCAATATGTGTAACTACTTGAAGTGGCGGCACTGTCCCTTGTGGTATCGGAGGCAGCAGTTTGCGCCTTGTCCCGTGCAGGTCGTACGGCCGCAGTGCCATGGACTGTCCGCCCCCGGGTACAGGGTCTTCGCCCCAGCCTCGCGCATCCGCTCGGTGGCCTGGTTCGGATTGACTGAGGTGAGGTGGCATCCCAACTCCGTACTGACTGACGGCTCGCTCCGCCAGCAGCGTAGAAGTGGTCACGGACATCGAGGCCAGGTCGTGTTACCGCCAACAGATTGAGCTCGCTGTGGGCATCGCGATCCTGGTCCTGCCGAAACCTGTGGACGTAGCGAATTTGAGTAGGGCCAGCAACGGGCGAGGGTTCCACGTCCTTCGGGCGCACGTTCGCCTCCCTCGCGCCTGAAGCCTCCCGGCCGAATATCCCCGAGAAGTCCCAGCGGCCGCATCGGGCCCTCCGCCTTACGTAAAGTACCTGGTCAGGCGGGTCTGGGTGTGACCGTGGCCAAGGTTGACCCAAAGTGGGCGTACAGCCCGACTCGTCTGCCCCTGGTGGTCTCCGATCCGGTGAATGCTGGTCGGGGGCCGCTTTTCTGTCGGTCGAGGGGCTCGGCCGACCCCGTTCGAGCGACCCGGCGTCGCGGGTTTCATCGGCCAGATGGCGGTGGCCGAACCCGGATTCTCACGACCGGCGGTGAACAACCTGTTCTCGCCGTAGGCCTCTTCCAGCACCGCACCGGTCACCGACGTGCAGGGCGCAGCCGTCCGGCGAGCTTCAGGACCCGGCACATGCGCACCCGCGTTCCGCCTCCATGCGCATGCACGTGTTTGAGGCATCGGTCACAACGAGGCCGTGTCCCGCGCGTCAGTGGGAAAACGAGGTCTCAACGGAAAGGAGGCTGATGTGTCACGCGATCGGATCGCACTGGCCGAGGTGCTGGCAGCGGCGGAGGATGCCGCGCCGGTGCGCTCTCTTGATGTCGTGGCCCGCAATCTGCGCGAGCGGTTCGGTGCCCGATACGTGTCGTTCCTGTTCCTCGACGTCGTCGGCCGACGCCTGTTGCGGGTGAGCGAGGAGGCCGCCACGCCCCAGGAGCGTCGCGACGAGGAGGTTCCCTTCGACGGCAGCGTCTACGACGAGGTCCTGCGCGTACAGCAGACGGTGCGGGTGCCGGAGGGCGAGCGCGGGCACCGGGTGCTCACCCCCGTCACCAACCGCGGCGACGCCATCGGCGTCCTGGAGCTGTTTCTCTCCGAGGCCACCCGGGAAGTGCTGGAGCAGGTCGAAGAGGCCGCGCACGCGCTGGCGTACATCATCGTCGCCGACCGCCGCTTCACCGACCTCTACCACTGGGGCAACCGCACGACCTCGGTCGGTCTGGCCGCGGAGATCCAGCGCCAGCTCCTGCCCTCCGCCGCTTCCTGCGAGGCCCCGGAGTTCGCCCTCGCCGGCGCCCTGGTCCCGGCCGCCGACATCGCCGGTGACACCTACGACTACACCCTCGACCACGACACTCTGCACCTGTCCGTCACCGACGCCATGGGCCACGACGTCAGCGCCGCACTCATGGCCACTCTCCTGGTCAACGCCACCCGCGGTGCCCGCCGTGCCGGCTGCGACCTCGCCGAACAGGCCCGCCAGACCCACGAGGCCCTCCTCGCCCACGGCCGACAGACCTTCGCCACCGGCCAGTTGCTGCGCATCGCCCTGGACGGCACCAGCTCCCAGCTCGTCAACGCCGGCCACCCCTGGCCCCTGCGGCTGCGCGACGGCACGGTCGACGAACTGCGTCTGGCGGTGAACCTGCCGTTCGGCGTCGCCACGCACGAGGGACCGTACCGGGTGCAGGATTTCGACCTGCGCCCCGGCGACCGCCTCGTGCTGCACACCGACGGCATGCAGGAACGCCAGGCGAGAAAGGTCGACCTCCCCGGCCTCATCCGTGACACCGCCGCCGAGCACCCGCGCGAGGTCGTGCGGAGTCTGGCGACCGCGGTCACCGACGCCTGGGACGGCCACCCGCAGGACGACGCCACCGTCCTGTGTCTGGACTGGTACGGCCCACATGCCCGCAGACCGTCGCGTGATCGCCGACGTCGGCCCCTCCCCGACTGAGGGGCGGCGGGCGGACCGACTACACCTGCTTGGCGCCGCCGTCGATGAAGATCTCGGTGCCGGTGATGAAACTGGACTGGTCGGTGGCGAGGAAGAGCGCGAGGTCGGCGACTTCCTCCGGTCGGCCCATGCGGCCCAGGGGCACGGTGCCGGCGAGGGTCTCCCGCAGTTGCGCGGCCCCTGCCTCGTCCGCGGCGAGACCGTTGATGCCGGGGGTGGTGATGGGGCCGGGCGAGATGGTGTTGACGCGGATGCGGCGCCCGCTCAGTTCGTTGGCCCAGGTGCGGGAGAAGGCGCGGATGGCGGCCTTCGAGGCGCCGTAGACACCGAAGGCCGGATCGCCGGACACACCCGCGATGGAGCCTGTGAGGATCACGGAGCCGCCGTCGACCAGATGGGGAAGCGCCTTCTGGACGGTGAAGACGGTGCCCTTCACGTTGCTGTCGAAGGTGTTGTCGTAGTGCTCCTCGGTCATCTGGTCGAGGGGGGCGAACTCGCCGCCGCCGGCGTTGGCGAACAGGACGTCGATCCGGTGTCCGGCGTCGGCGACGGTGGCGTAGAGCCGGTCGAGGTCGGCCAGGTTCGCGCTGTCGGCCTGCACCGGGGTGACGTTGCCGCCGATCTGCTCGGCGGCCTTGTCGAGGGTTTCCTTGCGGCGCCCCGTGATGTAGACGTGGGCGCCTTCCTGTGTGAAGCGCTGGGCCGTGGCCAGCCCGATGCCGCTGGTGCCGCCGGTGATGACGACCGTCTTGCCGTCCAGCTGTCCCATGATGTCTCTCCTGTATCCGTGGCGGCCTCCTCGGCCGGCCACCAGAATCTTTAACTTTCAATCAACCTACGGATTGAAAGATGACGTGTCAACTATCTGGATGATACGTCACCCATTTCATCGTTCGCCGGCTCAGTGGTCCGTCGCGACATGCGCATCTGCGTGGTTCGTCGAAGCGTTCGGCTGCCGCGTCACGCCGGGGGAGGCGCCGCCCGGGTCATCCGCGCCCGCGCGGGACGCTGCTTCCCCCGGCGGCGTCTGCCGTGGCCCCGGTCGTCAGCGCCAGCCGAGTTCCGGCGCGACGTGCGTCAGGATGCTGTCGACGACATGTGCGTTGTAGTCGACGCCGAGTTGGTTGGGCACCGTGAGCAGCAGTGTGTCCGCGGCGGCGACGGCCTCGTCCTCGGCGAGCTCCTTGACGAGCACGTCGGGCTCGGCGGCGTAGGACCGGCCGAAGATACTGCGTGTGCCGGGATCGATGTAGCCGATCTGGTCCGTCGAGTCGCGATCCCGGCCGAAGTACGCGCGGTCCCGCTCGTCGACGAGAGGGAAGATGCTGCGGCTGACCGACACCCTGGGGGAGCGGGTGTGTCCCGCCGCGCGCCACGCCTCGTGGTATGCCTCGATCTGCTTGCGCTGCTGGACATGGAGTGGCTCGCCGCTCTCGTCGTCCTTGAGGGTCGAGCTCTGCAGGTTCATCCCGAGCCCGGCGGCCCAGACCGCGGTGGCGTTCGAGCCGGAACCCCACCAGATCCGGTCCCGCAGCCCCTCGGAGTGCGGTTCGATGCGCAGCAGGCCCGGCGGGTTGGCGAACATCGGCCTGGGGTCGGGCTCCGCGAATCCCTCACCCCTGAGCACCCTGAGCAGTTCCTCGGTGTGTGCGCGGGCGAGGTCGGCGTCGGTTCCGCCCTCCGGCGGCCGGTAACCGAAGTGCCGCCAGCCGTCGACGACCTGCTCCGGTGAGCCCCGGCTGAGGCCGAGCTGGAGCCGGCCGCCCGAGATCAGGTCGGCCGCGCCCGCGTCCTCCGCCATGTACAGGGGGTTCTCGTAGCGCATGTCGATCACGCCGGTGCCGATCTCGATCCGGCTGGTGCGCGCGCCGATCGCCGCGAGCAGCGGGAACGGGGAGGCGTGCTGGCGGGCGAAGTGGTGAACGCGGAAATAGGCGCCGTCCGCCCCCAGTTCCTCGGCGGCGACCGCGAGGTCGATCGCCTGCAGCAGGGAGTCCGCGGCGGAGCGCGTCTGCGAGTGCGGCGACGGCGTCCAGTGCCCGAAGGACAGGAACCCGATCTTTTTCATACCGCTTTCAACAATCGGTGACCGTGTTCATTCCGCTGCGACCCGGTGGCCCGGCCGGGCACGGAAGACCGGGTGACGGTCTGTACGAACCCGCACGAACCCGACTCCGGTCTCCGTGAAGCCCCGGAACGGACGACTCGGCACCGTGCGTTCCAGCGGGCCGGGTCGGCGGCCGATGCCCTGCTTCGTGGGTCCTTCCGTCCCTGCCGGCTACCCGTCGAATGACGTCTCCGGGGGCGGCGGGGCCTGTGGGGAGGACCCCTGACTACTTGGTGTCGATCTTCTCGATGACCGTGTCGGTGATCTCCGCGAGGAGTGTGATCTGGCCTGGCGAGAGGTGGTCGAGGAAGAGCCGCCGGACGTCCTTGACATGCTGTGGTGCGGCGGCTTCCAGGGCGGCACGGCCGGCCGGGGTGACCATCATGTACGCCCCGCGTCCGTCGTCGATGCACTCCTCCCGGGCGACCAGGCCGCGCTTCGCCATCCGTGCGAGCTGGTGCGACACCCGGCTCTTCTCCCACCCGAGCACCTTCGCGAGTTCCAGCACGCGCAGTCGGTCGCCGGGCGCGCGGGTCAGCTCTGCGAGCACGGGATAGTCGGTCGCGGACAGCCCGAACTCGTTCTGGAGCGTCCGGCCGGCCTGGTTGACCAGCAGGTCGTGCATGCGCAGCATGCCGCGCCAGGCTCGTTCCTCGACCGGGCTCAGCCAGCGGGGTGCTTCCTCCTCCATGGCCACACCCTATGAGAAGGTTGACCCTTCCACCATATTGCCCGCGGGACCCGGGACGACTGCTCGTTCCCGGGCAATCGCGCCCTCAAGACCTCCGCCTCGTGGCCGCTCTGCTGATCGCCAGCCGTCGCCCGGGCGTGCTGCGGCAGCGGGCCGGGACGGCGGCCGGCGTCGCGGAGTCCGGTCTTCGTCCGGCGGCCCGCGGCGCCCGGTCAGGACCACATCCCCGGTGCGGCGCGGCCATATATGTGATACATCAACTATATGCATCGCGCGGGACGAAGCGCGAGCTTGGCAAGGAAGGGGGCGAGTCGCCATGCCGAACGCCGTCGTCATGACTGGGTACGGTCCGCCGGATGTCCTGAAGTGGGCCGAGGTTCCCATGCCGCAGCCCGGTGACGGGGAGATCCGGATCAGGGTCCGTGCCGCGGGGGTGGGGCCGACCGACCTTGACATCCGGTCCGGCCGTCTCGGATTCCCCCTGCCTCCGCGGCCCGTGCTGGGCTACGAGGTGGCCGGTGTCGTCGATGCCGTCGGTCCCGGCGTCTCGGGCACGCGCGTCGGTGACGAGGTGGCCGCCGTACTCTTCGGCCGCGGAGGCTACGCCGAGTACGCGGTGGCCTCGATCTGGGCGCACAAGCCGGAGTCGGTGTCATGGGTGGACGCCGCCGCGCTTCCGAGTTCGGTGGAGGCCGCGGCCCGCGTTCTCCGGCAGCTGCGGGTCGAGAGCGGAGAGACGCTTCTGCTTCTCGGCGGGGGCGGTTCGGTGGGCGTGATCGCGACGCAGCTGGCGGTCGCCCGGGGCGTGAAGGTCATCAGTGCGGTGGGCGCGCGGGACGAGGACCTGGCCAGGGAACTCGGAGCATCGCCGGTCCGGTACGGCTCCGGCCTCGTGGCCGCCGTCCGGGCCCTCGGATCCGTGGACGCCGTCTTCGACGCGGCCGGCAAGGGGGCGCTCGCCGACGCCGTCGAACTCGCCGGAGGGCCGCAGCGTGTCATCACCCTGTCCGACCATGCGGCGCCCGAGTTCGGAGTCGTGCTCTCGGCGCCCACGGCGGACCGCGCTCCCGGCGCCCTGGACGAGGGCATGGCGATGCTGGCCGAGGGGCGGCTGCGCATGAAGGGCCGCAGGGCCATGCCGTTGCGGGAAGCCGCCGAGGCGCATCGCCTGCTGGAAAGCGGGGAAGTACGGGATCGCGTCGTCCTGACCGTCGACGAGTGATCCGGCCGCGGGCTCTCGGCGTGGAGCTTCCGGTACGGCCGCGCAAAACAGGTCCGCACGGTGGTGTACTTCCTGCACGGCGAGCAGGTCTCGCCCGCCCCGCGCGCCGTGATCGATCCGGCCACCGCCACCGCGGCCGTCCGTGCCCTGCTGAACGGCCCGAGCTGCTCCGAACGGGACCTCGGCCATGTGGCGACCGTCGACCTCTCAGGCCGGTACGACGGCGGCAGCAGCCTGTGGAGTCCCGGTTGAAGGTCACCGACACCACCGGTCACACCGCGGCCGACGTCCGGGTGACGTCCGGGTGACGGCCGCCTCCGGTGCCGGAACCCGGGGTGCTTTCGACGTGACCTTCGCCGACAAGCCCGTCCGTACCGGCCCGGGCCTGCTGACCGCGTACTAGCTGTCCGCCCGGGACGGCAGGGCCGTGACCGTGGACACCGTCCCGGTGCACCTGAACCGGTGAGGAGAGTGCCGGCCGGACCGGACGGGCTCGCGAGGTGATGCCGGCCGCCCGGCCGGCGTGGGCGGCCCGGCTCGGCTCGTCACCTCACCCCGCCGTCGGACTCGGCGACACCGTGCTGTTCGCCGGTGGGGTGAGGACGACCTGCGGCTGGCCCGCGACCGCGGGCGGCGGGGTCAGTTGCTGGGCCGGAAGGTTGGGTGAGGTGGTCTCCTGGGCGAGGGCTTGAGCGAAGTCGACCAGGCCGGTCTTCTCCACAGCCGTGATGTGGTCGAGGACGGTGTCGTTGGCCTGGTCGGCCAGGGCGCGGACCAGCGAGTTCCTCGTGGTGGTGCGGACGCTCGCGATCGTGGTGAGGAACTGGCCGTTCGTCGCGCGCAGGGTGGTGGCCAGGTCCGTGTCGAACTGTTTGCCGCTTTCCGTGTTCAGCCAGGTCTCGAAACTCTGCTGCTGCGGCGACGGCTGGTTGGGCAACGTGATGCCCAGCTGATCGGCGACAT
The DNA here is from genome assembly GCF_043201715.1 of Streptomyces sp. NPDC048291. Classification (NCBI taxonomy): domain Bacteria; kingdom Bacillati; phylum Actinomycetota; class Actinomycetes; order Kitasatosporales; family Streptomycetaceae; genus Streptomyces; species Streptomyces sp. NPDC048291. The sequence continues at coordinate 293,805 of NZ_JBICZC010000001.1, forward strand.
CGCGACAGGCGGCGTCCAAGGAGGCATCCCCGTCGACCAGTTGCTTCCCGGCGTCCCTGACCGCTTTCGTTGTCCCTTTCTTGGACGCCCTCTGGCCGACGGGGTACTCCCACAGTCCGGCCGCGCGCACCTTGACCACGAAATCCCGGTCCGCTTCCGTCAGCGGTCCGGTCGCCGGGGTGGCGACGACCCGTTCGGGCGCGCTGCTGACCTTCTGGACTCCGAGCATGGCGGGGTAGAGGAGGGAGCCGAGGGTCATGCCGAGCGCACCACCCACGAAGAGAGTTCCCGCCGCCTTCCGTGAAACGAGCACCGTGTCTCCTGATCCGGTTCTTCGGATCCCGCACGGACAGAGATACGGATGCGAGGGTTCCGTAGAACCTTTTGGGCTCGTCATGGGTTCGTAAAGCGATCGGTGGCCGCCGAGGAAGAGCCGAGGAAGAAGGGCCGTTCGGCCCTATCGACAGGGCCAGGAAGGGACTGTCGGCCCCTGTCGGGGCCGGGTGCCGCACGGTCGATCATGTAGCGGCGACCGGGAAGGGCCAGGCCCATTCCCGCACTTCTGGTCTTTTCCGGCTCGTCGACGACAGTCACCGGCTGATGGGGAGGAGGGCGCCGTTCGGTCATCACACAGGTCATCAGGGCCGGCGGCGAGGAGAGCCGGTGGCGAACGCTGCTGCCGCTCGGTTCTTCGCGGCCCGGCTGCCATCGTGTTCGCGGCTGCTCGTGGCGAGTCGTGGCAAATCGTGGCGAGTTGTGGCAAGTCGTGGCGAGGAGTGAGCCGCCTCGGTGTGCCGTACCCAGGCGGACGCAGGAGGACGCAGGCGGACCTGCCGACGGAAGCTCTGGTTCCGTGTCCGGGCCCGGGCCGTGCTCTCCCTGTGCTTGTATGCATGGAGAGTCGCGTGCAACGCAAGGAGTACTCCATGGGCGGCGAAGAGGTCTTACGGACACCGCACGACAGCGGGGCCCTGGACGGGCAGTCGGCGGGGCCCATGGTGCCGAGGCTGGCGCTGGGCGCGCGGTTGCGGCGGCTGCGCGAGGAGCAGGGCATCTCCCGTGAGGCCGCAGGGGAGTCCATCCGGGCCTCCCGGTCCAAGATCAGTCGGCTGGAGGCCGGCCGTCATGCGTTCAAACGGCGTGACGTGGCCGATCTGCTCACGCTCTACGGAGTCACGGACGAGGCCGAACGCGCGACTCTGCTCGCGCTGGCGGAACAGGCGAACGCGCCCGCCTGGTGGCAGTACTTCAACGACGTGGTGCCCGCCTGGATGCAGCCCTTCCTCGGAGCCGAGCAGGCGGCGAGCGTCATCCGGTGCTTCGAGGTCCAACGCGTTCCGGCCCTGCTGCAGACCCCCGACTACGCGCGTGCCGCCGTCCGGCTCGCCCACTCGGGCGCTTCCGTGGAGGAGACCGAACGGCGGGTGCTGCTGCGGATGACCCGCCAGCGGGTCCTGCACCGGCACCCGGCGGCCCACCTCTGGGCGGTGATCGACGAGGCGGCGCTGCGGCGCCCGGTGGGCGGCCGCGCGACGATGCGCGCCCAGCTCCGGCATCTCGTCGAGATGTGCCGGCTCCCGCAGGTCACTCTGCAGATCATGCCGTTCGCGGCCGGCGGCCACGCCGCGGAGTCCGGGCCGGTCACCATCCTGCGGCTGCCCGGCGGGCAGTTGCCCGACGTGGTCTGCCTCGAAAGGCTCGGCACGGCCCTGTATCCCGACAGGCCGGCCGACGTCGAGTGCTACTGGGATGTCATGAACCGCCTGGTGGTCGAGGCAGAATCACCGGACGAGACTCCGACGATTCTGCATCGCGTCCTCCAGGAGACCTGAGCGCCTCAGTGCTTGCGGGCGACACCGCCGTACTGGTGTACCTCCTCGGGCAGTTCCCAGGCACCGGCGTCGGGCCGCCAGCGTGAGCACGACGCCACGCCCGGCTCCAGCAGTTCCAGGCCGTCGAAGAAGTGCGCGATCTGCGCGGGGCTGCGCAGGATGTACGGGAGCGAACCGCCCTCGTTGTACTGCCGGATGGCCTCGACGTACTCCTTGCTCGTGTCCGTGCTGTCGTACTGCACGAGGTAGCTGCCGGGAGGCAGCGCGTCCACGAGCCGGCGTACGATCTCGCGCGCCTGGTCGAGGTCCGCGATGTGGCCGAGGATGCCCATCAGCATCAGGGCGACGGGCTGGTCGAAGTCCAGCGTCTTCCTGGCCTCCCGCACGATCGTGCTCGGATCGCGCAGGTCGGCGTCGACGTAGTTGGTGACCCCCTCCGGTGTGCTGGTGAGCAGCGCACGGGCGTGTGCCAGGACCAACGGGTCGTTGTCGACGTAGACGATGCGGCACTCGGGGGCCACCCGCTGGGCGATCTCGTGGGTGTTGTCCACGTTGGGCAGTCCGGTGCCTATGTCGAGGAACTGGCGGATGCCCTCGTCGGCGGCCAGGTGGCGGACGGCGCGGGCGAGGAAGTACCGGGCGGCACGGGCGCCCGTCTCGATGCCGGGGAAGGTCGCGCGGAACGCGTCGCCGGCCACCCGGTCGACCTCGTAGTTGTCCTTGCCTCCCAGCCAGTAGTTCCAGATCCGGGCCGACTGCGGCACGGAGGTGTCGATCTTGGAGATTGCCTCCTGCTCGGAGTTGTCTGCCTCGTGCGCCATGGAAGCTCCTGTGTCTGCGTGTGGTGAAGAGGACCGAACCGTCGAACACCGGTCGTGGCTGCCCACGCTATTCCGCGACGACTCGACTCAGGAGCATCACGGACCCCAACTGCCGCTGTTCAGACGTCCGTTGGCTTGTTTTCTGCACAGAGAGGGGGCGGGCGAGCCACACCGGGTCGTTGTGACGTTCTCCGCGGGCCAGTCGAGCACGGTGAGTTCGGGCCACTGCTGTTGCCAGCGTGCCGTCTTGGTCTCGTAGACCGAGCGGGGGGCGAGTACGGGGTTCGGCCGGACGACGAGGTTGAACACGTCCGAGAGGCCGTGCGGTGCGTACACGCGCCATCGGCCGCCGGGCTCCAGCCGAACCCCCAGACAGCACGTCGTCGCGGCGAAGCTGTCGATCGCCGCCTCGGTGGAGTCGTACGGCGGACACGCCACGCCGAACTTGTCCTCGTACCAGAGGTGAACCCGCGCCTCGTTCCGGATCTCGACCTCCGCCGGGAGGCCGGCGAACACCTCCCGGCCGGTCTGGATCACGGCGTCCTCCGCTTCCCAGGACAGCCGCCCGGCGTCGAAGTAGAAGACGTCGTAGTCCTTGATTCCGGCGGTCGGCGGTCTGCCCGTCGCGACGTTCCACACGGTCTGGAACAGGCATCCCGCCGTCACGTACCACCCGGGCAGGTCCAGTGTCGCCGTCCGCGCCAGCACCTCCGTCAGCACGTCGTTCCGTGACAGCACCGCACGCAGGGATTCGAGTTGCTCGTCGAGAGGGAGTCGGCCGATCACCGTCCCTGAGTACCACAACTCGCCTTGGGTCAGGGCGGGTCAACCTCTCGCGCACCTGCGCCCCGGTCAGTCCGCCGTGCCGCCCAGCCGGGCGGTGAGACGGTGGGCGACGGCCAGGCCGAGGCCGCCGCCGACGGGGCGGACATCCGGGTAGCGGTCGGGGGGTGCAGAGCCAGGACGAGAGGGGCTGCCTTCCGGGGTGACGCGCAGGGCGTTCTGTCAGTCCATGAAGCCGAGGCTCCCCTGGCCGGGCCCCGGGCTGCGCCGGGATTGCCGTGGTGGCCTCGGTTCCTTGGTCGCGTAGGCAGGCACGGGCAGGATGCCCTCGTCCCGGAGGTCCTTGGTCGTGATGAGCGGGCCGCTGCTCACGGCGTCCAAGAGCCGGGCCTGTCGGGGCTCGAGGGCTACAAGGAGCCCGAGCGCGTTGATGAGGTCCAGCAGGTCAACGGTCCATCGGGAAGGCCAGGTCGGAGGCAGGATGTCGTTCAACGGGGTCTGCCGCTCCACATCCGGCTTGCGTTTGCGGAAGCTGAACCACTTGCGGATCACCTGCACCCCGCCGATCCGGTAGTCCCAGACCTCCGGCGCCACAGGACGTATGGAGCCGGTACCCACCGTGAGGGTTCGCGTCGTCTCGTCGTAGGAGATGCTGTCCGGCAGCCCGTCGTCCTCTCCGATCGCGACAACGCATTCCGGTTGCTCCGTCGGAGGGAGTCTCGGGGTCGTTCCTGGCGGGCTGTCCTGGTGGAGTGAAGCGAAACGCCGACCGTACGTGTGGATCCACACCGTACGCCTGCCCGCCTCCACCACCTCCGCCCACAAGGCCGAGTCGCGCGTCAGCGGGATACGGGTGCCGCGCTCGGCCAGGTTTGCGGCGAAGCGGCGGGTGTAGCCGCGGTGGCCGGCTGTCCCCGCGATGTACGCGAAGAGGTCTTCGGCGGTGACCGTCATGCCGTGCGTCTTGGTGAGCAGTTGCAGAAGCCCGGGTGTCACGTTCGGTTCGGGCAGGCGGGGGTGGCGGTAGAGGGGCGCGACGCGGCCGCCTTCGGTGCCTTTGAAGTGGTGCATGTCGGGTAGGAGGGCGGTGAACCCCACCGCCGGGCCAGGGCGTCCCGACTCTGTGTGAAGCTCGGAGAGGTAGATCTGGCGTCGTTCGTTGTGGGCGAACCACAGGGCCGGTCGCGGAAAGTCGATCACTCTCCTGTCCGCAATGATGTACTGCCGGTCAAAGGTCATCCGGCCGTAGGGAACGATGACTGGCGCTGTCTCCTTCTCCGTGACGAGGGTGCCCTTCTCCTGCTGACCGGGCAGCGGTGGTTCCGGCTTGTCCGGACGGCGGTCTCTGGTGGTTTTCATCAGTGCCGCCTTGGCCTCTGCCGGAGCCTGGACGAGCCTGCGCCACCGCCTTTCCAGAACGTCCCGGCTGGGTGAGACGGGCCAACTCCGGTTGTTCTTGTTGCCGGAGCTCGTCCAGGGCAGCAAGGCGTCCACCGGCGGCATGGCCGACCACTCGGAGTCGGATGTGACGTGGAAAGGCGCGGTCCAATGGGCGGGGCAGAGTTGCCAGGAGGTTCCGTTCCGGTGGCCCTCGACGCCGAGCCCTTCCAGCCAGCCGAACTTCTCCTCGCGCGTGCCCTCAGGGACGTCGAGTCGCCAGACCCGCGCCGGGGTCCCCGGATCCGGAGAACCCCGGCGGACGAAGACGGCGATGCAGATCTCGCGCTTCACGTCCTGGAAGACGCGGGTGCGTGTATCGGAATAGGGACCTTCGGGTGAGAGGCCGATGACCCAGCCCTCGTCGGCTGCCTCGCGCAGATAGTGACGCATTCCGGCCGCGCCCTCGCTGTCGAGGTATCCGGAGTTGGTGATGAGGGCGACGATCCCGTTGGGCGCCTTCGGTGCGCCCGTGGCCGTGAGCTGGTCGAAGACCTTCCAGGTGGACCACGCCCAGAAGTAGACGTAGAGGTTGTCGAGTGCGTAGCCGACGCGTCCGTTGTCCTCGGGGTGGAAGCGGGCGAGGATCGGGCCCTGCTCGTTCGGGTTGCCCTCGGTGACCCAGCGGCCGACGCCCGACTGCCTCGCCCCCCGCAGGTAGGGCGGATTGCCGATGACGACCATGACCTTCTCGTCCGCCTTGATCTTGTTCGCCATACGGCGGTGGCGGGCGATCGCCTCGTACATCAGGCCCAGGTGGTGCTCGACGGCTGGATCGTCGAGGGTGTCGGCCACGAGAAGCCTCGGCTGGTGACGCGTCACATCGGTTTCGTGGGCCCGGAAGGCGTGGTGCACACGGAGTTCGGCCACGGCGTAGGGCCCGGTCTGCTTCTCCAGCCCGACGAGCCGCTTCGAGAGTTCCCGCAAGAGCCCGGACTTGAGGTGGCTGCCGTACTTCAGCGCGAAGTTCTTGGCCACATGGTCGATGATGTTGATCAGGAAGGTCCCGGTACCCATGGCGGGGTCGACCACGGTGACGTCATCACTTCCGAACCCGTCCTCCTGGCCGAGCCGGTGGCGCAGCACCTCGTCGGTGAACCCGACCATGAAGCGGACGACTTCCCCGGGTGTGTAGTACGTCCCCGTCCGCTGTCGCAGCTCCGGGTCGTAGGCGCTCAGAAAGCCCTCGTACAGGTGGAGGTAGGCGTCTCCGGTCTCGTCCTTGAACATCTCGGGGTCGACGGCCGATATGACGTCGATCAGCGTGTCGATGATCCCTCGAAGGTCGACGAGGGCCTCGTCCGTCAGGACCGCGAGCGCCTTGCCCATCAGGGAGTGCCGTTTGCCCAATCGGATCGCGACCTCGGGGAGGGAGAGTTCGGCCAGGTCGATGCGTTCGAGGCGGGCCAGCAGGATGGCGAACGTCAGCGTCTGGCTGTAATGGTCCGCGAACTCCTCCGGACGGGCGTCGGGGAAGAGCAGGTCCTTCCAGTTCCCGGCCAGGATCGAGAACGCCGCGTCGGCCTCTCCGTGTTCCTCGCGGGTGAGACGTTCGGTGACCTCGTCGCGCAGCAGGGCGCAGATTCCCGCGATGCGCCTGACCAGTTCGTCGACGCTGCCGTGGGTGAGGGGTGCCGGCATGAAGAAGTGCGTGAGGGCACGCTCGAACCCGTCCTCCGCGACGACGGGTTGCCGACCACTGGACTCCAGGTCTCCGACGAGGCGTCCGGTAGGCCCGACTTGTACGCCGAAGCGGTAGACCGCCCACTCATGTCCGTCGGTGTACAGCACGTTCGGAAGGGCCTTGATCTTCTCCCACTGTTTCCGGTCGTGGCTCTTCACGGGCCACTTCTCCGGATCGACGCCCTTGCCCGGCTGCTTCAGTTCGACATGCCCTATGGTCCTGTCACCGCAACTGATGGCGAAGTCAGGCCGGACCCTGAGCCTCTTGACACGGCTCTGACCGTGGGCGACGAGTCTGAGGCGTTGCCGCCAGGCCATGCCGCGCAGCAGGTGTTCCACCGGCGCGGTGAGGCTGTCCTCCTTGCCGCTGACCGCCCCGGCGGGACCTTGCAGCTTGGCCCTGACCTCCTGGCCGAACTTGGCGACGAGGTCTGCGACCGATCCCGTGGTGCCCTTTCCCGCCCAGCCGTCCCCTCGTGACATCGGCCCCCCAAGGCTGCACTCACGCAGGTGATCAGACCAATACATAATGCCCATGACATGACAACCAGTAAACGCCGGATAACTGGGGTATGGGGGGCGTATGTGATGCCTGCTCGTTGTGTGGCTGAGGGGAGCGGCGAGGAGTACCTGAGTGCCGAACGCCCCTGCGGAGGGCTCCTGCTGACCAGCACAGGGGGGGCGCTGCGACCGGTAACCAGTGGCGCTGTTCCGTACCACCTGTGCGGCATTCACGTCTCACGCAGAGTGATGCGGGTGGAGCCGCCGCCCCAGGTAGCCGGCCGTGCGTGCCCCGTCCCGTGCCGCCCCTAGATCACCTCGCCTCCCCGCACCCCCCTGCCTAGCATGGGAAGGACGCCGCTGACCCCGGCGGTGTGTACCCCGTCCCGGCAAAGGGTGAGAGCCGTGGCTACCTCACACGACGAGCAGAAGCGGACGTGGTCGGCGGATCCGGACACCGATCCGGGGACGGGTGGGGAGCGGGTGGGGCCCAGGCCCGACGGGGAGCCGTTCTTCCATCCGTATCACCATCCTGCTGCCGGCTGGGGCGCCGCCAAGAGCGTGAGCAAGTTCCTGGTGCGGGAGCGGGCGCTGGTGGACGGGCCACGGGCGATCATGAAGATGAACCACGAGGGGGAGGGGTTCGACTGCCCGGGGTGTGCCTGGCCCGACGACACCAAGGGGCTGCGGCTCGATCTCTGTGAGAACGGGGTCAAGCACGTCACCTGGGAGATGACCCGGAAGCGGGTCGGGCGGGAGTTCTTCGCCGCGCACTCCGTGGGCGAGCTGGCCGGGTGGAGCGACTTCGCGCTGGAGGACCAGGGGCGGCTGACCGAGCCCATGGTGTACGACGCGGAGTCCGACCACTACGTGCCGATCAGCTGGCGGGACGCGTTCGACCTGGTCGGAGGCGTGCTGCGGGGGCTCGACCATCCGAATCAGGCGTCCTTCTACACCTCCGGGCGGCTCGGGAACGAGGCCACCTTCCTGTATCAGCTCATGGCTCGCGAGTTCGGGACGAACAACCTTCCGGACTGCTCCAACATGTGTCACGAGGCCAGCGGGCGGGCCCTCACCGCCTCGCTGGGTACCGGGAAGGGGACCGTCGACCTCCAGGACTGGGACGCCACCGACGCGCTCTTCATCATGGGTGTGAACGCCGCGTCCAACGCGCCCCGGATGCTCACCGCCCTCGCCGCCGCCTACAAGCGCGGTGCCCAGATCGTGCACGTCAACCCGCTGATCGAGGCCGCCTCGCGGCGGACGATCATCCCGCACGACTTCGTGGACATGGCGGCCTGCCACTCGACCCGCACCGGCACCCTCGACCTCCAGGTGCGCGTCGGGGGAGACATGGCGCTGCTGCGGGGGATCGCCAAGGCCGTCCTCGACCAGGCCACGGCCGATCCCAAGGCACTCGACCAGGAGTTCATCGACCGGTACACGAGCGGGTTCGAGGACTACCGGAAGGCGTGCGAGGCCACGTCCTGGGAGGAGATCGAGCGGCAGTCCGGGGTCAGCCGCGCCGACATCCTGCACGCGGCCCGGATCTACCGGGACGCCGACCGCAGCATCGTCAGCTGGTGCCTGGGGGTGAGCCAGCACGAGCACGGCGTCGACACCGTACGGGAGATCGTCAACGTGCTGCTGCTCCGCGGCAACCTCGGGCGGGAGGGGGCCGGGCCCTCGCCCGTGCGCGGGCACAGCAACGTGCAGGGCAACCGGACCTGCGGCATCGACCACCGGCCGACCGGCCAGTTCCTGGACCGGCTCGCCGCGGTGTGCGAGATCGACCCGCCCCGGGAGCACGGCCTCGACACCGTCGGCACCATCCACGCGATGCTCCGCGGCGACGTCAAGGTGTTCGTCGGCATGGGCGGCAACTTCGCCCTCGCCGCGCCCGACACCCGCGCCACCTACGAAGCCCTGCGCACCTGCGAACTCACCGTCCAGGTCAGCACCAAGCTCAACCGCAGCCACCTGGTCCACGGCCGGCAGGCGCTGATCCTGCCCTGCCTCGGCCGTACCGAGAAGGACCATCAGCGGTGCGGCATCCAGAGCACCTCGGTCGAGGACTCCATGAGCATGGTGCACCTGTCCGTGGGGATGAAGAAGCCGGCCTCCGCGCACCTGCTGTCCGAGCCCGCCGTCATCGCCGGGATCGCCCGCGCGGCGCTTCCCGACAGCACCACGCCCTGGGCCTGGTACGTCGAGGACTACGACCGCGTCCGCGACACCATGGCCCAGGTCCTGGACGGCTTCGAGGACTTCAACCGGCGGGTGCGGCTGCCGCTGGGGTTCCGGATCCGGCAGCCCGCCCGGGAACTGGTCTTCCGTACGCCCTCCGGGCTCGCCGAGTTCTCCTCGGCGCCACTGCCCGACGTCGTACCCGCGCCGGGGACCCTGGCGCTCGGCACCATGCGGTCGCACGACCAGTGGAACACCACCATCTACTCCGACAACGACCGCTACCGCGGGATCAAGAACCTCCGCACCCTCGTCTTCATGAACGCGGCCGACATGCGGGAGCGCGGCATCGAGGAGTTCGATCCGGTGGACATCGAGAGCACGGCCAAGGACGGCAGCACCCGCGTGCTGAACGGGTACCTCGCCGTTCCGTACGATCTGCCCCGCGGCTGCGCGGCCGGGTACATGCCCGAGATGAACGTGCTGATCGCCCTGTGCGACTACAGCGAGCAGAGCGACCAGCCGTTGATGAAGCACATCCGGGTGACGATCGGACCGGCGGCTGCCGCTGCCGCGTCCTGAAGCACCCCGCTCCGGTCAGGAGGCTTTCGGACCGCGCAGCCCGCTCGGCCGCCACGGTCGTTGATGTCATCGAAGGCGCCACCGCCGCCGGTTGAGGCACCGGCGGCCCGAGTCGCGCCCGTGGGACGTCTCGTGTGCGTACGCTGTTCACCGCGCGGAGCACATCGGCGTCCCCGCGCGCAGCACATCGACGAGAGGCCCGACCGTATGTCCGAGTCACCCGGGACCGAGCTGGCGTCCGAGTACAGCGCGCGGATCGCGCGGGACCTCGAAGTCAACGCCGAGGAACAGGACCGCCTCGCCACCGAGATCGCCGCTCTGGAAGAGCAGTTGCGCGCGGTACGGGAGAACAGGGTGGTCCTGGAGCGGCTCCAGCAGGCGCTCACCCCACAGGCCACCGCCACCTCCGCTCCCGTCTCCGTTCCCGCACCCGGAACGGCCGACGCGGACGCGGACGCCGTCGTGCCGCACCAGCGGACCGAGCCCGCGCCGAACCGCCGTTCCCTCCCGCGGCAGGGCGCCGCGGAGCCGAAGCCGAGCCTGGTCGACGCCGTGCACGCCTACCTCGCCCAGCAGCGGGAGCCGCGGTCCGCGACCGACGTCGCCGAGGCGATCAGGGCCGGCCAGCCCGGCCGCACCATCAAGACGACCGTGATCCGCACAACGCTGGAAAACCTGGTCGCCAGGAACCGGGCCCGACGCACCAAGCAGGGCCGGGCGGTCTTCTACACCCTGTCCTCGGCGGAAGCCTCCGAGGCCCCCGAAGCCCCCGAGACCGAGGCCTGACACCCCTCCCGGTCCGCCGGGACATATGTCTGCCGCCCACGGACAAGGCGGGGCCGCATCCTGTGCGGCCGGACCCACACACCGAACGAAAGGGCGCCCGCCCCGCTGGGGGAAGGCCCACGCCGCGAAAGGCACTACGGGGGCATCAATTCGCCACAGAGGGGAGGAAGTTTCACCGGGTCATTTGACGTAAGGCCGATGCCCCAATGCGCGACATGCTGAGCGCCCCGGTCTCCGCCGTGGAGCGGGCGAGCGACGCGACCCTGGAACGCGTCAGCGGCGCCTACGTGGAGTCGGGCGCACGCGTGCAACTCCTCGCCGCGCAGGGGCTGCCCGACGCGGATGTGTCCGTCCTCCTGCTGAACGCCGTGAACGACCACTGGATCACGGTCATGCGCCGGGACGCCGCCCGCACCCCCGGCACTCCCGTCCCGGTCGTGATGACCGCCGACCGCATCACCGAGCGGCAGCTCTCGCCGGCCGTCGAGTACGGACTGACCAGCTCTCTGTGAACTGGGCCGCCGGCAACGGCAGCAGATCCTCACCGACCTGCCTCGCAGGGACGGCCTCCTGCCCCGGAAGGTCGAGGTGGTCGGAACGCACCATCAGGGGCATCATCCACGAGGCCGTGAAGCGACTGCGCGTCAGGAACCGCACCCAGGCGATGGCGTACGCGATCCGGAAGGGCATCTCCTGACGGCGAAGCCCGACCCACAGGGGCAGCAGGTCTTCGACCCGGCGTTCGTCGGCGGGTTGTGTAGGTCCTGTCCTATAACCGGGGTGTATCGGTTCATCGCCGCTGAAGGGCGTAGTCGCCGACGACCGCGGCATAAGGCTTGAGCAGCGGCTGCAGCTCGCGCTTGACGAGCGCCGCGTCGGCTTCCGGCAGCTTCAGGGACGCTCGGCGCATCCGGACGCTCCAGGAGCGGGGGTCGGGGAACACCTGGAGGTCGGTCACCAGGTCCCGCAGCACAACTCCGTTCCTGAAGGGCGCCAGCCCGTGGACGCGCAGGCGGCAGCCCTCCGTGAAGCGGCGTTCCCCGAACGTCACGGGCTCGTCGAGGGTGCTCACCTCGCTGGTCAGCGTTGCCAGGCCGATGATGCGACCGAGGTCGCGGGTGGGATTGCCGAAGCAGCCGCGCGTCGTGTACAGCAGCACTTCGTCACCCTTGTCAAGGCTCAGCGACGCGCGCGTGCGGCCGGCCGGGAAGGCCATGCGCTGGTTCTCCAGGACCCAGGCGAGCGGCTCGCGGTCGCTGATGATGAGGAGATGGGTGGCGGGGGCGTTCGAGGGAGCCATGAGATGCGTGTCCTTCCGTGGACGGTGGAGCGGCGTCTGATCGCGCAGCTGGTCACATGGTCCTGATCCCGGCCCTGCGGAGGGACTTCAGCTCCTCTCCCGTGCGGGTGACACGCCAGAAGGACCACCCGTTCGCGTTTGGTGTGGTCCGGCCAGGGTTGACCGCCTGGATGACGGCCATGGCAGCGGCGCTGGGGGAGGGGAAAACCTGGCCGGCGCAGGGTCCGGCGGTCACCTCCAGAGTGCGGGTGGCCGGGTTGAAGAGTCCCTCGACACGTTCGCTCCGATACACGGCGTAGGCGCGCCCGTCGTCATCTTCGCCGCTCTCAAGATGGCGCGCATGTCAATGCCAGGGTGTCAGATATGACCTATTTCACGTCTCTGGGGTCACTGTACGCCGTCGAGGATCTGCCAGACCTTCCGGTAGGCCGAGCCTTTGGCCCCCAGGGCCGACTGCCAGGCGGAGCCGGGCAGTGCCGCGAGGCGGGTGCGCGCCTTGGCCGGCGTGATGCGGTCATCCCCGTCGGTGACCGCCGCGGCCAGGCGGGGCGCCGCCGAGCGCGGTACGCCGGCGAGCCGCATCGCGATCGCGTCCTCGGAGTGGACGCCGTAGTACGCGTACGACGGGATGTTCCGCAGTTCGCGCTGGGTGTCCGGGGTTAGCGTCGCGAACTCCTGGCCCAGTGTCAGGGACTGGAGTGCGGACAGCCCCCAGGAGACGGTGGGTGCCATTTCGCCGAAGAGGCGCTGGCAGCACTTGGTGACGGCCTTGAGGTCATCGGACTCGTCCGCCTTCTTGAAGTGGTCGGCGGCCAGTTGCGTCACGGACGCTCCGTTCACCCAGTCCTGCATGACCCGGGCGATGAAGTCCCCGCTGCGGCCCTCGTGGTCCTTGGCGACCTCGGCCAGACCCTTGCGAAGTTCGGGCACGTCCAGCATGAGGCCGATGAGCTGGGCGAGAGGGCGCCGGTCGCCCTGGAAGAGCGGCTGGGCCCACACCTCGCGATCGATGTGCGTGGCGCTCAGCCTGCCGAGGGTGGCCTCGACGCTCTCCCAGGAGAAGCCCGTGCTGTCGACCAGGGTGAGTGCCTTGCCGGTCAGCCGTTCCGCGTACACGCGCACACTGCGCGTCAGTTCCGCCGCCCAGCCGCGGTCCCTGCGCCGCAGGTCCTGGAAGCCCAGGGTGCCGCGCAGGATCTGCTCGATCTCCTCGGCGAACTCCTCGTGGTCCCCGATCTGCCGGTACGTGTGGGCCAGGTACTGCACGAACGCGGACCACTCAGGGATGTGCGCGAGGACATGCAGGTCGAGATAGCCGTTGCTGGCCATGGCCTTGGCCACCATGTCGACCAGGGTGGAGTTCAGATCGGCCACCTGGCGGCCGACGAAGTCACGCAGTTGTCCGGCTCGTACCTCGTCCGGCGCGGCCAAGGCCACCAGACCCACCTCGCCCTGTTCGACCCGACCGGCCCGTCCTGCCAGGTTCCAGAAGTCCGAGGCGGGCATGTCGTTGCCGTACGGGTACTGGTGGGAGGCCAGGACGACGTTGGCCACCGGGAAGTTGACCCCCGCGGCGACGGTCGTCGTGGCCACCAGGTGGGCCAGGTCGCCGGACTCCATCAGGAACTCCGTCACCGTACGGATGTCCTCGGGTAGGCCCCGGTGGTGCACACCGATCCCCTTGGCGAGCAGTCCCACCAGCGGGAAACCCGCCCCGAACTCCTCCTCCACCACCTCCTGCACGGCTTTGAGGTCCTCGCTCACCTCGGTCAGCGCGGTTCGGCCGCTCGCGATGCTCTTGGCGATGGACCAGGCGTAGTCGGGCCGTCCGGCGAGGGTGATGGTCTGTCCTCGCTGGGCCAGGACGGCCGCCGTGGCCGCGGCGAGCTTGGTCGGACTGCCCACCTGGGACCAGGTCATGCGCAGCGGGCGGTCCCCGTCCAGGGGCAGGAGGTCGGGGACGCTGAGCGTCCCCCTGCTGGTGACCAGGGGCTCCAGCTCGACTTGGAAGCCGCCGTTGCCTGCGGCACGCCTCCGCCGGGCCAGCGCCAGTATCCGGTCGTTGGGCGTCCAGTCCACCGACAGCCCGACCGACTGCCGGCTTCCGCTGTCCAGCCACTCGGCGATGACGTCCCCGTTGTCGATGAAGGGCGTCAGTAGCAGGAAACCTGCGTCCTGGGCCTCCCGGTTGACGGTCGCCAGCAGCAGCTCCAGCTTGATGCCGCGCTCGTCGACCCCGAGATGGTGTGCCTCGTCGGCCACGACCAGACACAGCGGACGCGCGATCTTCTCCTGCCAGCCCGACCGCAGCAGCAGATCCAGTTTCTCGGGTGTGGACACCAGCACCCGGAACTGCCGCCCGCCGCGCTCGGTGAGCATGTCCCCTTCTAGCCCGTCGAACTCCAGGGCGGGACTGACTCGTTCCACCCCAATCCCGAGATCGGCGAAGTCGCGGCGCAGGCGCCGGGTCACCTGGTTGACGAGCGCCCGGTTCGGGGCGACGTACGCGACCCAGCCCCGCTGCTTGTCGTAGGCGTTGAGCGCCTGAAGGATCCGGAACTGGGCGATCAGCGTCTTGCCCGCACTGGTCGGCAGACTGACCACGACACTGCGGTGGGCGGTCCGGATCAGCCCCTGCTCGGCGAGCGCCACCCGCTGCGGTGGCAGCACCTCGAAGATCGGGCGTGGCCGCCCCCGGCCGACGAGGGACGCCACGAAGGCGTTCACCTCCGGGCTGACCGCACGGGCCACGGTCCACAGGCTGTTGTCGATGATCTGGTCCGCCGTGGCGGTCAACAGCCTTACGAGGACCTCCAGATCGGGGTCCGTCGAAGCGGTCGCCGCCTCCAGCGCACGGTCGCAGTGCGACTGAACACGCTCGCGCACGCCGTAGTGCCGGCTGGAGCGATGCTGGCGCAACAGGCTGCCGGTCGCCAGGTACTCGGCGAGCAGCTCCGCCGTCTTGAGCAGGTGGTAGTGCGCGGCCAGCGCCCAGGCGGCGGGCACGGCGTCGTCACCGGCTGCCGACAGGTACTCCTCCTCCGCGCCCGTCTGCTCACTCCGCAGCCGTGCGAGGAGCTGGTCCAGCGCGTCCAGGTCGCCCCACCCGCGCTTGCGGAGCAGCAGCAGCCAGGCGTCGGCCGCCCCGCGCCGGATGTGTGACTCCCAGTCCTCCGCCGGATCCGGTACGGAGGGCAGCTCGACGTCGGCGAGCAGCCGGGCCGCGAGCGGGGTCTCGTCGGCGATCCAGCCCAGACAGGCCGTGCGCAGCAGTTCCAGCCGCGCGTCGGGGGAGTCGCCCGCAGGCAACCGGGCCCGCGCCAGCGCGAACATCTGCCCGCACAACCGCCGCGTGGCCTCCGCCTTCGGATCCTTCGCGATGGCGTCCCATGCCAGCAGATCCAGCGCGTCTACCGCGAAGTCGACCGCCTCGCGGCTGTTCGGGGGGCCTTCCGGTACCTCGCCGTGCACGGCCCGCAGGGCTGAGCCGATCAGCACGCGCTGCGCACGCTCACCGGCCTCCTGTACGAGCCCGGGATCCAGGGCGCCTTCGAGCCAGCCGAGGTCAGCCATCGTCACCCACCCCGGAGGTGGCGTAGGTGGGCCAAGTGGCCTTGGCGATCGGCAGGTACCACGCCGTCAGCAGGGCGTGCATCGGCTCTACGACCGTCTTGGCGAGCTCGGCGGCGGGACCGCTCAGGTCCGTCGACAGCGGCGCGGTGTCCCGCACGAGACAGCCGAAGAGCCGGAAGTCCTTGCCCGAGGAGTGGATGAAGCGCCGCGCGGCCGTCTGGTAGGCGCTGATGTGCTCCTCGGTACGGCAGCGGTGGCGCAGCCACTTCAGGAGCGTCATGTGGTCGTTGACCTGGGTGAGCCGCTTGAGTTGCTCGATCATGCCGTCCGGGCTGCCGGTCACGACCTTCGGCGGGCTCTTCACCTCCGACGACGACTTGACCTCGCCGAACAGCAGTGTGGCCGAGCCGTCCGCCACACACAGCCCAACCAGATCGGCGCCAGGCAGGCTCGCCTTGCGGGTCCGCCGGTCCCGGGCGCCGTCCCACAGCCATACCGCGCCGTGCCAGTGCTCCAGCAGCACCTCGGCGAGGGCCTCGCCGTACTGCCAGTCCTTCGGCTCCGGCTCGGCCGCGAGCAGCGTGCCGATGAACGTGGTCTCCATGTCGGTCGTCGCCAGCGACCGTAACTCGGTGACGATGTCCCGGTTGGCCGTCAGGTCGCCGGCCCGCTCGGCCCACGGCGCCTGTAACTCCCGCATCACGTCGACCGTCAGCTCGACGCCGCTCCATGTCACGGCCCCGTCCGCGCCGGTGTACACCTCGATCCCGTCCGAGATGCGCGGCACGCCGCCGTCGACGGCGTTGTCTTCCCCCACGTGCGTATCCCTCCCCCAACGTGATCAGAATTCTCTCCACCTCCATGGGAGTTGTCCACGCCTCGTGTCCGCCTGTGGACGGACTGTGCCGTATTCCCCGTCAGGGGAGTGGCAGACATGCCCAGACGGTCTTTCCGGACGGCGGATACGGGACGCTGCCCCAGCGGGTCGTCAGCGCGTCCACGAGGAGGAGGCCGCGACCGGACTCGGCGGTGAGGTCGGCGCCGGCGGCCGTACGGGGCTGGGGCGGGCGGTCGCCTCGCGGATCGGCCACCTCGACACGGAGCGTGTCCGGGGCGTCGACGGCGAGGCTGAGCCGGAAACAGCGGCCTCTCACCCGGCCGTGGGTCACCGCGTTCGCGGCCAGCTCGGCGACGACCAGGGCGGCCGACTCGCTCGCCGTGCAGGAGGCCGGCCAGCCCCATTCCGTCAGCTGCTGCGTCGCCAGCAGACGGGCGAGGCGGGCGCCCCTGGGTGTGGAGCTGAGGAGCTGGGTGAAGCGGAGCGGGGCGAAGGGGGTGAATCGGGGGGTGGAGATTTGTGACTTCATGTCACCGAGCGTGGTCGGACCGCTCTACGCTGACCAGGGAATCCTCCGGTACGGAGGGCGAGGTGTACCGGTGCGCACGGGGTGCGGTACCGGGTGTCGGCCGTGACGTGGCAGGGGGTACGGGTGGTGGCGGAGGGCCAGGAGTCGCACGACGAGGGCGAGCTGAACGGTGACCTCATGCGGGCCATCGGCAAGCAGGTGAAGCTGCTGCGGGAGCGGGCCGGGCTGACTCAGAAGGAGTTGGGGGACCGGCTGGGGTACAGCGAGGATCTCGTGTCGTCGGTGGAGCGGGGGAGGCGGACTCCGCAGGCGGAGTTTCTGGTGGCGGCCGATGAACTGCTCGGTGCGGGTGGGTTGTTGAAGGCGACGATTGAGGATGTGGAGAAGGCCAAGGCGAGGGCTAGGGTTCGGCATCCGGCTTGGTTCAAAGATTATGCCCGGCTGGAGTCGAGCGCGGTTGAGATCAACTTCTACAGCACCCTTGCGCCGCCCGGGTTGTTGCAGACCGAGGACTTCATCCGGACCTTGCTGAACGGTCGACAACCGCTGTTGTCTGAGGAGACCATCGAACAGAGGGTGGTCTCACGGCTGGCGCGGCAGGAGATTCTTACGCGCTGGCCGCTGCCCATGGTCACGGCCCTCATCGACGAGTCCGTGCTGCGGCGGAGACTCGGAGGTCGCAAGGTGCAACAGGGGCAGTTGGAGCACTTACTGAGGCTCGGTCGGCTGCAGAACATCACGCTGCAAGTGCTGCCGCTGGATTGCGAAGAGAACTCCGGGGTGGACGGGCCGTTCATCCTGCTCACGCCCAAGGGAAGGCCGCAGGTTGGTTACCTGGAGGTGCAGGGAGTCGGGCAGTTGATCACTGATCCCGAACGAGTGCGTATCCTGGCCGCGCGCTACGGAAGCATTCGTGGGCAGGCCCTTACCCCGAGTGAGTCCCTCGCCTTGATGCATGAACTGTTGGGAGAGCGATGAGCACTGACACAACCTCGCCCGAACTTGCCTGGTTCAAGAGCAGTTACAGCGGTGCCGAAGGCGGCGAATGCGTTGAGGTCGCCGCGATGTCCCGCACCATCCACGTCCGCGACTCCAAGGCACCGGCCCGAGCCCAACTGGTCATCGGTGCCTCGGAGTGGACCGCGTTCATACGGTTCGCGGGTGCCCGCTGACGATCAGGTCTGGGTGTTGTCCGGGTGCGGGCCGATGTACCCGACGTAGACGTGACCCGAGCCGGGGCCGTCGTCGTGGAAGTACAGGCGGGGTGACACCGTGTTGCCGCCGCCGATGCGCAGGTGGGCCTGCATGAAGAGCTTCTCTTTTCGGTCGACGGACTTCGGTACGGGGAACGTGCGTTGGCGGCGCCACTCCCCGTTGTTCCCGACCGTCTCCGACTCCTTCATCTTGACCTTGCCGGACGGGAACGGGTTCTCGCAGCCGTCCGGCAGGTTGTCGCACCAGTGCCGGAAGTCGCCGCCCGCTTTTCCTGCGGCGGAGGCCGCGGCGTAGTCCTCAAGGGCGTGCAGGGCGTCCCAGGCGACGGTGACCCAGTTGCCGATGCACTGGGCGTCGAGTTCCTTGGTCTTCTTGGCGCTTCCGGTGAAGCGGAGATGCGGGAACTCGTCCATACGGTCGAGGATCTCGGCGAAGGTGGCGGGCCGGTCTGCCGGTTCCGGGGGCGCGGTGTGGGCGGCCGCGTGGATGCCGGCCTCTTCGAGTTGCGACTGGATGAACCGGAGCTTGCGGTGGGCGTCCTGGAGGTCGCCGTACAGCTGGTCGTTCTCAACGATCTGCTCGAAGTCCCGGTTCTCGGCCTGCTTCAGGCGCTGGCGGAAGTCCCGGATCTCCACGCTGCGGGACTCCTCGCGCTGCTCCGCCTCTTCGAGCAGTGCTTCGGCCGTTCTCAGCTCGCCGCGCAGTGCGTCGAGGCTGGTGCTGTCGGCGGCGGGGCGGGGGCGAGTGCGCTGGACGGGCAGGGTGTCCAGGGAGTCGGGGAGGGGCTGGCTCAGGGCCAGCTGTTGGGGGAGGGACGCGAGGATCGCGGCGGCGCGGTTCGGATTCGTCTCGATGGTGGGCCTGGACATCACCGGGTGGCGCTGGGCGTCAGGCTGCCATGCGGGGTCGACGCCGGGGAGGTAGGTGCGGATGCCGCCGCCGAAGACGGGGTGGTATTCGAGGGTGGTGTTGAAAGCATGCAGTGCTTCGGGGCGGAGGACGTACATGACGGCAATTCCGCTCAGGTGCCGGAAGACCGGTTCGACGACCTTTTCCGTCCAGGACTCGGCGTCCTGCCCGTAGGGGACACTCGCGACGACGACGGGCAGCCTGCGGTTCTGCTCGCAAAGTTCCTCGATGACCTCGTCGACGTCGTCGGGTTCGATGAACTTCGGGACCGTGCCGACGTCAGCGAGGCCGTCCTGCGTGGGGAGGGCGTCGAGCAGCAGCTTGGCTATGCCGGGGGTGTTGGCCCGAATGTGGGCCTGGCCCGGCGCTGGCTGGTGCTCGATGTCGACCTGGATCCACGTGCGGCGGCTGTCGTTGCGGTTGCCCGAGCGGACGACCAGCGTGGACTGCCAGGTGCCCTGGGTCGGTGTCTTCGTCTCGCGCAGCCGCCAGCGGGAGTACGAGCCGTGCCGGCCCGCTGCGGCGTCGTGGTCCAGGGTGACCCCCTTGGCGATCTCGTTGCGGCCCTCGTCGAGAGCGGCGGTGCTGTACCTCTTCATCACGCCTAACCAGTGGTGCAGTTGGCGGTCTGCCTCGGCCGAGGCAGTGACGAAGTCCTGCGTGGTCGAGACGACCATGCGGTAGTTACGGGGTTCCATATGCGGCTGCCTGTGAGGTGTCGTGGGCGGGCGATAAGGGGGCCTGACTGTACGGTGGAACACCCAGCTTGGGGGCGGAATGGTTCCGGATCCGACGAACTGCCGACGGATCGGAGGAAGCTGAGCCGGCCCGGCCAAGTACTTCACCGGCCGCGCATAAGTAGTCCTTTCGCGCTTACGAGCCGGGTGCCGCAGCGCCCCGAGTGGCCGCCTGGGCTGTTGAAGGCCGGGCAGGACGAACTGGTCGGCGTACGCTGTTCCAAGTGAATCCAATAACTTCCAATAACTTCCATGTTTCTGGGTGTGTGGGCTATCGTCATCTGCAGCTCACTGCTCACACGTCACGCCGACCGCCCCGTGCCCTTCAAGCTGAGCCGCCTCCGTCTAGGGCGCGTATTGAGTCGTGATCAATCTTCGGGATTAGCCTCGCGCTTTCGCGCGCCCAGCAGACTCGGAGGTCTTCGTGACGTAGTAGATCTTGAGTCGTAAGCTCGCTGTCGCCTGCCGGTGGAAGTCCGGTCCGGGTAGCTGCCAGGAGGCCCGGTAGCAGACTGGCGGCGTCGGGGGGAAACGCCCGGCGTCGAAGCCCAGTGTCGAAAGCCCTGTAAGGGGGAGCAAAGCAGCGGTCCGTAGCATCACGCGAAGCCTGCGGCGTCGTTAGAGGCCCGCCTCTCGGGGCGGGGACAGGGAGTGCCGAGCCCCCGAAATCAGGGCGAAGGCCATGGAAGCGGCGAAGATCCTGGAGATGCAGCCGTGAAGGACTCCCCGGCGTATGGGGCATGGAACGTTGCGACGGTGACAGCGGGAACTGGGGAGGCCCTCCCCGGCCCGGCGGCCTGCGGACAGCTGCCGTCGGAAGCTGCGCGTCCTATAACCGGGTGCACCCCGGGAAGTGGACGCGGGTCGGGTGGGCGTCGGAGGCGGCCGTAGTACCGCGATGAGCCGGCGGACAACACAACCGCCGGCCAGGGAAGGGCCGCTGCTTCGTCGATGCGCAGTCTGTCTGGAGGGACTTGGTGAGTGCCGTCGCGGCTAGTTCCACCACGTCGGGATCCCTGAAGCTGGATCCGGTCCGAGCCTTGCAGCATGCGCTCTACCGGGCGGCCAAGGCCGATCCCGGACGACGGTTCCACGCGCTGGGGGACAAGATCCACCGCAGGGACGTCCTGCGGCGCGCGTGGGCAACGGTGCGTCGAAACAATGGCGCCCCGGGCATTGACGCCACCACTCTCGCTCAGGTCGAGGAGTACGGCATCGACCGGCTCCTTGACGAATTGGCCGTGGAACTCAAGGAAGGCCGCTGGCGGCCGCTGCCCGCGCGCCGGGTGTTCATCCCGAAACCCGGCACGACCGCGGAACAGAGACCGCTGTCGATCCCTTCCGTCCGCGACCGGATCGTGCAGGCGGCGTTGAAGATCGTGCTCGAGCCGGTCTTCGAGGCCGACATGCTCTCGTGCTCGTTCGGGTTCAGGCCCAGGCGCGGGGCGCACGATGCCCTCCAAGTCTTGATCGATGAGGGATGGCGGGGCAGGCGCTGGGTGGTGGAGACGGATATCGCCAACTGTTTCGAGGCGATTCCTCACGAGAAGTTGATGCAGGCGGTCGAGGAACGCGTCTGCGACCGGTCGGTCCTCAAACTCCTGCGCGTAATGCTGCGGGCCGGGGTGATGGAGGACGGGCAGGTCCGGCGGCCGGTGACCGGAACCCCACAAGGCGGTGTGGTTTCACCGTTGATGGCGAACGTCTATCTGCACCGGCTGGACCGGGCATGGGACGTGCGTCGTCATGGGGTCCTGGTCCGTTATGCCGACGATGCCGTGGTGATGTGCACTACCCGCGAGCAGGCCGAGGCTGCCCTTGGGCAGCTGAAGGTCCTGCTGGCCGAACTCGGCCTGGAGCCGAAGGCGGCCAAGACCAGGATTGTGCACCTGAAGGTCGGAGGCGAGGGAGTGGACTTCCTCGGATTCCACCATCGATGGGTCACGTCCCGGCCTCGCGGCGGGCGGCATCCGATCGCCTTCCTCGCTCGCTGGCCCTCGGACAGGGCGGTGCAGCATGCTCGTGACCGGATCCGTGAACTCACGGAGCGGCGCAGGATGTTGCGGCCGGTCAAAGTGATCGTGGAGGACGTGAACGCGTTCCTACGCGGATGGGCCGCGTATTTCCGGTTCGGGAACTCGGCCCATCGGTTTGACCAGATCAGCTCGTACGCACGGATGCGGATCGGCGGGTTCATTGCCAAGAAGCACCGGCGCAGCCGGAAGTTCGGCTGGTCGGTAGTCGCCCACGCGGCCTCCGACTCGTTGGGACTGGTCGCCCTGCACGGGACCGTCGTTGCACCCAGACCCTTCCGGGACTGGCGGGGCAGGCCGAATGCCGGTGGTGAACGGCGTCGGTGAGCCGTGTGCGGGAGAACCGCACGCACGGTTCGATGTGGCGGGGGCTGGAAACGGAGCGTACGTACTACGCCACCGCGCCAGTCCCCGACCCTACTTGATGGGCCGCCGACGGAGTCGGCGGCCCATCTTGTTGCCGGTGGCGGAGACTGCGCAGGCTGAGGGCCCGAGTGTCGTCTCGGGTGGACGCCGGGTTCCACTGCTCCGGTCTGGGGGTTCTCTCGCAGGGACGGGTGGATCTGCTGGTCAGCCTGGGTTCGGCAGGAGTGCGAGCCGTTCGAGGGCAGCGGTGATGTGGCTGGACCAGGGCCAGTGCCCGGTAAGGCGGAGGATCCTGCGGCGGCCGGTGGTCACGAGCTGTCCGGCCGTGGTGAACAGGCGGAGCCGCAGACGGCGGGGTTCCCAGAGCCGGGCTTTGCCGGTCAGCGCGAGCATCGGCATCCAGGCCAGCAGGTCCAGGGCGATCTGCACGATCTCCAGCCAGATGCGGTTCTGCGCGGTGTCGTGCAGGGGAAGGTTCCGCAGTCCGGTCGAGCGGGCGGCCCGGATGCGGTCCTCGGCCCTCGCCCGCAGCCGGTGACGGAGCTCGAGCTCGGCGATCGGACGGCCCGGCGTGTTGGTGGCGAAGCATGTCAGACGCATGCCGTTCGCGTCCGTGAGCCGCAACTGGGCCCCGGGGTGCGGCCGTTCCTTCCGCACGATCAGCCGCATCCCCTTCGGCCAGCCGTCCAGCACGTCACCGGCGATCTCGGCGACCCAGGCCCCGTCCCGGATCTCGCCGCCGGGCTCGACGGCCGGCGTCCAGGCCGACGCGGGGACCTTGAGCACGTGCTGGTGGATCGCGTCGGTGATCACCATCCCAACCGAGTACGAAAGCCACCGGCCGCGCTGGGACAGCCAGCTGACGAAGTCGTGGGTGCCGCCCGCGGAATCGGCGCGGATCAAGGTCCGGCGCCCGCGCCGGTACTTCGCCGGCAGCTGGGCCAGCGCCAGGCGGGTGGCGGTGATGTGGTCGGCGGCAGTGTTCGATCCCGCGTTTCCCGGCCTGAGCAGGGCCGCGACCGGCTCACCGGTGCCGCCCGGCCCGTGGTCGACGAACCCCATCAGAGGGTGATGCCCGTAGGTCCGCTTCCAGGTCGGGGCCGCATCCTCCTTGTCGGAGTGCGCGATCACCAGCACCCCGTCGAGGTCGACGGTCACCGTTCCACCCGCCCCGGGCGCTTCCTCGCCAGCCAACCGCCAGACCAGTTCGCGGACTTCGGCCCGCGCGGAACGGATCGCCGCCAGGGCCTTCTCGCCGGAGCCAGCGAGGGCGTCGACGAGGCGGGAGACCGTCGGGTCGGAGGCCACCGGCCCGAACACGGCCGGCTCCGCCCGCAGCATGCCGACATCCGCGAGGCAGTCCCCGCCCAACGCGACCGCCAGGGCCACGTCCAGCAGGACCTTGCCCGGATCGTGCACCGCCCGAGCCTTCCGCCACGGTGCCAGCGCCACTGATATCGCGGTGTCCAGACCAGCCTTACGGACGGTCTCGACCAGCAGCACACTCCCGGCCTGCGAGACCACCGCCCGGCCGCCGCCCTTGATGCGGACACGCGGGTAGAACCCGATACGCTTCTTCACCTGGAGAGTGCTTCTTCCCATGCAGCCAATAGGACCCTAGACAAGTCCCATCGTTGCAGGTCAGGAGCACTCTCCGCTTATTTGATCAAGCTTCGGACAGCCCACCTCGTGAAAGCGCGAGGTTAGCTAGTATGACTAGCTGATCAATGGTTACGATCATCGCGTGCATGCGACTGACCTCACCCAAGGCGTGACGGACTCCATACCGGATAATCCCGAAGTGCGAGTCCTCGTATGCCCGGCATACGGGAGCAAAGAGTCGCGTGCACATTGGCGTGACACGCTTCAGCAGGAAGTGCCCTTTACGGAGGCGTCGTTGGCGAGATATCTGTCGCCTCGACAGCTTGAACAGCTCAGCCGTCTTCACGCCTCGGGCGCGGCCCGCTTCTGGGGTGCCACATCGACCCATGACAAGGCGATGTCCAACGTTCGCACTGGCGACGTGGCCCTGTTCACCGGGGCGAAGAAGGTGCTGGCTGTAGGAGAGGTGGGCGCCATCTTCGTCAACGACGCGGTTGCCGACGTGCTCTGGCCTCCGTTCCCCGGAGGCAAGAGCTGGCATACCGTGTACAGCCTGCGCGACTTCGTCCCCGCCGAGGTGCCGTACGAGGAATTGGCTGAACTGATCGGATATGCCAAGAACTATGGTTTTCCTGGCCAACTGGTACTGGAAGGCGGCAAGGCCCGAGCTGTCATAGAGGGTTTGCGCATAACCACCAGGACGGTGCTGGAGCAACTCGGCGTCGAGAAGCCACCTGTTCGCGGCGCGCTACCGACCCGGCGGACTGAATTGGAACGGCAGCACACTCCGATCGTCAGCTTCGATCGTGCGGCGGCGGCGACCCTCTACAGGCGTGAGGAACAGCCGTTGGTCATGGAGTTCTGTGCCACGCTCGCCATCTCTGCCGAGCGATTCCGTTCTCCGGTCGGTCTCTGTGACATTTATTTGCCGGGGCCCGACAGCGTGGAGGTGATCGAAGCGAAGAGTCGCACCGAGCACGCGTATGTGCGTGAAGCTCTCTCGCAGTTGTTGGACTACGCCCCGCACAGTCCGCGCCCTGTGGACCGGCTCGCTGTGCTGGTCCCTGGTCCGCTCGACGAGCGGGAACTGCAGTTGCTGCACCGGTATGGCGTCGATTGCATTCACCGGGTGTCCCCGGGTGTCTTCCGGAGAGTTCCGGCCCCCGACCACAGACGGCGTCTGATGAAGAAAATGTGGACTGAGAGCTGAGTCCTCCAGCTGCGCCGCCTCAGCGATGCCTGCGGCACGACGGGTGCGTGGACGTCAGCCACGTACCCTGTGCTCCCCTTGCTCCAGGTGCCCCATGACCACCTGATGCGCCCGCCACCCATCCGGAAACTTGGGCGGCACGTCCAGGTACACCGGACTGCTCCGCGGATGCCGGTCCAGCAGATCTCGGATGCCGGCCCGGGCCACCACGATGCACGCGAAGCGGTGCCGGGAGAGCAGGACGCACAGGCGGCCTGTCTCCAGGTGGAAGGCGGAGGCGTCGTGGCGGCCGGACAGCGGGTGCCAGACCAGGGTGACGTCGAACTCGCGGCCCTGGAGGCGGTTGGCCGTGTCCACGGTGATGCCGGTCAGGCCGCCGGCGGCGAGGCGGGAGCGGACCGCGTCCGCCTGCACGGTGCGTGCCGTGCCGATCGCGATGCGGTCCGCGGTCAGGGGCTCCCCGTTGACCAGAGCCCCGCGCTCCAGCAGCCGGGCCGCCGTCGCCGTCAGGGCATCCGCCACTGCCGGGTCCTCATCGAGTGTGTGGCGACCGGGCAGTTCCAAGTGGCCCCAGCCGGTGTCGGCGGCACGGGTGAGGACGTCGTCCAGCGAGGTGGAGCCGTGGGGCAGGCTGGCGTACGAGAGCACGCGCTCCGGGGCCGTCGTGCCTGGGACGAACCGGTAGAAGGGGTAGAAGGCCCGCTCGACCAGGGTGGCCGCCGTCTCCGGGAGGCGCCAGGAGACGGGGAGCTGGTGGCGTAGGAGGTCGGGGTTGTGGGCGAGGGCGACGTCGACCGCGTTGCGCAGGGGGTCCCAGGTCAGGCCGTTCCAGCGATCGGTCTCCACGGTGGCGAAGGGGTCGAGCTGGCCGGGGTCGCCGACGAAGAGGACCTGTGAGTCGTCCTGGGCGAACAGCGGGGCCGTCGCCAGGAGCCCGTCCGAGCGCATCTGGTACGCCTCGTCGACGATGGCCCACCGCCACGGCGTGCACTTGTCCGGGGTGACGAACGACCACTTCTTCGCGGTGGACACCACGACGGGCAGGTCGCGCAGATCCGTCACCTGACTGCTCCCGGTGACGTTGGGGTGCCGGGTGACGCGGGGCGGGAGGACGTGGCCGCTGGCGTGGAGGCGGCCGAGCGCCAGGCCGGGATGCTCCCTCGCGATGCGGTCCACGAGGTCGTCGACCTGCTCGTTGGTCTGCGCGACGATCATGAGCTGGTGGCCCGCGGACGTCAAGTGCCCGGTGGCCCTCACCACCAGCGTGGACTTGCCGGCCCCGGGAGGCGAGTCCACGACGACGCCCCGGCCGGGCGCGGTGTCTAGGCTGGTCAGGATCCCCGCGACCGCACGGTCCGCGCGCTCGCCGGGGGTGAGGGCTTCGGGCTGCCCGGTGTCGGGAAGGAGAGCGGTCACTCCCAGGTCTCCTCTGCGTCCTCGTGGGTGGGCACGTACGGCTGGGGCGGACCGCCGTGGGTCCAGGGTGTGTTCTCCTCGTCCGGCAGGGCGGACGGCATGGCGGTGGGGTTGAGCGTGGTGTACGTCAGTTCCTCGCCGGTCTCCGCGAGGGTGCCGGCCGGTGCCGGCGGTGTGCGCTTCCTCGCGAAGCCGCCCTCGAGCTGAAGCACCACAATGTGGCCACCGTCGTCCTCCTGCCGTACTTCGAGGATCCGGGCTCCTTGGCCGGGCCGGGCGGGAGACTTCACCTCCGTGCCGACCGCGAGGCCGACGCGGGCGTCGGTGCGGAGCGCGATCGTCGGGCGCCACACCTGGGAGCCGGAACGGCCGCCGGGGGCGAAGCGATTCTCGTCCCGTTCCGTCACCGTGCCCGTGAAGGCCTCTCCCGTCAGTTCGTACTCCGCCATCACCAGCGGATCGTCGTACGCGCGCTGCGCCTCGTAGCGGGCGACCGCGTCCTCCAGCCGGGCCAGACGGCGGGCGGCTCTGACGGCCTGGTCGCGGCGGGCCTGAGGGCGGCCGTCGGCGTCCAGGTACTCGGCGTACTCGGAGAACCAGCGCCGGTCGAGGGCCCAGCGGCCGGGGACATGGGCACCTTCGGGCAGTTCGCGGAGCAGCTCCACGCCGCGCCACATCAGCTGCCAGGTGGGCAGCATCTGGCCGTGCAGTTCACGGTCGATCTGGCGGCCGACCGCCTCGCGTCCGCGGTCGTCGGACGCCTCGTCGTAGCGCGTCATCAGCTCGTGGAGCGTACGGTCGAAGACCGGGTCCGTGGACGGGCCGGCCGGCGGCCACACGGACGGGTCCTCCGCTTCCCGCGCCGCCCGCGCACCGTCGCCGCCCTCCGGTGGATTGATCCAGGCGAGCAGGGACGCGAGGTGGGAGTCCTCGGAAGGGCTCTGGCCGGTCACCCAGTGCGCGGCGAGCAGCCGGGTCATCGCGAGGAGCACCCCGGAGTCCGGGAACTCGGCGAGATCCGCGAACCAAGTCAGCCACTTGCCGAGCGCGGGCACGGACGGGGCCACCGCGTACGGTCCTTCGGTGGCGCGGAGTCTGGTCAGACGGCCGAGCAGGCGGACGTACGCGATGCCCTCGCCGTTCGGTACGAGGAGCTGGGGTGCCCGCAGGCAGCGCTGACGTTCCTCTTTGTCCTTGCCGCGGCCGACGGTGTACGGCTCCGTCTCCGTCCGGCATCCGTCGATGTGCGCCAGCAGCAGCGCGGCGAGACGCTCGGCGAACCGGAACCGCTCAGCGCGGTCACGGGGTTGACGGACCGTCAGCAGGATCGGATGTTCCGGGTCCGTGCCCGCGAGGGCGGCCAGAGGTGCGCAGGCCTCTCCGGCGAGCGTGAGCGGGACCAGCACGAACGGCTTCTGGTCCAGGTGCTGGTGGCGGACGGTCGTCAGTGGTTCGGCGTGGCCGGTGCGGGATGCCGTGAGCGCCGCGACGGTGGACAGGGTGCTCATGCGGCTCCTCGGCGGAGGACGCGCAGCCGGGCGGCGGCGCGCAGCAGGTCGGCGGCTTCCGCCTCGGCCTCTCCCGGGGCGGCGACGCCGTCCAGGTAGTCGAGCGCGGTACGGGTGGAGTCGATGCCCGGCAGGTCGTTGCGCACGCCGCTGCCCAGACGGGCTGGTGAGGCACACGCGTCGGCTTCGTCGCGGCAGTAGCGCGCCATCTCGCAGAAGGAGAGGCAGGCGGGCGTGTACGAAGCGTCCAACGCCGCCACGGACGAGGAGAGTTCGTCCGCGCTGCGGTCCGGGTCCAGGGTCGCGCTCTCGGGGAGCTGCGCCGCCAGGTCCTCGGCGCGCCGCAGCCGCGTGAGTTGGAACTGCAGGGCGTCGAGCTCCTGGCGGAGGTCGATCAGACGCCCGTAGGGCCGGTTGGAGAAGTCCTTGGGGCAGACGAGAAGGAAGTCGTGGGCGAGCTGTTCGGTGGGCAGGCCCGCAGACTCGAAGGCGCGGCGCAGGGCGAGGACGTACACGGCGGCCTGCTTGGCTGCCTCAGCTACGGCCGTCGGGTTGGCCTGTCCGTCGATCGCCGCGAACGAGCGGATCAGGACGACGTGGAACTTCCCGTCGATGCGGTGGGTGAGCGCGTCCGGCTCCAAGTACGCTGTTCGCCCGGCGACTTCGAGAGTGAGCACGGGGCGGTCGAGGATCAGGCGGACGTCCTGCCCGGAGGCGACGTGCGCGATGAGCCGGCGGGTCTCGCGCTCCCGTACGGGCAGGGAGACGTTGCCTCCGGCCTCGTTGAGGTCCTGGACGTGGGCCTCTGACACGGGGACGGAGAGCTCCTCGCGCAGCAGCCGGATGAGCTCGGCGTACCCGCCCCACTTCACGAGGCTGTGGAACGCCTGCTCGCGGGCGAGGGCGAAGGGTGACTGGCCGAAGCGCGGCTCGTAGCCGACCCGCTGGGCGAGCAGCGCCTTGTCCACGCCGGCTGCGTCGAGGACGGCGCGGCGGGAGCAGGCGGGGTTGGCCGTCAGGGCGGTGATCTTGCGGGCGGTGCACGGCTGAGGAGGGCGTGCTCCGCGTAGCCGCGTGAGTCTGTCGTCGGGCGGTTCGGACTGCTGCGAGGGCATCGTCTCTGCTTCGGGAACGTCTTCGGAGGTGTGCCGGCGGACGAGGCGACTGTCGTCATCGCTGCCGGTGGGGCT
Organism: Streptomyces sp. NPDC048291; assembly: GCF_043201715.1. Taxonomy (NCBI): domain Bacteria; kingdom Bacillati; phylum Actinomycetota; class Actinomycetes; order Kitasatosporales; family Streptomycetaceae; genus Streptomyces; species Streptomyces sp. NPDC048291. The sequence goes on from NZ_JBICZC010000001.1 coordinate 322,843, forward strand.
CAGTGCATGCTGCTGCTCGCGTCACGCAGGGCGTCGTGCAGCGGTGGGGCGCCGAACAGCTGCTGTACGTCAGCCAGTTGGGAACGGGCACGCTGTGCTGCCGCTCGCCGCTGTTGGTCGTCCTCCTGCTGGTGGACGGTGGCTTCGGCATGGGCGGCGGCGATCACCCGGGCGGGGTCGGGTTCCGGGGCGGCGGCATCGCAGGCGCCCGGGATCGTGAGGGCGAAGCGCCGCAGCAGCCGCCAGGCGGCGTCCGGGGCCGGATGTCCCGCGGTGGCGAGTCGCCGGATCTGTTCGGCTGTTCCGACGGCGTGGGTGAGGAAGTCGGTGCGCGGGCTGAGCGGGCCGATGATCCGTCGTTCCACGGGCCAGGTAGACAGGGCCAGCAGGCCGCGGGCGGGAACGAGCCGGTCATGGGTCAGTGCCGCGCAGATGTAGTAGGGGCGGGCGTAACCCTGGGCCGTGAAGGAGCGTTCTTCGTCTCGGCGCAGCGACGCGAGTTTGGCTGCGATGAGCGGCTCGGTGAAGAACGCCTCGTACGCGGAGGAGATGAGTTTTGGGGACGCGGGAGCACCTAGCAGGGTGAGCGCTTGGTGAACCTGTTCGCGGATCGGGATGGAGCCGTGCGCAGCGCGCTGCGGGTGGCGTGATTCACCTCTGGACGTCGGTGGTGTCCGCGTCTCGGCCTCGGGTGGGAGTGCCTCGGTGTCCGGTCCGGCCTCTGCCTCAAGAGCACGTTCCCACGCGGCCTCCGCCTCGCGCAGAGCACGACGGATGCGCGTGGTCTCGGCCTTGTCCCGGGCGCGTACGGCGCCGCGCAGTTCGGTGCGCAGGTGGGACAGGTGCTGCTCCAGCTCCTCGAGTGATGCCGACATGGTGGGCAGCTTAGCGCAGCGGCCAATCTATGCCAAGAACTTCCAAGGAGTTCCAATGTTCTGTGCTACGGTCGAAGACGTGACGCACCCGGTCGGTCCGAGGGGTGACGTCTGTCTCGAAGGGGGAGGCAATGGGCCACGACATGGCATGGCGCAAACCGCACTGGCTCGCCGGGGACGACAGTCTTCTGCGGGTCGGGCCCGGCACAGGCGGGGACGAGGAGCACACCTGCCCCTCGCACGCCGCCGCCAAGGCCCGGCCTGCTCTGTGGCCGGCCCAGCGCCTGCGGCTGCCGAAACCGGAACTCGAAACCTTCACCCTCGGCCCGGTCATGGACGCGATCGACCGTGTCGAGTTCCACGACGAGACGCTCGACCAGGCCCTGGAGGCGCTGCGCTCCCGGACTCCTGCCCTGCACCCCGGTCATCTCACGTACGCCGAGCACGCCCTGCGGTCGTACACACAGACGTTGGCAGGGGACGACGGCAAGGAACTGAGGCCAGTCCGTCCCTACTGGGTGGTGCAGCGCGAGAACGGCAAGTTCTGGGAGATGTACTCCTGGTGGCGGCGGTACGAGTCCGCAGGCGGACGGCTGCGCGAGTACCGGCGGCTCCGGCACGGTCAGGCCAAGGGGTCGGAGCCCGGCGAGATCGCCATCGCCGTGTACGTCGCGGTCCACGGGCGGCCGGCCGCCTGGCCCCGCAAGTGGTCCCGGGCCTTCCAGCCGCACGGATCCGTCGCACGGCCCGAACGCGTGCGAGTCGTAGAGGTAGGGCTGGCCGACGGCCGGGCGCGGGTGCAGTTCGACGGCACGGCGGAGGACGCCGAGGCGTACTACGCGGAGCACGGGCACGCGCACGTGGCCCGGGTCGTGGCGGGCGGGGCGCCGACGCCCGGCTCCTCGTGTGTCGACTGCAAGCAGTTCACGGGCTGCGAGGCGGTGCCGCGCCGGCCCGGTGTCCTGGGGGTCTCCTCGCGTGTCGTGCCGCTGCGGAAGGTGTCCGTCAGCGACCTGCGCTACCACGCGGCCTGTCCCGCGCAGGGATTCCTGCGTGCGCTGCACCTGCCCAAGTCCGACGAGTACGGCAGCGCGGCCAAACTGGGCCAGGCGGTGCACGGCTGGATCGAGAAGCTGCACAGGCGGGACGGCTGGCCGCCCTGCGCCATCGCGGACATGCCCGCCGAAGGCGAGAACTGGACGGAAGGGCGGTGGCGGGTCTCCGACGAGGACGCCGCGACCGGCCGGGACATGCTGCTCCACCATGTCGACGCCTGCCCCTTCCAGGACCCCGGTCTCATCCAGCAGGTCGAGCCCGAAGCGCTCCGAGTCGTCCACGACACAGCCGCACAGGCCGTTGTCATCGCCAAGCCCGACCTGCTCTACAAGGAGGACGGCTCGTGGGTGTGGCGAGAACTCAAGACGACGAGAAAACGGCGTCGCCACCACGTGGACCCCCTGGAGACGTACCCCCAACTCGCCCTGGCGGTCACGCTGCTGGCGCAGGGGGCCCTCGGCGGTGACCCGGGCGGATCACGCGTCGAGGTGGAGATCCTCCGGCCCGACGGTTCGGATCCGCACGTGATCGATCCGACGGACCCCGGCCAGCAGGCCAAGGCGCGGTCCGTACTGCGGCGGTACGCGGGTCCCTGGCGGGAGGACGAAGCCTGGGAAGCCCGGCCCGGACCGCATTGTCAGTCCTGCCCGGTATCCCAGTGGTGTCCGAATGCAGCGCCCGGCTTGGCCGTTGCGGGGGAGGGAGAGGTATGACCACGACGGACGTGCGGCCCGGGAGCCCCGAGGGCACCGGGACCGCCGACGAGACGCTGTTGCGCCTGATCGCCAGCGCCCTTGCCTGCCTGTCCCGGCAGCGGACCGTACCCAACCCGGTCTACCCGGCCAAGGTGCAGAACGCCTACAACCGCCTCGTCCTGCACTGCCTGCGGCGGGGCGAGGAACCGCCTGGCAGTGTCCCGGAGATGATCCGTTGGGCCTGCGAACGACCTTTGGAAGACTGGCCGTTGACGCTGCCCGACGAGGATCGTGCCGGGACAGCCGTGCTCGTGGACCCCGAGACCAGACTGCCGCACCAACTGTGCCTGGAATTGGAGGTGAGCGCGGCCGACCCCGCCGCCGAGCTGTTCGAGAACGAACGCATCCTGGAAGCCCTCGCCGTCTGCCGTGCGGCCAAGTCCCCCCGCGCCTATACCGCGTTCCGGGCCCTGCTTACTTCCCGACCTGTGCTCACCGGCGCCGAACTGGCGCTGCTCGGCGGTGATCCGGAGTGCGGGATGCTGCTGCACAGCGTCATCAAGCGCTGCTACGAACCCGTTCCCGCGTCCTATCTGCGTGAAGGCACCTACCGCCAGTGCACACGTTGCCGCTGCCTCATGGTGCCGCTGCTCGGCGGCGGACACCGGTGCGAACTGGACCGGTGCCGCCGTGACGGGACAGGGGACGACGGCACCTCGTTGCGACCGGACAAGGGAGGGGTCTTCCAGCTCAGCCGCCCGCTGCGGATGTTCGTGACCAGCCCCGGACTCGCCGAGACGGACCTGGAAACCGCTCTGAAGAACAAGTTCGGCATCACGGCCGAGATGTGGCCGAACTACGACGCGTACGACCTTCGCGTCCCTCTGCCCGGACGTCGTTACTGGGCCGTGGACGTGAAGGACCGCGTGAACCCCGCTCTCCTGGCGCGCACGATCACTCCCTTCCGGGGCGACCCGCCGTACGACCGGGCCTTCCTCGTCGTGCCTCGCTACCGCTTCCGCGAGAACGAGGCGTACGGGCGGCAATTCCGTCGCAACCTGCCCGACGACATGGCCGGGCGGGTCACCCTCCTGGACGACCAGGCCTTCCAGCGGCTGGTCGGTCGTGAACTCACCGACCCGAGCCGGCAGGAAACAGAACCGCCGCGCACCGAAGGAGGACGCCATGCGTGACCGCAGCGGATGGCACCGGCGCTGCTCGCCGCAGCAGCTCACCGAAGTATGGCCGGCGAACCTCGGCAGTTTCCGTCCCGGCGACCTTCTCGACGTCGAACTGGGCCTCTACCTCCTTCAGGACGTGACGCCGACCCGCACGGCCGCCGACGTCTGGCCCCTGCTCGGCGGCTACCCGTACAGCGAGGCCTTCGGGGACGTGCGCACCGACGGGCAGCGACTGCGCGTCCTAAGGGCCCGCCACCACCTGTGGGACCTGCGACGGCGCCACGCGTGGCACGAGGCGCTGGCCGACTACCTGGCAGTCCCTCAGCAACTACGTGGATACGACCTCGACGGATCCGACGACGTGCCCCGCCGCCGCGAGCCGGCCCGGGCCACGCGCCGCTTCGAGGTCTTCGAAGACCTGCTCAGCACCGCGCCCGACTTCTCGACGCGCTCCATTCCACTCGCCGAGGCGGGAGAGCACACCTTCCGTGTGCAGGACCGCATCCACTCCGTCGTGTTCGACGAGGAACTCCTGACGGACGTCCTGCCGCGCGCTCATGCCCTGGACGCGCCGCCCGCAGGGTACGGGGAGCCTGTCAGCGTCACCTGGGAGGAACTCGAAAAGGCCGCCGAGGCGATGGACACCGTCGAAGCCATGGCAACGGACGGCCCTTGCAACGACTGGGCCGGACGCCTTGAGCGGGTCAAACTGCTCGTTCGCGACCAGGAGTCAGGGAGCTATACGGAGAAAGGGCGGCTGACCGTCGACCGGCTGCTGCACCTGGTGGGCATGGTCGGCGCCGGCAAGTCGACGATCCGCGACATCCTGACGTACCACGTCGTGACCCAGACGCCGGGTCGCGTCACCATCGTGGTCGGCGACGTGGCGGAAACACTCGCCGTCGTCGAGCAGTTCGCCCGACTGGGCGTGCTGGCCGCGCCGATCCTCGGGCACTCCACGCGCGAGCGCAACATCAACCGGCTGCACCGCCGTACCGCCACGGCCGGCGCCGCCACCATGCTGGGGCACGACCACGCAGGTTTCGCCTACCTGAGCAGCGCCTGCCCGGTCGACGTCCTGCGAGGCCTGGAGGCCCGCCGCCCGCTCGGCATCCGGGAGGCGCCGTGCCTCACACTCTTCACCGTTCCCGAGGCCGAGGCGCCCGAAGGGGATCCGCTGCTCGACGGCGAAAGCCCGGCCGTTCACGATTCCCGGCGTCCGAAGCCGCAGCGGCGACTCTGCCCGCTGTGGAACCGTTGTCCCCGCCACCGCGGGGCCCGGGAGCTGGTCGACGCCCAGGTGTGGGTCGCCACCCCGGCCGGACTGGTGCACAGCTCCGTGCCGCAGCACCAGCACGACGAGCAGTTGCGGTATCTCGAACTCGCCTGCCGGATGAGCGATCTGATCATCGTGGACGAGGCGGACCGGGTGCAGATGCAGCTCGACACGGCCTTCGCCCCGGCCAGCACCCTCGTGGGCAAGGCCCCGAACTCCTGGTTCGACGAGGTCGCCGTGCACAAGTTCCAGCAGATGGCCCGTGACGGACGGCTCCAGCTGTCCACCCGCGACGTCGACGACTGGACCAACGCCGTCAACACGGTCAGCGCCGCCACCGACCGCCTCTACGCGCTGCTCGTCAAGGACGACGGGCTCAGGCGGTGGATCAGCGTGGACTACTTCAGCGCCTTCACCCTGCACAACCTGCTGCTGGACAGCTGGTTTCCCGGCCGCAAGGAGGGCGAGCGCCCGCCCCCGGCAGCCCGGACCCTGGACACCGCCCTCGGACGGTTCCGGGACGATCCCCTGCACGAGCAGCAGAGCGATACGGACGACGAAGTGACCCTCCTGGTGAACACCCTCGTTCACCTCACCTTGGAACTTCTGCACGCACCGCAGGGAGCCCGCACCCGCGAACGGTTGCGCGAGACTCTCACCGACATCGTCGCGGACGACTCCGGAGTGCTCGACGCGATCGACCTCCAGGCGCGGCGCTTCGAGTTCACGCTCATCCTCTCCGCACTGCACAGCCGCCTCGACTTCATGACCACGCTGTGGCCGCGCGTCGAGGCCGCCCTCAACCTGGAGAGCGCCTCCAACGTGCTCTCCCGCAGGCCCCCGAAGGACTACGAGGCGGTCATCCCCGAGTCGCCCATGGGCAACGTGCTCGGCTTCCAGTTCCGCCACGACGACCGGGAGCGGGACGGCGACCGCAGCGGCGAACTCCGCTTCTTCCACTGCAATGGCGTCGGCCGTGAACTGCTGATGCGCCTCGGCGACCTCTGCGCCGTGGACGGTCGCCCGGCACCGCACGTCCTGTTGATGTCCGCCACGAGCTGGGCGGGCACGTCCAGCAGGTACCACGTGCACGCCCAGGTCGGCGCCGTACTGCGGCCCCGCGACGAAGAGGCCGAGGCCGTGCTGCGCAGCGAGTTCCGCAAGGAGTTCCTGTACTGGCCCGGAAACGACCAGCCGAAACCGCTGCGCCTGTCGGGCTGCGACCCGGAGGAGCGGCCACAGGCCCTGCTCCACATGCTGCACCAGCTTGCCGTGCCCGACCGCAGCCTGCCCGACTCGATGAGCATGCTCGACGCCGAACTGGACGAGATCGACGACCCGGAGCGACGCCGCATCCTGCTCCTCGTCGGCAGCTACGACGAGGCGCGCAGGGCCGCCGAATACCTCAACCAGATCCCCGAGTGGAACGGCCGGGTGACCCAGCTCGTCTCCGACGACGCGGATGCGGACACCGCCTGGACCCGACTGCCGGAGGACACCGCCGCACGTACCCTTCCCCGCGGGGATGTCAAGGCGTTCCCCTCCATGGGCGGTGACCTCCTTGTTGCTCCCCTGCTCGCAGTGGAGCGCGGGCACAACATCGTGCTGCGCGGCGGCAAGGCGGCCATCGGCACCGTGTACTTCCTGGCCAGGCCCCACCCGCGGCCTGACGACATCTCGCTCGCCATCCAGTCCATCAACGACTGGGCCGTACGCCAACTACACGATACCGACGGCACATTCCGACAGGGGGCGCTCGCCGCGGCCACACCCGACCGGGCCGCCGTCGCGTTCCGCAGCCGCGCCCGCCGTCAGTGGAACCGCTACCTGACCCGCAAACTCGCCTGGTCGAGCCTGCGGGACGACGAGAAGGTCGCGTTCACCTGGGACCAGCTCGTCGTCATGTGGCAGGTCATCGGCCGGCTCGTGCGCGGCGGTGTGCCGGCCAGGGTGGTCTTCGTCGACGCGGCGTTCTCGCCCCGCGAAGCCGGATTCCAGGCAGCGGACACGCCCGACACCAGCCTCCTGGCAAGCATGCGCGAAGTCCTCGCCCCCTACTTCGAGGCGGGCCGGACCGCCGACCTGGAGCCGGCACCGATCGACAAGTCACTCGTCCGCGAGCTGTACGAACCGCTCTACCGCGCCCTCGTGGACATGGGCTGACAGGCACGACCCGATATTCGCACGTCCTCTCTCACTTCCGAGGAGAACCAGCATCGTGGAATACCAGTACCTTCGGGCCGCCGCCTACCTGCCCGACCCGGCGCAGGGACCGTTCGCCGTCCCGATGCACACGCTCGCCCTCCCCGCCCACTGGGAGGAACCTGTCCTGCGCCTGTACTACGACGGGCTGAACGAGCGCCACGCCGAGCGACGCCGCCGCGTGCCGACGAAGCACATCAACCAGCTGCTGCGCGCCACCGCCCCGGACATCGTCACGGTCGACTCCACGGCCCGGTTCGGCTCGGCCAACCCCTGGCTGTACTGCACGAAGCCGTATCCGATGGCGGTGACCAACCTCTACGTCGCCACCTGGCTGAAGAGCCTCCAGCGGAATACGGACGACCTTGAGACGGCGGGACCGCTGATGGACTGCTTCCGGGACCTGGACACGTCCACCCTCAGCTGGCAGCCGGGCATGGTCGATCTCCTTGAACTACAGGACACACCGCGTGCGACCGCGGTCCCCGCCTCGCACGTGTACCGGCTTCTCCCTGACGTCCTCGCCGCCAGAATCACGCGTCTGGCGGCGTACGAGCACAACGGGCAGCGGCTGGTCTTCCGCCAGGTCGCGGGTCTCGGAGGTTCCCGGGGCGCAGGCAGCGGGGGTGCCGAGCTGATGTCGGACCTCATCGAGTACGTGCCCGCGCGTCGCGGCGGGGGAGACGGCAAGTCGGCGTACTACGCCGCGACCATCAGGGTCACCGTGCGTACGGTGCCCTTCTCGCCCGTCCCGCGGGTCCATCTGAGCGCCGGTGTCCGCCGGTTCGTCCGCGGCAAGGTGTACATCCCTTACGGCAAGGGTGTCTCCGCGTACCTGCTGCCGGACGCTTCCCTCGTGGACGACGGACCGGCACCGGAGCGCTTCGCCGTCGCCATGCTGGACTGGAAGAACGGCACGACCGGCTGGCGACACGGCGGACCGGAGGGAATGCTCACCCAGGTCACCGCTCTGGACGCGCTGCCCTCCCCGGACCGGCTGGTCAAGGAGGCCGACCACTGGATCCGTGGCCGGGACGGCATCCAGGTCGCGGTGGGACATCACGCAGTCATGGGCAGGCACACCATCGGTACGGGACTGATGCCCAGCGAGCGGCGAAGGCTGATCGAATGGGCGGAACAGGCGCTCGCGCCGGAGTTCGTGCCCGCCCCTAAGCTCAGCCGAAGTTTGTATGCCGGGCCGCCCATGAAGCAGTTGAAGAAGCTGCCCTCCATCCCCAAGAAGGAGCAGACGCCCGAGGCCCTCGCGGCCATCCTCGCCGAGCGCGGACAGCGCTCGGCGCATAACGCCCAGGTGCTGCGCGCACGCCTGGCCGAGGCCTTGGAGGGCGAGGACCTCACGGCCTTCGTGCTCTACCAGTCGGACATCATGCGCGACCGGATCGTCGCGGCCGCGGAGGCCGGACTGGGCCTCGCCGGGCTCCGGCGGGAGGAGGCGGCCGACACGTGGGTCTGGGAGTGCGAGGAGCTGACGGTCCGGCTCTACGCCCGGCCCCTCGGTGCCCTGGGCGGTCCGCTGGGCGGCGACCAGGTGCCCCGCCGGGGCAAAGAGCACGACGAGGCCATCGCTGATCGCCGGATCCAGGTCGTGAACGCTGTGAATGCCCTGAGGACAGCCGTCCCAGGCGTGCGGTTGGCCTTCGTGGAGCTGGACGGCGAGGAAGCCTTCCGCCATGCCAAGCGGCGCAGCGATCCCAAGTACGCGATCCGCCTCGGCTGCGCCGATGCCGGCCTGGTGACCCAGTTCATCCGCCCCCTGGACGCCACCATGGAGACGGAGGAGAAGGCCATGGAAGACGCGCGGATGCGCGCCGCCTCGGCCTGGTCGGACGGCATGCGCCAGACCGGCGTGCGGTTGGTGCCCCAGCACACGCTCGGCGACGACCTCATCCCCGCCGGCCTGAACCAGGTCGCCTTCCACCTCGTGGAGCGCCGCCACGACGGGCCCACGGGCAAGCAGCAGTTCACGCCGATCGCGGTGCTCATCCGGCCGGGAGCGAAGTGTGTCCTGGGCCGGTCCGCGGACATGCATGAATGGGTTCCGTATCCCGAGCTCCTCAAGGCATTGACCGGACGCGTCGAGGCGAAGAGGAGCAGCGCCGACCAAGCGGCCCTCATGGCAGCCTTCATCAAGCAGACCCTGTCGAGCCTGCGCAGCACCCCGACGCTGGTGCTGACGCACGCCCAGGACGTGCGGAAGCGTTGGGCGTGGCTGACGAACGACGGGTTGGAGCAGGACAGGCTCGGCCTCGACGGTGGTCCGGCGCAGCGGATCGGGCTCTACGGCAAGCAGCTCCGGGTCGTCCGGATTGCCGACGGCACCAGGGACGAGACGGCGCAGTGCTGGGCGGAGCGGGAGGAACTCAACCCCAAGCTGGAAGGGCAGCAGCGCGGAGGTATCACGATGGGGTTGTGGAAGCCTGAGGTACCGGGTGATTCGGGCCGCGTCTTCTACAGCACGGTCGGCAAGTCCAGCACCCAGACCAAGCTCACCAACGACGACGCGAAACTGACGCCGCACACCAACCCGTCGGGCAACAGCGCACATCGCCCGACGGCGAACGCCTGGAACCCGGATCTTCTGGAATTCACGGTCGCCTGTCTCCAGCCGGGCGACGATGCCGAGGCCTGGGCGGCGTTCGTGCACCAGCAGCGTTTCAGCGAGGACTACCGAGAAGCCCGCGACGGGCTGGGCATGCCCCTCATCCTGCACCTTGCGGGGTTGGCGGACGACTATGCCCTGCCTCACGAGATCGAGGACTCCGTGGACCCGACACAACCCCAACCTTCAGCTCCGCCTTGTGAGGATGCACTGGGTCAGCTGGCTTTCGAGTTTGGCGTAGAAGACGGGGACGGCGGCGATTGACCGTCAGCTTTCGACATACATCGGCCTCTGTCGAATCGGAAACCCGAGCCAGGCCCGGATGGCAACGTCGCCGCGCTGGTCATTCGTGCGAGTCGGGCGACCGGTCTCCTGAGAGACACTGGTAGCCCCTGATCTGTCACGGTGGGCCGGGAAGGACAAAGGGGAGTATGCCCACGACCGTCGGTTCGGAGCGGTCGGCGAGGGCGATCACCGAGCGGTCGAGGAAGCCCGCGAGCAGGCGGTGGCCATGATCGAGGGGCATGACGGACCGTTCGCAGCCGAGACGAACTGGCGGGAATGGCGCACGGAGCCCGACGGCCCGGGTCCCGCCCTGCCCGACGGCGTCCTGCCCTTCGGTCTCAACTGATCGCTCGCCGCCCGGCGGTACCGAGCGGCCCTCAGCGGCAGAGTGCAGATCGATATTGGCCTCGCCCTGCCCGAGACCGCTTCACGCGGGTGGACCCAGCGACCGCTCTCTGACACCTTGAAGGTGGGTCTTGAACACCTCCCGCGCGTCCGGGGTCAGCGTGCGCAGGGCCACCAACGCTGTGATCACGACGTCGCACAGTTCGCCCTGCACGTCCTCCCAGGTGTGGGTGACGCCCTTGCGGGGGTTCTGGCCGGTCGCTCCGATCACCGCCTGGGCGACCTCGCCGACCTCCTCCGTGAGCTTGAGCATGCGCAGCACGAGGCCGGTCTCGCCGCCGTGCCTCCGGTGGGCGTCCAGCCAGGTCCAGAGGTCCTCGACGGAGGCCCACAGGTCCGGGGTGGCCGGGGTGCGCTGGGCCTCCGTGGGCGGTGTCATGTGCTGTTCCGTCATGGCGGAGAGCCTGCCCCGCCCGTCCCCGCCGCCAATCCCGGCCACCCATCCCCGCGACCGTCCCCGCTGTCACTCCTCGAACAGCGCCTCCTGCTCCCCCTCCTTCGCCCGCCGTACCCGTCGGTTCCGGGCGCCGATCACCACCGATGTCACCGCCGCCGTCACGCCCAGCGCCGCCGGGACCATCCAGCCCCGGTCGAAGACGTGCCCGAGCGCGTGGTCCAGGGAGAGCCGGCCGGGGCCCGCGACGGCGAGGCCCGCGGCGGCCAGGCCCAGGGTGGCCGCGTACTCGTAGCCGCCCTCCGCGGCGAAGAAGCCGTTCGGCCGGTGCAGCGCGGTCGCGCCCGCCATCGCCCCGGCCGCCGCGGCCCCCGCCGCCGGGGTCGCGAGGCCCAGCGCCAGCAGCGTTCCGCCGCCCGCCTCCGCGAGCCCCGCCGCGAGCGCGCTCTGCTTCCCGGGCGCGTACCCGACGGACTCCATGAACTGCCCCGTGCCCTCGACGCCGCCCCCGCCGAACCAGCCGAACAGCTTCTGCGTGCCGTGCGCGGCCAGCACCCCGCCGGTGCCCAGCCGGAGCAGCAGCAGGCCCACGTCACGTCGGTCGTCACAGGTCACGGGAGCTCCCATCGGCGGCATCCGGATCACGGGCCTCCACCGTCGCACCCGGCACACCCGGTCGGCCCGTCCGCGCGCCCGTTCGGGTGGCGGGCGGGTGGCGGGCCGCCGGGACCGATGTGACGCTGACTGGCATGACGATCAAGACAGCCAAGCTCAGCGACCCGGCCGTCCGGGCCTTCGTCACCGCGGTCAACGGCAGCGACCGCGAACGCCTGGTGGAACTGCTCACCCCGGACGCGACCATGGCGGACGACGGCTCCGACCGGAACCTCGACGACTGGATCGACCGGGAGATCTTCTCCTCCAACGGCCACATCGACGTCGACAACGAGTCCAACGGCGGCCGTTCCCTGCTCGCCCACTACCGCAACGACACCTGGGGCGAGATGGTCACCCGCTGGGACTTCACGGTCGAGGACGACGGCCGCATCTCCCGCTTCGAGACCGGGCAGGCGTAGAAGCGGAAACAGACCGCGAAACCGCTTGCCCTCGGGTGCGCTCCAACTCCTACCGTCTCGGGCATGGAAACCGACAGGACCACCAGGACCCTGGGCCGTTCCGGCATCCGCGTCAGCGCGCTCGGCTTCGGCTGCTGGGCCATCGGCGGCGAGTGGCAGGACGCCACCGGGCAGCCGCTCGGCTGGGGCCGGGTCGACGACGAGGAGTCCGTACGGGCCGTCCACCGCGCCCTCGACCTCGGCGTGACCTTCTTCGACACCGCCGACACCTACGGCGCAGGACACAGCGAGCGGGTCCTCGGCCGCGCCCTCGGCGGGCGCCGGGACGAGGTCGTCGTCGCCACCAAGTGGGGCAACGTCTTCGACGAGGAGACCCGCACCCTCACCGGCCGCGACGACTCCCCGGCCCACGTCCGCCGCGCCCTGACCGCCTCGCTGCGCCGCCTCGGCACCGACCACGTCGACCTCTACCAGCTGCACCTCTCCGACGCCGACCCGACCCGGGCCGCCGAACTCCGGGACGTCTGCGAGGAGTTGGTCGGCGAGGGGCTGATCCGGGCCTACGGCTGGAGCACCGACGACCCGGCCCGCGCCGCAGTCTTCGCCGAGGGACCGCACTGCGCGACCGTCCAGCACACCCTGAACGTGCTCCAGGACGCGCCGCAACTCCTCGACCTGGCCGAGAAGCTGGACCTCGCCGCCGTCAACCGCAGCCCGCTCGCCATGGGGTTGCTCGGCGGGCGGCGGGCGGGGGCCGCGGCAGGCGACATCCGCAGCAGGCCGCCGGCCTGGCTGCCCGGGTTCGGGGACGGCGACGGGGCCGATCCCGCGTGGGTCGAGCGGATCGAGGCCCTGCGCGAGATCCTCACCAGCGACGGGCGGACCCTCGCCCAGGGTGCCCTCGGCTGGATCTGGGCCCGCAGCCCGCGCACGGTCCCGATCCCCGGATTCCGGTCGGTCGCCCAGGCCGAGCAGAACGCCGGCGCGATCGCGAAGGGGCCGCTCACCGCCGGGCAGCTGGCCGAGATCGACCGGCTCCTCGGGCGGTGAGCGGCCCCGCGCCGCTCACTGACCGCGGTCAGTAACCCTGGCCGCCGCCGTACTGCTGCTGCACGTACGGCTGCTGGCCCTGGCCCTGGGGCTGCGGGGCGCCGTACGCCGCCTGCTGCCCGCCGTACGCCGCAGCCTGCTGCTGTCCCTGTCCGGCTGCCTGCTGCGCGAACCGCTGTCCGCCGCCCTGCTCGGTGAGGGTGATCTGGCCGGCCTTGATGGTGGCCAGGCGCGGGGCGCGGCGGGCGATGGAGGAGTCGTGGGTGACCATGATGAAGGTCAGCCCGTACTCGTGCCACAGGCCTTCGAGGAGGGCCATGATGTCGTCCCGGGTGCCCTCGTCGAGGTTGCCGGTCGGTTCGTCGGCGAGCAGCACCTTCGGCTTCTTCACCAGCGCGCGGGCGATCGCGACACGCTGCTGCTGGCCGCCGGAGAGCTCGGACGGGGCGTGCGTGAGGCGCTCGCCCAGGCCCACCGAGCGCAGTGCCTCCGCCGCCCGCTCGCGGCGCTCGGCCGGCTTGACGCCGAGCGGGACGAGGGCCGTCTCGACGTTCTCCTGGGCGGTGAGCGTCGGGATCAGGTTGAACGACTGGAAGATGATCCCGATCTTCTCGGCGCGCAGCCGGGTCAGCTTGGTCTCGCTGACCTTGGCGAGGTCGACGTCGTCCAGCAGGACGCTGCCCTCGGTCGGGCGGTCCAGGCCGCCGATCATCTGCAGCAGGGTCGACTTGCCGCCGCCGGTCGGGCCCTGGATGACGAGCTGGTCGCCGTCCTCGATGGTCAGGTCGATGCCGCGCAGCGCCTCGACCGTCTCCTTGCCCCGCGTGTAGCGCTTGGTGACTCCGGTGAGTCTGTACATGGGTTCTCCACTGGGTGCTGAGTGAGGTGGGGCGCCGCGTCCCGGGGGGATCGGAAGCGGCGCCCCGGTCAAGGGGGGGCGGGGGGGTTACGAGACGCTGCGCAGGGCGTCGGCCGGGCGCATCCGCGAGGCGCGCCAGCCGCCCATCGCGCCGGCGATCAGACCGCCGGTGACCGCGAGGCCGACCGCGAGGCCGATGGTGGTCAGGGAGACGGGCGCGGTGAGCGCGATCTCCAGGGTGTTCTGGGTGGACTGCTGGCCGGGACCGCCGCCGCCGGGACCGCCGCCCATGCCGCCGCCACCGCCGCTGGTGGAGCCGAGCTGGGCGGTGAGCTTCGGGCTGATCGCGGTGACCGCGTAGGCCGCGCCGACGCCGAGGGCGATGCCGAGGGCGCCGCCGACCAGACCGTTGACGATGGACTCGCCGACGACCTGACGGGTCACGTTGCGCGAGGGCCAGCCGAGCGCCTTCAGGGTGCCGAACTCACGCACCCGGCGGGAGACCGCGGAGGAGGTCAGCAGGGCCGCCACCAGGAAGGCCGCCGCGAGCACCGCGATGGACAGCCACTTGCCGACGCTGGTCGCGAGGCTGGAGGCGGTGGAGAGCGAACCGGAGACGGTGGACGCCAGGTCGGCGGAGGTGGTGACCGTCGTACCCGAGATGTTCGACTGGATCTCCTTCTTCACGGTGGAGATCTGCTTCGAGTCGGTCGCCTTGACGTAGATCGTGGTGACCTCGTTCTTGGCGTCGCCGAGGGTCTGGGCCAGCTTCAGCGGGACGAACAGGTCGGTGGTGGACTCGCTGCTGTCCGGGGTCGCGATGCCGATGACCGTGAACTTGGTGCCGGAGATCTTGAAGGTCGAGCCGACCTTGTACTTCTTCTCCTTGGCGTACGACTTGCTGACCAGCGCGACCTTGGCGCTGGTCTGCGCCGAGGTGAAGGTCTTGCCCGAGGTGATCTTCATCGAGGCCAGCGGGCCGAGGCCCTGGTGGGCGACGTCGACGCCGACCACCGAGTAGCTGTTCACGTTGAAGTTGGCGCCGCCGCCCTGGACCTGCGGCTGGCCGGTGGAGGTACCGCCGCCCGGCTGCCCCTGGCCGCCGCCGTTGGTGCCGCTGGAGCCGGAGCTGGAGCTGGAGCCCGAGCTGCTCTGCGCCTTGCCCTGGGTGAAGGAGCCGTTGACCTTGGTGACGTTGAGGGAGAGCGCTCCGACCGCGCTCTCCACGCCCTTCTGGTCGGCGACCTTGGTGACCAGTGACGACTTCAGAGCCTGGCCGCCCTGAGTCATCACGCGGTCCGAACTCTGCTTGGAGCTGCTGCTCGACTTGGCGTCGAACTTGAAGCTCGGACCGCCTGAGCTGCCCGAGGTGGGCGCCGACTGGGCCTTGGTCACTGTCATGTCGGTGCCGAGACCGTAGAGCGACTGAAGGACCTTGTCCTGAGCCTTGGACATACCGGCCGACACGGAGCTGACCGTGATGACCAGCGCGATACCGAGCGCCAGACCCAGAGCGATGACCAGGGCTGCCTTCTTTCTACGGCCCAGCTCGCGCTTGAGATAGATGCCAAACATCCCGTTCCTCGAAGGTTCTTGGCGCCCGCTGTGGGCGCTGGCTCAAGTTAGGGAGAAACCTTTGAGCCGCCCTGGGTAAAAGATGTGTCAGAGCTGAGAAACCGGGATGTCTTAGCAAACTTTCATAAGACAGCAAATTCATATGCCGGACAGGGGGTCCTCCTGGCAAAGCCCTGTTGGATGCGGTGTACGGTCCCGGGATGCGCGATTCCTCTCGGCTGACCCGGCGTGCCGCCCTCGGACTGACGACCGCCGCCCTGCCCCTGTCCGCGGCGGCCCCCGCCTCCGCCGCAGCCACCGTCATAGGCGGCGAGCGGCTGGCCCGCGGGGGCGTACAGGTACGGGGGGCCACCGGCCTGCCGAAGAAGATCACCGCCCACGCCTGGCTGCTCGCCGACTGCGACAGCGGTCAGGTCCTCGCCTCGTACAACGCGCACCGGCGGCTGGCACCCGCCTCCACCCTGAAGATGCTGTTCGCGGACACCGTGCTGAAGAAGTTCGAGCGGACCGAGCGCTACAAGGTCAAGGACTCCGACATCTCCGACGTCCCGTCCGGCTCCAGCCTGGTCGGCATCAAGCCCGGCCTCACCTACTCCGTCGAGCAGCTGTGGCAGGGCGTCTTCCTGCGCTCCGGCAACGACGCCGTGCACGTCCTCTCCCACATGAACGGCGGGATCGCGAAGACCGTCGCCGAGATGCAGGCCAAGGCGGCCGACCTGCAGGCCCTCGACACCCATGTGGTCAGCCCCGACGGCTTCGACCACCCGGGCCAGCTGTCGTCGGCGTACGACCTGACCCTCTTCGCCCGGCACGGGCTGAAGGACGACGACTTCCGCGGCTACTGCGGGACGCGGACCGCCGACTTCCCGGCGGGCGGCAAGAAGACCTTCCAGATCCAGAACACCGACCGCCTGCTCACCGGCGCCTGGGGCCTCGACGTCTACAAGGGCCTGTTCGGCGTCAAGAACGGCTACACCAGTCACGCAGGCAACACCTTCACCGGCGGTGCCACCCGTGACGGCCGCACCCTCCTGGTCACCGTGATGCACCCGGACCCCGGCACCAACGCCGTGTACGAGCAGACCGCCGCGCTGCTCGACTGGGGCTTCGGGAAGGGGAGTTCGGCGGACTCCGTGGGCACGCTGGTCGATCCGCTGAGCGAGGGCGGGGCGAGCGCGAGTCCGTCGGCGTCGCAGGGCAAGGGGGCCGCGGGGGCGGCCGGGACCGGGGCGGCGGGCGGTTCGGGATCCTCGGGACCGTCGCCGTGGCGGATCGCGGAGGGCGGGGCGGTGACCTTCGCGCTGCTGGGCGCGGGGGCGTGGGCGCTGCGCCGGCGTCGGCGGGCGGCCGGCGCGGGGGCCGGAGCCGGTGTCACGGCCGACGCCGGTGTCACGGCCGGTCCCGACTCGGCTGTCGCACCGGCCGACCCGGGTGCCGCACCGGCCGACCCGGGCGGCACGGCCGCGGGCTGACGTCACGCGGCAGCCGCCCCACCCACCGGGTGCGTACCCGCGGTCCCTCGCGGGTCCACCCCCACCCCGGTCCGGTGGAACGGCTGCCGCCTCCCCCCTCGGTGTGGTCGGCGGAATGCCAGAGCCTCAACTGTGAAGTTCTGGTGGAGGAGAGTTGAGCATAGGCCCGTTACCGGCCGCAATACCGCGGACGTCGACATTCCGCTTGTGCAGGTTGTGGATTGTCCGACTGAACGGCGGTTCAGCCCCGGCCCACGTACGGCATCGCCGTCGCCAGCACCGTCGCGAACTGCACGTTCGCCGCCAGCGGCAGCTCGGCCATGTGCCGCACGGTCCGTGCCACGTCCGCCACGTCCATTACCGGTTCCGGGGCGATCTCCCCGTTCGCCTGGAGCGCGCCGGTCTCCATCCGGGCCGTCATGTCCGTCGCCGCGTTGCCGATGTCGATCTGCCCGACCGCGATGCCGTACGGCCGCCCGTCCAGGGACAGGGACTTGGTCAGCCCCGTCAGCGCGTGCTTGGTCGCCGTGTAGGCGACGGAGTGCGGGCGGGGCGTGTGCGCCGAGATGGACCCGTTGTTGATGATCCGCCCGCCCTGCGGCTCCTGCTCCTTCATCTGCCGGAACGCCGCCTGGGCGCACAGGAACGCCCCGTTGAGGTTGGTGTCCACCACGTGCCGCCACGCCTCGTAGGGCAGGTCCTCCACGGCCACCCCGCCCGGACCGAACGTCCCCGCGTTGTTGAACAGCAGGTCCACCCGCCCGAACCGGTCCACGGCCGCCGCGAACAGCGCGCTCACGTCGTCGGGTTGGGAGACGTCGGTCCGTACGGCGACGGAGGCGCCCTCGGGCGCCAGTGCCGCCGTCTCCTCCAGCCGTCCGGCGCGCCGTCCGGCCAGCGCCACCGACCAGCCGGTGCGCAGCAGTTCCACGGCCACCGCCCGGCCGACGCCGGAGCCGGCTCCGGTGACCACCGCGATCTTCGATTGCCTGTCATCCATGGGGTCGCAGCGTAGGCGCTCCGCTGGGGTGCGGCCGTGTTGTGCGGGTCGTTGGTCGGGTGCGGCCGGGTGGGGCTGGTCGCGCAGTTCCCCGCGTCCCTTACGGGGCGCCTCAGTGCGGGGTGTGTTCAAAGTGGGGTGCTTTTATGCCTCGCCCGGGTAGCGGACGCCGATCTGGTCTCGGAGGGTGTCCAGGGTGCGCATGACGGCGAGGGTGCCGTCGAGGGGGACCAGGGGGCACTCCTTCTCGCCGGCGCGCAGGGCGCGCATGACCTCGCGGGCCTCGTGGCGGAGGGTGTTGCGGGGGCCGTCGGCCGGGTCCATGGCGAACTCCTCCGGGTCGCGGCCGTCGCGGTGCAGGACGAAGCGCTCGGGGTGGAAGAAGCCGTCCGGGATGTCGATCCGGCCCTGGGAGCCGGTGATCGAGGCGCTGGTGCCGGTGCCGCCGACGATGGAGCAGTGCACCATGGCGAGAGCGCCGCTCTCCCAGGAGAGCAGTGCCCCCGTCTGGAGATCGACGCCCTCGTCCGAGAGCACCGCTCGCGCCGACATCCCGTCCGGCTCGCCGAGCAGCAGGTGCGCGAACGACACCGGGTACACGCCCAGGTCAAGGAGCGCGCCCCCGCCCAGCGCCGGGTCCCGCAGCCGGTGCGCCGGGGGGAACGGGCCCTCCAGGCCGAAGTCCGCCTGCACGGTCCGCACCTCGCCGATCGCCCCGTCCGCGACCAGCGCCGTCAGCCGCCGCACCAGCGGGTTGCAGTACGTCCACATCGCCTCCATCAGGAAGCGGTCGTGCTCCTTCGCCAGCGCGACGAGTTCCGCGGCCTCACGCCCGTTGACCGTGAACGCCTTCTCGCACAGCACGTTCCGCCCCGCCTCCAGGCAGAGCCCGGCGGCGGCCCGGTGCGCCGAGTGCGGAGTGGCGACGTAGACGACATCGATGTCCTCGTCCCGGGCCAGCGACTCCCAGTCGCCGTACGCCCGGCCGATCCCGAACCGCTCGGCGAACGCCTCGGCCGACTCCGCCGACCGCGAGGCCACCGCCGCGATCTCGGCGTCCGGCAGATCCACCAGGTCCGCCGCGAACGCGGCCGCGATCCCGCCCGTCGCCAGGATCCCCCACCGCACGCTCTGCTCACCCATCCCGGCCGCCCACCCTCGCTCACGTGTTTCCCGGCAGTCTGTACGAGCTGAGAGCATATGCGGGGGCCGTCGGGATCCGGCAACAACCGACCGGACCGCGAGACCTACAAGACGGGGGACACATGCCCGAGCAGCCGGCGCCGCCGACACCGGACGCCCAGGACACCACGAACGCCCAGGACACCACGAACGCCCGGAACGCCCACAACGCCCGGGACACCGCCGTACCCGCACCGCGCGGCCCCGTCGGCCGGGCCGGCGGCCAGGGCCCCGGCCCCGGACCCGTCACCGCCGCCACCCGCCGCGCCGGCCTCCTCCTCGTGCTGCTCCTCGGTGGGCTCACCGCGACGCCCCCGCTGGCCATGGACATGTACCTCCCGTCGCTGCCGGAGGTCACCCGCTCCCTCGACGCCCCCGCCGCGACCGTCCAGCTCACCCTCACCGCCTGCCTCGCCGGGATGGCCCTCGGCCAGCTGGTCGTCGGCCCGATGAGCGACCGGTGGGGGCGCCGCCGCCCGCTGCTGGCGGGACTCGCCGTCTACGTCGTCGCCACCGCCCTGTGCGCCGTCGCGCCGGACGTGGAGACCCTGGTCGCCTTCCGCCTCGCCCAGGGCCTCGCGGGCGCGGCCGGCATCGTCATCGCGCGGGCCGTCGTACGCGACCTCTACGACGGGGTCGCCATGGCCCGCTTCTTCTCCACCCTGATGCTGGTCTCCGGGGTCGCCCCGGTCGTCGCCCCGCTGATCGGCGGGCAGATCCTGCGGGTGACGGACTGGCGGGGCGTCTTCGTCGTCCTCACGGTGGTCGGGGCGCTGCTCGCCGCGCTGGTGTGGGTGCGGCTCCCGGAGACCCTGCCGCCGGCCGACCGGCACGCCGGGGGAGCGGTCGCCGCCGTCCGCACCATGCGCGCCCTCCTCGCCGACCTGCCCTTCACCGGCTACATGCTCACGGGCGGCTTCGCCTTCGCGGCCCTGTTCGCCTACATCGCCGCGTCCCCGTTCGTCATCCAGGAGATCTACGGCGCCTCCCCGCAGACCTTCTCCCTCCTCTTCGGCCTCAACTCGGTCGGGCTGGTGATCGCCGGGCAGGTCAACGGGAAGGTGCTGGTCGGCCGGGTCAGCCTGGACAAGGTGCTGGGCGCCGGGCTGGTCGTCACCGTGCTCGCCGCGACCGCCCTGCTCCTGATGTCGACCGGGGCCCTCGGCCCGGTCGGCCTCGCCCCGGTCGCCGCCGCCCTCTTCGTCCTGATGTCCGCGATGGGCCTCACCCTCCCGAACGCCCAGTCCCTCGCCCTGCTGCGCACCCGGAACGCCGCCGGGTCCGCGTCGGCGCTGCTCGGGACCTCCTCGTTCCTGGTCGGAGCGGTCGCCTCGCCGCTGGTCGGGATCGCCGGCGAGAGAACCGCCGTGCCCATGGCGATCGTCCAACTGGCGGGGGCACTGGTGGCACTGGCCTGCTTCGTGGGAATGTGCCGTCCCTGGGCAGCACGTGGGAACACCCGTGCGAGGACGGAGGGAGCAGGGAGCTGAGCGTACCGAGACTGCGCGTCGAGACACCGGAACGGGCCGGGCTCGACCCCGCGGAACTCAGGCACCTCGTCCGCGAAGTGCACGACCTCACCACCGGCGCGCGGCCCTGGGCGGCAGGCGCCGTGGTGGTCGCCGGACGCGGCCCCGTGATCGCCGTACAGGAGGCGTCCGGCTGGGCCGTGCGCTGGTCCGCGTACGATCCCGAGACCGACGCCGGTGTCGACCTGCTGCGCGCCGCCCGGGTCCCGGCGACCGTCAACACCCCCTTCGACGTCGCCTCCCTCACCAAACTGTTCACCGCGGTCGCCGCCGTGCAGCAGCTGGAGCGCGGCACCCTCGGCATCGACGCCCGCGTCGGCGCCTACCTCCCCGACTTCCACGGGGCCGCCGCGCACGGCACCACCGTCCGCCAGCTCCTCACCCACACCTCGGGACTGCGCCCCGAACTCCCGCTCTACGACTGCCCCGACGACACGGCCCGCCTCGACCTGCTCCGCGCGGAGGCCCCGACCAGCGCCCCCGGCGCCTACCGCTACTCCGACCTCAACCTGCTCCTCCTCCAGCACATCCTGGAGCGGATCACCGGCCGCCCTCTCGACGTCCTGGTCCGCGACGGCATCACCCGGCCGCTCGGCATGACCGCCACCGACTTCGGACCCTGCCCCGGGGCGGCGGCCACCGAGGACCAGCGGCGGCCCTGGGCCAAGGCGGACCGGGGGATGCTGCGGGGCGTCGTGCACGACGAGAACGCCTGGGCGCTGGGCGGGGTGGCCGGGCACGCCGGCCTCTTCTCCACCGGCCGCGACCTGGCGATCTTCTGCCGGGCCCTGCTCGCGGGCGGCGCGTACGGCCCGGCGCGCATCCTCGGCCCCGACTTCGTGGACCTGCTGCTGGCCCCGCCGGGACTGGGCTTCCTGGTGGACCAGCCGTGGTTCATGGGCGAACTGGCGGGCCAGGGCGCGGCGGGCCACACCGGGTTCACCGGCACCAGCCTGGTCCTGGACCGGGCGACGGACACGTTCCTCGTCCTGCTGGCCAACACCGTGCACCCGCGCCGCCGCCCCGGCGACAGCGCACCCCGGGCCGCCGCGGCGACCCGCCTCGCCAGGGCTGTCCATACAATCGCCGGGTGAACCACCCCACCCACCCCGTCCCACCGGCCGACCGGCTCCGCGCCGCGCTTGCCGACCTGCTCGACGGCCTGCCCCCGAAGCAGGCCGCCTCGGCCGTCGAGCGGCTGATCGCCAACTACCGCGGGGCCACCCCGACCGACGCGCCGATCCTGCGGGACCGGGCGGACGTGGTGGCGTACGCGGCGTACCGGATGCCGGCGACCTTCGAGGCGGTACGGTCCGCGCTCGCGGCGTTCGCCGACGCGGTGCCGGAGGGGTGGGCGCCCGGCAGCCATGTGGACGTCGGCGGCGGGACGGGCGCCGCGACCTGGGCGGTGACCGACACCTGGGAGGGCACGCGGCCGGTGACGGTCCTCGACTGGGCCGAGCCGGCGCTTGCCCTCGGCCGGGAGATCGCCGCCGCGAACCCGGCACTGCGGGACGCCACGTGGCAGCGCTCCCGGATCGGAGCGGCGCTCACCATCGAGAGCACCGATCTCGTCACGGTGTCGTACGTCCTCAACGAACTCGACGAGGCCGGCCGCGCCGCCCTCGTCGACGCCGCAGCGACCGCCGCGCAGGCCGTCGTCATCGTCGAGGCCGGCACCCCCGCCGGCTATGCCCGGATCATCGAGGCCCGCGACCGCCTGACCGCCGCCGGCCTCCACGTCGCCGCCCCCTGTCCGCACAGCGCCGCCTGCCCGATCGTCCCCGGCACGGACTGGTGCCACTTCTCCGCCCGGGTCAGCCGCTCCTCCCTGCACCGCAAGGTCAAGGGCGGGTCGCTGCCCTACGAGGACGAGAAGTTCAGCTACGTGGCCGCCACCCGCTTCCCGCCCGCCCCGGCACCGGCCCGGGTGGTCCGCCGCCCCCAGATCCGCAAGGGCCAGGTCCTGCTCGACCTGTGCGAGACCGACGAGCAACTGCGCCGGACCGCGGTCACCAAGCGCCAGGGCGACCTGTACAAGGCGGCCCGGGACGCGGACTGGGGCGACCCGTGGCCGCCCGGGTGACACAGGTCTCGTAACCCCCGCTTCACGCCCAGACGGGACCATAAGGCATCCTGGCCGGACCACAGTGAGGCGAGGCGATAGATGAGCGCGACGTTCGGTGGCCCGAGCGGCCGGCAGGGCAGACTCTCCCAGTGGCTCCGCGGCCGCCGCCCGAAGCAGGCGGTCACCGCCGACGACCCGGGCCGCGCGGCCCTGCTGCTCGCCGCCGCCGAGGCGGGCCTCCCGCTGGCCCCCGCCGCGCACCCGGCCCCCGGCTACGGCTGCTCCTGCGACCGCGTCGGCTGTCCCACCCCGGCCCGGCACCCGGTGTCGTTCGCGTGGCAGACCCAGTCGACCACCGACCGCGCCCAGATCGAGCGCTGGGCCCGGCACCAGCCGCAGGCCAACTTCATCACCGCGACCGGCATGACCCACGACGTCCTGGACGTGCCCCTGGAGGCCGGGCAGGAGGCGCTGGAACGGCTGCTCGCGGGCGGCGTCGAGGTCGGCCCGGTCGCCGAGAGCGACGACGGCCGCCTGCTCTTCTTCACCCTCACCCGCGGCACCCCCGAGGACGAGGACGAGTGGTGGCCCTGCGAGCTGGACTGCCGCCCCGAGACCATGGACGAGCACCCGGGGCTGCGCTGGCACTGCCGGGGCTCCTACGTCCTCGTCCCGCCCGCGAGGCTGCCCGGCGGCGACGGCGACCGGCGGGTGCGGTGGGTACGCGGGCCCGAGCATGCGCTGCCCGATCCGCTGAGCCTGCTGGAGATCCTCACGGACGCGTGCGCGCGGTACGCGGGCGAGGAGGCCGACCAGGTGGGTGCGGGCTGGCCGCTCCGACACTGAGCGCTCGGCGGGTTGTGGGTCGGGTGCGGCGGAGTGGGGGCTGGTCGCGCAGTTCCCCGCGCCCCTTCGGGGCGCGGGCCTGGTGCTAGGAACCCTGTGCCGAGGTCAGGCCCTGGACGCGGCCGAGGATCGAGATCTTGCCGGGGCCCGGCGGGTCCAGGGCGATCTGGTTGGAGACGAACTGCATCGTCAGCGACTGCTTGATCTCGCCCTTGGTGAGGGCCTTGACGCTGAGGTTCGGGGTCGGCACGGAGGTGCCCGTGGCCGCCGTCTCCTTGGCGTAGTAGCGGGTGGTGAAGAACACCGCCGCCCCGCCATCGGTGGTGCGCAGCGCGAGCGGCGCGTAGTCGCCGTTGGTGAGCGGCTCGTCGATGTACTGGGTGGCCAGGCCCGGCTTGGTGGACTTCTTGCGGTCGGCGCGCCAGCCGCTGGTGTGCACGCCGTCCGCGAAGACGGTGCCGCCGCTCTTCAGGTACGTGGCGTAGTCCCGGCTCAGGTCGCCGGGGGAGACGGCGAGCCGGGCGCTGTTCGCCGGTACGTCCTCGGCCCAGCCGTCCTTGTCGGTGGTGAACTTCGGTACGTCGTCCGGCGCGACCAGCGTCAGGTAGGCCACCTGGAACGGCTGGGAGAGGCCGTTGCGGGTGAAGACCAGCAGCCAGCGTTCGTCGCCGCCCTTGTTGCCGTGCGCGTCGGCGACGAACCAGCGCGGCCAGCCGGCCTTCTTCGGGATGGTGTACGTGACGTCGTCGAACTCCAGCGCCGAGTGGGCGGAGTTGCCGGCCGGGCTGTTGACGTGCCCGGCCTTCAGGCGCGCGGAGTCGATGTCGGCGAGGGCGCCGGTCGTGTAGTCCGCGTCCAGGGAGCCGTCGTAGGCCTTGTCGGCCTCGTTGTAGGCGTCCGTGAACTGCCGGAGCGCCTTGGCGGCCTCGGCGCGGGTGGTGCTGGGGAGTACCTCGCGCTCCCCGTGCACCACCACGCAACCGCTCGCCGTCAGCGACATGGCGGCCAGCGAGACCGCTATGAGCGCGTTCCGATCACGCCTGCGGAGTCTGCGGAGCCGTAGAGGGCCGCGACCCCTGGTCGTCAGGTGCGTCATCAGGTGCCTTCACCTTCCCCTTCCCGGAGCCGAACCCTACCGGGGCGAAGAAGAACGCGAGTGTCGGGACCAGGTACAGCAGCCACACCGTGACCTGGAGCACGGTCGGGTCCGGCTGGAAGTTGAAGACGCCCTTGAGGAGGGTGCCGTACCAGCTGTCCGGCGGAATGGCGCCGCTGATGTCGAAGGCCTGGTCGGTCAACCCCGGGATCCAGTCGGCCTCCTGGAGGTCGTGGAAGCCGTACGCCAGTACGCCGGCCGCGACCACGACCAGCATGCCGCCGGTCCAGGTGAAGAACTTGGCGAGGTTGATCCGCAGCGCGCCCCGGTAGAACAGCCAGCCGAGGAGGACCGCGGTGGCCAGGCCCAGGGCCACGCCGACCAGCGGGCGCGGGGTGCCGTCGCTCGCCGCGTGCACGGAGGCCCACACGAACAGGGCGGTCTCAAGTCCCTCCCGGCCCACGGCGAGAAAGGCGGTGGCGACCAGCGCACCCGTGCCCATCGCGAGGGCCGCGTCCAGCTTGCCGTGCAGTTCCGACTTGAGGTGCCGGGCGGTGCGCCGCATCCAGAACACCATCCACGTCACCAGGCCGACCGCGACGACGGACAGGGACCCGCCGAGCGCCTCCTGCGCCTGGAACGTCAGCTCCTGGGAACCGAATTCGAGCGCGCACCCGAAGCCCATGGCGATCAGCACCGCCACCGCGATGCCGGTCCAGATCGGCCTCAGGGCGTCCGTGCGCCCGGTCTTGACCAGGTAGGCGATGAGGATGCAGACGACGAGCGAGGCTTCGAGGCCTTCCCGCAGCCCGATCAGGTAGTTGGAGAACACGGCTCACGCCCCCTTGGAAGACTCGGAGAACAGCGTCCGGCCCCACCAGTCGTCCTTGTCGCGGACGCCGGGCGGGACCGCGAAGACCGCCGAACCCACGTGCTGGATGTACTCGTTGAGCGCGTCGGACGCCGACAGCCGGCGCTGCAGCGGGATGAACCCCTTGCGCACGTCACGCTGGTAGGCCAGGAAGAACAGCCCGGCGTCGAGCCGTCCGAGCCCGTCCGTCCCGTCGGTGAAGGAGTAGCCCCGGCGCAGGATGGTGACCCCGCCGTTGGCGTCCGGGTGCGCGAGCCGCACATGGGCGTCGGGCTTCATGGCCTTCAGGAACGGCTCGTCGTGCTCCTTCGCCTTGCCGACCGGGGCGCCCTCGCCCTTGTCCCGTCCGAAGACGTCCTCCTGCTCCTGGAGCGAGGTCCGGTCCCAGGTCTCGATGTTCATGCGGATGCGCCGGGCGACGAGGTACGACCCTCCCGTCATCCACGCGGACCCCTCCCCGTCCCCGACCCACACGAACTTCTTCAGCCGGTCGGTCTCGGTCCCCGCGATGTTGCGGGTGCCGTCCTTGAACCCCATGAGGTTGCGGGGGGTCTGGGCGTCCGGGGTCGTGGACGAGGTCTTCCCGAAGCCGAGCTGGGACCAGCGGACGGCGACCTTGCCGAAGCCGATCCGGGCGAGGTTGCGGATGGCGTGCACGGCGACCTGCGGATCGTCGGCACAGGCCTGGACGCAGAGGTCGCCCCCGGTACGGGACGCGTCGAGGTTGTCCCCGGGGAACTTCGGCAGGTCGACGAGCGCGGCGGGCCGCTGGTGCGCCAGGCCGAACCGCTCGAAGAAGGACGGCCCGAAGCCGATCGTCAGCGTCAGCCGGGACGGCTCGAGCCCGAGGGCCTCGCCGGTGTCGTCCGGCGGCGCCTCGGCGAGCCCGCCGTACGCGCCCTCGCCGACGGCCCTGCCCGCGGTCATCCGCCGGGCCGCGGCCGTCCAGTCCTTCAGCAGCTGCACGAACTCGGCCCGGTCGTCGGTCTTCACGTCGAACGCGGCGAAGTGCAGCCGGTCCTGGACGGGGGTGGCGATACCGGCCTGCTGGGCGCCGTGGAACGGGACGGCCGTGGTGGTGGGTTCGACGTCGCCGCCGCCGGACTCGGCCGCGGCCACCGCGCCCCCGGCCACGGCGGCGCCGAGCGCGAGCCCGGCCCCGCCCCAGCCGATGACCGCCCGACGCGACGGATTCGCTGTGTCACTCATGTCCCGCACCTACTTGACCACGGCCGCGGCGAGCTTGGACAGCGGCTCCGCGAGGGCGTTGACCGCGTCGGACAGCTCCTTCTGCTGGGCCTTGGTGACCTTGTCGTACGACACGAAGCCGTCAGAGGTGGCGGTCGTGCGGTACTTGTCGAGCAGCGTGTCCAGGGCGGCGAACTGCTTGTCCAGTTCCGTGGTGAGCGCCGCGTCGTTCTTCTGCGCGACCGGCTTCAGCAGCTCGTACGCCTTCTGCGCGCCCTCGACGTTGGCCTTGAAGTCGCTGAGGTCGGTGTGCGAGTAGCGGTCCTCCTCGCCGGTGACCTTGCCGGTGGCGACCTCGTCGAGGAGTTCCTTGGCGCCGTTGGCCATGGAGGTCGGGGTGATCTCGGCCTTGCCGACCCGCTTCTGCCAGTCCTTCAGATCGGTGACCAGCTCGGTGGCCAGGGTCTTCTGCTCGGCGCCGATCTTCTTGTCCTGCCACAGCGCCTTCTCCAGCGCGTGCCAGCCGGTCCACTTCTGGCCCTCCTCCAGGCCGTCGGCACGGGTGTCGGTCTTCGGGTCGATGTCACCGAAGGACTCGGCGATCGGCTCGGTGCGCTCCCAGCCGACGCGGGAGGGCGCGTAGGCCTTCTTGGCGGCTTCCAGGTCGCCGGCCTGGATGGCGTCGGCGAACGTCTGCACCTTCGGGATCGTCGCGTCGGCCTGCTCCTGGGCGTACTCGCGGTAGTCGGCGACGGCCTTGTCGAGCGTCGGGTTGCGCTTGGCGACGGTGCCGGAGCCGGTGACGGTCAGCTTCTGCCGCACGCCGTGCCCCTTCATCCCCGGCCGGCAGGCTATTTCGTACGATCCCGCCTTCACCTCGGCGGTGAGCGTGTACTTCGTCCCCGGCCCGATGTTCTCCTTCTCGGAGACGATCCGGTCGTCCGGGAAGAGGATCTCGACCTCGGTGGCCTTGGACCCCGTGTTCTCGATGGCGAGCGTGACGTGTCCCGCCGGAACCGACTTGGTCGACGTCTCGCACTTGGCGTCGGCGGCGGTGACCTTGATCGCGTCGTCGCCCTTGGCGTCGCTCTTCGCCGTGCAGGCCGAGAGGGCGGTCAGGGCGGCCACGGTGGCGGCGGCGGTGACGGTGAGTCGGACGGCACGCATGCAGGCTCCAAGCGGGGACGGTGTGGTGTGGTGAGGCTGGCCTAACTTACCTGAGGCTTACCTCACTCATACCCAGGCGGGTGGCGATTGACCGAGCACAGAAAGATCACAGACACGGCTTGATATCGACGGCTCAAAACGAACGCCAAGGAATCGCAAAGGGACGGTCAAGGGGTGCGCTTCGGTGCGACGACGGCAACTCCCGTCCGCGGATGCGGAAACACTTCCACCGGCTGGTCGTAGACCTCCGACAGCAACCGCTCCTCGAAAACCTCCGCGGGCGGGCCGTCGGCGGCGACACGACCGGCGCACAGGATCGCGACGCGGTGCGCGTACGCGGCGGCGAGGGCGAGGTCGTGCAGCACCACGACCACCGCGTCACCGGCGTGCGCCCTGTCCCGGCAGAGCCGCAGCACCAACTCCTGGTGTTTGAGGTCGAGGGCGGCCGTCGGCTCGTCGAGCAGCAGCAGGGGTGCGCGCTGCGCCAGCACCCGGGCGAGCGCGACCCGCGCCCGCTCGCCGCCGCTGAGCGCGGAGAACGCCCGCCCGGCGAAGGGGGTCACCTCGGTGGCCGCCATCGCCTCGGCGACGACGCCCTCGTCCTCACCGGGATCGGCGCCCACGTGCGGCGCCCGCCCCATCCGCACGACGTCCTCGACCGAGAACGGAAACGACACCCCGGCCGCCTGCGGCAGAACGGCCCGCCGCAGCGCCAACTCCCCGGCCGACCACCCCGACACCTCCCGCCCGCAGACCCGCACAACCCCGGGCCCGACCGCAACATCCCCCGCGAGAGCGGCCAACAGGGTCGACTTCCCGGCCCCATTGGGCCCCACAAGCGCGAGCACCTCCCCGGCCCGAGCGACAACATCGACACCGACAAGAGCCTGCCGGGCCCCGAGCCGCACATGCACCCCCTCGGCCTCGGCAACGATTTCACCGACGCCCGGGGCAGGGGGAGGGGCGAGACGAGGGCGGAGGAGTCTCATGCGCGGGGTTCTCCCATCGATGGGGCTGGGGCCGATGCGGCACCGCCAATGTGTAGAAGGGGGTGGCGGCAGCGCCCCGTCAGGGGCGCGGGGAACTGCGCGGGCGGCCACGGCGGTGCCGCGCCCGGCGATGGACCGGCACCGGTAACGGCGGGATCCGCCCGGCCGGTTCGGCACCGCCGGATCACGCCGTCGTGGCGTGGCGCCGTCGCGGCGGGAAGGGAGTGGGCGGTGGCGTGAATGTGGCGAGGGGGCCGGTGGCAGCGTTCCGCCAAGGGGCTCGGGTTGTGTCGAAGCGGTTGGCGGCGGTGTGTCGTGTTCGGCATCGCTATGCCCACCCCCCTTGCCGGCGCCGGGTCCTCCGTAGGAGCCAGAAGAAGAACGGGCTGCCGAGCAGGGCCGTGAGGACGCCGAGGGGGAGTTCCGCCGGGGCGGCCAGCGTGCGGGCGGCGAGGTCGGCGGCAAGGAGCGTCACCGCTCCGAGCAGCGCGCTTCCCGGGATGAGGAACCGGTGCCCCGGCCCCGCCGCCATCCGCAGGACGTGCGGCACGACCAGGCCCACGAAGCCGATGATCCCCGACACGCTCACCGCCGCCGCCGTGAGCAGGGCGATGACCAGGACCAGCGTGAGCCGCAGGCGTTCGACGTCGACGCCCAGATGGCGGGCCTGGCGTTCGCCGAGGGAGAGGAGGTCGAGACGGCGGGCGTGGAACGGGGCCAGGGCGAGGCCCAGCGCGGCGCACGGCAGGACCGCCAGCACCTTCGGCCAGGTCGCCTGGGACAGGCTGCCCAGCTGCCAGAACGTGATCTGGTTGACGGCCGCCGTGTCCGCGAAGAAGAGGAACAGCCCGATCAGCGCCCCCGCGAACGCGTTCACCGCGATGCCGGTCAGGATCAGCGTCACCACCTCCGTACGACCGCCGGACCGCGACATCGCGTACACCAGCAGCGCCGTCACCAGCCCCGCCGCGAACGCGAAGACCGACACCGTCCAGGTGCCGAGGAAGTCGAGCCCGAGGGCGATCACGGCGACCGCCCCCACCGCCGCCCCGGAGGAGACGCCGATGACCCCCGGCTCGGCGAGCGGATTGCCGAACACGCCCTGCATCAACGCCCCCGCGCACCCCAGCGACGCACCGACGAGCAACGCCAGCACGATCCGCGGGAAGCGGACGTCCCAGAGGACGGACTCGGGCACCCGGCCGAGGGCCGTACCGCCGAGCCCCGCACGATGCAGGACCGAACCGAGCACGTCCCCGGTGGGAATGGGATACGCGCCGAGCCCCGCCGCCACCGGCACCAGCACGGCCGACACCGTCACCAGCCCCAGCGTGAGCAGCCACGCGATGCCCGGCTGCCGCCACCGCCACCGCCACCGCCACCGCCACCGCTCGCGCCCGTCCCCGCCCTCGCTCCCGCTCACTGCGCGTCAGCCCCGTACAGCTGCCCCACCACGGACTTCAGCACCTGGTCCGTCCGCGGCCCGTAGCCGAGCAGCACCCCGTCCTCCACCGACACCACCCGCCGGTCCATCCCGGCCGGCGTCTGCGCGACCCCCGGGATCTTCACGAGTCCGTCGATGCCGCCGACCGACTCGAGCCCCCCGGTCATGACGAGAATCGCGTCCGGCGCCGCCTTCACGAGCGCCTCGGCGGTGATGGCGGTGAAGTCCTTCGTCAGCCCGGACTCGACCCCGGCGTCCACGGCCCCCGCCGCCTCCAGCAGCGAGGTGGCCCCGGACCCCTTCCCGCCGATCAGGTACACGGAGGCCGCGCCGCGCAGGTAGAGGAAGGCGACCCGCGGCTTCGTCCCCTCGCGCGGAACTCCCTTGCGCACGGCGGCGATACGGCCCTCCGTCCGCCGCGTCAGCTCCTTCCCCGCCGCCGGGACGCCCAGCGCGCCGGCCACCGCGGCGATGCGCGGGCCGACGTCGTCGAGCCCCTGGGCAGGCCGGACCAGCAGCACCGGGACACCGGCCTCGCGGATCTGGTCGATCGCCTCCTCGGGTCCGGTGGTCGTCTCGGCGAGCACCAGGTCCGGTTCGAGGGAGAGCACGCCCTCCGCGGAGACGTCATGGTTGCGGGTGACCACCGGCAGCTTCGCCGCCTGCCGGAACGTCGCGGTGATGTCCCGGGCGACGACCCGGTCGCCGAGCCCGAGCGTGAACACGATCTCGCTGAGGCTGCCGGAGAGCGGCACGATCCGCCGGGCCTGGCGGACCGTCACCTTCCGGCCGTCGGCGGACGCGACGGTGACCGGAAGCTTCGGCGACGGCGTGCCGGAGAGCGGCTCGACCCGGTCGGCGGTGGTGGCCGCAGGCTTCGCCGCCGCGGCCCGCGGTGAACCCCCGCAGGCGGTCGCCGTGAGGGCGAGGGCAAGGGCGAGGGCGGGCAACGGGGCCAGTGCTCCCGCCAGTCGGGTGCGCAAGCGTCGCACGGTCGTCCGTCCGTTTCTCTCGGGTCGCCGGTGGCCGTGGTGACGGCCTGGCGCAAAGCTTAGGTTAGCCTTACCTTACTTTGCTACCGACCGTCGTCTCCGGAGGACCTCCCATGCCCGCACGCCCTCGTGCCCTGGTCACCGTCGTGTGCACGGTGGTTCTCGCGGTGCTTCTCGGGGCCCTGCTCCCGGCGGCCACCGCCCACGCCACGAGCCGTACCGTGCAGGGCGGCCGGCTCGACTGGGGCGTGAAGTCGTCCTTCCAGAGCTATGTCACCGGCCCGATCGCAAAGGGGAGTTACTCCCTGACGGGCGGTGCGGCGACCGTGGGCAGCAGCCGGTTCCGCTTCCCCTCGGCGACCGGCACCTACGACGGCGGCACCGGCGCGTTCACCGCGTCCTTCGCCGGCGGGGTGCACTTCGTCGGCCACCGGGAGACCGGCGGCGGCTACCAGCTGGACCTCACCCTCAGCCGCCCCACCGTCCGCATCTCCGGCTCGGCCGGCACGCTCTACCTGGACGTCACCGGCAAGGCGAAGGGCACCGGGACGGTCACGACGTCCACGCAGGTGCCCTTCGCCTCCCTCGCCCTCGGCGGCGTCGGCATGAAGGGCGCCGGCACCGCGGTCGTCCTGAACGACGTACCCGCCACCCTCACCGCCCAGGGCGCGAAGTCCTTCGCCGGCTACTACACGGCAGGCACCGCCCTGGACCCGGTGAGCCTGGCGGCGGACGTCAAGCCCGCGACGACCCCGACTCCGACCCCCGCCCCGAGCAAGTCGGCCTCCGGCAAGGCCACTTCGAAGGCCGTGCCGAAGACCGACGCCATCGCGGACGGCGCCGTCGACTGGGGTGTGCGCCGCACCTTCCGCGAGTACGTCACCGGTGACATCGCCCGCGGCAGGTGGACGCTGACCGGCGGAGCCGAGGACGGCGGCGCCCTCTTCCGCTTCCCGAAGGGCGAAGGGACCTACCGGAAGGGCGCGTTGACGGCGAGCTTCGCGGGCGCCGTCCGCTTCACCGGCGACCACGGACTCGACCTGAGGCTGAGCGCGGTCCGGGCCACCGTCGAGAACGGCACCGGCACCCTCTACGCCGACGTCGACGGCGACGCCTTCACCGGCGACAAGGTTCCCCTGGTCACCTTCGCCGCCAAGGACCTCACCGCGAAGAAGGGGCTCGTCGAGATCACCGAGGCCCCGGCGAAACTCACCGCCCGCGGCGCCGAGGCCTTCGCCGGGATGTACCGGGCCGGCACCGCCATGGACCCGGTCTCCCTCGCCGTCGCCACCACCGCCGACGCCACTCTGCCCGCCCTGCCCGACCTGGGCAGCGCGGCCGACGACCCGGAGGCGTCGTCACCGACCCCGACCCCGGACACCGCCTCGGCGCGGCCGGTGGCGAGCGACACCGCCGCCTCCGACGGCGACGGCACCCCCGTCCTGCCCCTCGCCCTCACCGCGGGTGCCCTGCTGACCGCCGCCGCACTCCTCGCGGCCGCCGTCCGCAGGCGCCGTACCCGCCCGGCGGCGGGCCCCACCGCCCCCGCCGACGAGGACTGACCGACCCCCCCCGCCGGAATCCACCGGCACACCCACAAGGAGCCCCATGCCCGCCAGCACGACCAGAAAGCTCGCCCTCGCCGCCGCCGTCGCGGTCACCCTGGGAGCCGGTGCGCTCACCGCCACCACCGCGTCGGCCGCCGAAGTCCCGCTCAGTGGCTACGAGTTGACCTGGGGCATCAAGCAGTCGTACCGCACCTACGTCACCACCTACGCGGCCGGCACCTTCACCCCGGCGGGCGGCGCGACCCAGGCCGCGGACAACGGCGCCTTCACCTTCACGCAGGGCACCGGCAGTTACGACTCCGACGCGCACACCGTGGACCTCGCCTTCCAGGGCAGCCTCCGTATCGTCTCCCAGGCGCACGGCTTCGATCTCACCCTGTCCGACGTGAAGTTCGACAGCGGAGCCGCCGAGATCACCGCGGACGTGACGAAGGACGGCACCACCACGGACGACGTCCCGCTCGCGACGGTCACCGTCACCCGCGAGATGACGGACATGACGACCAGCCTCACCCGGCAGGCGGCCGACGTCTTCGGCAGCGCGAGCTACGAGGGCGCGGCCGGCGACCCGCTCACGGTCGCCCAGAGGACGACGCAGTCCCCGTCGCCCTCCGGCTCGACGTCGCAGAGCGCGAGCCCGTCCGCGCCCCCGACCTCGTCGTCCGCCTCGCCCTCGACCACTACCTCCACCTCCACCTCCCCCTCTGCCTCCGCCTCCGTATCCCCTTCCGCCTCCGAGGAGACCCCGGCCGAGGGCGACATAGCCGACGGCACCCTCACCTGGGGCGTGAAGGAGTCCTTCCGCACCTACGTCGTCGGCAGCGTGGCGCAGGGCAGGATCACCGTCTCCGGCGGCGCGACCCAGGCCGCCGGCAACGGCGTGTTCACCTTCGGCGACGCCACCGGCGACTACGACACCGACGCCGGCACCCTCGCCGCCGCCTTCGACGGCGCCGTCACCTTCAAGGGCCACGAGAGCAACGGCACGTACGGCCTCGACCTCACCCTCGGCAACCTCCGCGCCACGCTCGACGGCGGCAAGGGCGAACTCACCGCCGACGTGACGAGTCTCGGCACCACCACCGAGGACGTCGAACTGGCCGACCTGAAGGCCGCGTCCGCCGACCTGACCCCCACGGGTGACGTCATCACCCTGGACGACGTCACCGCCACCCTCACCGAGGCCGGCGCGAAGGCGTTCAGCGGCTACTACCCGGCGGGCACCGCACTCGACCCGCTCGACCTCTCCGTCGCCCTCACCGACGACGCCCAACTCCCCTCCGGCGACGACGGATCGACCGGCACCCCGACCGCCACCGCCTCGGACACCGCCGGTGCGGCAAGTGGCGATACCGTCGCCTCCACGACAGGCGGCACGGGCGGCACGGACGGTGCCCTCGCCGCCACCGGCTCGGCCTTCCCGGCCGCCGCCGTCGGCACGGCCGCCGCCGTCACCGTGGTCGCGGGCGCGGGTGTCGTGTACGCGATGCGCAGGCGTCGTACCGAGGGGTGACGCGGCGGGTGCTTCAATGCCGCTGTGACTGACTACGACGTGCTGCGTGTCTTCTGCGCGGCGAACGGCGGATACGGCAACGAACTGGGGGTCGTCCGGGACGGCTCCCTGCTGCCCGACCGCGAGGACCGGCAGGCGCTGGCGGCCAAGCTCGGCTTCAGCGAGACCGTGTTCGTGGACGACCCCGAGCGCGGGGTCGTCGACATCTACACCCCCACCCTGCGCCTGCCGTTCGCCGGGCACCCCTGCGTCGGCACGGCCTGGCTGCTGGACGTGCCCGAACTGGTCACCCCGGCCGGCGTGGTCGGCGCCCGGCTGGACGGGGAGTTCAGCTGGATCGAGGCGCTCCCGGAGTGGGCCCCGCCGTGCACCCTGCACCGGTACGCCACCGCCGCCGAGGTCGACGCCCTGCCCGTGCCGCCGCCGGGCGAGCGAAGCGAGATGGGGGTCCCCCCGGGCGAAGCCCGGGGGAGGATCTACGCCTGGGCGTGGGAGGACGAGTCGGCCGGGCGGGTCCGCGCCCGCGCCTTCCCCGGCCGCGGCGACGGCATCGACGAGGACGAGGCGACCGGGGCGGCCGCCCTGCTGCTGACCGCGCAGCTGGGCCGGGCCCTGAACATCACCCAGGGCCGGGGTTCGCAGATCCTGACCGCACCGCAGCCGTACGGCTGGGTGGAGATCGGCGGGCGGGTCTTCCTGGAGGGCCCGGAGAAGCACCCGGGCACCGGCCGCTGATCAGTCGCCGATCAGCCGGTGACCGACTTGTCCGCGCGCCCGCGCCGCAGGTAGTACCAGGTCATGTTGGACGACAGACCCGTCAGCAGCACCCAGACCACGCCGATCAGCCAGCTGCCCTGGACGAAGGAGACGACGGCGGCGACGACCGCGAGGACGCAGACGGCCAGGGCGTACAGGGCGAGGCGGGGCATAGGGGCCGCTTTCTCATGACGAAGGGGACACTGGTGGCGTCCACCAGTGTCCCCCATCCGCTCAGACGTCCGTGACCCGGAGCCCGGCGTGTGCCTTGTAGCGGCGGTTGACCGAGATCAGGTTCGCGACCAGGGACTCCACCTGGTGGGCGTTGCGCAGCCGCCCCGCGAAGACGCCCCGCATCCCGGGGATCCGCCCGGCCAGCGCCTGCACGATCTCCACGTCGGCGCGCAGCTCGCCGAGCACCATCACGTCGGTGTCGATCTCCGCGATCTCCGGGTCCTGGAGCAGCACCGCGGAGAGGTGGTGGAAGGCGGCCGTGACCCGCGAGTCCGGCAGCAGCGCCGCGGCCTGCTCCGCCGCGCTGCCCTCCTCCGGCTTGAGCGCGTAGGCGCCCTTCTTGTCGAAGCCGAGCGGGTTGACGCAGTCCACGACGATCTTCCCGGCCAGCTCCTCGCGCAGCGACTCCAGCGTCTTGCCGTGCCCCTCCCACGGCACGGCGACGATCACGAGGTCGCTGCGGCGCGCGCACTCGGCGTTGTCGGCGCCCTCGACACCGTGCCCGAGCTCGTCGGCGGCGGCCTGCGCGCGCTCGGCGGCCCGCGAACCGATGATCACCTTCTGGCCGGCCCGGGCCAGCCGGTAGGCGAGGCCCTTGCCCTGCGGGCCGGTGCCGCCGAGCACACCCACGACCAGACCGGAGACGTCGGGCAGGTCCCAGGGATCCTTGGCGGGGGCGGGAGCCTTGTCGGCCGCCGGCTGCTGTGCACTGTCGGTAGAGGTCATGGGCCGACTCTACGTCCGGGCCGACGGCCGCACCCGGTCAGGTGAGACGGTTCACGGGCACCCGGCGGAACGTGATCGTCGTGTACGCGCTGAAGTCGCCCGTCTCGTACAGCAGCCCGACGGCGGCCGCGTCGATCCGGGCCAGGTCGGAGTAGGCCGCGGGCAGCCCGTCGACCGTGTACGCCGACCGCCAGGTGGTCCCGCCGTCGGCGGAGGCGCGGATCGTCAGCAGGGCACGGGCCGCGGGATCGCCCGGCCCGGAGTACAGCAGCACGTCGGGATCGCGGAGTTGGAGCACGCTCGCCTGGCAGACCGGGGCGGTGAGCCCGGCCTGCGGCCGGAAGGGCTTCACCAGGGTGCGCCCGCCGTCCTTCGAGTGGGCGTCGGCCCTGTTCCCGGGCGCCGGGGAATCGTTGCGCGTGTTGAAGTAGACCCGCCCGTCGGGCAGTTCGGCGGCGGTGGTCTCGTTGACGTTGATGTACCCGTCGGTGTTCTCGTCGACGTAGCCGAGGTACCAGGTCGCCCCGTGGTCGTCGCTGAGCAGGCAGTGCCCGCTGTTGTACTTGCCCTCGGTGCCGTTGTCCGTCCCGGCGGGCGGCAGGGTGTGGTTGGCGGCCACGACGACCCGTCCCGAACGCAACTGGATCGCGTGCCCGGGCGTGGTGGCGTACCACCGCCACCCGGCCTTCTTCACGGA
The DNA here is from genome assembly GCF_043201715.1 of Streptomyces sp. NPDC048291. NCBI lineage: Bacteria > Bacillati > Actinomycetota > Actinomycetes > Kitasatosporales > Streptomycetaceae > Streptomyces > Streptomyces sp. NPDC048291. The sequence goes on from NZ_JBICZC010000001.1 coordinate 359,730, forward strand.
CTTGGTGATCTCGGCCGGGGCGGACCAGGTCACCCCGTCGTCGTCGCTGTGCTGCACCCACACCCGCCGCCCGTCGGCGTCGGACACCTGCCCGCGCAGGATGGCGTCCTCGGTGGCGGACGCGGCGCTGCGGACGTGCACGAGCAGGATCCGCCCGGTGTCGAGGACGACGGGCGCCGGGTTCCCGGCGAGATCGGTCCCGTTGCTCGCGGCGACCTGGAGCGCCCCCCAGGTACGCCCGCCGTCCCCGGACCTCTTCAGCACGACGTCGATGTGCCCGTAGTCGGCCGCGGAGTTGACTCTTCCTTCGCAGAAGGCGAGCACGGTGCCCGCCCGGGAGACCACCACCGCCGGGATCCGGAAACTGGCGTAGCCCTCTTTGCCCGCGCGAAAGGGAATGCTTGCTTCTACGTCACTCATGGGCCGCCTCCTCCCCGGGCCGGGCGAATTCGGGGTGAACTCCACGTCACGAGTGTCCGATTGCGGCAGTATGCGGAGGCATGGACGCCGTACGGGTCGCGTTGTTGCGTGAAGTGCTCGCCGGGACCGAGTGGTTGACCGCGACCCGCAGATTCGCGGGCGCGCTGCGGGGCTCGGTGGTGACCCACGGCGGCGGACTGCTCCTGCTCGGCACACCGGAGTACGAGCCGTGGCACCTCGCCGCGCACCTCGTCGACGAGGCGGCGTGGTCCGGTACGCCGGAACTGGCGCCGACCCTCGTACGGCACGACGCCCGCCCCACCGACCCGGCGCACCTCGCGGTCGGCCCCGGCCGCATCGAGACGGCCCGCCGGGGCGAGACGCTGCTCGTGGTGGCGCCGGGGGACGCCGCACCCCTCCTGGAGCGGGTCCACACGGCCCGCCGCGCCGGCGTGACGGTCCTGACCCTCGCCACCACCGACGACGCGCTCACCGCCATGGCCCACGAGACCCTCACCGTCCCCGACGCCGCGGAACTGGACCTGGACACGGTCCAGCACCTGGTCAGCGCGGCAGCCGGCGAGAACGGCCCGTCCCCGCGGGGGCGCCGCCGCTTCAGGGACCGTTTGACGAAGCTGGCGGAAACGGTGATGGCCCCGCCCCCAACCCCCTGGTGAGACCTCGGCCGCGGGCCCGCGGTGCTTGCTCGCGCAGTTCCCCGCGCCCCTGAAGGGGCGCCCCTGTGAGACCTCGGCTGCGGGCGCGTAGTGCTTGCTCGCGCGGTTCCCCGCGCCCCTGAAGGGGCGCTGCACCGACGCGCCCTGAAGGGGCGCGGGGAACTGCGCGACCAGCCCCGACCGGCCCGCACCCGGCGGAAAAGCGGTTGAGGCGAGGCGCTCGGCCGTTCAACATGTCCCACCGTGAGCCTCCTCCCCGACCTAGCCCCCTGGAAGGCCTCCGTCGACTTCCGGCGGCTGTGGGTCTCCGGTCTGATCAGCAACTTCGGGAGCTTCCTGACGTTCGTCGCACTCCCGGTGCAGATCAAGGACCTCACCGGTTCCGCCGCCGCCGTAGGAGCCGTCGGCGCCGTCGAACTGCTCCCGCTCATCGTGTTCGGCCTGTACGGCGGCGCCCTCGCCGACGCCCTCGACAAGCGCAAGCTGATCGTCCGGACCGAGGCCGCTCAGGGGCTGCTCAGCGCGGGCCTGCTGGTCAACGCCCTGCTGCCGCACCCGGCCGTATGGCCGCTGTACGCGGTCGCGGCCCTGTCCTCCGCCCTCGGCTCGGTCCAGCGTCCCGCCCTGGACTCCCTGCTGCCGAGGATCGTCGCCCACGACGACCTCCCGGCCGCGGCGGCCCTCAACTCCTTCCGCTGGACGGTCGGCGGCGTCGCGGGCCCCGCCGTCGCCGGCCTGGTCGTGGCGTACGCGGGCCTCGGCTGGGCGTACGGCGCCGACCTCGTCACGTTCCTCGTCTCGGTCGTACTCGTCCTCCCCATCGCCCCGTCGCCCGCCTCCCACGAGGCCGCCGCCCCCAGCCTCCGCTCCGTCGCCGAGGGCGCCCGCTACGCCTGGAGCCGCAAGGAACTCCTCGGCACCTACGCCGTCGACCTCGCGGCGATGTTCCTGGCGATGCCGCTCGCCGTGCTGCCGTTCCTCGCCGACGAGTTGGACGCCGACTGGTCACTGGGCCTGATGTACGCGAGCATCCCGGCCGGTTCGCTCCTGGTGAGCCTGGTCAGCGGCTGGACCTCGCGGGTGCGCAGGCACGGGCGGATGGTGGTGCTGTCGGCCGCGCTGTGGGGTCTCGCGATCGCCGCCGCCGGTGCCGTGGCGAACGTGTGGCTGGTCCTGCTCCTCCTCGCCGTCGCCGGCGGCTGCGACATGGTCAGCGGGATCTTCCGGGGCGCGATGTGGAACCAGACCATCCCCGACGAGCTGCGCGGCCGCCTCGCCGGGATCGAACTGCTGTCGTACTCCGTGGGCCCCACCCTCGGCCAGGTCCGCTCCGGCGGCATGGCCGGATGGCTCGGCGTACGGGCGTCCGTCGGCGCGGGCGGCCTGCTCTGCACCGGCGCGGTCGGCCTGCTGGCCCTGTGCCTGCCCGCCCTGATGTCGTACGACGCGCGGACGAACGAACACGCCGTACGACTCCGCGCCCGGCGCACCGCCGAAGCCGCAACCGGGGCCGCGCCCGCTCAGCCCTCCTGATCAGCCCTCTTCCGAGGAGTCCCCCGTCGGCGCGTCGTGCCACTTCGGGTCGTTCTCCCACTGGAGGTTGCGCTCCCGCGCGATCTCCATGGCGTGCTCGGCCTCCTCACGGGTGGCGTAGGGGCCGAACCGGTCCTTGGCGGGGCACTCGGGCCCCTCCTCGACCTTCTTGTGCTCCAGGCAGTAGTACCACTCGCCCGCCTTCGCGACGGTCCGCTTCTTGAACAGGGCCATGACCGGCTCCTTTCGCCTTCCACCCTGTCTTTCGCGCAGGGTGCCCGGTCCTTCAGGGCCGGGGTGAATACCCGCTCCCGCGGAGCGGGACAAGGATAAAGGAGTCGTCCCCAGGACGATTCCTCGTTTAAGCGCACGGGCCTGGGGGCGGTCTCGAATGGCCGGTGGCGGGACAGGGGCTCGGTGGTCGGGGAATTCCCTGGTGGCAGGGTGTGTGGGTCACTCTCGCGGGTGATGTTGGTCGATGGTGCGCGCGGTGCGGAACGGGGTGGCTGGTTTCGTGGCATGTCGCGTTTCCGGATGTATCCGACGCCTGCGCAGGCGGAGCAGATGCTCCTGCACTGCACGCACGCCCGGTACGTGTGGAATCTCGCGGTGGAGCAACATGCGCAATGGAAGCCGGGCCGTAGGTCCGCGCCCGGTTTTGCGGAGCAGTGCCGCCAGCTCACCGAGGCACGTGCTGAGAACGAGTGGCCGGCGGCCGGGAACGCGGACGTGCAGCAGCAGGCTCTCAAGGACTTCGCCAAGGCCAGGAACGCCCGCTTCACCTCAGGGTTCGGTGAGCCGACCTGGCGCAGGAAGCATGTGCACGGAGGCTTCCGGGGCATCGGTACCGATCGGGTCCCCGAAGTCGGTCCGGACGGCAGCCCGAAGCTGAACCCGAAGACCGGTAAGCAGGTCTTGGGCCGCTCCGTGGTCGTGCAGAGGCTGAACCGGCGGTGGGCACAGGTGGAGGTGCCCGGCTGTGGCTGGGTCCGTTTCCGTCTCAGTGTCACAGGCGTGGGTGCGCGGCCCCCTGCTGCGAAGACGTTCCGGGTCACTTACCCCTCTTCCGGGAGAAGAGGGGGAGGATGTCAAATGTTCCCGCATGCCCGCTGGATAGACTCGCTGGCATGTCTGGCCAGTCGCTGCTCGTACCAGGGGAGCTCTCTCCCACCCGTTCGGTACCCGGAAACATCCGCCGCCCCGAGTACGTCGGCAAACCCGCACCGACCCCGTACACCGGGCCCGAGGTGCAGACCCCGGAGACCATCGAGGCGATGCGGATCGCCGGCCGTATCGCCGCGCAGGCGATGGAGGAGGCCGCGAAGACCATCGCGCCGGGTGTCACGACGGACGAACTCGACAGGGTGGCGCACGCGTACATGTGCGACCACGGGGCCTACCCGTCCACGCTCGGCTACCGGGGCTTCCCCAAGTCCCTGTGCACCAGCGTCAACGAGGTCATCTGCCACGGCATCCCGGACTCGACGGTGCTCCAGGACGGTGACATCGTCAACCTGGACGTGACCGCGTACATCGGCGGGGTGCACGGCGACAACAACGCCACCTACCTGGTCGGGGACGTCGACGACGAGAGCCGGCTGCTTGTCGAGCGGACCCGGGAGTCCCTGGAGCGGGCGATCAAGGCGGTCAAGCCGGGCCGGCAGATCAACATCATCGGCCGGGTCATCGAGTCGTACGCCAAGCGCTTCGGCTACGGGGTCGTCCGTGACTTCACCGGTCACGGCATCAACTCGTCGTTCCACTCCGGGCTGATCATCCCGCACTACGACAGCCCGCAGGCGACGACCGTCATGCACCCCGGGATGACCTTCACGATCGAGCCGATGCTGACGCTCGGGACGCACGAGTACGACATGTGGGACGACGGCTGGACCGTCGTCACCAAGGACCGCAGGCGCACCGCGCAGTTCGAGCACACGCTGGTGGTCACGGACACCGGCGCGGAGATCCTGACCCTCCCGTGAACCCGTGAACCAGTAGCCCCCTGGTCCCCTCGGCCGTCCGGCCCGTCCTCCCCGCGGAGGGCGGGCCTTTTTCCGGTACGCTTTTACCGACACGGTGTCGGTAACTTTACCGACGAAGCGTCGGCAAGAGCATTGACTTAGGTAAGCCTTACCTTAGAGGATGTTGCCCATGGACTCCTTCTCGACACTCATCCGCACCGCGTCCCACGAGCAGCACGTGGAGGCGGAGACCTCGACGTTCATGAGTGCCCTGCTGGGCGGCCGGCTCGGTGTGGAGGCGTACGCCCGCTACACCGAGCAGCTGTGGTTCGTGTACGACGCATTGGAGGGTGCGGCCGGGCGGCTGGCCTCGGACCCGGTGGCCGGTCCGTTCGTGCGGCCCGAGCTGTTCCGGCTGGCCGCGCTGGAGCGGGACCTGGCACACCTGCACGGGGCCGGGTGGCGGACCGGGCGCACGGCGCTGCCGGCGACTCAGGAGTACGCGGCGCGGGTGCGGGAGTGCGCCGAGACCTGGCCCGCCGGGTACGTCGCGCACCACTACACCCGCTACCTCGGCGACCTCTCCGGCGGCCAGATCATCCGCGACAGGGCCGAGCGGACCTGGGGGTTCGAGCGCAGGGGCGACGGCGTCCGGTTCTACGTCTTCGAGGGCATCGCCAACCCGGCCGCCTTCAAGCGGGGTTACCGCGAACTGCTGGACGCGGTGGACGCGGACGACCTGGAGAGGCAGCGCGTCGTCGCCGAGTGCAAGCGGGCCTTCGCCCTCAACACGGCGGTGTTCCGGGAGCTGGGCGAGGAGTTCCCGCTGTCGGCGTGAGCGTCAGCCGGCGGCGGAGCAGAACTGGTCCGTCCCCTGCCAGAACCGGTAGAGCTGCTGGCCGCAGTACCGGTCCAGGTCTTCGACGCCCAGGTGGCGCAGCAGCGCGTCGATCACGTCGAAGAACGCGCTGTTGATCGACGGCACCCACAGCAGCGCGAACACGAAGAGCAGGCCGAACGGGGCGAACGGCTCCACCTGGCGCTTGATGCCGTACGACAGCCAGGGCTCGATCACGCCGTAGCCGTCCAGGCCCGGCACCGGCAGGAAGTTCAGGATCGCGGCGGTGACCTGGAGCAGGGCGAGGAAGGCAAGCGCGAAGCGGAAGTCGGCCGGAACGCCGTCCAGGGCGTCCAGCCAGAAGGGGGCGGTGCAGACGGCGGCGAACAGGACGTTCGTCAGCGGACCCGCGGCGGAGATGAGGCTGTGCCGCCAGCGGCCCCGGATCCGGCTGCGCTCGATGAAGACCGCGCCGCCCGGCAGGCCGATCCCGCCCATGATCACGAACAGCACCGGGAGCACGATGCTCAGCAGGGCGTGCGTGTACTTCAGGGGGTTCAGGGTCAGGTAGCCCTTCGCGCCCACGGTGATGTCCCCGCTGTGCAGGGCGGTGCGCGCGTGCGCGTACTCGTGCAGGCAGAGCGAGACGATCCAGGCCGCCGTCACGAACAGGAACACGGCGACCCCGGGCTGCTCGGCGAACCCGGACCAGGTGGCCCACCCGGTGACCGCGGTGACGGCGAGGATCCCGATGAACACGGGACTGATCCGCCGGTCACTGGGGCGGGCGGTGGTGGCGGTCATGGCGCGGGGCTCCTGGAGGACTGGGTGGTCGACGCGAGTCCGGTCGACCGTACCTGGCGCGGTGGAAAAACGCCTCGGGTGCTGGGGAAATACCTCTCGGCGCAAGTGAAAACGGTTCGCGACGGGCGTTCGGTTCCCGCAGGCCGGTGCCACGCCCCTGCCGAAGGTGTTCCACGAGGACCGGCAGACGGGGTGCCGCGGCACCCCGTTGTGGTTCGGTGAGACCGACCCCGGCGCCACGACCGGCCCACGCCGGGTCCGCCGCGCCTGCGGCGCCCTCGTCACCCTCGACAGCCCGGACGCCGGCCACGTACCGCGCCTCTGACGCCCGCACCCGCGACCCCCGTGCGCAGGCGGCGACACCCCCGTCGGCGAAACCCCGTGACCGCTTCCGACGTCCCCAGGGACAATGGACCCCGTGCGCTACGCGATCCTCGGCACCACCCAGGCCCTCCGCCCCGACGGCACGGCCGTCCCCGTGGGCGGGGCACGGCTGCGTGCCCTGCTGACCGTGCTGGCGCTGCGGCCCGGCCGTGCCGTGCCCGCCGGGCTGCTCGTCGACGAGGTGTGGGGCGACGAACCGCCCGCCGACGCCGGGGGCGCGCTCCAGGCGCTGGTCGGCCGGCTGCGCAGGGCGCTCGGCGCGGACGCGATCGGCTCCACCGACGGCGGCTACCGGCTCGCCGCCGCCCCCGACGACGTCGACCTGCACCGCTTCGAGCGGCTCACCGGCGAGGGGCTGCGCGCCCTCGCCGACGGCGACCCCGCCAAGGCGGCCACCGTCCTCGACGACGCCCTCGCCCTGTGGCACGGCCCGGCCCTCGCCGACCTGCCCGACCGCACCGCCGAGGCGGCCCGCGTCGACGTCCGCCGCCTGGACGCCCTGCGCGCCCGGCACACCGCCGCCCTCGCCCTCGGCCAGGCCGAGCAGTCGCTGCCCGAGCTGACCGCCCTGTGCGACGCGCACCCCCTCGACGAACCCCTCCAGGCCCTGCGCCTGCGCGCCCTGCACGGCACCGGCCGAACCGCCGAGGCGCTCGCCGCCTACGACGACGTACGCCGCCTCCTCGCCGACCGCCTCGGCTCCGACCCGGGACCCGAACTGCGCGCCCTGCACGGCGAGCTCCTCGACCCGGCGCCCGCGGCGGAGGCACCGGCCCGGCCCGGCAACCTGCGCGCCCGGCTCACCTCCTTCGTCGGGCGCGAGGGCGACATCGAGGCCATCCGGGGCGACCTCGCCGCCGCCCGGCTGGTCACCCTGCTCGGGCCCGGCGGGGCCGGCAAGACCCGGCTGTCGCAGGAGGCCGCCGAGACCGTCCGGTACGCCGCCCCGGACGGCGTCTGGCTGGCCGAGCTGGCCCCCGTCGACGACCCGGCGGACGTCCCCGAGGCCGTGCTCAGCGCGCTCGGCGCCCGCGAGGCCGTGCTGTACGGCGGCGGCGCCGAGACCATGCGGGCCGCGGCCGACCGGCACGACGACCCGGTCGAGCGGCTCGTCGACCACTGCGCCCGGCGCCGGATGGTGCTCGTCCTCGACAACTGCGAGCACGTCGTGGACGCGGCGGCCGACCTGGCGGCCCGGCTCCTGGAACGCTGCCCGGACCTGACGATCCTCGCCACCAGCCGCGAACCCCTCGGCGTACCGGGGGAGTTGCTGCGTCCGGTGGAGCCGCTGCCCGAGCCGGTGGCGCTGCGGCTGCTCGCCGAGCGGGGCGCCGCGGCCCGCCCCGGCTTCACGGTCGACGCCGACGGCGAGACCGCGGCGGCCTGCGCCGAGATCTGCCGCCGCCTGGACGGGCTGCCCCTCGCCATCGAACTGGCCGCCGCCCGGCTGCGGATGCTGACCCCGCGCCAGATAGCCGACCGGCTCGACGACCGTTTCCGGCTCCTCACCTCCGGCAGCCGCACCGTGCTGCCCCGCCAGCAGACCCTGCGCGCGGTCGTCGACTGGTCCTGGGACCTGCTCGACGCCGGCGAACGCGCCGTCCTCGGCCGCCTCTCGCTCTTCGCGGGCGGCTGCGACCTGGCCGCCGCCGAGGCCGTCTGCGGCCCCGCCGCCCTCGACGCGCTCGGCACCCTGGTCGACAAGTCCCTGGTCGTGGCCGCCCCTTCGGGCGAGGCCGCGGGCGGCGGGATGCGCTACCGGCTCCTGGAGACCGTCGCCGAGTACGCCGCCGAGCGCCTCGACGAGAGCGGCGAGCGCACCGCCGCCGAGCGCGCCCACCTGACGTACTACCGCGAACTCGCCCGTACCAACGAACCGTTGCTGCGCGGTCCCGGCCAGCGGGCCGCCATCGCCCGGCTCCAGTTGGAGTACGAGAACCTGCGCACCGCGCTGCGGCACGCCATCGCCGAACGGGACGAGGACGAGGCGCTCTGCCTGCTCCACTCGCTGTTCTGGTACTGGCAGATGCACGACCAGCGGATCGAGACCCGGACCTGGTGTGCCGACGTCATAGCCCTCGGCCCCGACCCGTTCGCCGCACCCCTGCGCCGGGCCGAACCGGTGTGGCAGCGCTGCACCGACACCCCGCCGCCGTACACCGGAGAGGTGCTCGCCGAGGCCCGGCGCGGCCTGCACCTGGCCCATCTGGCCTGCATGGACACCGAGTTGGACGTCTGGCAGACACCCGAGGCCCAGGCGAAGCTGCGTGCCGTCACCGAGGTCTACGAACCCGGCATGCCGCAGACCTGCCGGGCGCCGGGCATGTTCTGGTTCTTCGCCGTGATGCTGACCGGCGGCATGGACCGGCTGCGCGAGATCCTCGACGCCTCCGTCCGCACCTGCCGCGAGACGCCCGGCTACGAGTGGGAGCTGGCCGGAAGCCTCGCCATGCGCGCCAACCTGCTCGCCAACCGGGCCGCCTGGGCCGGCGACGCCACCCGGGACGCCGACGAGGCGCTGGGGTTCTTCCAGCGGCTCGGGGACGACTGGGGCACCGCCGAGGCGCTCTCCGGGCGCGCCGAGTCCCGGGAGCGCCGCGGCGACTACCGGGCGGCGGCCATCGACTACGAGGCCGCCATCGAGCGGGTCGGCCGGCTCGGCGCCCGCGCCCAGATCGCCGTACTGCGGGCCCGCCTCGGCAGCGTGCTGATCGAGTCGGGCGACACCGAGCGCGGGGAGGAACTGCTGCGCCAGGTCATCGCCGACAACGAGGGCCTGAACAACGAGTCGATGCCCGCCGCCCGGCTCTTCCTCACCACCTGGCTCCTGCTGAGCGGCCGTATCGCCGAGGCCCGCGAGCAACTCCGGCTGCTGCGCACCGAGTTCAAGATCTCCCACTTCGTCGTCTTCGACGCCCTGATCCTCACCCAGGAGGCCTGGGTGGACGCCCTCGACGACCTGTACGCGCAGGCCCTGGCCAAGGTGCGGGACGCGCTGCGGCTCGCCGCCGACCCGCTGAGCGAGGCGATCACCCCGCACCTGCCGTCCGTCTGCCTGACCGTCGCCGCGGTCGCCCTGGCCGGTGTCGACGGGGGCGGGCGCGCCGTGGACGCCGCCCGCTGCCTGGGCGCCGCCGACGCCCTGCTGCCGCCCGGCCACCTCCAGGTCGGCCTGGAGCGCACCGCGCGCGACCGCTCCGAGGCCCGCGTCCGGGCCGCCCTCGCCGACGACGCCGCCTACGAGTCCGCGTACGCCGAGGGCGGTGGCCTCTCCCGCGCGGAGGCCACCGCCCTGCTCTGACGTGCCGGTCCGACGTGTCCGGCCCGGCGTGTCCGGGTGAACGTCAGCTCTTCGTCCGGAACTTGTAGATCGCGTACGGTGCCGCGATCGCCGTGATCCCCACCGACCAGCCCAGCGTGATCCACAGGTCGTGGGCGACCGGGCCGCCGACCATCAGTCCGCGCGCCGCGTCGGCGAGCGTGGAGAGCGGATTGTAGTCGGTGAAGGCCTGCAGCCAGCCCGGCATCGACTTCGTCGGCGCGAAGATCGACGAGCCGAACTGCAGCGGGAACAGCACCAGGAACCCCATGGCCTGCACGGACTGGGCGTTCTTCAGGATCACGCCGAGGGTGAGGAACACCCACATGATCGAGGAGGCGAACACCGCGGACAGCCCCACGGCGGCGAACAGCCCGGCCCAGTGGTTGATGTGGAACCCGACCAGCACGGCGACGATCATCAGCACGGCGGTGGCGAACAGCATCCGCACCAGTTCCACCGAGATCTTCGCGAACAGCACCGAGCCGCGCCCGATCGGCAGCGACCGGAACCGGTCCATCACGCCGGAGTTGAAGTCCTGGCTGAACCCGGTGCCGACGCCCTGCGAGAGCGTCATGCTCATCATCGCGATCATGCCGGGGATGACGTACTGGACGTATCCGTCCTGACCGCCGCCGAGCGCCTGCCCGATCGAGCCGCCGAAGACGTACACGAACAGCAGCGTGAAGACGACCGGCATCAGCAGGGCGTCGAACATCGACTCCGGGTCCTGCCGGATCCACAGCAGGTTGCGGCGGATCAGGGCCCCGGTGTGCCGCAGGTGCCCGCGCAGCGGGATCCGGACATCGGAGGTGGAGGCGGTGGCGGTGGTGGCGGTTGCGGTCGTGGCGCTCATACGGCGACCTCCTGACGGTCGTCGGCGGGCTTGGCGTCCTGCGGGGCACTGGCACGGTGGCCGGTGAGGGACAAAAACACCTCGTCCAGGCTGGGCAGTTCGGTGACGATGGAGCTGATGGTGATACCGCGGGCGGTGACGGCGCCGACCACGGCGGTCAGCTGCTCGTCGCTGAGGATCGGCACCAGCAACGTGCCGTTCTCGGCGTCCACGGTGGTACCGGCGAGCCCGGTGATGCCCAGCTCGTCGATCATGGCGGCGAGCGGCCGGACCTGCAGCGGGTCCACGGGCCGCACCCGCAGCGTCCGCCCGCCGACCTTCGCCTTCAGCTCCTCCACCTTGCCGCCGGCGATGACCTTCCCGCGGTCCACGACGGTCAGCTCGGAGGCGAGGTACTCGGCCTCCTCCATGTACTGGGTGGTCAGCAGCACGGTCACCCCGTCGCCGACCATGGCCTTGACCTCCTGCCACACCTCGTTGCGGGTGCGCGGGTCGAGTCCGGTGGTCGGCTCGTCCAGGAACAGCACCTGGGGGTGCCCGATCATCGAGGCGGCGAGGTCGAGGCGGCGGCGCATGCCACCGGAGTAGGTGCTCGCCGGGCGCTTGGCGGCCTCGGTCAGCGAGAACCGCTCCAGCAGCTCGTCGGCCCGGCTCCGCGCGTCCTTCCTCGGCAGGTCGAGGAGCCGCCCGATCATGTACAGGTTCTCCCAGCCCGGCAGCTTCTCGTCCACGGAGGCGTACTGTCCGGTCAGCCCGATCACCCGGCGCAGCTGGCGGGGCTGGCGCAGCACGTCGTACCCGGCTACGGTCGCCTCTCCCGCGTCGGGCTGCAGCAGCGTGGACAGGATCCGCACCAGGGTGGTCTTGCCGGCCCCGTTCGGTCCGAGCACACCCATCACGGTGCCCTGGCGGACGTCCAGATCAACTCCGTCGAGTGCCTTGGTGTCGCCGTAGTGCTTCACCAGCCCCCGTACGGACACGGCGTTGTTGTCGATTCGCGTCATGGGAAGTACGGTGCCAGGCCCCACCGACAAACCACCGACAGACCGCCGACACCCGCCTACACGTCGCCGATAGCCCACCGATAGTCCACCGATAGTCAGCCGATAGCTCATCGACGGTTCGCTCGGTGGACGGCGGCGGCCCTGCGGCGGCTCTGCGGCGCGCGGGGCGTAGCGTGCGGCGCGTGACCCCACCCGCGGCCCAGGCCGCCATCAGGTCCGAGCGGCTCGACCTGCTCCCGCTCCGTGTCGAGCATGCCGAGGAGATGGCCGTGGTGCTGTCGGACCCGGCCCTGCACATCTTCACCGGCGGCACACCGGACACCGTCGAGGCCCTGCGCTCGCGCTACCGCCGCCTCACCGCCGGCTCGCCCGACCCGGCCGTCTGCTGGCTGAACCGGGTGATCCGGCTCCGTGCCGAGTCCTGCCTGACGGGTTACGTCCAGGCGACGGTCACCGGTGCCGTCGCGGAAGTCGCCTGGGTGGTGGGCGTGCCATGGCAGGGCAGGGGCATCGCGACGGAGGCGGCCCGCACCCTCGTCGACTGGCTGTGGGGGCAGTCGGTTCACACGGTCATCGCCCATGTCCACCCCGACCACCACGCGTCGGCCGCGGTCGCCACGGCCGTCGGCCTCCGCCCCACGGACCTCCGGCAGGACGACGAGATCCGCTGGAGCCGGCCCGCCCCGATCTGAGCGCGAACGGCAGCCGGCCCGCCGACGGGGGAAGATCGGCGGGCCGGCCTCGGTGTTTCCGCAGTGGCTCTTGACAGCACCCCGAAGGCCGCGCCCCGAAGGCCGCGCCCCGAAGGCCGCGCCCCGAAGGCCGCGCCCCGAAGGCCGCGCCCCGAAGGCCGCGCCCCGAAGGCCGCGCCCCGCAAGGGGCGCGGGGAACTGCGCGACCGGCCACGACGCACGCCGCAGACGAACGACGGCATATCTCGGCCGGCCCAGCGGAGCACTCAGTGCACGGAGTGCTCCTCCAGCGGGAAGTTCCCGCCGACGACGTCCTCGGCGTACGCCCTGGCCGCGTTGCCCATGACCTCGCGCAGGTCGGCGTACTTCTTCACGAACTTCGGCACCCGGCCCGAGGTCAGGCCCAGCATGTCCGTCCAGACCAGGACCTGCGCGTCGGTCTCGGCACCCGCGCCGATGCCGACGGTCGGGATGTGCAGCACCCGGGTCACCTCGGCCGCGAGCTCCGCCGGGACCAGCTCGAGTACGACCGCGAACGCGCCCGCGTCCTGGACCGACTTGGCGTCCCGCAGCAGCTGCTGGGCCGCCTCCTCGCCGCGGCCCTGCACGCGGTAGCCCATCGCGTTGACGGACTGCGGGGTCAGGCCGATGTGCGCCATCACCGGGATGCCGGACTCGACGAGCAGCCGGATCTGTTCGTACGACCGCTCGCCGCCCTCCAGCTTGACCGCGCCGACGCCCGCCTCCTTCACCAGCCGGGTCGCCGAGCGCAGCGCCTGCACCGGGCCTTCCTGATAGGAGCCGAAGGGGAGGTCGCCGACGATCAGGGCGCGCTGGGTGCCGCGGACCACGGCCGCCGACAGCATCGTCATCTCGTCCAGGGTCACCGGGACCGTCGACTCGTAGCCGAGGTGACAGTTGCCGGCCGAGTCGCCGACCAGCAGCACCGGGATGCCGGACTCGTCGAAGACGGAGGCGGTCATCGCGTCGTACGCGGTGAGCATGGGCCACTTCTCGCCGCGCTCCTTGGCGAGGGCGATGTCGCGAACCGTGATGCGGCGGGTGCCCTTCCCCCCGTACAGCGCCTTGCTGCCGTCGGAGGGGCTGTTCTGCACAGTCTGGGCAGCCGAAAGCTGCGTCATGACAACGGCTCCTTCAGTCATCTCGAGGCACCCTGACGGTGTCCCCGGATCCCTCTCATGGTGGCACTTCGTGCCTCCGTCGGCCAGAGGACCCCCGTGTGATCCATCGGTCACCGCGCGCTGCCCCGGGGAGCCCGCCCTGTCGCGTTGTGTAAGGCCTGGGTAAAGGAATTCAGATACGAGACGGTGCCGTATTGAAATGGTCATAGGCTCATCCGCATGACAACTCCTGCCGACCACGCTCCACCCGGCCCGCGCATACCCGAGGCGGTGCACCGGCGCCGCTGGGCGATCCTCGGCGTGCTCATGCTGAGCCTGCTGATCGTGGTGCTCGACAACTCGATCCTGAACGTCGCCGTCAAGACCATCTCCACCCCGGCCCCGGTGGGTCTCGGCGCCACCCAGAGCCAGCTGGAGTGGGCGATCAACGCCTACACCCTCGTCTTCGCCGGCCTGCTCTTCACCGCCGGGCTCGTCGGTGACCGCCTCGGCCGCAAGAAGGTGCTCATCGGCGGCCTCGTGATCTTCGGTGTCGGCTCGGCCCTGGCCGCCGAGTCCGGTTCCGCGGACCAGCTGATCGCCTTCCGTGCCCTGATGGCCCTCGGCGCCGCGTTCGTGATGCCCGCCACCCTCGCCGTCCTGATGAACGTCTTCGAGCGGCAGGAGCAGCCGAAGGCGATCGGTATCTGGGCCGGCGGCGTCGGTCTCGCTATCGCCATCGGCCCGATCACCGGCGGCGTGCTGCTCGACCACTTCTGGTGGGGCTCGGTCTTCCTGATCAACGTGCCGATCGTGATCATCGCGCTCGCCCTGATGTTCTGGCTGGTGCCCGACTCGCGCGACCCGCGCCCGGGCCGCCTCGACCCGGTCGGCGTGGTGCTCTCCGTCGTCGGCCTCGTCCTGCTGGTCTACGGCATCATCAAGGGCGGCGAACTCGCCGACTTCACCGACGCCAAGGTGCTCGCGACCACCTTCGCCGGCGTCGCGGTCCTCGCCGGCTTCGTGATCTACGAGAAGCGCAGCGACCACCCGTCGCTGGACGTCAGCTACTTCAAGAACAAGGTCTTCTCGGCCGCCATGGCCGCCATCGCGCTGGTCTTCTTCGCGCTGATGGGCGTGACCTTCTTCTCCGTCTTCTACACCCAGAGCGTGCGGGGCTACTCGCCGCTCCAGTCCGGTCTGCTGCTGCTCCCGCTGGCCGCCGCGCAGATGATCTTCGCGCCGCGGGCCCGGTTGGTGGTGGACCGGTTCGGCAACAAGGCCACCACCGCGGGCGGCCTGGTGCTGATCGCGGCCACCCTGGGCACCTTCGCCACCTTCGAGGCCGACACGCCGATCTGGATCCTGGAGGTCGTCTTCTTCCTGATGGGCACCGGCATGGCGCACATCATGACGCCGACCTCGGTCGTCATCATGCAGGCCCTGCCCCGCGAGAAGGCCGGTTCCGCCTCCGCGCTCAGCAACACCTTCCGCCAGGTCGGCGGCGCCCTCGGCATCGCCGTGCTCGGCTCGGTGCTGTCGACGTCGTACCGCAACGGCATCGAGGGCAAGCTCGGCGCGCTGCCGCCCGGCCTGCGCGAGACCGCGGGCGAGTCCATCGAGGCCACCCTCGGCGTCGCCTCGAAGCTCGGCGCGCAGGGCAGGGCCCTGGTCACCCCGGCCAACGACGCCTTCCTGCACGCCATGCACACCACCGCCCTGTGCGGTGCGGGCGTCGCGCTGATCGGTGCCGTGGTCGTGGCCCTGTTCCTGCCGGGCAAGCCGCCGGCCGGTCAGCAGGACGAACGGGAGCAGGAGTTGGTCGTGGCGGCGGAGTGAACAACCGGAACCGTTGAAACCATGGAAACAGCCAACCGGAACGACTGAAACAACCAGCTGAGACGACTGAACGGACCGGCCGGCACCGGCAGGAACCGCGGGGGAGACCGGGGGACGACCCCGGAGCCACGGGGAAGACCTCGTGGGCGACCACGGGGCGACGCTTCGGCTGCGGGAGAATTCCCGCAGCCAGTGCACTGAGAGGACGGTACGACGTGACGCTTGCCGACAGCGGATCGCGGTCCATCACCCCGGCCCGCGGCCGCCCCCGCAGCGAGGCGGTGGAGAACGCCATCCTGGAAGGCGTGATGAAGCTCCTGGAGGACGGCGTTCCGCTCGCCGAGCTCTCCATCGAGAGAATCGCCCGTACCGCCGGCGTCGGCAAGGCCACCATCTACCGCCGCTGGAACGGCAAGGAGGAGCTCTTCGTCGACGTCATGCGCGCCGCCGAGCCCCCGGACCCCGAACTTCCAGGCACCTCCATGCGCGACGACCTCGTCGTACTGCTGGAATCGCTGCGGCAGCGCGGCCTGATGAACCGTTCGTCGGCCATCCTGCACAACGTCCACGCCCAGATGAAGAGCAGCCCCCGCATCTGGAACGCCTACCACACCAACGTCGTCAACCCCCGGCGCGAACTCGGCAAGGAAGTGCTGCGCCGGGGCCAGCGCAACGGCGAACTCCGCGCCGACGTCGACATCGAGCTGGCCAACGACATGTTCACCGGACCGATGCTGCTCAGGGCCATACTGCGTCCGGACTCCGAACTCCCCGAGGGCCTCGCCGAACAACTCGTCGACGAGGTGCTGGCGGGGCTGGGCCCGGTCACCTCGCCGTAGCGAGTGTTCGCGTTTCGTCACAGACCACGCCGATCCGCCGGTAACCGGAACCCCTTCCCTCGCCCTGTTCGTCATCCTCTTCCGTACGGCCGTCATGTGACGGCGGGAGAGGAGCCGATCATCCCCTAGGGTCGTAACCGGGGGACGACGGTGTGCACGGCAGGTTGTGAGGCAGACGGTATGGCGCAGCAGGCGTACATGACGGAGACGGACAACGGCGGCTCGGGACCCGAGCGTCGGGGAGACCGGTTCCGACGCCTGGTGGAACGGCTGCTGAAGGGCTGGCGGAACGATCCGCGCATCTGGCGCCGGGGCATCGTCACCGCGGTGGTGGCGCTGCTCCTCGCCGGTGTGATGCTGCTGCACTCCCGCATCCCCAACGCCGTCGGCAACCTCGGCAGTCTCACCGAGACCTTCCTGCCGTGGCTGGGCCTGCTGATCCCGGTGCTGGTCCTGGTCGGCTTCCTGCGCAGGTCGGCGACCGCGCTGATCGCCGTCCTCCTCCCGGCGATCGTCTGGCTGAACCTGTTCGGCGGACTGCTCACCGACAAGCAGGGCACCGGCGGCGACTTCATGGTGGCCACGCACAACGTCAACGCCGACAATCCCGACCCGACGGGTACGGCCACCCGGCTCGCCTCCTCGGGCGCCGACGTGCTGGCCCTGGAGGAGCTGACGGCGACGGCCGTACCGACGTACGAGAAGGCGCTGGCGGCGACGTACAAGTACCACGCGGTCGAGGGCACCGTCGGGCTGTGGAGCAAGTACCGGCTCACCGGCGTGAAGGCCGTCGACATCAAGCTCGGCTGGACCCGCGCGATGCGTGCCACGGTCGCCACCCCGCACGGCCCCCTCGCCGTCTACGTCGCGCATCTCCCCTCCGTGCGGGTCAAGATGAACGCCGGCTTCACCGCCCGGCAGCGCGACACGAGCGCGGACGCGCTGGGCGAGGCCATCGCCGACGAGACCCTGCCCCGGGTGATCCTCCTCGGCGACCTCAACGGCACGATGAACGACCGCTCCCTCAACGGCGTCACCTCGCAGCTGCGCTCCACGCAGGGCGCGGCGGGCAGCGGCTTCGGGTTCAGCTGGCCGGCCGCGTTCCCGATGGCCCGCATCGACCAGATCATGGTCAAGGGCGTGGAGCCGGAGAGCTCCTGGACCCTCCCGAGGACCGGCAGCGACCACCTCCCGATCGCGGCGCGTGTGAACCTGACCACATCGGGTTCATAAAACCCCCTGGTCAGCACAGCCTCACCCGCTTTGTAAGGACAACTGGACACTGCGCCGTAACCTGTCGGAATACTGGAGCTGGGACACTTTGTTCCGTAGCTGAACTTAGAACGCACGGAACCCTGCTCCCCGAAAGGCAAAGCCCTTCATGCCCCTGGCCCTGCTCGCCCTGGCCGTCGGCGCTTTTGGTCTCGGCACCACCGAATTCGTCATGATGGGGCTGCTGCCCGACGTCGCCGACGACCTGCACATCTCGATCCCCACCGCCGGCCACCTGGTCTCGGCGTACGCCCTCGGCGTCGTCATCGGCGCCCCGCTGCTGGCCGCGCTCACCGCGCGCCTGCCCCGCCGCACGGTCCTCATCTCCCTGATGGCCCTCTTCGTCGCCGGCAACGCGCTCTCGGCCCTCGCCCCCGGCTACGACTCCCTGCTCGCCGCCCGCTTCCTCAGCGGCCTCCCGCACGGCGCCTTCTTCGGCGTCGGCGCGGTCGTCGCCACCGGCCTGGTGGCACCGGAGCGCAAGGCCCGCTCGGTCTCCCTGATGTTCATGGGCCTGACCGTCGCCAACATCGCGGGCGTCCCGGTCGCCACCCTCATGGGCCAGCACCTCGGCTGGCGGGCGACCTTCCTGGGCGTGAGCCTGATCGGCGTCGCCGCGATGGCCGCCGTGTTCTTCCTGATCCACCCCACGCACACCCCGGCCCCCACCACCGGCCTGCGCGGCGAACTCACCGCCCTGCGCTCCCTCCCGGTCTGGCTCGCCCTCGCCACCACGGTGGTCGGCTTCGGCGCCCTCTTCTCCGCCTACAGCTACATCACCCCGATGCTGACGCACTCCGCCGGCTACGCCGAGGGCAGCGTCACCCTGCTCCTCGCCCTCTTCGGCGTCGGCGCCACCATCGGCAACCTCGTCGGCGGCCGTCTCGCCGACCACGCGATGCGCGGCACGCTCTTCGGCGGCCTGGCGTCGATGGTCGCGGTACTGCTCCTCTTCCCGCTCCTGATGCGCACGGAGTGGAGCGCGGCCCTCGCCGTCGTCCTGCTGGGCATCGCGGCCTTCGTCACCGGCTCGCCGCTCCAGCTGATGGTCATGGAACGCGCCGCCGCGGGCCCCTCCCTCGCCTCCTCCGCCAACCAGGCGGCCTTCAACCTCGCCAACGCCGGCGGCGCCTGGATCGGCGGCGTCGCCCTCGCCGCGGGCTTCGGCGTCACCTCCCCGTCCCTGGCGGGCGCGGCCCTCGCCGTCCTCGGCCTGGGCGTCGCGAGCGTGGCGTACGCGGTGGACCGCCGCCGGGAGGTTCCGGCGACGGCTCACGTACGGGTGGTCGCCTCGCACGTCCCGGAGACTGCGGAACCGGCGCACTCCTCCTGACCGCCCGTGTACTGGGCGTCAAGGGGCGGGCGCGGTGTTCACCTTCGGGTGAAGCGCTTCGGACGGGGCGTCGGCGATCGGATCTGCCTACGATGATGCTCTCGACACCAGCCCCTGGGAGGCACGCGATGTCCGCCGCAGCCATCGAGCAGCCCTTCGACGACGAGCCGTTCTCGCTCACGGCCATCGCCGACGAGATCATGGAACGGCATCCGGGCTACCGAGTCGAGATCATCGGAGGCCACCTCCTCGTGACCCCGTCACCGGATGCCCCTCACGCCCGTGCCCTGACCAGCCTGATGATCCCCTTCATCGCCGCAGGTCTGCACGGGGAGGAAACCGAGGTCCTCCAGAACGTCGGCCTCTGGCTGCCCTCCGCAGCCGAGGACTACGTCATCCCCGATCTCGCGATCGTGGACGCCGACATCGACGACCACCTCGTCGAGAACAACGCCTACGACCCCGTCTGCTTCCGTCTCGTCCTGGAGGTCACCTCCAGCAACTGGAAGGACGACCTGAAGACCAAGGCCGTCGCGTACGCCCAGGCCAAGGTCCCGGTCTACGTCATCGTCGACCGCAAGCACCAGCGCCTCCACGTGCTCACCGATCCCAGCGGCGAACAGTACGAGCACCACCGCCCGTACTCGCCCGGCGAGACCGCCGTGCTGCCCGCGTCGATCGGCGCCGAGGTCACCCTCGACGTCGACCAGATCCTCAAGGCCGCACAGAAGAAGGCCGACTGACCGCCTCGTGGGGCTGACGCGAAGGGGCGTGAGGTCCGTTCGGACCTCACGCCCCTCTGTCGGCCTGGCCGCGCAGCGGGTCAGTGCTTGCGGTGGGCCTTCGTCGGCTTGTACGAGTCGACGTAGCCGTTGGCCGGGGTGCCGACGCCGGTGACGTCGTCGTAGCCCTTGACCGCGGACAGGGAGCTGTCCTTGCCGAGGCTGCGGACCGAGGTCAGCAGGCCGTCGGTGGCGTCGTAGCCGTTGGCGAAGTCGACGCGGGCGACGGCGAGGCCGGAGCCGGTCGGGTTGTCCGTGACGTCGTGGTAGGCCTTCGTGCCGTACTTGGAGTAGATCAGCGGGTTGGCGAAGCCGATCGCCTGGCCGCCGCGCGCCTCCTGGGCGAGGGCCTGGACCGCGGCGATGACCGGCGCGGCCAGCGACGTGCCGCCGATGCGGTACTCGCTGTACGCCTCGGTGCCGTCCGCCTGGGTCTGGGTCTGGCCGACCTTGAAGCCAGTGTTGGGGTCGGCGATCGCGGAGATGTCCGGGACCACGCGGTTGCCGCCGGCGCTGTTGGCCGTGGCCAGCACCTTCGGGACCACGTTCTTCTGGTAGTACGGCTCACCGACCGTCTTGCTGGTGCCGCCGCCCGCGCCCGAGGTGAACGCGCCGGGGAAGTTGGTCCAGCTCTTGCCGTCGGCCGACAGCGAGGCCTTCTCGGTGCCCCAGCCGGTCTCCCACAGGTACTTGTCGCCCTTGCCTACGGCGAGGGACGTACCGCCGACCGCCGTCACCCAGGCGGAGTTGGCCGGGGTGTCGACCTGCTTCGTACCGGTGTTGGCGACCTCGTCGCCGTTGTCGCCGGAGGAGAAGTAGAAGCCGATGCCCTGCACCGCGCCCAGCTGGAAGACCTGGTCGTAGGCGGCCGCGACGTCCGGGGTCTCGTTGGCCTCGATGTCGCCCCAGGAGTTGGAGACGATGTCGGCCAGGTGGTTGTCGACCACCTTGCTGAGGGCGTCGAGGAGGTCGTTGTCCATGCAGGACGCGGCGCCCACGTAGGTGACGTCGGCGTCCGGCGCGACCGCGTGCACGGCCTCGACGTCGAGGGTCTCCTCGCCGTACCAGCCGGAGGCGTCGCACTCGTCGGCGCCGGTGTTCGTGTAGTTCGCCGGCAGCACCTGGTGCAGCTGGCTCGTCTTCCACGCGGCGTCGCCGTGCGCCTTGGCGTAGGTGCCGGCGTCGAAGGCGATGGTCGGCGAGGCGAACGCGTCGGTGATCGCGACGCGCACGTGCTTGCCGGTGTACTTGCCGGCGCCGTAGGCGGCCCGCAGCTGCTTGCCGGTGTAGCCCTGGACGGCGTACGGGATCTTCGAGCCGTACGCGCTCGGCAGGGTGCTCGCGGTGTTCGAGCCGTAGTACGAGGAGAACGGCCCCGAGTTCTTGAACACACCGGCCGGGGGCGGCAGCGTGTCGTCGTGGGTGGCCTTGTGCGGCGCGTTGTCCAGGCCGGTGACGGTCAGGACGGCGTCGCTGACGGAGGCCGGCACGGTCGCCGTGGTCGCCGGGGCGCGGTAGGTCTTGGAGCCCTTGGCGAAGTTGTGCAGCTGGGTGCCGAACGCCTTCTCGGCGGCGGACACGTCGCCGGAGACGCCGATGTAGTGCTGGGTGACCTCGGTGACCTTCAGGCCGGCCGCGGTCAGCCAGGTCCTGACGGCCTTCACCTGGGCCTTGGTGGCGCCGTAGCGGGCCTGGACCTGCTTGGCGCTGAGGTACTTGCCGTAGAGCGGCGAGCTGGGGTCGGACACCGCCTTCGCGTAGGCCGCGAGGCCCTTGGCGTCCTGGCCGGCCAGGTAGACCCGGGCCTTGACCTGCGCGCTGTTCGAGGTGGCGCCCTTGTCCGCCTTGGCCGTGGCCCAGGTGGGCTTGGTGCCCTTCAGGCTGTCACGGGCCGGGCTGTCCGCGGCGTGCGCCGCGGGTATGCCGAGCGCGAGCGCGCCGGCGATCATCGGCAGTGTCGCTGCCATGCTCACGCTGGCCCGCACCTTGGCACGGTTGGATCTCATACTGCCCCCTGCTATGCGGTTCGACGCATGGAGTGGTCGGTCGTCCGTGATCACCAGGAGGCCTGCGGCGGAACGGCCCGTGAATGGATCACGTGGACGTCACTCTTTCGGTGAACTGTTCATGCCAGGGGAATGGGAAACCCAAGGAAGTCCCAAGTGGGCGTTGATTAGGGGCTTTTGGTCCACTTTCGGCAGCGCGCAGAACATTACAGATCGGTTGCGATTGTTGTTGAACGCTTGCGGTGCCGCTAAGTCGACAAGTCCCCCATCTTGTAAGGCGGTTATGGAGAGCCGTTCAGTCGCGCGGCTTCGCGCCCCGCTCCTTCAGCATCTGCTTCATCGTCGTCAGCTCCGACTGCTGCGCGTCCACCATGCCCTGGGCGAGGCTCTTCTCCACCGCGACGGTGCACTTGGCCACGCACCCCTCGGCCATGTGGATGCCGCCCTTGTGATGGTCCGTCATCAGCTGGAGGTAGAAGATCTCCGCCTGCCTGCCGTTCAGCGTCCCCAGCTTCTTCAGCTCGGTGTCGGTCGCCATGCCCGGCATCAGCGAACCGTCCCCGCGCTCGGGCATGTCGCCCATGCCCATCCAGGACATCGGCGGCTTCGCCGACACCTTCGGCAGGTCCCACAGGTCCAGCCAGCCCAGCAGCATGCCGCGCTGGTTGGCCTGCGTCTGCGCGATGTCGTAGGCGAGCCGCCGCACCTCGGTGTTCTTCGTGCGGTCGCGGACGATGTACGACATCTCCACGGCCTGCTGGTGGTGGACCGCCATGTCCCGGGCGAACCCGGCGTCCGCCCCGTCCGCGCTCGGGACCTTCAGACCGCTGCCACCGCCGTCGCCGTCCTCGGCGACCGCGTAGGTGATCGCGCCGGCCGCGACGAGCACCGCCGCCGCGGTACCGGCGACCCAGCCGATGTACTTCTTCACGTCACATCGTCCCGCCCGTGCAGGAGGCCCCCGGCTCCGGGGTCTGCTTGCCCTGCACATACGTCTCGAAGAACTTGCCGACCTTCGGGTCGTCCGCGCTCGTCACGCTCAGCTGGTGCCCCCAGGCCGACAGCTCGATCGGCGAGGTCTGGTCCGTGTACGGGCTCATCAGCGAGTACGGCGTCTGCTTCACCTTCGCCGCCAGCTTGTCCACGTCGGACTTGCTCGCCTTGTCGGTGTACGTCACCCAGACCGCGCCGTGCTCCAGGGCGTGCACGGCGTTCTCGTCCTGCACGGCCTTGGTGTAGACGTTGCCGTTGCAGTTGAGCCACACCGGGTTGTGGTTGCCGCCGACCGGCGGGTGCATCGGGTACTTCACGGTCCCCGTGACGTGGGTGCGGGACAGCTTGCCCGTCCAGGTCCGCACGCCGTCGCTGCCGGTGACGAAGTGCCCGGAGTCCCCGGACGAGCCGCCCTTCGCGTCGCTCGCGCTGTCGCTCTTGTCCGACTGCGAGTTGACGAGCACCACACCGCCGACCACGAGACCGGCCACGACCACCGTGCTCGCGGCGATGGTGAGGATCCGGTTACGGCGCTCACGGGCACGCTCCGCCCGCCGCATCTCCTCTATGCGCGCCTTGCGCTCGGCGTTGCTGCTCTTCTTCGCGGAACCCATGGGATGTGTCCTTCTGGGGGAAAGAGACGTGGACGGTGGGGCTCGCTGATCGTAATGGGGGAGATGGGGGCAGCCGTAGGCAGGGCACAGGAAAGTCCTGTAAAGACCCGGGATCCGACAGGAAACCGATAATTTGAATGACGGATGCGTATTACCTACCCTGACCGGTATGCGGCTGCTGCGCTCCACCGACCTGGCTCTACGCCTCCTGATGCGGCTCGCCGTCGCGGGCGACGCCAGCCCCACCACCCGCGAGGTCGCCGGTGACATGGACGTGCCGTACACGCACGCCGCGAAGGTGGTCGCCGAACTGCAGCACATGGGACTCGTCGACGCCCGGCGCGGCCGGGGCGGCGGGCTGACGCTGACCGGGAAGGGCCGTACCGCCTCGGTGGGGGCGCTGGTGCGGACCTTCGAGGGTGACGGGGATGTCGTGGACTGCGAGGGCGCCACCCCGTGCCCCCTCAACTCCGCCTGCCGCCTGCGGGGCGCCCTGCGCCGGGCCCAGGAGGCGTTCTTCGCGGCGCTCGACCCGGTGACGGTGGCGGACATGGTGGCGGAGCCGACGGGGGCGCTGCTGCTCGGCATCTCCAAGGGGCCTGGGGCGGTTTAGCGGTCCGCAACCAAGCGCGGGGCATGGCTTGCCCTCCGTAAGCCCCGCCGTGTTCAAACGTTCAACAAAGGGATCTCCGCAACCGACAAAGGGCTCTACCCGCATAGATGATCCCGGTGCTGTCATGCTCACGACCGCCCGGAATCCCTGCCGGGCAACGCTCCGGGAGATCCCCCCATGCCCCGAATATCCCGCTCCCTGGTCACCGCCCTCTCCTCCCTCGCCCTGGCCGCCGCCGGCCTCACGGTCGCCGCCGGCACCGCGCACGCACAGAGCTGCAGCCAGGCATACCTCCCGCTCCCCGACCCCAGCTGCCAGCCCGGCGACTTCAACCCGGACGTCACGCAGTCCACCATCGACTCCACCATCTGCGTCTCCGGGTGGACCGCGACCGTCCGGCCGTCCAGCTCGTACACCACCGCGCTGAAGAAGAAGCAGATCGTCGAGTACGGCTACACGGACACCAGCACCTCGGACTACGAGGAGGACCACTTCGTCCCCCTCGAACTCGGCGGTGCCCCCAAGAGCGAGCTCAACCTGTGGCCCGAGCCGGAGTACGGCACCAAGACCGCCGCCAACAAGGACACCGTCGAGAACAAGCTCAAGAAGGCCGTCTGCGCCGGCACCGTCACCCTCTCCGACGCCCAGGACGCGATCGTCACGGACTGGACGACCGCGCTGGCGAACCTCGGCCTGAGCTGATCCCGTCGCCCGCCGTGCGGGGGCCGGTCACCTCCTCCGGGGTGGCCGGCCCTTCCCGGCTCCCGCCGCGCGGATCAGGCCGCCGCCAGCCACAGGTCCGGCCCGAAGACCTCGTAGTGGACGTCGGCCGGGGCGACTCCTTTGGCGAGGAGCTGCGTGCGGACGGCGCGCATGAAGGGGAGCGGGCCGCACAGGTACGCGCGCGTGCCGGGCGCGACGTCGACGCCGGCGAGGTCGACCAGGCCGGTCCGGGTGCCCGGCTCGGCGTCCCGCTCGTAGAAGAAGTGGACGGCGGCGTCCGGGAGCTTGGCCGCGTAGGCCGTGTGGTCGGCGCGCAGGGCGTGGCCGGCGGGGGAGCGGTCGCCGTGCACGACGGTCACCGGGGCGCGGTGGCCGTCGGCCGCGAGCGCGGCGAGCATCGCCACCATCGGGGTGACGCCGATCCCGGCGGAGGCGAGGAGGAGCGGCCGGCCGGCGGCGTCGCCCAGGACGAGGTCGCCGTACGGCTCCGACAGCTCCAGGACGTCCCCCTCGCGCACGCGCGCGTGCAGGTGGTGCGAGACCTCGCCGTCGGGCGTCGTGCCGTCCGGATCGCCGTGCACACGCTTGACGCTGAACTGGCGTACCGACTCGTCCGGCGCGCCGGACAGGCTGTACTGGCGTATCTGGCGGGCGCCGTCGGGGAGGGTGACGCCCACGGAGACGTACTGCCCGGCCCGGAAGCCGCGCACCGCCGCGCCGCCGTCCACCGGCCGCACCCGGAACGTCACGACGTCGGCGGTCTCCGTCACCCGCTCGACGACCTCCCAGAGCCGCAGTCCCCGGTGGCCGCCGCTCTCCTCGTACAGCCGCTTCTCGATCGCGACGAGTGCGTTCGCCATCAGCCAGTAGACCTCGTCCCAGGCGGCCGCGACCTCCGGGGTGACGGCCTCGCCGAGCACCTCGGCGATGGCGGCGAAGAGGTGCTCGTGGACGACGGCGTACTGCTCGGGCGTGACGCCCAGCGAGGCGTGCTTGTGGGCGATGCGGCTCAGCAGGGCGTCGGGTCGCCGGTCCGGGTGGTCCAGCAGGTGCGTGGCGAACGCGGCTATGGAGCCGGCGAGGGCCTGCCGCTGGGTGCCGGCGGCCTGGTTGCCGCGGTTGAAGAGGTTCCTCAGCAGAGCGGGGTGGGCGGCGAAGAGGCGGGCGTAGAACCGCTCGGTGATCTCGCCGATGGCGGCGCCGACGGCGGGGAGGGTGGCGCGGACGGTGGCGGCGGAGGGCTCGGACAACATCGGGGGCTCCTTGTGGCTCGGCGTGGCTCGGCCGAACGGCTCGTTGTCCCGCACGCTATTGAAACTTGCATCTGAGATTCAAATTTTAGGACCGTGGTGTCGGTCACCCGCCCGACGCCCGGGAAACCGAATCGGCCATTACGGATGTCGGTGCGAGCAGGCAAGATGGGCGGCAGGGCAGGACATCTGCCGTACGGGAGCCGTTCAGGCCGGGGTCGCTCGGGCGATCAAGGTGCGCAACGCGCGTGAAATGCTGTTGTGGTGTGATGCTCGGGTGCCCGACCGCCTCCTGCGGGACAGGAAGACAGGCGGCCTGACCAGCAAGGATGGGGAAGCGGAAGATGGACAAGCAGCAGGAGTTCGTGCTCCGGACCTTGGAGGAGCGCGACATCCGGTTCGTACGCCTGTGGTTCACGGACGTGCTGGGCTTCCTCAAGTCCGTCGCCGTGGCCCCGGCCGAGCTTGAACAGGCCTTCGACGAGGGCATCGGCTTCGACGGCTCCGCCATCGAGGGCTTCGCCCGCGTCTACGAGTCCGACATGATCGCCAAGCCGGACCCGTCCACCTTCCAGGTCCTCCCGTGGCGCGCCGAGACCCCCGGCACGGCCCGCATGTTCTGCGACATCCTCATGCCGGACGGCTCCCCGTCCTTCGCGGACCCCCGGTACGTCCTGAAGCGCGCCCTCGCCCGCACCTCCGACCTCGGCTTCACCTTCTACACCCACCCCGAGATCGAGTTCTTCCTGCTGAAGGACCGCCCGCTGGACGGTTCCCGCCCCACCCCGGCCGACAACTCGGGCTACTTCGACCACACCCCCACCAACGTCGGCATGGACTTCCGCCGCCAGGCGATCACCATGCTGGAGTCGATGGGCATCTCGGTCGAGTTCTCCCACCACGAGGGCGCCCCCGGCCAGCAGGAGATCGACCTGCGCTACGCCGACGCGCTCTCCACGGCCGACAACATCATGACGTTCCGCCTGGTCATGAAGCAGGTGGCGCTGGAGCAGGGCGTCCAGGCGACCTTCATGCCCAAGCCGTTCTCCGAGCACCCCGGCTCCGGCATGCACACCCACCTCTCCCTCTTCGAGGGCGACCGCAACGCGTTCTACGAGTCGGGCGCGGAGTTCCAGCTCTCCAAGGTCGGCCGCTCCTTCATCGCGGGCCTGCTGAAGCACGCCGCCGAGATCTCCGCGGTCACCAACCAGTGGGTGAACTCCTACAAGCGCATCTGGGGCGGCTCCGAGCGCACCGCCGGCGCCGGCGGCGAGGCCCCGTCCTACATCTGCTGGGGCCACAACAACCGCAGCGCCCTCGTCCGCGTCCCGATGTACAAGCCCGGCAAGACCGGCTCCGCGCGCGTCGAGGTCCGCTCCATCGACTCCGGCGCCAACCCGTACCTGGCCTACGCCGTCCTCCTCGCCGCCGGCCTCAAGGGCATCGAGGAGGGCTACGAGCTCCCGCCGGGCGCCGAGGACGACGTCTGGGCCCTCTCCAACTCCGAGCGCCGCGCCATGGGCATCGAACCCCTCCCGCAGAACCTCGGCGAGGCCCTCACCCTCATGGAGAACAGCGACCTGGTCGCCGACACCCTCGGCGAACACGTCTTCGACTTCTTCCTCCGCAACAAGCGCCAGGAGTGGGAGGAGTACCGCAGCGAGGTGACCGCCTTCGAGCTGCGGAAGAACCTGCCGGTGCTGTAGTCGCCGGCCGGGGCGTTCCCGGTCGGCAGGTTGCCGTCGGGCTGGCTGTCAGGCCGTCGTCCGGTCGCGTTGGAGGACGATCATGGCCATGTCGTCGGTCAGGCGGCCGCCGGTGTAGGCGCGGACGTCGGCGGCGAGTTGTTCGACGAGGGGGCCGGGGGGCTGGTCCGCCCAGGCCGTGGCGCGTTCGGCGAGTGGGTAGAAGTCGCCGTCCGCGTTGCGGGCCTCGCTGACGCCGTCCGTGTACAGGACCAGCCGGTGGCCGTGGTCGAACGGGAAGGTCGCCCGTACGTAGCAGCTGCCGGCGCTCTCCGCGCAGTCCACGTCGGCGGGCCAGACGCCGAGGCCCAGCGGGGGCGACGGTTCGGGGACCGTCAGCGCGAGTGCCGACCGGGTGCGGCCGCGCAGCAGGAGGGGCGGCGGGTGCCCGCAGCTGATCAGGTGCACCACGGGCTCGTCGTCCGGGATGTCCATCACGGCGGCGGTCACGAAGCGCTCGGCGGGGTCCTCGTCCGGCTCCGAGAACTCCGCGAGTCCCCACCGGACGGCGTCCTCGATGTAGGCGACCAGCTCCGGCAGCGGGATCCGGCGGTGTGCGGCGGCGCGGAAGGCGCCCAGCACGATCGCGGTGTCGCTGATCGAGGGGAGCCCCTTGCCCCGCACGTCCCCGATGAGCAGCCGCGTGCAGCCGGGGACCCGGGCGGCGGCGTACAGGTCGCCGCCGATGGCCGTGTCCGCCTCGGCGCTGCGGTAGTGCGAGGCGAGCGTGACGGGCCCCGCCTGCTTCGGCAGGGGCCGCAGTACGACCCGCTGCGCCGCGTCGGACACCGAGCGCACCCGGACCAGTTCCCGCTCCCCGCGGTCCCGCAGCCGGGTGAAGAGGACGAGGAAGACGCAGACGGCGACGAGGGCGGCGAGTTCGACGAGGACGCTCTCGGTGGTCAGGGTCCGCCGTTCCAGGCCGGAGCAGACCAGGGCGAGGACCGCCAGCGTCCCGATCAGCGCGGTGGCGCGCGAGCCGTTTCCGACGGCGGTGACCGCCACGGCGACGACGAGTAGGTGGGCGAGGTGGATGTCCGGCGGCAGGAACCAGTCGGCCACCGGGATCGCGATGATCAGCAGGAGAGGCCCGGCCAGCCGCAGCGGCCCCGGCGCGTAACGGCGCCATGCTCGCAGGGTGCCGACCACGGATGTCGTCATCGTGGCAGCGCTCACGTCGTGCTCCGGTGCTCGTGTGCTGGTCTTCCTGAAACCACAACCCATGGTGACATGTCGCCCATTCCCGTGATTTCGGAATGAGGTCAGCCCACGTACGCCGGTGACACCGCAGAGACGCTGATCCGCCGCGGCTTCCCCGTGCCGTCCGCCGGGATCTGGTAGAGGTCCGCCCCGTAGTCGCCCGGCAGGGCGTAGACGAGGGTGTGCGCGTCCTTCCACACCGCCTGGTCGTCGACGCTGCGGGTCTCGGCGAGCGGGGTTTCGCGCATCGTGCGGAGGTCGAGGACGTAGAGGCGCCAGGGCGCGTCCTTCGGGAGGCCCGGCACGCGCTTCTTGTACGCGATGCGGGTGCCGTCGGGGGAGAGGGACGGGCACTCCACGTTCGGGTGGAGGGTGGTGACCGTGCGGGTGCGCAGGTCGCCCCGGACCAGGTAGGTGGAGTCCTTCGTCGCGAGGGTCGCGTAGAAGGTGTGGTCGTCGGACGCGAACGTCACGCCCCAGAAGTTGACGTCCGCGGACCGGTAGGGGCGGCCGTCCCTGACGATGCGGAACGCCTCCAGGGTGGGGATCAGGGCGCCGGTGCGGGTGTCGACGATCGCCGTGCGGGTCGAGAAGTTCGTGCCCGCGTACGAGTCGCCGCCCACGAACGCCGTCCAGGCCGCGTAGTGCCCGGTGGGGGAGACGCGGGCGCGGGACGGGATGCCCGGGACGTCGTAGCGGGCCCGCTCCTTCAGGTGCGCGTCCAGGATCAGGGCCCGGTAGGTGTCAGAGACCGCGCCGTGCACCGCCTGGAGGCAGACGCCGGTGCCCGCGGCGGCGTAGAAGCGGAGGCATTTCACGCCGGAGGCGGTGCGCGGGCCGGCCGGGGCGGCGGCGGGGACCGTGCTCAGCTCGTCGCGGTGCGGGCCCCAGGCCATGTTGCGGAAGACCATGCGGCCGGGGGTCGTGAGGGTCACCGTCCCTGGGGTGACCTGCGGGCCGCCCGCCTGGGTGTGGTCGCGGCGCTCCGCCCGGGCGGAGGCGTGCAGGACGGAGGCCAGGGCCACGGCCGCCAGGACCGCGAGCGCCGAGAGGAGGATCAGGAGCCGGGAGCGCAGGGTCATGCGGCGGCCTTCCGGAGGGGGCGGAGGGTGAGGGCGTACGCCGCGCACACCGCCAGGGCCACCGCCGACACGCTCAGCGCCGTACGGTCGCCCCACAGCGTCCACGCCGCCCCGAACCCCAGTGAGCAGGCGAAACGCGCCCCCGCCTGGCCCGTCTGGACCAGCGCGAGACCCGACGAGCGCAGCGTCTCGGGGACGCTGTCGGACGCCGCCGCCATCAGGACGCCGTCGGTCGCCGCGTAGAACGTGCCGTGCAGGGCGAGGACCGCGTAGGGGAGCGCCGTGCCGTGCCAGGACGTGAGCAGCAGGACGTAGGCCAGGAGCAGGGCGCCGTGGCCGGCCAGGAAGACGCGCCAGCGGCCCCGGCGGTCGGCCAGGCGGCCCAGCGGGACGGCGAGCAGGAGGAAGGCGGCGGCGGTGCCGAGGGGGAGCAGGGCGAACCAGCGGTCCGGGACGCCGAGCCGGCGCTGCAGCAGCAGGTAGACGAAGGAGTCGCTCACCGTCGCCAGGCCGAGGAGCAGGGCGCAGACGGTGATGCGGCGCAGGTCGCGATGGGCCAGGAGACCGAGTGCCGCGCGCAGCGTGGGGCGCGCGGCGGACGCGGCCGCCCCGGTACGGCCGTCGGTGGGGCCGGTCGTGACGGTGCGGGCGCTGGTGGGGCCGGTGGTGACGGTGCGGTCGTTGGTGGGGCCGGTGGTGACGGTGCGGTCGTTGGTGGGGCCGGTCGTGACGGTGCGGTCGCTGGTGGGGCCGGTTGCCTCGGTACGGCCGTCGGTGGGGCCGGTCGTGACGGTGCGGGCGCCGGTGGGACCCGCCGCCCCGGTACGGGCGCCGTCCGGTACGAACAGGACCAGGACCAGCACGCCCAGGACCGCCACGCAGAAGCTGACCGTGAAGACCGCGTCGTAGCCGTCCACGGTCGCCCGGAGGATGAGGAACGCGGCCAGCGGGCCGAGCAGCGCGCCCGCCGTGTCCATGGCGCGGTGCACGCCGAAGGCGCGGCCCCGGGTCTCCGGGGTGCTGGAGAGCGAGATCAGGGCGTCCCGGGGAGCCGTGCGCAGGCCCTTGCCGGTGCGATCGGCCGCCAGGATCAGGCCGATGGGCGTCAGCGAATGCGCCACCAGCAGCAGGGGCTTGCAGAGCGCCGACAGGGCGTAGCCCGCGCCCGCCACCCACTTGTGGCGGCCCCCGCCGCGGTCGGCCAGGTGGCCGCCGACCAGGCGTACGACCGCCGAGAAGCCGTTGTAGACGCCGTCGAGGAGGCCGAAGCCCAGCGGGGACAGGCCGAGGCCCGCCACCAGGTACAGCGGGAGGACCGCCGTGACCATCTCGGAGGACACGTCGGTGACCAGGCTGACCGTGCCGAGGGCGAGGACGGTGGGCGCGATCGTGGAGCGGTACCGCCCGGCCTTCGCGGGCCGGGCGGTACCTTCCACGGACGCCGGCGCCGGAGCGCTCGCGCGGCTGTCCGCTACGTACACGTCAGGACGCCCAGATCCCGGTGATGTCGGACGAGGACGCCGCGTTGCCCGCGTGCGCGCTCAGGCCCTGGCTGTCCTCCAGGGTGCGCAGCAGGTCGTAGTGGTCGTACGTGGTGGACGAGGTCGAGCCCGCGGTGACCGGCTGGCCGTACAGGACGGTCGGGATGCGGTTGCCGGCCAGGCGGTTGTCCTCGTCCATGGTGACGACGAGGAGGCTGTTGTGGGTCTTCGCCCAGGTGGCGTACGCGCCCAGGTTGTTCTTCAGCCAGGTGTCACCGGTGGACACCGAGCAGTCGTGCATGTCGCTGCACAGGTTGGGGATCACGTACGACAGCTGGGGGAGCGTGGTGTAGTCGGTCGGGAACTGGGCGAACGTCTTCGCGGTCGACGTCGGTACGTTGCTGAAGCCGAACCACGGGTTGTGCTTCTGCGCGTACTTGCCGCTGCTGCACGTGGTCGAGCCCGCGCTGGGCAGGGTCTCGTTGTAGCTGGCCCAGGTGCGGCCGGCGGCGAGCTGCTCGGAGGCCAGGTTGGCGGCGGATGAGAAGCCGGGTGTGACGCAGCTGTCGTCGGTGATGCCCTGGGTGGAGCCCGAGAACATCGCGTAGTAGTTGGGCTGGCTGGGGTGGGTCTCGGCGTACATCTGGGTCAGGTTGGCGCCGCCGGAGACCAGCGAGTTGATGTAGGGGGCGCTGGAGGAGCCGATGACCTGGCTGTAGGCGTGGTTCTCGAAGACCACGACGATCACGTGGTCGGGGGTCGGCACGGCGCTCGCGGCGTGCGCGGAGCCGCCGCCGAGCCCGGTCCACAGGCCGACCGCGGCCGCGGTGAAGGCGGTGGCGGACGCCACCGCCGTACGGGCGCGGCGCAGCATCCCGGGACGTGCGGAACTGCCGGACACATCAACCTCCGGTACTGGGGGAAGGGAGGGGGTCGGGTGGCGGTGCGGACTGAGCATGCACACGCCAATAATCCCCGCTCCCACCGCGTCCGGCCAGAGAGGTGAAGACCGGATGAACTGCTGGGCCCGGTGACCCGGTGAACTACTCCCACTTCGTCTGGCTGAACGGCTCGCCCTTGCCGAAGCCGAGGACCCTGCGGGGCCGCACCGCGAAGACCAGGGCCCGTCCCGGCCCGTGGTGGAAGCAGCCGTCCGCCACCTCGTAGTGCCAGAACGGCCCGTACTTCGCCTCCCAGGCCGCCGCCAGCTCGCGCAGCAGGCCGTCGTCGGTCACGCGTACCGCCTCGCCCTCGACCGTTCGTTGCCGGTACAGACCACGATCCCGCCCGGAACTCATCGGCGCTCGTGCCGTGGTCTGCGGTTAGGCTCGGGCGGAGACGACCTTGATCCGGAAGGAGTCCGCGGATGGCGCCGGGGCGCAGGAGCAGTACCTTCACGCGACTGCTGCGGCACGGCTTCACCGATGCCTCGGCCGCCGAGCGGCTGCTGGACGGCCCCGAACTGGCCGCCGTACGCGACGACCCGGTGCTCCTCGAAGCCCTCGGCGCCACCGCCGACCCCGACCTCGCCCTGCACGGCCTGGTACGGCTCCTGGAGGCCCAGCCGAGCCCCACCGCCCGCCGGGAGCTGCTCGACACCCTGATAGCGGCCAAGCCGCTGCGGGACCGCCTGCTGGGCGTCCTCGGCGCCTCCGCCGCCCTCGCCGACCACCTCGCCCGGCACCCGCGGGACTGGGACGAACTGGTCACCTACGAGCCCCGGGACCTGCACCCGGGCGTCGCGGAGTTCGAACGCGGGCTCGCCGGGGCCGCCGACCCGGTCGCCCTGCGCGTCGCCTACCGGCGCTGCCTGCTGTCCATCGCCGCCCGGGACGTGTGCGGCACGACGGACGTCGCCCAGACCGCCGCCGAACTCGCCGACCTGGCCACCGCCACCCTGCGCGCCGCCCTCGCCCTCGCCGAGGCCGCCGCGCCCGAGGACGCCGCCGCCTGCCGGCTCGCGGTGATCGCCATGGGCAAGTGCGGCGGCCACGAGCTGAACTACGTCTCCGACGTCGACGTCATCTTCGTCGGCGAGGCGGCCGACGACGCCGACGAGAGCAAGGCGCTGCGGTCCGCCACCAAGCTCGCCTCGCACATGATGCGGATCTGCTCCGAGACCACCGTGGAGGGCTCGATCTGGCCGGTCGACGCCAACCTCCGCCCCGAGGGCCGCAACGGCCCCCTCGTGCGCACCCTCAGCAGCCACGTCGCCTACTACCAGCGCTGGGCCAAGACCTGGGAGTTCCAGGCCCTGCTCAAGGCCCGCCCGGTCGCCGGCGACCCCGACCTCGGGCAGGAGTACGTCGCCGCGCTCGAACCCATGGTCTGGAAGGCCGCCGAGCGCGACAACTTCGTCGCCGACGTGCAGAAGATGCGCCGGCGCGTGGTGGAGAACATCCCGGCCGCCGAGATCGACCGCGAGCTGAAGCTCGGCCCCGGCGGCCTCAGGGACGTCGAGTTCGCCGTCCAGCTCCTCCAGCTGGTGCACGGCCGCACCGACGCCACGCTGCGCTCCGGCACCACCCTCGACGCCCTCCAGGCCCTCGCCGACGGCGGCTACGTGGGCCGCGCCGACGCCGTCCAGCTCGACGACGCCTACCGCTTCCTGCGCTCCATGGAGCACCGCATCCAGCTCTACCGGCTGCGCCGCACCCACCTGGTCCCCGAGGACGAGGCCGACCTGCGCCGCCTCGGCCGCTCGCTCGGCCTGCGCACCGACCCGGTGACCGAGCTGATCCGCGAGTGGAAGCAGCACACCGGCGTCGTACGGCGCCTGCACGAGAAGCTCTTCTACCGCCCGCTGCTCGACGCCGTCGCCCAACTCGCCTCCGGCGAAACCAGGTTGAGCGCCGAGGCGGCCCGGGAACGGCTGGAGGCCCTCGGCTACGCCGACCCCGCCGCCGCCCTGCGCCACCTGGAGGCCCTCGCCTCCGGCGTCACCCGCAAGGCCGCCATCCAGCGCACCCTGCTGCCCGTCCTGCTGGGCTGGTTCGCCGACTCCGCCGA
Source organism: Streptomyces sp. NPDC048291 (assembly GCF_043201715.1). NCBI lineage: Bacteria > Bacillati > Actinomycetota > Actinomycetes > Kitasatosporales > Streptomycetaceae > Streptomyces > Streptomyces sp. NPDC048291. The sequence goes on from NZ_JBICZC010000001.1 coordinate 394,123, forward strand.
CCCGGACGCGGGCCTGCTGAACTTCCGCAAGGTCTCCGACGCCCTCGGCAAGACCCCCTGGTACCTGCGGCTGCTCAGGGACGAGGGCGCCGCCGCCGAGAACCTCGCCCGGGTGCTGTCCGCCGGCCGCCTCGCCCCCGACCTGCTGATGCGCGCCCCGGAGGCGGTGGCCCTGCTGGGCGACGGCGACGGGGGCGGCGGCCTCGAACCGCGCGGCCGGGCCCAGCTGGAGCAGGAGATCCTCGCCGCCGTCGGCCGCGCCGACAACGCCGAGGACGGGGTACGGGCCGCCCGCGGGGTGCGCCGCCGCGAGCTGTTCCGGACGGCCGCCGCCGACATCGTGGACTCCTACGGCACCGACACCAAGCCCGTCGAGCCGGACCAGGGCGCCCTGGTCGACCGGGTCGGCGGCGCGGTCTCCGACCTGACGGCGGCGACCCTGGCCGGGACCCTGCGCGCGGTGGTCCGGGACGGCTGGGGGGACACCCTGCCGACCCGGTTCGTCATGATCGGCATGGGCCGGTTCGGCGGCCACGAGCTGGGCTACGGCTCCGACGCCGACGTCCTGTTCGTGCACGAGCCGCAGGAGGGCGTGGCCGAACGCGAGGCGGCCGACGCGGCCAACAAGGTCGTCGCCGAGATGCGCCGGCTGCTCCAGATCCCCAGCGCCGACCCGCCGTTGCTCATCGACGCGGACCTGCGCCCGGAGGGCAAGTCCGGGCCGCTGGTGCGCACCCTGAAGTCCTACGAGGCGTACTACCGCCGCTGGTCCCTGGTCTGGGAGTCGCAGGCCCTGCTGCGCGCCGAACCGGTCGCGGGCGACGAGGAGTTGGGCCGCCGGTTCATCGAGCTGGTCGACCCGCTGCGGTACCCGGCGGAGGGGCTCGGCGAGGACGCGGTGCGCGAGATCCGGCGGCTGAAGGCCCGCATGGAGTCCGAGCGGCTGCCGCGCGGCGCCGACCCCAAGCTGCACACCAAGCTCGGTCCCGGCGGGCTCTCCGACGTGGAGTGGACCGTGCAGCTGCTGCAACTGCGGCACGGCTGGGCCGAGCCGGGACTGCGCACCACCCGGACCCGGCAGGCGCTGGCCGCGGCGACGGCGGCGGGACTGCTGGGAGCCGAGGAGGCCGCGACCCTGGACGAGGCCTGGGTGCTGGCGACCCGGGTGCGCAACGCCGTGATGCTGGTGCGCGGCCGGGCCGGCGACACCTTCCCCACCGAGAGCCGGGAGCTGGCCGCCGTGGGGCGGTACCTGGGGTACGGGGACGGGCACGCCGGGGACATGCTCGACGCGTACCGGCGTACCACGCGCAGGGCCCGGGCCGTCGTGGAGGAGCTCTTCTACGGGGCCTGACGGGGCTTGCCGGGCGGCTTGGCCGGCGTTCCGTCCGGGGCCGGCAGCCGGACGGTGACGAGGAGGCCGCCGCCGGGGCGGGGCGCGAGGCCGAGGGTGCCGTCGTGCGCCCGGACGACGCTGTGCACGATGGCCAGCCCGAGGCCGACCCCGGCGTGCTCGTCGGTGCGGACCCGCTCCGTGCCGCGCTGGAAGGGTTCGGTGAGGGTCGGCACCAGCTCCGGCGGCAGCGGACGGCCCGTGTTCTCGACCCGCAGCACGCTCGCGTCGCGCCGCCGTTCCGTGTGGACCGTCACGGTGCCCCCGGCCGGGAGGTTGTGGACGACGGCGTTCTGGACGAGGTTCGTCACCATCCGCAGGAGCAGCGCCGCGGAGCCGACGGCATGCGCTGTCCCGCCGGTGACGTCGAGCGTGATCCCGCGCTTCTCGGCGAGGGGAAGGAGCGTCTCGGCGGCTTCCTCGGCCACGAGCGAGAGGTCGACGGACTCGCGGGCGAAGCTCCTGCCGTCGGCGCGGCTGAGCAGCAGAAGGGCCTCGGTGAGGTCGATCGCCCGCGTGTTGACGGTGCGCAGGCGTTCGATGAGTTCGCCCCGGTCCCGCGTGGGGTCGTTGCGGGCGGCGTCGAGGAGCGTCCGGGAGACGGCGAGCGGGGTGCGCAGCTCGTGCGAGGCGTTCGCGGCGAACCGCTGCTGCTCGGCGACGTGGGATTCGAGTCGTTCCAGCATGGTGTCGAAGGCGTCGGCGAGTTCGCGGAACTCGTCCCTGGGGCCCGTCGAGCGGATCCGGTGGGAGAGCGAGCCGTTCGAGGCCATCCGGGCCGCGGACGCGATCCGGGTGAGCGGGGCGAGCATCCGGCCGGCGAGGATCCAGCCGCCCAGCAGGCCGAAGACGAGGAGGAAGGCCAGTGCCGTGGCCGCGGCGGGGGCGAAGCCGTTCAGGAGGTCGGAGCGCTTGGGGCCGAGGATGATCACGGCGCCGAACCTCCTCTGGATGGACCTGGCGTCGTCGTTCGGCAGCCAGCGCAGCACGAACACCCACATCACGGCCAGCATGAGAACGCCGGCGACGACGAGGAATCCGGCGTAGCTGAGGGTGAGCTTCAGCCGGGCGCTGAGGTTCGGGCGTCTGGTCACGGTGTCCCCAGCGTAGGCAGTACCGGATGCCGTCGGCGTATCCGAAGGCGGGTGCGAAGGCGGGTGCGTAGACGGGTGCGTAGACGGGGCCGGGGTCGGGATCCGGGAGGTGTGCGCACCGGCACGTGACTCAGCCCGTCGGCGTCAGCGCGTGGTGCGGCCGGTCCGACGGCGCCTGTGCCGTCGTACGCCACCAGGGGCGCGACGCCAGCCCGGCCAGCAGGGCGCCGACGGCGTTGACCAGGACGTCGTCCACGGAGGAGACCCGGTCCAGGCGCAGGACGTACTGCGCGGTCTCCACCAGGACCGAGCAGCCCGCCCCGAGCGCCAGGATCCGCGGCGCGGACGCCAGCGCCGCGAACCGCATCGGGGCGAAGAACCCCAGCGACGCGAAGACCAGCAGGTTGCCGACGATCCCGAGCGTCCCCATGGTGACCAGGTCCCGCAGCGGCACGAGGCTCACCCGGGCCGGTGCGGTGCCGGCCGCCCCGCCCGGCATCATCGTCAGCCACACGAACGGCACCGTCCCGTGCACCATGCCCACCTCGGCCAGCGACGTCCGCCACGCCGCCGCGACACCCGCGGCCCGCCGGCGGTACGCCAGCGCCCAGGCCACCAGCGCGGCCACCGGCAGCGTGACCAGCGTCATGAGCACCACGCCGTTGAACGTGTCGAAGCAGCCGTGCCACTGCCCGGCCATGCACCTCGGGGCGGACATCATGAGCGGCCGCCGTACGGCGAACAGGGCGCCCGCCGTGCCGAGGAGCGCCAGGCCGAGGAGGGATGAGTTTCGGTTCACGGCTCCATGGAAGACGGCGGGCGGTTGCCGCGGCGTATGCGGTTTTCGACACGCCCGCGATACACGGAGTCTGCTAACGGGGGGACGGGGGCCTGCCGGCAGGGGTCAGCGGGGGAGCAGGGTCCGGGCGTGGTTCATGAGGCCCGTCAGGCCCACCTCGAAGGCGCGGTCCGCCCTGCCGTCCCCCACCGCCGCCAGGGCCTGTGCCAGGTGCGGGGTCGGCGTCCGGTCGGTCAGCTCCCACATCGCCTCCGGGGCCGCCAGGTCCAGCGCCGAGCCGAGCACCAGGTTCTCCAGGGCGATCAGCAGGGGCATCACGTCCGCCGGGGCGAAGCCCGCCGTCAGCAGCACCGTGACCGCGCGCTCGTACTGCTCCAGGACCCGGGGCGCCCGCACCGGCGAGGTCATCAGGAGCGGGATCGCCCGCGGATGGGCGGCGAACGCGGCCCGGTAGGAGCGGGCCCAGGACTCCACGGCGGTGTCCCAGGGGGCCAGGTCCAGGGTCGCGGGGTCGATCGCCGCCGCGACCCGTTCGCGCAGCAGCTCGACGATGCCGTCCCGGCCGTCCACATGGTGGTACAGCGAACCGGCCTGGGTGCCGAGCCGCTTCGCGATCTGCGGGACGCTGAAGTCGCCCTGCTCGTCCACGAGTTGCAGCGCGGTCGTGGTGATCCGCTCGCGGTCGAGGAGCGGGGTGCGCGGCCGTCCCATGCGTGTGTTCTCCCCCAGAGGTGTGAAACGGGTCTTCCCGGATGTCCAGGAGGAGGCTACATTGCCAAAACCGAAAGGCTTTAGATTTACGGGTCCGGGGCAGTCCCTGCCCTGGTAGCGCCGGTCATCCCGCACGCCCGGAACCCTCCCCGTCCGTCGCGCTCGAAGGGCTCCCCCTCCATGTCCGTCACCGCTCGCGAGGAGAGCACGCCACCCGCCGTGGCGACCCTCCGCTCCGGCTCGCTCGGCACCGCCGACATCGCCTTCTTCGTCATCTCCGCCGCCGCCCCGCTCACCGTGATGGCCGGCGTCGCCCCCCTCGCCGTGCTGCTCGGCGGCATCGGCGCCCCGGCCGGCTACCTCATCGCCGGCATCACCCTCGCCGTCTTCGCCGTCGGCTTCACCACCATGAGCCGGCACGTCAGGAGCGGCGGCGCCTTCTACGCCTACATCACCCGCGGCCTCGGCCGCCCCGTCGGCATCGGCGCCGCCCTGCTCGCCCTCGTCGGCTACAACGGCATGGAGATCGGCGTCTACGGCCTGCTCGGCAGCGCGGGCCGGGACACCGCCAAGGCCCTCTTCGACGTCGACGTCCCCTGGCTGCCGATCGCCCTCGCCGGTCTCCTCCTCATCGGCTACGGCGGCTACCGCTCCATCGAGTTCGGCGCCAAACTGCTCGGCGTGCTGCTGGTCGCCGAGACCGGCATCCTCGTGCTGCTCGCCGGCGGAGTGCTGGTGAAGGGCGGCGCGCACGGCCTGTCCGCCGCTTCCTTCGCCCCGCAGCACGTGTTCGTCTCCGGTACGGCGGTCGTCCTGGCCTTCGCCTTCGCCGCCTTCACCGGCTTCGAGTCCACCGTCATCTACCGCCGCGAGGCCCGCGACCCGAACCGCACGGTCCCGCGCGCCACCTACGTGGCCGTCGCGTTCCTCGGCCTCTTCTACGCCTTCATGGTGTGGATCATCATCCAGGCCTTCGGGAACCAGGACGTCATCGCGGCCGCCGCCAAGGACCCCGGCGGGCTCTTCTTCACCGCCATCACCACCTACGTGGGCGGCTGGGCGGCCGACCTGATGCACGTCTTCATCGTGACCAGCATCATCGCCTCCCTCCTCGCCTTCCACAACGCGATCAACCGCTACGCGCTCGCCCTCGCCGAAGAAGGCGTCCTGCCCAGGTCGCTGGGCAGGATCCACCCGCGGCACCGCTCCCCGTACCTGGCCGGTGCCGCCCAGACCGTCCTCGGCTTCCTGGTCGTGCTCGCCTTCTGGGCGGCCGGCGCCGACCCCTACAACCAGCTGCTGCTGTGGGTCAACACCCCCGGAATGATCGGCCTGTTCGCGCTCCAGCTGCTCGCCGCGATCGCGGTGCCCTGCTACTTCCGCAAGGTGCGGCACGAGGAGGGCACCCTGCGCACGGTGGTCGCCCCGACCGCCGCCGCGGTCCTCCTCGCCACCGCCATAGGGCTCGTCATCACCCACATCGACCTGTTCACCGGCGCGTCGGACACGGTCAACACCCTGCTGATCGTCATCGCCCCGGCCGTCTTCGTCGCGGGCCTGGGCCTCGCGTGGTGGCTGCGCCGCGAACGACCGGCGGTGTACGCGGACTTCGCGTCCGAGCCGACCGAATAGCCGAGCAGCCGGATAGCCGGATAGTCGAATAGCCCCACCGAACAAGGGAGTTCACGCACCATGACCGCCACCGTCGCCCCCGACCTGATCCTGACCGGCGCGGAGGTCCGCACGCTCGACCCCGCCCGGCCGTACGCCACCGCCGTCGCCGTGCGCGACGGGGTGATCGCCGCCGTGGGCGAGGAGCAGGACGTACGCGACTGGCGGGGGCCGGGCACCGAGGTCGTGGCACTGGACGGCGCGCACCTGGTGCCGGGCCTGGTGGACGCCCACAGCCACCCGGTGTGGGGCCTGGACATGGCGACCGGGACCGACCTGTCGGGCGTCCGCGACCTGGCGGCCCTGCGGGCGGTCCTGGCCGGCGCCGAACGGACCGACGGCTGGGTGATCGGGTTCGGCCTCGACCACAACGCGTTCGAGGGCAGGCCGGTCGACCGCGCACTGGTGGAGGACGTCCTCGGCGGCGCGCCCGCCTTCCTCCGCCTCTACGACGGCCACTCCGCCCTGGCCGGTGGCGCGGCGCTGGCCGCGGCGGGGGTCACCGGCCCCCGGCCCTTCGCCCAGCGGTCGGAGGTCGTCTGCGATTCCTCGGGCCGTCCCACCGGGCACCTCGTCGAGCACGCGGCGATGCAGCTGGTCGAGCGGGTGATGCCCCGCCCGTCGTACGCGGCCCGCCGGGCCCGCCTCGTCGAGCTGCTCGCCGCGATGGCGGCCACCGGGCTGACCGGGGCGCACGTCATGGACGCCGGGGACGCCGAGCTGGTCGGGGCGGTGGCCGAGGAGACCGTACTGCCGCTGCGGCTGCGCTTCGCGCCCTGGTGCATGCCGGGGGTCGACGGGGCCGGTCTTGCGGAACTGGTCGCGGCCCAGGGGCGGGGCGGCCGGCACTGGACGGTCGACGGGGTGAAGTTCTTCATGGACGGAACGGTGGAAGGGGGCACCGCCTGGCTGGAGCACGCGGACTGCCACGGGCAGGGGACGGCGGCGTTCTGGCCCGACCCGGACGCCTACGCCGCCGCCGTACGGCACCTGCACGCGGCCGGGGTGCGCACGGCCACGCACGCGATCGGGGACGCGGCGGTGCGGCACGTCCTGGACGTGGTGGCGGGGCTGGGGCCCGGTGCGGCCGGCCGGCACCGCGTCGAGCACATCGAGACGGCGCCGGACGAGCTGCTCCCGCGGTTCGCGGAGCTGGGGGTGGCCGCGTCGATGCAGCCGCCGCACACGGGGTACACCCGGGCCGACGGCACGGACGAGTGGTCGCGCCGACTGGGCGCCGACCGCGCCGGACACGCCTGGCGCCTGCGCGACCTCCGCGACGCGGGCGCGACGGTCGCCCTCGGCTCGGACTGGCCGATCGCCCACTACGACGTACGCTGCGTCCTCGCAACGGCCCGCGCCCCGCGCGGCGCCGCGTCGGGCCCGGGCCTCACCGGCCTGGAGGCCCTGGAAGGCTGCACGAGCCACGCGGCGCGGGCGGCGGGCGAGGCGTCCGTAGCAGGCCGCATCACGGTGGGCCACCGCGCCGACCTGACGGCCTTCGGCCTTGACCCGGTGACGGCCCCGACGGACGAACTCGCCGAGGCACCCGTACGACTGACGGTGACCGGCGGACACGTGGTACACCGGGGAAAGTGAGCCACCGGCGCGCTGAGGCGGATCCGGCACCGCCGACTCCCACCATCGTGGCCGACCACCGCGGCGGGGGAAGGGGGCCGGCGGATGGTCTGGACCGACAGAAGATCTCGGCCGACAGATGTTGTGAGCCGCGGTCGTTCTCGAACCGGCGGTTCGGACCAGCAGTCCGCGGGCCGAGACGGGTCCGGCACCGCCGAATTCCGCCGTCGTGGCTGAGCGCCGTGTCGGCGGGAAAAGGAGGGCGATCATCTGCCGCCCCCCTTAACTTTTCCGCCGCGACGGCGCTCAGCCACCGCGGCGGTGGCCGGCGGTGCCGAACCGGCCGTCGTTCCGGACCGAAGCCCGCCCCAGCCACTCGCGGGCCCACGCCCCGGCCGCTCGCGGACCTCCGCTCCAGCCGGCCGCAGGCCTTCGCCTCAGCTGGCCCGCAGGGCTCTGCCTCAGCCGCTCGCGGACCCCCGCATCAGCCAGCCCGCAGGCCCCCGCCTCAGGGCTCCGCCTCAGCCAGCCCGCCCGGCCTCGGCCGCCCGCAGGGCTTCGCCTCGGCCAGCCCGCAAGCCCCGGTCTCAGCCGCCCGCAGGGCTTCGTAGCAGGCTTACCCCCGTCGGCTGCCGGGGAAGGGCGTACGGGAGGGTGCCGTACCACAGGCGGGCCACTGTGAAGCCGAAGGTGAGGCAGAGGGCGCCGCCGACCGCGTCGAGCCAGAAGTGGTTGGCGGTGGCGACGATGACGAGGAGGGTGGCGGTCGGGTAGAGGAGGCCGAGGAGGCGTACCCAGGGGATCGACGCGAGGGCGAAGATCGTCAGGCCGCACCACAGGGACCAGCCGATGTGCATGGACGGCATCGCGGCGTACTGGTTGGACATGTGCTTGAGATCGCCGGAGGCCATCGAACCCCAGGTGTGGTGGACCATCACCGTGTCGACGAAACGGCCGCCGTTCATCAGGCGGGGCGGGGCGAGCGGGAACAGGTAGTAGCCGAGGAGGGCCACCCCGGTGGTGGCGAAGAGGGCCAGGCGGGCCGCCGCGTAGCGGCCGGGATGGCTGCGGTAGAGCCACACCAGGACGCCCAGCGTCACCACGAAGTGCAGCGTCGCGTAGTAGTAGTTCATGCCGACGATCAGCCAATTCACCGAGTTCACGGCGTGGTTGACCGACTCCTCGACGGCGATCCCCAGCCCGCGCTCGGCCTGCCAGATCCAGTCGGCGTTGCGCAGCGCCTGCGCCCTCTGCTCCGGGACCGCGTTGCGGATCAGCGAGTAGGTCCAGTAACTCACCGCGATCAGCAGGATCTCGAACCAGAGCCGGGGCCGCCGCGGCGTGCGCAGCCGCCGCAGGAATCCCTGTTCTCCCTCACCCGTGACGGTCCGCGGAAGGGTCTGTTGTGCGCGACCTTCCGGCTCTGTCACGGTCGAGTCACTCATAGGCACAGAGTCTGCCAGAAAAGGCGTCTTCGACAGATCATCCCAAGGTTGGGTTCACGGCGCATGTTCTACGGCACGGCGACTACTACCCAGGTACCGCACCGCCGGCACCCGGGTACTCGGGCGCCGTCAGGGGCGGTTGGCGCGGTCGCCCGGTGCCGACGCCGTAGAACCGCGTACCACCAGTTCGGGCATGAAAACGAACTCGCTGTGCGGAGCCGGGGTACCGCCGATCTCCTCCAGCAGGGTGCGCACCGCGGCCTGGCCCATCGCCGGGACCGGCTTGCGGATGGTGGTGAGCGGCGGGTCGGTGAACGCGATGAGCGGGGAGTCGTCGAAGCCGACCACGGAGACGTCCCGGGGGACGTCGAGGCCGCGCTGCCGTACGGCCCGTATCGCGCCGAGCGCCATCATGTCGCTGGCGCAGACGATCGCCGTGCAACCGCGGTCGATGAGCGCGGTGGTGGCCGCCTGGCCGCCCTCCAGGGTGTAGAGGGAGTGCTGGACGAGCTCGGACTCGATCACGTCCGCAGGCAGGCCCAACTGGTCCTGCATCGCCCGCACGAACCCCTCGATCTTGCGCTGCACGGGGACGAACCGCTTCGGGCCGAGGGCGAGCCCGATCCGGGTGTGGCCCAGGGAGGCGAGGTGGGTGACGGCCAGCGTCATCGCGGCCCGGTCGTCGGGGGAGATGAACGGCGCCTGCACCTTGGGGGAGAAGCCGTCCACCAGGACGTACGGCACGCCCTGCGCGCGCAGCCGCTCGTAGCGCTGCATGTCGGCCGTCGTGTCCGCGTGCAGGCCGGAGACGTAGATGATGCCGGCGACCCCGCGGTCCACCAGCATCTCGGTCAGCTCGTCCTCCGTGGACCCGCCCGGGGTCTGGGTGGCGAGCACCGGGGTGTAGCCCTGCCGGGTCAGCGCCTGCCCGATGACCTGCGCGAGCGCCGGGAATATCGGGTTCTCCAGCTCCGGCGTGATCAGGCCCACCAGGCCCTCGCTGCGCTGCCGCAGCCGTACCGGACGCTCGTAGCCGAGGACGTCCAGGGCGGCGAGCACGGACTGACGGGTGGTGGCGGCGACGCCCGGCTTCCCGTTCAGGACCCGGCTCACCGTCGCCTCGCTCACCCCCGCCTGCGCTGCGATGTCGGCAAGCCGTGTGGTCACGGCACTGGACTGTACCGGCCGTATGTCCCCTTGCACACCGATCGGGCGCCTGATGCGGCCTGGGGGGCGGCCCGCTGTGGGCTGCTGCGTCATCGCACTCCCTACTGAAACATGACGGCAAGAGCTTGCAGAGTCTTGCACAAGCGGCCCCCGTAGCGCTCCACCGCCGTAAACAAGCGTCTCACGGCGGTCGCCGACAGGTCACGCCCGGATAACTTCGGAGATCTCTTGCACTTTTTTGCTGCAAGGTCTTTCGCAAGGATTGCATCGCTGTTACGTTCCCTGACGCCCGGCCGCCGCAGCAACGGCGCAGTCGGCACGACAGCGGGACGGCGGACGGGACCGCCCCCGCATCACTCGGGCTTAACCCTCAAGGAGAACTCATGCGGCGTGGCATAGCGGCCTCCGCGCTGGTGGCGTCCCTCGCCCTCACGGCGACGGCGTGCGGCGGGAGCGACAGCGACAGCAAGTCGGACGGGCCGGTCACCATCACCTGGTGGGACACCTCCAACGCCACCAACGAGTCGCCGACGTACAAGGCCCTGGTCAAGGAGTTCGAGGCCGCGAACAAGGGCATCAAGGTCAACTACGTCGACGTCCAGTTCGACCAGGCGCAGAACAAGTTCGACACGGCCGCCCAGTCCGGCAAGGGCGCCCCCGACGTGCTGCGCTCCGAGGTCGGCTGGACCCCCGCCTTCGCCAAGGCCGGCTACTTCGTGCCGCTGGACGGCACCGCCGCCCTCGCCGACAAGGACAAGTTCCAGTCCAGCCTGATCACCCAGGCCCAGTACGAGGGCAAGACCTACGGCGTCCCGCTGGTCACCGACACCCTCGCCCTCGTGTACAACAAGGCGCTGTTCAAGAAGGCCGGCATCACCGCGGCGCCCACCAGCTGGGACGAGGTCAAGGCCGACGCCGCCAAGATCCAGGACAAGGCCAGGACCACCGGCTACTGGGGCCCCGAGGCCGCGTACTACACCCAGCCCTTCCTCTACGGCGAGGGCACCGACATGGTCGACGCCGCCGCCAAGAAGATCACCATCACCTCGGCCGCGGCGAAGAAGGGCTACCAGACCTGGCTGGACCTCTACTCCGGCAAGGGCCTGCACAAGGCGGACGTCACCGCCGACGCCTACGCCCACCGCCAGGACGCCTTCGTCAACGGCAAGGTCGCCATGACCATCGAGGGCCCCTGGGAGATCACCAACTTCTACAAGGGCTCCGCGTTCAGCGACAAGTCCAACCTCGGCATCGCCACCGTCCCGGCCGGCTCCACCGGCAAGGCGGGCGCCCCGACCGGCGGCCACAACCTGTCCGTCTACGCCGGCTCGGACAAGGCCCACCAGGAAGCCGCCGAGAAGTTCGTCGCCTTCATGACCTCCGCGAAGTCCCAGACGGAGATCGCGCTGAAGAACTCCACCCTGCCGACCCGCTCCGACGCCTACACCACCGAGGTCAAGGCCGACCCGGGCATCGCCGGCTACCAGGCCGTCCTCTCCTCCGCCCAGCCGCGCCCGGCGCTCGCCGAGTACTCCTCCCTGTGGGGTCCGGTCGGCACCGAGCTGACCAAGATCGCCGGCGGCAAGGAGTCCCTGGACAAGGGCCTGAGCACCGCCGAACTCGGGATCGAGAAGCTCGTCCCCGACTTCAGCAAGTAGGCGCCGGCCGGCCGCCGGAGCGCGCCCCGTTCAGGGGGGAGCGCTCCGGCGGCCACCGGCCTGTGCCCAGCCCGATCCCGGAAGAACCAGAAGGTGTCGAACCATGACAGTCGCCATCGACCGCGCGACCGGCAAACGCCACGGTGACCGCGCGCCCCGCCCAGGGCTGGGCCAGCGGCTGAAGAACAGCTACCAGAAGTACTGGTACGCCTACGCGATGATCGCCCCCGTGGCCGTCGTCCTCGGGGCCCTCGTCGTCTACCCGTTGGTGTACGGCTTCTACCTCACGTTGACGGACGCCAACAGCCTCAACACCGCCCGCACCATCGGCGTCAACCACATCGACGCCACCTACAAGTTCATCGGCCTGGACAACTACAAGGACATCCTGTTCGGCCCGACGTCCTACGACCGCTTCTGGTCCCACTTCGTCTGGACGATCGTCTGGACCGCGCTCTGCGTGACCCTGCACTACACGATCGGCCTCGGCCTCGCCCTGCTGCTCAACGAGAAGTTCCGCGGCCGCACCTTCTACCGCATGGTCCTGGTCCTGCCCTGGGCGGTGCCGACCTTCGTCACCGTCTTCGGCTGGCGGTTCATGCTCGCCGACGGCGGCATCATCAACAGCGCCCTGCACTTCCTCCATCTGCCGCAACCGGCATGGCTGGAGGACACGTTCTGGCAGCGGGCCGCCGCGATCCTCGTCAACACCTGGTGCGGTGTGCCGTTCATGATGCTCTCGCTGCTCGGCGGCCTCCAGGCCATCGACGGCACGCTCTACGAGGCCGCCGAGATGGACGGCGCGAGCGCCTGGCAGCGCTTCCGGTACGTCACCCTGCCGGGGCTCAGGTCCGTCAGCTCCACCGTCGTCCTGCTCGGCATCATCTGGACGTTCAACCAGTTCGCCGTCATCTTCCTGCTCTTCGGCGACACCGCCCCCGACGCGCAGATCCTGGTCACCTGGGCCTACTACCTCGGCTTCGGACAGCAGCCGCGTGACTTCGCCCAGTCCGCCGCCTACGGCATGCTGCTGCTGGCCATCCTGATCGTCTTCACCTCCTTCTACCGCCGCTGGCTCAACCGCAACGACCAGCAGCTCGCGATCTGAGGCAGGAGTTCCCATGAGTACGACCACTGTCCAGACCTCCGCCCAGGTCGCCGAGGAGGCCCCCGTGACCGGCAGCCCGCGCCGCACCCGCGGCCGGAACGAGCGCGGCCCGCTCGCCACCACCGTCACCCACGGCATCCTGGGCGTCGCGAGCATCGTCGCGTTCTTCCCGGTCGGCTGGCTGATCTTCCTGTCCCTCGGCCCGGACAAGGACGACTACCTCCACCCCGGCGGCATCTGGCACAAGATGACGCTGAGCAACTACTCCTTCGTCCTCCAGCACACCGGGTTCTGGGACTGGTTCAAGACGACGATGATCGTCGTCGGCGGTACGACGATCATCGGGCTGATCCTCGCCTCCACCACCGGCTACGCGGTCTCCCGCATGCGCTTCCCTGGCTACCGGAAGTTCATGTGGCTGCTGCTGGTCACCCAGATGTTCCCGATCGCCGTGCTGATCGTGCCGATGTACCAGATCATGTCGCGGCTCGGCCTCATCGACAGCTACCTCGGCCTGATCCTCGTCTACTGCACCACCGTCGTGCCGTACACGGCCTGGCTGCTCAAGGGCTACTTCGACACGATCCCCTTCGAGATCGACGAGGCCGGCCGGGTCGACGGACTCTCCCCGTTCGGCACCTTCGGCCGGCTGATCCTGCCGCTCGCGAAGCCGGGCCTCGCGGTCGCCGCGTTCTACAACTTCCTCACCGCCTTCGGCGAGGTCGCGTTCGCGTCGACGTTCATGCTCAGCGACGACAAGTACACGTTCGCGGTGGGGCTGCAGAGCTTCATCAGCGAGCACGACGCGCAGCGGAACCTGATGACCGCGACGGCGGTGCTGATCGCGATACCGGTGGCCGTGTTCTTCTACCTGGTGCAGAAGAACCTGGTGACCGGGCTCACCGCCGGCGGCACGAAGGGCTGACGCCGGTTGCCGGAAAAGCCGCTTCGGCCGTCGTGTGTCTGCGGCGCCGTTGTGGCTGGTCGCGCAGTTCCCCGCGCCCCTTTCGGGGCGCTGCAGCTCCCGTGCGCCCGAACGCGCGGGTTGGCGGCCGTGGTCTCCATCCGACCCCGCTGTGACCACGGCCGCCTCTACACCCCACCCTCTGACCCGATGACCCAGTTACGACGCATCAAGGACGCCATGAGCCAGCAGCATTCCGCCGCCGACCCGGCCCCGATCACCGCCACCCTCGCCCGTCGCCGCGACTGGTGGCGCGACGCGGTGATCTACCAGGTCTATCCGCGCAGCTTCGCCGACAGCAACGGCGACGGGATGGGGGATCTGGAGGGCGTGCGCGCCAGACTTCCGTACCTGCGTGACCTCGGGGTCGACGCCGTGTGGCTCAGCCCGTTCTACGCCTCGCCGCAGGCGGACGCCGGCTACGACGTCGCCGACTACCGGGCCGTGGACCCCATGTTCGGCAACCTGCTGGACGCGGACGCGCTCATCCGGGACGCGCACGCGCTGGGTCTGCGGATCATCGTCGACCTGGTGCCCAACCACTCCTCGGACCAGCACGAGTGGTTCAAGCGGGCGCTGGCGGAGGGGCCGGGATCGCCGTCGCGCGACCGGTACCACTTCCGCCCGGGCAAGGGCGAGAACGGCGAACTGCCGCCCAACGACTGGGAGTCCATCTTCGGCGGGCCCGCCTGGACCCGGGTGGCCGACGGCGAGTGGTACCTCCACCTCTTCGCCCCGGAGCAGCCCGACTTCAACTGGGACCACCCCGCCGTCGGCGACGAGTTCCGCTCCATCCTGCGGTTCTGGCTGGACATGGGCGTGGACGGCTTCCGTATCGACGTCGCCCACGGCCTGGTGAAGGCGGAGGGTCTGCCGGACCTCGGCGGCGCCGAGCAACTCAAGCTGCTGGGCAACGATGTCATGCCGTTCTTCGACCAGGACGGCGTCCACGACGTCTACCGGCAGTGGCGGCACGTCCTCGACGAGTACGCCGGTGAGCGCATCTTCGTCGCCGAGGCGTGGACCCCGACCGTCGAACGCACCGCCAACTACGTCCGCCCGGACGAGCTCCACCAGGCCTTCAACTTCCAGTACCTGAGCACGGAGTGGGACGCGAAGGAGCTCCGTACGGTCATCGACCGCACCCTGGAGGCGATGCGCTCGGTCGGCGCCCCCGCCACCTGGGTCCTCTCCAACCACGACGTCACCCGGCACGCCACCCGCTTCGCCAACCCGCCGGGGCTGGGGACGCAGATCCGCACGGCCGGCGACCGCGAACTGGGGCTGCGCCGGGCACGGGCGGCCACCCTCCTCATGCTCGCGCTGCCCGGCTCGGCCTACATCTACCAGGGCGAGGAGCTGGGCCTCCCGGACGTCGTGGACCTGCCCGACGAGGTCCGCCAGGACCCCGCGTACTTCCGCGGCGCGGGCCAGGACGGCTTCCGGGACGGCTGCCGGGTGCCGATCCCGTGGACGCGGGAGGGCTCGTCCTACGGCTTCGGCGACGGGGGCAGCTGGCTGCCGCAGCCCGCCAGTTGGGGCGAGCTGAGCGTGGAGGCGCAGACGGGGGTGGCCGGTTCGACGCTGGAGCTGTACCGCGCCGCGCTGGCCGCCCGCCGCGCCCGGCCCGACCTCGGTGCGGGCGACGGTGTGGAGTGGCTGCGCGCGCCCGAGGGCGTCCTCGCCTTCCGGCGCGGGGAGTTCGTGTGCGTCGCCAACACCGGTGGGGAGTCGGTGACGACACCCGCCTACGGCCGGGTGCTGCTGGCCAGCGGTGAACTGACCGAGGCGGACGGCGAGGCGAAGCTGCCGGCCGACACCACCGTGTGGTGGACGACCGCCTGACGGGTCGTCACTCGGTAACTTCTTGCAGCAACTTCACAGGGCCCGCTACCCAACTGGGTGGCGGGCCTTTAGCATCTGCGCAACCGCAAGGTTTCAGCAAGGTTTCTGCAAGAGCCTTCAATGGTGAAGGAACCCCACATGGCACGTAAGACCCTCTCCGCCGCACTGGCGCTGGCCGCCTGTAGCGTTGTCATGACCCCGTCCGTCGCGTCGGCCTCCCCGCCCGGCACGAAGGACGTCACCGCCGTCCTCTTCGAGTGGAACTACGGCTCGGTCGCCAAGGAGTGCACCAACACCCTGGGCCCCGCGGGCTACGGATACGTCCAGGTCTCCCCGCCTGCCGAGCACATACAGGGCTCGCAGTGGTGGACGTCGTACCAGCCGGTGTCGTACAAGATCGCCGGACGGCTCGGCGACCGCACCTCCTTCCAGAACATGGTCAGCACCTGCCACGCGGCCGGGGTGAAGGTCGTCGTCGACACCGTCATCAACCACATGTCGGCGGGCAGCGGTACCGGCACCGGCGGCTCGTCGTACACGAAGTACGACTACCCGGGCCTGTACTCCTCCTACGACTTCGACGACTGCACCTCCCTCGTCTCCAACTACGCCGACCGCTGGAACGTCCAGCACTGCGAACTCGTCGGCCTCGCCGACCTGGACACCGGCGAGGAGTACGTCCGCAAGACCATCGCCGGCTACCTGAACGACCTGCTCGGCCTCGGCGTCGACGGCTTCCGCATCGACGCGGCCAAGCACATCCCGGCCGAGGACCTCGCCAACATCAAGACCCGGCTGACCAACCCGTCCGTCTACTGGAAGCAGGAGGTCATCTACGGCGCAGGCGAGGCCGTCCAGCCCACCGAGTACACCGGCAACGGAGACGTCCAGGAGTTCCGCTACGCCTACGACCTCAAGCGTGTCTTCAACGACGAGAACCTCGCCTACCTCAAGAACTACGGCGAGGGCTGGGGCTACATGAGCAGCTCGGTGGCCGGGGTCTTCGTCGACAACCACGACACCGAGCGCAACGGCAGCACGCTCAACTACAAGGACGGCGCCAACTACACCCTGGCCAACGTCTTCATGCTCGCCTACCCGTACGGTGCCCCCGACATCAACTCCGGCTACGAGTGGTCGGACGCCGACGCGGGCCCGCCCAACAGCGGTGTCGTCAACGCCTGCTGGCAGGACGGCTGGAAGTGCCAGCACGCCTGGCCGGAGATCATCCGCATGGTCGCCTTCCGCAACGCCGTGCGCGGCGAGTCGGTGACGAACTGGTGGGACGACGGCGCCGACGCGATCGCCTTCGGGCGGGGCGCGAAGGGATACGTCGCCATCAACCACGAGAGCGGCACGCTGACCCGGACCTACCAGACCTCGCTGCCGGCGGGCACGTACTGCAACGTGCAGAACAACACGAGCGTGACCGTGAACGGCTCCGGCCAGTTCACCGCCACCCTCGCCGGCAACACGGCCTTGGCCGTCTACGCCGGGAAGTCGACCTGCTGATCCATCCGCTGCGTCCCGATGACGGCCAGCAGGCGCAGCGCCTCCTCCGACGGTGAGCCCGGAGCGGCGGTGTAGATCACGACCTGCTGGTCCCGGTCCGTGATGTCGAGGGCGTCGCAGTTCACGGTGACCGGGCCCACCACCGGGTGCTGGAAGGTCTTGCACAGGGTGGGCTCGGCGGACACGTCGTGCGACTCCCACAGCCGGCGGAACTCCCCGCTCCCGGCGAGGAGCTCGGCCACCAGCCCGGTCACCTCCGGCGAGTCGGGGTAGCGGGCGGCGGTGGCCCGCAGCCGCCGCGCCGAGAGCCGGGCGAAGGCGTCGACGTCCGACACCCCGTACAGCCTGCTGCCTTCCGGGCGCGGCGCAAGAAAGGCACGGCGCACCAGGTTGCGGTCGCGCGGGGGCAGCGCGGAGAAGTCCTCCATGAGGGCGGCGGCCAGATCGTTCCAGGCCAGTACCTCGAAGGTCGCGGACGTCACGAAGGCCGCCGCCTGCGGCAGCCGGCGCAGCAGGTCCAGAAGGCTCTGCCGCACCTCACGCGAGGGCCCGGGCCGCGGTCCCGGCGGCGCCCCGGCGAGGTGATGGAGATGCCCGCGCTCGGCGTCCGACAGCCGCAGCGCCCGCGCCAGACCGCCCAGCACCTCCCGTGACGGACGGGGCCCCCGGGCCTGTTCGAGACGCGTGTAGTACTCGGTCGAGATGAACGCCAGCTGCGCCACCTCCTCGCGCCGCAGCCCGGGCGTACGGCGCCGCGGGCCGCGCGGGAGCCCCACCTCGGCGGGGGAGATCCGCTCACGCCGGCTGCGCAGGAACGCCGCGAGTTCTTGCCTGTCCATGCCCATCAGTGTGCGCCGGGCGCCGGACCCCATCCAGGTACCGCCGATGCCTGGATGAGCCGCCGGACCGGGACCAGGCTCGAAGCCATGACGAACACAGTGACGACCGGCCAGGGCCTTCTCACCGACAAGGTCGCCTTCATCAGCGGCGCCGGGCGCGGCATCGGCGCCGCCGCCGCCCGGCTCTTCGCCCGCGAGGGCGCCCGGGTCCTGCTGGCGGCCCGCACGGAGGAACAGCTCAAGACGGTCACCGAGGAGATCCTCGCGGCGGGCGGCACCGCCGACTACACGGTCTGCGACCTGGCCGACGCGGCGAGCGTCCGCGCCGCCGTCGACCGCACCGTGGAGGTCTACGGCCGCCTCGACATCGCCTTCAACAACGGCGCGATCGCCCAGCACCCCGGTCCCATGGACGAACTCCCCGAGCCGGACTTCGACCACGTCACCAGCGTGAACCTCAAGGGTGTCTGGCTGGCCATGACCGCGGAGATCAAGGCCATCCGCGCCACCGCCTCCGGCGGCGCCATCGTCAACAACTCCTCCGTCGGCAGCCTGCGGGCCAACCCCGTCCTGCCCGTCTACGGCGCCCTGAAGCGGGCCGTCAACAGCCTCACCCAGTCCGCCGCCGTCACCTACGGCCCCGAGGGCATCCGAGTCAACGCCGTCGCCCCCGGCGGCACGCTCACCGAGATGGTCCGCGACTGGGACGCGGCCACCCCCGGGGTCATCGACCGCATGAAGTCCATGACCCCGCTCGGCCGCACGGCCGCCCCCGAAGAGATCGCCGAAGCCGCCGCCTGGCTCCTCAGCGACCGGGCGTCCTTCGTGTCGGGCGCGATTCTGCAGGTGGACGGGGGAGCGGGCGCGTGAGAGGCCGCCACCGGGGTCCCGGTGGCGGCCCGCCCGGCCGTGAGGTCACGGCGTGACGTCGATGTGCCTGGCCAGCGCCGTGACGGAGAGGTCACCGTGGTCGACCCACTGACGGAAGGCCAGCGTCTTGTGCTGGGTCGAGGCGGGCGGGGTGATCTCCAGGTAGGAGGCGTGCACCGCGCCCGAGGTGCCGGTGTTGGCATGGGTCCAGGCGACGACGGCCTCGGCGCTCTGGCCGTCCTTGAGGACCAGGGTCTTCTTGCCCGGGTCCTTGGCGTACCAGGTGTTGCCCCAGTGCGTGTGGGTCGTGATCGCCTTGTGCGCGGAGTTCTCCAGCCCCAGGCCGGGGTAGCCGCGCAGCGCGCAGGTCTTCCCGCTCAGGTTGCGCAGCGTGATGACGACGCCCTGGTGGTTCATGCCGCCGGCCAGCTGCGTGCCGAAGGTGGCCTTGAGCGCGGCGGCGGAGCAGGTGGGCGTGGTCTTGGCGGCGCTCGGGCTCGCGGCCTCGGCGGTTCCGGCCCAGGCGAGGCCCAGGGCGGCGACGGCCGCAGCGGCGAGCACCGTACGGCCGAGCCTGCGGCCGGTGCTTTGCCGGGTGGTGGTGGACAGGTCGGTGGTCTTCCGGTGTGCGTTCACGGTGACAGTGCTCCACTCGCGCTCTGAGGCGCGGGCCGCGACGTGCGGCCCGCGCCGTCTTCGTGTGCCGTACACAAGGTCAGATGCGCGGAACTCCGGAATTGTTCGCGAGAGACGACAGGAAATTTCGGTACCTGTCCGCGACCGTCCGACTACTTCCAGGTGTCACTCGTCGTGTAGCCGGACGAGGTGCCCGTCGTGTAGGAGCGGTTCGTGCCCGACTCCCAGGTCACGTTCCCGGAGCCGTCCTTCTTGATGTACTTGTACGTGAAGGCCGTGCTCTTCGGGACGATCACCAGCTTGCTCCACGTCGGGTACGACTCCGACGACAGCGGGATCGCGTCGCTCGTGTTCCAGGAGCCGAGGGAGGCGACGGAGCCGACGACGTAGACGTTGGTGCCCCAGGTGGTCGTGGCGTACTCGTTGAAGGTGACGTCGGTGGCGTCGGCGTTCGCCACGTTCCAGGAGTTGTTCAGGGAGACCGCCGACGTGGTGGTCGTGGCCGACCTGTTGGCGTTGGATTCCCAGGTCGCATTGCCCGAACTGTCCTTCTTGATGTATTTGAACGTGAAGGACGTGTTGATCGGTACGTTCACCGCGCCCGACCAGATCGGGTACCCGGAGGACGAGAGCTGGATCGCCTTGGAGGTGTCCCAGCCGCCCAGGGCGTCGATGGAGCCGACGACGTAGACGTTGGTGCCGGTCGTGGTGGACGCGTACTCGTTGAAGGTCGCGGTCACCGTGGAGGTGGAGCCACCGCCGCCGCCGGTGTCGTCGCAGCCGACCGTGCAGGTGTAGGAGGAGTCGTAGAAGGCGACCGCGCCCTTCGCGGGGATGGTGATCGACGCGCTGCCGCCGGAGACCGTCACCTTCGTCGTGCCGCCGTCGACGACGTCGGAGTACGTCCCGTCCGCCATGCCGGTGGTGAAGGTGTAAGTGGCTGACGAGGAGCCGTTGTTGAGGGCGAAGAAGCCCGCGCCGCTGCGGCCGAAGCCGATGACGTTGGACGACATGGTCTGCCAGTTGGAGACGGCCGCGCTGCCGGCCGCGTTGTGCCAGGCCACCATGCCGACGACCCCGGTGTCACGGTCGAGGCAGTACCAGGAGCCGCTGGCGCAGTCCGTGTCCGTGACGAAGCCGGACGAGTTCGGCGGGGCCTGGTCGCTCTGCGTCCATTCCCAGCTGGCGTAGACCGTCGGCGTCGACCACTTGTAGGCCAGCTCGAAGAGGTTCGCCAGCTTGTAGGTGTCGCCGTCCTTGTACGACATGTGCAGGCCGTTGCGCTCGGTGTCGTGGTTGGTCACGAAGGACACCGAGTTGGCGGCCGGCAGGATGCCGCTGCTCTCGATCGACGACAGGTCGCTGACGTTGGCCTGGAAGGCCGACTTCAGCTTGCTCGCGTAGGTGAAGTCCAGGACGTCGCCGGAGCCGTAGTAGTCGCTGGGCTGCGGGGTCGAGCCCGGGTACACCTCGTCGAAGACGTACGGCGCGGCCCCGGACGTCGTGGTGTTCAGCTTGGCGACGATGGCCGCCATGTCGGTGGCCGGGATGTGCTTGGCCGAGTCGACGCGGAAGCCGTCGACGCCGAGCGCGATCTGCTTGTTGAGGAAGGCGGCGAGGCCCGAACGGACGTTGTCCGCGCCGGTCTTGAGGTCGGGCAGGCCCAGCAGTTCGCAGTTCTGGACCTGGGTGAGGTTCGAGTAGTCCTGGATGGTCAGGTCGGAGGTGGGGCAGTCGGCGGAGGTGTGGTAGTCGCTCGGGTCCCAGTCCGGGGTGTCGTACTTGTTGGTGAGGGTGGTGCCGTTGTAACCGGTGCCGGTCTGGGCGGCCGTGTGGTTGATCACCGCGTCGGTGTAGACCTTCACGCCCGCGGTGTGGCAGGCGGTGACCATCGCGGCGAACTGTGTCGCCGTCCCGAAGCGGCTGTTCAGGGTGTACGAGTAGGGCTGGTAGACGTCCCACCAGTAGTAGCTGGACTGCTTGAGGGACTCGGAGGGCGGGGCGACCTGCACCGCGCCGTACCCGGCCGGGCCGAGCACGTTGGTGCACTCGGACGCGATCGAGTTCCAGTTCCATTCCCAGAGGTTGGCGATCACGTCGCCCTTGGCGGTGGTGTCCGCCTGTGCGGCGGTGGCCGGCAGGGCGACGACGCCCGCGAGCGCCAGGGCGCCCGCGGCGATCGTGACGGCCGTGCGTCTGAAGACACCCGGGGGTCGGTGTCCGGTCATGTGCGGCTCCCAAACAAGAGGGACAGGCTTCAACAACCCTGGAGCGTGGGCCAGTTGAGACAACCCGTCAATACGCCTCGTGAAAGTTCTTGCTGTGAGTTTCAAGCCTCTTGCTGTAAACCTTTCGTTGGCGATACGGTCGCGCCGGGTCGGACCCAAGAGAGCCGCTATCGCTAGGAGTTCACACCGGTGATACATGTCAGACGGGTCGCGGCCGTCGCCGTCGCCGCCCTCGCCGCCGCGCTCGTGCAGCCGGTCGCCGCACACGCCGCCGCCCCGCCCGCGCCCCCTTCCGACGCGCGGCTCGCCGCCGAGCCCGCCCGGCACGACGACACCCGCGAGCAGTTCTACTTCGTCATGCCGGACCGTTTCGCCAACGGCGACACGGGCAACGACAAGGGCGGCCTGACCGGCTCCCGGCTCTCCACCGGCTACGACCCCACCGACAAGGGCTTCTACCAGGGCGGCGACCTCAAGGGCCTGACCAACCGGCTCGACTACATCAAGGGGCTCGGCACCACGGCCATCTGGATGGCCCCGATCTTCAAGAACAAGCCCGTGCAGGGGACCGGGAGCAACGCCTCGGCCGGCTACCACGGGTACTGGATCACCGACTTCACCCAGGTCGACCCGCACTTCGGGACCAACAAGGACCTGGCGACCCTCATCTCCAAGGCGCACGCCAAGGGCATGAAGGTCTTCTTCGACGTCATCACCAACCACACCGCCGACGTCGTGGACTACGAGGAGAAGTCGTACGACTACCTGTCCAAGGGCGCCTTCCCCTACCTGACCAAGGACGGGCAGCCCTTCGACGACGCCGACTACGCGGACGGCAGGAAGAAGTTCCCGGCCGTCTCCACCGCCTCCTTCCCGCGCACGCCGACCGTCACCAGCAAGTCGAAGGTGCCGTCGTGGCTCAACGACCCGACGATGTACCACAACCGGGGTGACTCGACGTTCGCCGGCGAGTCCGCGACCTACGGCGACTTCTCCGGCCTGGACGACCTGTGGACCGAACGGCCCGAGGTCGTCAGCGGCATGGAGAAGATCTACGAGCGGTGGGTGAAGGACTACGCCATCGACGGCTTCCGGATCGACACCGTGAAGAACGTCAACATGGAGTTCTGGACCCAGTGGGCGACCGCGCTCGACACGTACGCGGCGCGGCACGGTCGTAAGAACTTCTTCATGTTCGGTGAGACGTACTCCGCCGACACGTCCGTCACCTCCCCGTACGTCACCCAGGGACGGCTGGACGCGACCCTCGACTTCCCGTTCCAGGACGCGGCCCGCTCCTACGCCTCCCAGGGCGGCAGCGCGCAGAAGCTGGCGAGCGTCTTCGGCGACGACTACAAGTACACGACCGACAAGGCGAACGCCTACGAGCAGGTCACCTTCCTCGGCAACCACGACATGGGCCGGATCGGGTACTTCCTGGAGCAGGACAACCCCGAGGCCACGGACGCCGAGCTGCTCGCCAAGGACCGGCTCGCCAACGAGGTGATGTTCCTCAGCCGCGGCAACCCGGTCGTCTACTACGGCGACGAGCAGGGCTTCACCGGCTCGGGCGGCGACAAGGACGCCCGGCAGACGATGTTCGCGTCGAAGGTCGCCGACTACCTGGACGACGACGAGATCGGCACGGACCGGACCGCCGCCAGCGACTCGTACGATCCGAGTGCGCCGCTCTACAAGCAGATCAGTGCTCTCGGCAAGCTCCGCAAGGACAACCCGGCCCTTGCCGACGGCGTCCAGACCGAGCGCTACGCGGCCGACGGCGCCGGGATCTACGCGTTCACCCGGACGGACGCGAAGACCGGCCAGGAGTACGTCGTCGCCTTCAACAACGCCGGCACGGCGAAGACGGCGACCTTCGCCACCGGGTCGGCCGGCATGCGCTACCGCGCGGTCTACGGCACCGACGGCACCGTGACCTCCGGCACGGACAACGGCGTCACCGTCACCGTCCCCGCCGAGTCCGCCGTCGTCTACAAGGCGGCCGGCCCGCTCGACAAGCCCGCCACCACCCCGACGATCACCCTCCGGGCCCCGGCCGCCGGCGCCACCGGAACCGTCGACCTCACCGCGGACGTCACCGGCGGGCAGCTCGACCGCGTCGTCTTCGCCGCCCAGGTCGGCAACGGGAAGTGGACCACCCTCGGCTCCGCCGACCACGCCCCCTACAAGGTCACCCAGACCCTCGCCGCGGACGTCCCGGCCGGCACCGCCCTGCGCTACAAGGCGGTCGTCGTCGACACCGCCGGGCACACTTCCGGCGCCCTGGCCGCGAGCACCTCCGGCACCCCGCCCGCCGCCGAGACGCCCACCGCCTCCTCCCGCGACTACGCGGTCGTCCACTACAAGCGCACCGACGGCGACTACGCCGACTGGGGCCTGTACGCCTGGGGCGACCTGGCCGACGGAGAGGCGACCACCTGGCCCGCCGGCCACCCCTTCACCGGCCGCGACGCGTACGGCGCCTTCGCCTACGTCAAGCTGAAGCCCGGCGCCACGAACGTCGGCTTCCTCGTCGTCGACAAGAACGGCGACAAGGACGTCTCCGCCGACCGCTCCATCGACGTCACCAAGACGGGCGAGGTCTGGATCGAGCAGGGGAAGGCGGACGTCCTGACCGAGAAGCCGACCGCCGACTACCCCGCCCAGGACACCACCAAGGCGGTCATCCACTACCACCGCGCCGACGGCGACTACGACGGCTGGGGCCTGCACGTCTGGACGGGTGCCGCGAACCCCACCGACTGGTCGAGCCCCCTGCGGCCGGTGAAGACCGACGCCTACGGCGCGGTCTTCGAGGTACCGCTCACCGAGGGTGCCACCAGCCTCAGCTACATCATCCACAAGGGCGACGAGAAGGACCTCTCCGCCGACCAGTCGCTCGACCTCAAGTCGAACGGTTACGAGGTGTGGCTGTTGAACGGCCAGGAGAAGTACCTGCTCCCGCAGCCCGCCGGCAGCGCCGCCGCACTCGACCTGACCACCTCCAAGGCGGTCTGGATCGACCGGGACACGGTCGCCTGGGACGGCGCCGACGGCGCGGTCTCCACGCAGCTGGTCTCCTCCCACGACGGTTCGATCGCCGTCGAGGACGGGACGCTGACGAGCGACGACGAGCGGTGGCTGCGGCTGACGAAGACCACTCTCACCGACGCGCAGAAGGCCGAGTTCCCGTATCTGAAGGACTACACGGCCTGGTCGGTCGACCCGCGCGACCGCGGCCGGGTGCGCGAGGCGCTCGACGGACAGCTCGTCGCCTCCCAACGGGCCGCTGGGGGCACCTCCCAGGCTTTCGGCTCTGGGGGAGGCGCGGTGCTGGCCGCGACCGGGGTGCAGCTCGCCGGGGTGCTGGACGACGTGTACGCCAAGGCGACGACGGCGGACCTCGGCCCGGTCTTCCACCACGGCAGGCCGACCCTCTCCGTGTGGGCGCCGACCGCGCAGTCCGTCGCCCTCGAACTCGACGGCGCGGTCGAGCCGATGTACCGCGCCCCCGCCACCGGCGTCTGGTCCGTCACCGGTCCCGCGTCCTGGAAGAACAAGCCCTACCGGTACGTCGTGAAGGTCTGGGCGCCCAGCGTCCGGAAGGTCGTCACCAACAAGGTCACCGACCCCTACTCGGTCGCCCTCACCGCGAACTCGGAGCGCAGCCTGGTCGTCGACCTGAACGACAAGTCCCTGGCGCCGGGCGGCTGGTCGACGTACACCAAGCCCAAGGCCGTCCCGATGAAGGACGCCCAGATCCAGGAGCTGCACGTCCGGGACTTCTCGGTGGCCGACTCCACGGTCCCGGCCGCCGACCGGGGCACGTACCTCGCCTTCACCGACAGGAACAGCGACGGCTCCAGGCACCTCAAGGCCCTCGCGAAGTCCGGGACTTCGTACGTCCACCTCCTGCCGGCCTTCGACTTCGCGACCGTGCCCGAGAAGAAGGCCGACCAGGCGAGCCCCGGCTGCGACCTCGCCTCCTACCCGGCCGACTCCGAGCAGCAGCAGGCGTGCGTCTCCGCGGTGGCCGCGAAGGACGCCTACAACTGGGGTTACGACCCCTACCACTTCACGGTCCCCGAGGGCTCGTACGCCACCGACCCGGACGGCACCGCGCGCACGGTCCAGTTCCGCAAGATGGTCAAGTCGCTCAACGACGACGGGCTGCGGGTCGTCATGGACGTCGTCTACAACCACACGGCGGCGAGCGGGGAGGCGGACACCAGCGTCCTCGACCGGATCGTGCCCGGCTACTACCAGCGGCTGCTCGCCGACGGCAGCGTCGCCAACAGCACCTGCTGCGCCAACACCGCGCCCGAGAACGCCATGATGGGCAAGCTGGTGGTGGACTCGATCGTCACCTGGGCGAAGGAGTACAAGGTCGACGGGTTCCGCTTCGACCTGATGGGCCACCACCCGAAGGCCAACATCCTCGCGGTCCGCAAGGCCCTCGACGCGCTGACCCTGAAGAAGGACGGCGTCGACGGCAGGAAGATCATCCTGTACGGGGAGGGCTGGAACTTCGGCGAGGTCGCCAACGACGCCCGGTTCGTGCAGGCCACGCAGCAGAACATGGCCGGCACCGGCATCGCCACCTTCTCCGACCGGGCCCGGGACGCGGTGCGCGGCGGCAGCCCCTTCGACGACGACCCCGGCATCCAGGGCTTCGCCTCCGGCCTCTACACCGACCCCAACTCCTCGACGGCCAACGGCACCACGGCCGAGCAGAAGGCCCGGCTCCTGCACTACCAGGACCTGATCAAGGTCGGTCTCACCGGCAACCTCGCGAAGTACCGGTTCACCGACAGCGACGGCAAGGAGGTCACCGGCGCCGAGGTCGACTACAACGGCTCGCCCGCCGGATACGCCGACGCGCCCGGCGACGCCCTCGCCTATGTCGACGCGCACGACAACGAGTCGCTGTTCGACGCGCTGACGTACAAACTGCCGGCCGGTACCTCCGCGTCCGACCGGGCCCGGATGCAGGTCCTGGCGATGGCCACGGCCGCCCTCTCGCAGGGACCCTCGCTCTCCCAGGCCGGCACCGACCTGCTGCGCTCCAAGTCCCTGGACCGCAACTCCTTCGACAGCGGCGACTGGTTCAACGCCATCCACTGGAACTGCGCCGACGGCAACGGCTTCGGCCGCGGGCTGCCGACGGCCGCCGACAACCAGTCCAAGTGGTCCTACGCCAAGCCGCTGCTGACCTCGGTGAAGGTCGGCTGCCCGCAGATCGACGGGACCTCGGCCGCCTACCGGGACCTGCTGAAGATCCGTACGACCGACAAGGCGTTCTCGCTCGGCACGGCCGCGCGGGTGCAGGCGAGGCTCTCCTTCCCGCTGTCCGGGAAGGACGAGACGCCCGGCGTGATCACCATGGAACTCGGTGACCGCAGTGATCTCATCGTAGTGTTCAACGCGAGCCCCGACGCGCAGGAGCAGCGGGTGGGCGCCCTGGCCGGAACCGGCTACCGGCTGCACCCCGTGCAGGCGTCGGGCGCGGACTCCGTCGTCAAGACGGCATCGTACGAGCGGGAAACGGGTACGTTCGAGGTTCCGGGACGCACGGTGGCGGTGTTCTCCCGGACGAGGTGACCGTGGCCTTACGTCGGTGGGGCAGGCCCGGGACCGGGCACTGCCCCACCGGTGTTGTCCAGGGGCTGGGAGAATGGACGTCAACGGCAAGCTGACAGACACGACCGTGCTGGTCGTGGACGACGAGCCCGCGAGCCGGTACGCGATGGGCACCGTGCTGCGGCGGGCCGGTCACCAGGTCGTCGCCGTCGCCGACGGCCGGCAGGCGCTCGCCGAGCTCGACGTACGGCTGCGCAAGGGCGCCCTGCCCGACGTGGCCCTCATCGACGTGAACCTCCCTGACATGAGCGGCTTCGAGCTCTGCCGCCGGCTGAAGGAGCGGCCGCACATGGCCGGCCTGCCCGTCGTGCACTTCTCGGCCCTGCGCACCGCCCCGGTGGACCGCTGCCCGGGCCTGGACACGGGCGCCGAGGCGTATCTGACGGTGCCGGCGGATCCGGAGGAGATCGAGGCGGCGGTCCGCTCCGCGGTGCGCGCCGCCCGGCTGCGCGCCGACGACCAGGCGCTGGTACGGCGGCTGAAACTGCTGTCGGAGACCATCGTCACCATCCAGGCGGCACGCTCGCTGCACGAACTGGCCGACGCCGCCGCGGACGGCGCCGCCCGCCTCCTCGGCTGCCCCGCCGCCGTCTTCGTCCTCGACCAGGACGACGAGCTGTACCGCGGCCTGTACCGGGAGCGCACCTCCCTCGCGCTGCCGGACGAGGGCGCCCACCGGGACGTGGCCGGTCTGCTGCGGCGGCTCACCCGCGGGCAGTCCGGGGTCCGCATCACCACCGTGCCGACCCCGCTGTGGCCCACCGGGTTCTTCCGGCCCGGGGTGCAGCACGACGCCCGGCTGACGCTGGTCCTCACCCAGGACGGCAAGGTGCCGGTCTGCGTGGCCACCCCGACCCGCGGGCAGCGCAGGGTCGACCCGGAGAACGAGGCGCTGCTGGCCCAGCTGGCCCAGGCCACCGCGCTCGCCGCCGAGCCGCTCCTCATGTACCAGGTGGAACGGCATGTCGCGCTCACCCTCCAGCACAGCTTCCTGCCCCGCCCGCACCAGCTGCCCGAGCTGCCGGGCGTCGACATAGCGGTCCGGTACGAGCCCGCCTCCCAGGAGACCGAGATCGGCGGCGACTTCTACGCCGCGCTGCGGGTCGGCGACGGGGTGCTCACCGCGGTCGGGGACGTCGTGGGGCACTCGCTGGACGCGGCCACCGTCATGGTCGAACTGCGGCACGCGCTGCGCGCCTACTGCCTCACCGAGAGCGACCCGGCCGCCCTCGCCGAACGGCTCGACAAGCTGCTCCAGCACTACCACGCCGAGGTCACGGCCACCGTCTGCCTGGCCCTGATCGACCCGGGGACCGGACGCACCCGCGTTGCCAACGCCGGGCACATCCCGCCGCTGATACTGGGCGAGGACGGCAGCGCCGAGTACGTCAAGGCGTCCGGTCCGCTGCTCGGCGTGGGGCTGCCCCACCCGCCGCCCACCGAGCTGGTCCTCGAACCCACCGACCGGCTCCTCATGGTCACCGACGGCCTGATCGAGACCCGCGGCACCGACCTCACGGTCTCCATGGAACAGCTCCGGGCCGCGGCCGGCGGCGCCCTGCCCGGCCTGGAGGCCCTGTGCGACACCCTCCTGGCCTGCTTCGGCCGGGACCGCGAGGACGACATCGCACTCCTTGCGCTGAGCCTGGCCGACCGGACCGCTCGCTGACCTCGGGTCCGCCTCCGGGGAACGCCGACCGGCCCCAGCTGGCGCTATGGCGAATTCGAGCGGAACCGAGCGGAATCGCGCGAAGTCGAGCGGAATCGAAAGGCGGGCGAGAAGTGGTACGGGGTATTCCGTGCCGATAGCGTTCGCCATGGCCATGACTGTCACTATTCGTGGTCAATTCCCGGCTTGATCGAAACCGCGGACCGGCCTATAAAGAATGTGGAGCGGAATCTTCCGTCGCCGGGTGCGTGAGATCCGCTGGGAAGGCTGGGGTCGGCGTGCCGACATGGGTCTCCTGAATCCGTCCCCGTCACCGGGATTTGATTCGGAGTTAATTGGTGCACACTGTTTATTAATCCCGGGCACGGTTCGCGGTGTCATCGAACGCGTGAATTATTTTCCGGCGGGGTGGCGTTTATACGCCCATATCTGCGCCGGACTGCGCCCTCTATCGCCGGTGCAACACCGTGCGCTCATCGAAGCAAGTAGCGGCCGGCTGGCGCGGGTTGTACGTTTTTCCTCACCGAAGGCCTATTCCAACCAGCGGTTCTCGCCGTTGAGAGGGACACGCATGACGAGCCACGCAACCGAATTCGAACTCGAAAGTCTGCTCCGCCGGGCGTTACAGGCCACAGACACCGGCGCGCGTTGGGCGACCGACGCGGACGACATGTGGTGCCGCCTCACCCACCAGTCCGGTATGCAACGTCGGCAGGGCTGGAAATTGCACGTCTCCGCGACGGCCGCATCCGCGCCGAAAGTGCTCGAGAAAGCGTTGGAAGTGCTGCTGCGCGACGAGTCGGCATTCAAGTTCGTGCGGTCGCTCGAACAGGTGAGCGCGCTCAATTCCCGTGCCACGCCACGGGGAAGCTCGGGCAAGTTCATCACCGTCTACCCGGCCTCCGACACCACCGCCGCCCGACTGGCGCTGGAACTGCACGGGGCCACGGCGGGACTGGCCGGCCCCCGGATCCTGTCCGACCAGCCTTATGCCCCGAACAGCCTGGTGCACTACCGCTACGGAGCCTTCGTCGGCCGGCGGCGGCTTTCGGACCAGGGGCTGCTCGTCTGGTTCATCGAGGACCCCGACGGAAATCCCGTGGAGGACAAGCGCACCGGGCAGTATTCCCCGCCCTCCTGGGCGGTCAGCCCCTTTCCCGCCGCGGTACCGCTGCCACCGAGGCAGGAGAAGAAGGCGGCGGGCCGCCCGGTGCTGCTCGGCGGCCGGTTCTCCGTGCGGGAAGCGATCCGGCACACCAACAAGGGCGGCGTCTACCGGGGCACCGACGTCACCACGGGCGCACCCGTGGTGATCAAGGAGACCCGGCCGCACGTCGAGGGCGACGCGTCCGGCGCCGACGTCCGCGACTGGCTGCGGGCCGAGGCCAGGACGCTGGAGAAGCTCAAGGGCACCGGGCTGGCACCGGAACCGCTCGCGATGTTCGAGACGGGCGGGCACCTGTTCCTCGCCCAGGAGGAAGTGCCGGGCATCCCCCTGCGCAACTGGGTCGCCGAGCGCTTCCGGGACGTCGGGAGCGAACGCTACCGCGCGGACGCGCTCGCCCAGGCCGGACGCCTGGTGGAGCTGGTCGCGGCGGCCCACGCCCGCGGCTGCGTCCTGCGGGACTTCACACCCGGCAACGTCATGGTCCGCCCCGACGGCGAACTGCGTCTCATCGACCTGGAGCTCGCCGTCCTGGAGGACGACGTCCCGCTGCCGACCCGGGTGGGGACCCCCGGCTTCAGCGCCCCCGAGCGCCTGGCGGACGCACCGGTCTCCGTGACGGCCGACTACTACAGCCTCGGCGCCACCGTGTGCTTCGTGCTCGCCGGGAAGATACCGAACCTGCTGCCCGAGGAACCGGACACCAGGCCCGCCGAACAGCGGTTCGCGGAGTGGCTGGCCGCCTGCGACGAAACGTTGTGTCTTCCGGACGGCCTGCCGGAGGCGATCCTCGGGCTGACGAAGGACGATCCCGCCGAGCGCTGGGACCCCCTCAGGGCGCGAACGGCCCTCCGCGCCGCGGACCCGGCGCGACCGAGGCCGTCCGCCGCCGGGGCGGGACAGCCCGCCGCCGGGCCGGGGCCCTCCGCCGCAGGGCCGCCGGAGACAACCGATCCGGACGGGGCGGTGCGGGACGCGATCACCGGCATGGTGGAGCACCTCGTCGACTCCATGACCCCGCGCGACGACCGGCGGCTGTGGCCCGTGTCCACCCTGGCCGGCGAGACCGACCCCTGCACCGTGCAGCAGGGCGCCGCAGGCGTACTCGCGGTCCTGACCCGGTACTTCGAACTCACCGGCGACCCGCGCCTGCCGGGTCTGCTCCGCACCGCGGGCACCTGGATCGCCGCCCGCACCGACACCCGCGCCATCCGTCCGGGCCTGCACTTCGGAGGCCGCGGCATCGCCTGGGCGCTGTACGACGCCGGACGCGCCGTCGACGACCGCACGCTCACGGACCACGCGCTGGCCCTGGCGCTCGCCCCGCCGGAACCGACACCCAGTCACGACATCACCCACGGCCGCGCGGGCAGCGGACTCGCCGCCGCCCACCTGTGGCGCCGTACCGGCGACCCACGCCTGGCCGAACTGGTCGTCGACGCGGCCGACCGGCTGGCCGCCGCCGCCCGGCCCGAGGCGCCCGGCGTGAGCTGGCCCGTCCCCGCGGAAGCCGTCTCCGAGGAAGCCGGCAAACGCTATCTGGGCTACGCACACGGAGCGGCGGGCATCGGCGGCTTCCTCCTCACCGCCGCGGCCGTCTCCGAACGGCCGGAACACCTGGAGCTGGCCGTCGCCGCCGGAGAGTACCTGGTGGCCAACGCCGTGCAGGTCGGCGGAGCGGCCCAGTGGCCGGCCCAGGCCGGCGACCCGCCCACGGCCCCGTACTGGTGCCACGGCTCGGCGGGCATCGGCTCCTTCCTGGTCCGGCTCTGGCAACGGACCGGGGACAAGCGATTCGGCGATCTCGCCCGCGGCGCCACGCACGCCGTCGTGGAGCGTGCCTCCCGCGCCGCCCTCACCCAGTGCCACGGACTGGCGGGCAACGGCGACTTCCTCCTCGACATGGCCGAAGCCACCGGGGACCCCGCCTACCGGGCGGCGGCCGACGGCCTTGCCCGCCTGATCGTCTCCGAACGCGCCCACCGCGACCGGCACGTCGTCTTCCCCAACGAGTACGGGGACGTCTCGACGAGCTGGAGCGACGGGTCCGCGGGAATCCTCGCGTTCCTCCTGCGGACCCGCCACACCGACCCCCGGCACTGGATCGTCCAGCAGCCGGGCTGAGCGACAGGAAATCCCCTGTCGTAACCGCTCACAGAAGGAGAATGTCATGGAGAACCAGGCCCTCGAGCTGCTGGCCGAACTGCACGCCCTTCCGGAGACCGACCCGGTCGACTTCGACGGAGCGTCGTACTCCGGGACCTGCGCGTGCGTCGGCCTCCTGACGCTGCTCAACACGGTCTGCGTCGGCATCAGCTGCGCGTAGCCGAAGAACTCCGGCCGGTGGCCGCCCTCGGGCGGCCACCGGCCGGAGCCGAGCCCGCTGCGGCCGGCAGGCCCGCGGAAGACACCCCCGTGGACGAGGACTCGACCATGCAGCCACCCGCCGGTGACACCGCTCGTACCCGGACGACCGTGCCGACCGCCGCTGTCCCGCACCCGGATGCCACGGAGCCCGCCGCACGGCCCCGGTACGCCATCAGCACCCGCGGCCTGGTCAAGAGCTACCCGGGGCCGGACGGAACCACCACCCACGCCGTACGCGGCCTCGACCTGGACGTGCTCGAAGGCGAGACCTACGCGTTCCTCGGCCCCAACGGCGCGGGGAAGTCCACCACCCTCGCCCTGCTGTGCGCGCTGGCCCGCCCCAGCGCCGGCCGGGCCACGGTGGCCGGTGTCGACGTGCTCGACCGGCCGGACCAGGTGCGCGCGACGGTCGGGATGCTCTTCCAGCACAGCGCCCTGGACCCGGACCTGACGGCCGAACAGAACCTGCACATCCACGCCCGCCTCTACGGACTGCGCCGCCGCCACGTCCGCCCGCGCGTCACCGAGCTGCTCGAAACGGTCGGGCTGACCGACCGGCGGCGGTCCCCGGTACGCACCCTGTCCGGCGGCATGCGCCGCCGTCTGGAACTCGCCCGCGGCCTGCTGCACGCCCCCCGGGTGCTGTTCCTCGACGAGCCGACCACCGGACTCGACCCGCACGCCCGTGCCCAGGTCTGGGAGCACCTGCGCGCACTGCCCGGCCGGCACGGCTGCACGCTCCTCGTCACCACCCACTACCTGGAGGAGGCGGAGCACTGCGACCGCCTCGGCATCATCGACCACGGCCGGCTCGTCGCCCAGGGCACGCCCCTCGCCCTGAAGGCCGCGATCGGCGACGACCGGGTGGTACTGCGCACGGGCGACGACGCGGCGGCCCGACAGGTCGTGGGCCGTACCGCGCCGCCCGGCCTCGCCGTCACCCTGGACGCCGAAGGGGTGTCCCTGCGGGTGCCCGACGGCAGCGCCTGGATTCCCCGCCTGTGCGTGGCCCTCGCGGACCACGGCATCCCGGTGCACGCCGCGTCCGCGACCCCGCCGACCCTCGACGACGTCTTCTTCCACCACACCGGTCGCAGCATCCACGGCCCCGCGCCGCAGCCGGCCCCGGCCGCCCCCACGGCAGCGGCGGAGGAGGCCCCGTGACCGCACCAGCCCGCCAGGCCCCGGACGCCTCCGCCGCCTCCGCCACCCCTGACGCCCCGGACGGCACCGGCCGTGCGCCCGGGACCCGCCTGCGCCACGAACTGCGCGCGGTCCACGCCCTGGTCCACCGCGATCTGCTGCGCCTGTCCGTCCAGCGCGTCCACACCGCCCTGATGCTGCTCCAGCCGGTGCTCTACCTCTTCGTGCTGGGCGGTGGCCTGGCCGCCCTGATCCCGAACTCCTCACTGGGCGTCGGCTACCAGGCCTACCTCTTCCCGGGCATGCTGATCATGACGGTCCAGGCGCCGGCCATCATCGTCGGAATCCGCCTGATCACCGACCGGCAGAGCGGCTACCTCCGCGAACTCCTGATGGCCCCCGTCCGCAGGTCCACCCTCCTGCTCGGCACCTGCGCCGGCGGCACCCTCGTCTCCACGGTGCAGGGCGCCGTCCTGCTCGGCCTGGGCGGTGCCGTCGGCCTGCCCTACGACCCGCTCCTGCTGGTACTGCTCCTCGCCGCCCTGCTCCTCGCCTCCTTCACCGTCACGGCCCTGTCCCTGCTGCTGGCCGTCACCCTCGACCGGCCCGAGATCTTCCAGATGCTGCTCGGCCTGGTGATGATGCCGCTGCTCTTCCTCTCCGGCGGCTTCTTCCCGCTGGCGAACCTGCCGGGCTGGGCCCACACCCTGTCCGTCGTCAACCCGCTCGCCTACGGAGTGGACCTGCTCCGCCGCTGCATCGCGCTGCGGGTACCGCACCAGGCGGCCGGCGTCGGCGTCGAGTGGTTCGGCCGACGGCCTCCCCTGCTCCTGGAGGGCTCGCTCCTGCTGGCCGGCGGAGTCGCGGCCCTGCTCTGGGCGGCCCACCGCTTCGGCCGCCCCGAATGACACCCGGGCCCGCACCGGTCCGCCGGGACGAGCCCTAGGCTGGGCCCCGGTTGCCGTAGAACAGGAGTGCTCATGCCGCAGATCACCGTCGACTACACCGCCACGGCGGACCCCGCCTTCGACAAGGCGGGCTTCGCCCGGGCCCTGCACACCGCCGTGGTCGAGATCGCCGCCGCCAAGCCCGAGGCCTGCAAGACGCTGTTCCGCGCCGCCGACGAGACCGCCTTCGGCTACGACACCGACGGGGCGCACGTCATCGTCCACGTGACCTTCGGCCTGCTGGCCGGCCGCACCGACGAGACGAAGGCGAAGCTGACCGAGACGACCCTGGAGCTGCTGCGGGAGCACCTGAAGC
This sequence comes from Streptomyces sp. NPDC048291, assembly GCF_043201715.1. Lineage (NCBI taxonomy): Bacteria > Bacillati > Actinomycetota > Actinomycetes > Kitasatosporales > Streptomycetaceae > Streptomyces > Streptomyces sp. NPDC048291. The sequence continues at coordinate 428,888 of NZ_JBICZC010000001.1, forward strand.
CGGAGGGGGCCGTGCTGCACGCGTCGGCGGAGGTACGGGACCTGGATCCTTCGTACCGGAAGTACAAGGGCTAGGCCCGCTCCTGTCTGGTGTCCGGCTGCCGCGCCGTCGTGGTCGCTCGCGCAGTTCCCCGCGCCCCTCTGGGGCGCGGATCCTCGGGGCGCTCCGGCAGCGCCCCGTAAGGGGCGCGGGGAACTGCGCGACCAGCCACGACGGCGGCGCACCCGGACGACGGCCCGGCGCCCCGCACGGGGACGGCGCTAGCCCGCCAGGGCGATCAGGCGGGCGGCCAGGTCGGCGAAGGGGCCGTCGGTCGGCTCGTCCTGCACCATCCGCTTCACCAGCGCCGTCATCTCCTCGTCGTACGCGGCGCTCACGGCCGTCAGCGCGGCGAAGTCGTGGACGAGCTGGATCTCCAGCTCGGCGCGCGGGATGCGCCGCCCGTCCAGCCAGATCAGCGCCGTCGACTCGGCGAGCGAGATCCAGGAGCGGACGACCAGTTCCAGGCGGGGCGGCGCCTCGGTGACGTCGAGGTGGGAGAGGATCTGCTCGTAGGCGACCTGCCGTACGGAGTCGATGAGCGCGTTGGTCGCCGAGGAGCCGACCGCCGGGCCGCCGCGCATCAACGCGGCGAAGCCGGGCCCGTGTTCGTCGACGAAGTCGAAGAAGCGGCGCATCACGCGCAGCAGCCTGGCCCCGAGCGGGCCCTCGCGCGGCTCCTCGAAGCGGCCCGCGAGATCCTCCGAGGCCCGCTTCAACGCGGCCTCGTACAGGCTGAGTTTGCCGGGGAAGTAGTGGTAGACCAACGGCCGCGAGATGCCCGCGGCCGAGGCTATCTCGTCGATGGAGACCTCGTCGGGCGAGCGACGGCTGAACAGTTCGAGGGCGACGCCGATCAACTGCTGCCGCCGCTCCTCGACTCCCATCCTGCGGCGTACCCCGGTTGTCATGCGAACACCTTACCGATCGGATCCGGCCTCCCACGGACCCGACCCTTCACGGGTGTTCACAGATCCAGCACAAGTCTCCCACTTCGGGCCCGCGACACACAGATGAGCATCGAGTCGGCACGCTCCGTGTCCGTGAGGAGCTCGTCCCGGTGCTCCACCTCCCCTTCGAGCACCCGCTGTTGACAGGTCCCGCAGAACCCCTGCGCGCAGGAATAGGGGGTGTCGGGCAGCTCCGCACGTACCGCGGCCAGCACGGACTCGTCGGCCGGGACCGTCAACGTCCGCCCGCTGCGCCGGAGTTCGAGTTCGAAGGCGTGGTTGCCGCCGGTGTCGGTACGCGGCGCGAAACGTTCGAGGCGGACCGCCGGAAACCGCTCCTCCACCGCCGCCATCAACCCCTCAGGACCGCAGCAGTACACCGCCGCGCCCGCCGGGACGGCCAGCGCGTCGAGGTCCGGGCGCCCGTCCTCGTCCTCCGCGACGACCGTCACCCGCTCGTCCCCGGCCAGCTCCGCCAGGAACGGCATGGACCCGCGTGTCCGCCCGCAGTACAGCAGCCGCCACGCCACCCCGTCCGGCAGGGCCCGCACCATCGACAGGATCGGCGTGATCCCGATGCCCCCGGCCACGAACACGTAGGAGTCGGCGTCGACGAGCGGGAAGCGGTTGCGCGGCCCGCGCACCTCCAGTTCCATGCCCTCCACGACCTGCTCGTGGACCTCCCGCGAACCGCCCCGCCCGTCCGCGACCAGCCGGGCGGCGACCGTGTACGACGAGGTGTCGGCCGGGTCCCCGCAGAGCGAGTACTGCCGGACCAGGCCGGACGGCAGTACCACGTCGAGATGGGCGCCCGGCTGCCAGGGCGGCAACTGCCCACCCTCCAGGCGCAGTTGGACGACCCCGTCGGCGATCGTCCGGTGCGAGGCGACGAGCAGCCGCAGCGCCCGGGAGCGCGGCTGCCCCGAGGTCGGCGGATCCAGGGCCGGCATAGGCCACAGCGGGGAGGCCTCGATACGGCGGCGCAGCGCCCGCCTGACCAGCAGCGCGGCACCCACGACGGCGACGGCGGTCCGCAGCCTCGGCGTCATCACCTGCCCTCCTGCTCGGCGGCGAGCGCGGCGGGGGAGGAGGCCAGGTAGGCGACGGCCTGCTCGGTGGAGCCCTCCTGGGAGGGGTGGTAGGTGCGGCTGAGGTAGCGCGGGATCGACTTCAGCATGTCCCCGGTGGCGGGCAGCGTGCCGCGCCGGCCGGCCAGGTAGAAGTCCCGGAACCGGGCCCGGCCCGCGTCCAGCGTCGGGTCGTTCGCCATGAAGAAGCGGGCGCCGCGCTGCCACAGGAACACGATCGCCGTGAACGCCGTCGCCCAGGTCCGCACCCGGCGCCGGTAGCCGCCGTCGAGGTGCAGGAACAGGTCGAAGGCGACCGACCGGTGCTCGACCTCCTCGGCGCCGTGCCAGCGCAGCAGGTCCAGCATCATCGGGTCGGCGCCGCGCCGGTCCAGTTCCCCGGCGTTGAGCACCCAGTCGCCGAGGAAGGCGGTGTAGTGCTCGATGGCCGCGATCAGCGCGACCCGTTCGAGCAGCCACCAGCGCCTGGCCCGCCCGGGCGGCAGGGTCCGGTCGCCGAGCAGCTTCTCGAAGAACCAGTCGACCTGCGCGGTGTACGGCGTCGGGTCGAGACCCTGTTCCCGCAGATGGGGCAGTACCTCGTCGTGGGCCTGGGAGTGCATCGCCTCCTGCCCGATGAACCCGACGACGTCCGCGCGCAGCCGCTCGTCCCGGATCAGTGGCAGCACCTGCTTGTAGACGTGCACGAACCACCGCTCGCCGGCGGGCAGCAGCAGATGCAGCACGTTGATGGTGTGCGTCGCGAAGGGATCGCCGGGCACCCAGTGCAGAGGGGTGTCCTCCCAGGCGAAGGACACGTTGCGGGCCTTGAGCGCGATGTGCTCGGAGTGCACCGGCTGCGGCTGCTTGTTGGACATGGCGTCAATGTACTGACGGGTAGGTGGCCTGAGAAGACCTCCGGCACACCTTGTTTACGCGAACGTCAGCAAGGCGCCGCGGAGAGCCTCCGGTGGTACCCGCTCACCGCAGCCCGCTGATCGCGCTCCCGTCCTCCAGCGTCCCGGCCAGGTCGGCCTGCGCTCCCTGCTTCGCCCTGGCCACCAGCCGGGTCCCCTGCGCCGACGCCGTGACCCCGCCGGTCGCCCGGATCGACGCGGTGTCACGGCTGCCCGCGGCCAGCAGGTACCACTGGCCGCCCCCGGACTTCCACAACACCCCGGCCAGCACGTGCGGATCGCGCGGACCGCAGGCCGTCACGTCGCCACCCTTGGCCGTGACCGCCCCGTACCGGCTGCCCGGCGTCCGGAACTGGGCCAGCGACACCGTCCCGTCACCGCGCCAGGTCTCGGTGCGCGTGCACACCCACGACCCGGTGCCGCTGGCGTCCGGCAGCTGCTGCTCGGCGAACGCCCACGCGTTGACACTGCGCACCCCGGCCGACCGCTCCGCGGCCAGCGAGCAGGCGAACGGCGCCCAGTCGCGCAGCGCCGCCGGCCCCGAGGCCTCGCCGGTCTCGCCGGGCCGCCCGGCGGTCAGCCGGGCCGGCACCAGTTCGCCCAGGTCGGTCGAGAGGTGCACGCCCTGCGCGTCGGTCAGCTGCAGCACGTTCCAGGACGTGCACGTCCCCTGCTGCACCGCGGGGCTGGCCAGCGGCCCGGTCACCCCGTCGGCCAGTCCGAGGTCCAGCGCCCCGGAGTCCGGCTTCGTCAGGTCCCGCTCGGCCGCCCTGGTCACCCAGGGGGCGGTCAGATAGCGCACGTTGCCGTCGGAGCGGCCCAGGACCAGGGCGCTCGCCTCCACGCCGGTCGCGCCGTCGGCACGGGCGAAGTCCAGAGCCGCGCCCTGGGTACCGTCCTTCGGCTCGGCGTAGCGGACGATGCGCAGACCGTCGTAGAAGATCGCCACCCGGGCGCTGTCCACCACGCCCGCGTACAGCAGCTGGGGCGGTCCGGCCGGGCCGCCGGTCTGGGTGCCGGGGGTCGCCGAGACGCGGACGGTGTCGCCGGGGCGGGCCCAGACGGCGAGCGCGCGGCGCAGCAGCGCGGCGTCGCCGGTGAGGGCGCCGCGGGCCGGCCAGACGGAGAAGTCGGTGCGGGCGGCGGTCTTCCAGACGGCGGCCGGGACCTTCGTCAGCTGGGCCGGGTCCAGGGCGGCCTGGGCGGCCGGGTTCTGCGCGTACACCGGGGCGGCCGCGCCGTCGGCGCCCCAGCCGCCGCCCGGCAGCGCGACCAGCGCCCCGCACACGGCGAGGGCGGCGGCCGCGGCCAGCGCGGCCTTGGTGTGCCGGCGGCGGCGCACCAGGTCGGTGGGCCGGGCCTGCAGGGAACAGGGGTCGAACTCGGGGGAGTCGAGCAGCGGGTACTCCGCCGGGACGCCGTTCGCCTCGGCGAGCGCGCCCTCGGGATGCTCGACGCCGGCCGCCTTCAGCAGCGCCCGCACGTCGCCGTCGCGGAGCTGTTCGAGGCCGCGCAGCGCGTAGGCGGCGCGGGCCGGTCCTGAGAGGGCGGCGAGCCGCTGGTCCAGGGCGAGTTCGTCGGCGCCGCCGGAGCGCGGGAAGAGCCGCAGGCCCCACACCTGGGGGAGCAGCGGCGGCAGCTGGGCACGCTTCGGCCACGCGGTGAGCCGCAGCGGCCGGTCCGCCTCCAGCGCCGTCCGCACCACTTCGAGGCGGACCAGCGCGTACCCGGGGTCGGTCTGCCGGCCGTCGGACTGGGCCGGGACCACCGGGACCTGCTTCCGCCCCCGGGGCAGCGCCCGCTGGACCAGGGCGTGCGCGGTCAGGACGCGGCGGCCGCGCGCGAGCCCCGGCGGCAGCACCAGGTAGGCGAGCCGGACCAGCCGGGGGTAGTGCTCGACGAGCGCGGCCTCGGCCTGCTCGACGTCGACGGCCGGATGCGGGGCTCCGGCGGAGGCGGCTGCGTGACGCTGGGCTACATCCTGTGACTGCACGTCCTGAAGAACGAGCGACCCGTTGGTTGGTCACCGCCACACGGGTGACACTGCGGTGTCCGCACGATGTGAGCCGATGTGAGTGGTTCGCGGCCCGCAGCCGTATCGAAGGGGACGGGCCCCCTGAAGGCACCCGGGGCCGGGCAATGCGACCGGAGGAACAGATGAGGTTGACCCGACCGATGCTCGCCGTGGCCGGCGCCGTGGCCGTACTGGCGCTGGCGGGCTGTGGATCCGGAGACAGCGACGCGGCGGCCAAGATCCCGGTCACCGCGACCGGCAGCCTGGAGAGCCTCGCCGCCAAGGTGAAGTGCACCCCGGACATGCAGATCGACTCCGACGAGGTCCGCCAGGCGATCTGCAAGGTCCCCGCCGGCAAGTTCGTCTTCGCCACCTTCGCCACCGACCGCGGCCAGCGCGAGTGGATCAACGACGCGAAGGACTACGGCGGTTTCTACCTCGTCGGCCGCAAGTGGGTCGCCGTCGGCACCGACAAGCTGGTCAAGTCGCTGCAGACCACGCTGGGCGGCGAGGAGGAGATCGGCGTCGACCACAGCAAGCACACCAGCTGAGGTTGTTGCCCGAACGGCACATACGAGAGCGGGCGGTGGGAGAATCCCACCGCCCGCTCTCGTGCTACCGGCTAGCTAGCGCTCACTGGCACTTCTTGCCGGTGTTGACGCAGTTGGCGATCTTCGCCGCCAGGTTGTTCTTGGTGACGCTGATGAAGTCGTCGTGGTCGGTCGCCGCCTTGTGCAGCTGCTCCGGGAAACCGTCCACCGCGTAGGCGTTCTTGACCTGGCCGTTCACGATGCTCGGCTGGGCCAGGTTGTACACCAGACGCATGGTCAGCTGCGGGATCGCCTTGAAGCCGTTGCCGCAGACACCGCTCGCGGGGTCCGCGAAGGCCACGTGCGTACGGTGGTTGGCGCTGTCGATGTTCACGCCGTCCCAGCAGCTCTGGAAGGCGAACGTACGCACCACCTGGCTGCCCTTCGGGCAGATCGGGTACTGCTCGGTCAGCTGGACCTTGTTCTCGAAGCCGGTGCAGCTCCAGTGCGCGTTGGCGTTGGCCAGACCGTTCGTGGTGGTCTTGGCGTCACCGGTGATGATGCGCAGGAACTGGGGCATCGCGACGACCTTGCTGGCCGGGCTGCCGACGTACTTGATCTGCGCCTGGACCGGCGTGATGATCTTGCCGACGTTGCCTTCCTTGCCACCGCCGTCCGCGTTCGCGTCGAACTCCTGCGAGCCGTCCTGCTCACGCACGACCGGCCAGTAGTACGACGAGAGGTCACTCTGGTTCTGGCAGCTGGAGGGGGCGGCCAGCAGCGAGTCGTTCGTGGAGAACGCGTTGACCTTCTGGTTGCCGACGTAGTCGTGCTCGTGGTGCGCGCCGTTGGTCACGCCGGGCGCCACGATGACGTTGTCGGTGTTGTGGTTCTTGTTCTGGTTCGTGCCACAGCGAGTGGTGAAGGAACCGGTCGAGGCCTGGGCGCCGTTCTGCGGCTTGCCCTGGACGTTCGCCGCGACCTTCGTGATGTCCACGAAGTCGGCCGCGGACGGGCCGTTGCCGGCCTGGCCGCCGGCGCCGACGTCGACCGGGGTGCTGGCGCTGGCGCTCGGAGCCGCGCTGGCCTGGCCGCCGTTGTTCTGGCCGCCGTTGTTGTTCTGACCGCCGTTGTTGTTGTTCTGACCACCGTTGTTGTTCTGGCCGCCGTTGTTGTTGCCCTGGCCGGCGGTGGTCTGGTTGGCGGCCTGCGTGGTGCAGGCGGCGAGCTGCGACAGCGCGCTGTTGAACTGGCCGCCGACCCGCGTGATGTCGATCCTGATCCGGTCGATCGTGGCCGCCCGCTTCTCCTTCAGGGGGCCGACGATCGCGTTCTGGACGAAGTTGGCGTCGTTCGCCTGCGCCTGGCGCGTGGAGGCGAGCCGGGAGTACGCCTCGGTGATCTGCTTGTCGAGGTTCGCCAGTTCCGTCGCCACCCCCTGCTTGGCCTTGTCGGGCACGCTCGTCAGCTTCTGGCCGACGTCCGGGCAGGAGATGGTCGCCACCGTCGCGGAGGCGGCCTTGGTGTAGTTCTGCGCAGAGTTGTTCGACTCGTGAGCCGAAGCGTTCATCTGCGCATAGAGCAGCCCGCCCCCGCCGAGTGCGACAGCCGCCGATGCGGCTATGACCTTGACGGTCAGCGGCGAGCGGCGTTTGCGTATGTTGCGTCCCATGGAACTCCTCAGACCTTCCTTGCGGGGCGGCATCGAGGCGCCCGACAGGAGTGAAGCGGCGTCCTTTCATACGCACCCCGTCTCAGGCGTGTTCAGGCGTCTCACAAATTCATCAGAGATTTGTTACGCACTTGGGGCACAACAGCCGTTTGAGCAGGGCAATTTCTGGAAAATCAGCGGTCGCGGTCCAGATACGCGAGCACCGCGAGGACGCGCCGATTGTCGTCGTCCGACACCTCGAGTCCCAGTTTGGTGAAGATGTTGGAGGTGTGCTTCGCGATGGCCCGTTCCGTGACGACGAGCTGGGCCGCGATCGCCGCGTTCGACCTGCCCTGCGCCATCAGCTCCAGGACCTCCAGCTCGCGCGGTGTCAAGCCCCCGAGCGGCCGGTCGTCGGCCCGCCGGGACAGCAGCTGCTGGATCACCTGCGGGTCCATGGCCGTACCGCCCGCCGCGACCCGCCGTACGGCGTCCACGAACTGCTCCGCGTCGAACACCCGGTCCTTCAGCAGATACCCCACCGCACCGCTGCCGTCGGCCAGCAGCTCGCGCGCGTACAGCTGCTCGACGTGCTGGGAGAGCACCAGCACCGGCAGCCCCGGCCGGTCCCGCCGCGCCCGGAGCGCGCACTGCAGCCCCTCGTCGGTGTGGGTCGGCGGCAGCCGGACGTCGACCACGGCCACGTCCGGCCGCAGCTCGGCCAGCGCACGGTCGAGTTCGGGGCCGGACTCGACGGCGGCCGCGATCTCGAAGCCGTAGGCCTCCAGCAGCCGCACCAGCCCGTCGCGGAGCAGGAACAGGTCCTCGGCTAGGACAACGCGCACGGAATCTCCATGGTGACCATGGTGGGACCGCCCGCGGGACTGCTGACGGCCAGGACGCCGTCGAATGTACCCAGCCGCCGCTCCACCCCCGTGAGCCCCGACCCGGCCCCGACCACCGCGCCGCCCCGGCCGTGGTCGGTGACCGAGATCCGCAGCATGCCGCCGGCCTCCGGCACATGGTGCAGATCCACCCAGATCCGGTCCGCCCCGGAGTGCTTGACCGCGTTGGTCAGCACCTCGCTCACCGCGAAGTACGCGGCCGACTCCACCGGCGCGTCCGCCCGCCCCGGCAGCTCCACCGTCACCTCGGTCGGCACCGGCAGCCGCAGCGCCAGCGCCCGTACGGCGTCCCCGAGCCCGCGCTCGGCCAGCACCGGCGGATGGATGCCACGGACCAGGTCCCGCAGCTCGCCCAGCGCCTCCACGGACGCCCGCCGGGTCTGCGCGAGCAACTGCCTGGCTTTCTCCGGATCCTTGTCCAGCAGCATCTCGATGGTCCCGAGGTCCATGCCCATGGCGACCAGCCGGGCCTGCGCCCCGTCGTGCAGGTCCCGCTCGATCCGGCGCAGCTCGGCCGCCGACGTGTCCACCGCGTCCTTCCGGGTCTCCGTCAACACCCGCACCCGCTCGACGAGTTCGCCCTGGCCGGGGTCGAGGAGGGCACGGCTGAGCCGGAAGTGGGCGGCCAGCAGGGCGGGTGCGTAACGGGAGGCGAAGACGAGGATGACGGCGCCGAGCGCGGCGGCCCCGAGCGCGGTCGCCTGGTCGGTGACCGGCACGAAGCCGTACCAGTAGGTCTCACCGTTCGCGAGCACCCGCCACAGCCCGGCGGCCACCGCGAACCCCTCGAACGGATAGAACACGAGCACCGCCGGCAGCAGCGCGGTCACGAACCCGGCCGTCAGGTCCACGGACAGCCACAGCAGGTCCAGCCCGACCTGCGGGTCGCGCAGCATCGCGAACGTCCTGGTCCAGGGGGTGGCGTCGGCCGGGATCTCCCGGTACGCCGACCGGATCCGCACCCCGCACCACTCGTACGCGAACCGCCGCCGCACGTCCGCCACGTCCCGCACCCCGCCCAGGATCCACGGCGTGGTGACGATCCCGGCCCCGACCGGGATCAGTGCGACCGACACCGCGACCAGCGTGAAGCAGAGCACCGACACCGGCAGGATCACCACCGCCAGCACCAGCCCCCGCACGGCGGCGAGCAGCACCTCCCGAGCCCTGGCACGGAAGCCCCGGCTGTCTGAGTTCGTCGTCATGCCGTCAGTCTGTCCGACCGGACGAGCGGGGGTCACTGGCCCGAAGCCCCATGTCAGGGGGTGGTGCTGGATACACCCCACCACCTGCCGACGGCCGGCCGCGCAGTTCCCCGCGCCCCTGAAGGGGCGCCCCTTCAGGGGCGCGGGGAACTGCGCGGTCAACCCCCACCGGCCCGCAGATCAATCACGACCGCCCAACGGAACTCCCAGCACCCGCGCCTCGACGTCGGGATCGACCCCGATACCCGCCCGCACCGGCACCGCACCGTCGAGACCCCGCAGCCACTCCCACGTGTCGGCCACCGTCACCCCCACCGGCCGACACCGCAGCCCCGTCGCCACCGCCCGCGACACGTCCGCCCCGTGCACGCCGTCGTGCAGCTCGCTGTCCGGCGGCACCCACACCGGCAGCTGCGTCCACGGCTCGATCCCGGCCGCCAGGACCGCATCCGCTCCGGTCCACCGCAGCTCGGCGTCCGAGCCGGTGCTCCGCCGGCACGCTTCGAGCAGTTCGCCCATCGTCGTGTGCCCCGGCGGACTCACCAGGTTGTACGGCCCGGACAGCCCCTGTTCCACCGCCCCGAGGATCCACTCGGCGAGGTCACGGGCGTCCACGAACTGCAGGGGCAGACCGCGCGGCCCCGGCGCCAGCACCGGCCCGCCCCGCGCGATCCGGGTCAGCCACCAGGGCAGCCGGCCGACGTTCTCGTACGGCCCGAGGATCAGCCCGGCCCGCACCAGCACCGAGCCGTCCGCGCCGAAGGACTCCACGGCGGCCAGCTCACCGCCCCGCTTGTCCTGCGCGTACTCGGTCGTCTCCGCGCCGGCCGCGGCCCCCGTCACCAGGACCGCCTCCTCGGTGTACCCGGCCGGGAGCGGCCAGTCGTACACCGAGCGGCTCGACACGTACGTATACCGTCCGGCACGGCCCCGCAGCAGCCGTGCCGTCGCCTGCACCGCCCGGGGCGCGGACGACCAGGTGTCGACGACCGCGTCCCACTCGGTGCCGTCCGCCAGCGCGGTGAGGCCGTCGGGTGCGGTGCGGTCGCCGTGCAGCGACCGCACCCCGGCCGGGGGCCGACGGCTGCCCCGGTGGAAGACCGTCACCTCCCAGCCGCGCCCGAGCGCCGCCTCGACGACCGCCCGCCCCACGAACTCCGTACCGCCCAGCACCAGAAGCCTCATGCCGTTGATCGTGCCCCCGGGGGACGCCGGACCCAACGCGGTTCAGCCGAGGGCGGAGTTGTCCGTCGGCGGTGCCTCAACGACCCGTCGGCGGGGTGTACTTGTACCCCACCCGGCGGACCGTCTGGATCGCCCGGCGGTGCTCCGCGCCGAGCTTGCGGCGCAGCCGGGCGACATGGACGTCGACCGTGCGGCCGTCGCCGACGTGGCCGTAGCCCCAGACCGTGGTGACCAGCTGGTCGCGGGTGTGCACCCGGCCCGGGTGCGCCACCAGATGGGCGAGCAGCTCGAACTCCAGGTAGGTGAGGTCGAGTTCACGCCCGTCGACCTGCGCGGTGCGCTCCACGGTGTCGACGGTGACGAGCGGCCGGACGCCGGGCGCGGTGGGTACGGCGGCGGACGCGGTGGCGGGTTCCACCGCCGGCGTCTGCGGGTCCGGCACCGCGACCGGCAGGAAGGGCGGCTGCTGGTCCGCCGGGACCAGCACCAGGTAGCCGATCATCGGCGGCTGCCCCGGCAGGGTGGGCAGGGTGTGCTGCGGGGCGGGCAGCCAGGTGGCGCCCGGCGGCAGCAGCTCCGTCATGTCCACGACCTCGTCCCGGTCGACGGCACGCAGCCGGTGCCGGGCGGGCGAGGATCCGTTGAGGGCGGAGGCGGGGGAGAGAGGACGAGTGGTCGCCATGAGACGTCAGCTCTTTCGCGCGAGGAGTCAGTCGGTCGAAGGCGACGGCCGCGATTCGTGGTCGGGCGCGCCGCGGGGACGTACTGCTTTCCGCGCTGGCCGAAGGCCGGGGTGTACGGCTTTAGAGGGCCCGCGCGTTCGTCGCGCGGCAACACACCCGGTCGAAGTCGTGGTGCTGACGGGAAGGCCAGAACGGCTCGAGGTCCTGGCGACCCGTCGCGCTGCACTTCTGGAAGCTGGCCATGGGCCCATTGAAGCAGACACGGGCGGGAAACAGGACCCTCCTCTCACTGCTTGGACGCTTCCTTGGCATGACGTTGACGGAGCCGGCCGCGCCGTCATGCCGAAGGGGGCGCCCACCGTCACGGTGGGCGCCCCCTTCGGGTGAGGAGTGCGGGGATCAGACCTGGCCGGCCTTGTCCAGGGCGGTGCAGCAGGTGTCGACGATCAGCCGGGTCACGACGTACGGGTCGACGTTGGCGTTCGGGCGGCGGTCCTCGATGTAGCCCTTGCCGTCCTTCTCGACCTGCCACGGGATACGGACCGAGGCGCCGCGGTTGGAGACGCCGTAGGAGTACTCGTTCCACGGGGCGGTCTCGTGCAGACCGGTGAGGCGGTCGTCGATGCCGGCGCCGTAGTTCTTGACGTGGTCGAGCGGCTTGGAGCCCTCGCCGAGCGACTCGCAGGCGGTGATGATCGCGTCGTAGCCCTCGCGCATCGCCTTGGTGGAGAAGTTGGTGTGCGCGCCGGCGCCGTTCCAGTCGCCCTTGACCGGCTTGGGGTCGAGGGTGGCGGAGACGCCGAAGTCCTCGGCGGTGCGGTAGAGCAGCCAGCGGGCCACCCACAGGTGGTCGGAGACCTCCAGCGGGGAGACCGGGCCGACCTGGAACTCCCACTGGCCGGGCATGACCTCGGCGTTGATGCCGGAGATCGCGAGCCCCGCCTTCAGGCAGTTGTCCAGGTGGGCCTCGACGATCTCGCGGCCGAAGATCTCGTCGGCGCCGACGCCGCAGTAGTAGCCGCCCTGGGGGGCCGGGAAGCCGCCCTCGGGGAAGCCCAGCGGGCGGGAGCCGTCGAAGAAGGTGTACTCCTGCTCTATGCCGAAGATCGGCTCCTGCGCGGCGAACTTCTCGGCGACCTCGGCCAGCGCGGCGCGCGTGTTGGAGGAGTGCGGGGTGAAGTCGATGTCCTGGACCTCGCACAGGACGAGGACGTCGTCACCGCCGCGGATCGGGTCGGGGCAGGTGAAGACCGGCTTCAGCACACGGTCCGAGGAGTGCCCCTCGGCCTGGTTCGTGGAGGACCCGTCGAAGCCCCAGATCGGCAGCGCGTCGAGACCGGCGGGGGCGCCCGCGATGATCTTCGTCTTCGAACGCAGCTTGGCCGTCGGCTCGGTGCCGTCGATCCAGATGTACTCAGCCTTGAAGGTCACGGGCCACATCCTTCGGGGTGGGTCGGGCGCACTTGCGGGTGCAGTGGCGCTACGGCACTGGGGCGCCTCGGTGTTGCCCGGAAGCCTGTCAACAGGCGATTTCCCGATCATTGCTCGAATGTGAACCCGGTGTTACCTGGTGGTTCTGTGGTGCGACTCACGTTGTGAGAGCCGGATGGGCGGGGTACTGAGCCCAATTCGGGCACCGTGCCCGTCCCTTCGCGGCGGTTGCCGGCCTTCCCTCCGTCAAGGCCGGCAACCGAGCCACGAACCGTCACCTCGACCCGTCGCTCCGACCTGTCGCCTCGGGTCAGCCGACCTTCTCGATCAGCGCGCGGCGGATCAGGAACTTGCCCGGTTCCCGAACCTGTTCGAAGGCCGCGTTGTTGAGCAGCACGCAGCTGCCGGAGACCGACGTGACCTTCACCGTGGTGGACTTGTTGTTGTCCAGGTTGGTGACCTTCAGCGTGGTTCCCGCCGGGAACTGGTTGCTGGAGGCGGCCGGCGTACCGGCCTCGCCGGACAGCGTGACCGTCGACCCCTTGCAGACCTGCTGCCCGGAGGCGGCGGCGCCGCCGGTGTTGCCCGTGTTACCGGTGTTGCCGGTGGCCGCGCTCTGCGACGGCGCAGCCGTGGCGGTCTGGCCGGTCTGCCCGGTCTGGCCCGTCTGCGTCCCGTTCGCCGCCTGGGAGCCCTGAGCCGACTCCCCAACGACGCAACCGGACGCCTTCTGCTGGACCTTGATCTGTTCGATGACCGCCTGGCGGTTGGCGATCCGGGCCGACGACTGCGCGTCCGGTTTCGCCTGCTGGTCCGCGATGAACTTCTGGTTGTTGCCGAGGGCCGTGGCCAGCCCCGAGCAGACGGTCGAGTCCGCCGCCGACGACAGGGTCTTCGCGCTCTGCGAGCTCTGTGCGGCGTTCGAGGTGGACGCCAGGACGAAGGCCCCGCCGCCGGCCACGGCCGCGGCACCGACCAGCAGTGCGATCGTCTTCTTGGTGCCGAGAGTTCTCCTACGCGACATGCGCGCCTCCTGAGAAGGGGTGGGGGAACGTACGCCGATAGGTACGAGATACCGAACGTCGTTACTCAGCGGTTACAGGAGTCGCCGAAGTAACCTGCGTCACATTGGAGTTGAGGGCTGTTCAGCTCTTGCTCCTGGCCAGCGCTTCCTGTACGGCCTCGTCGGTACGGGCGATCAGCGCCGTGCCGTCGTCGGCGGTGATGATCGGCCGCTGGATGAGTCTGGGGTGCTCGGCGAGGGCGGTGATCCACCGGTCGCGCGCGCCCGCGTCCCGCGCCCACGCCTTCAGCCCGAGTTCCCCGGCGACCGCCTCCTGGGTGCGGGTGATCTCCCACGGTTCGAGCCCGAGCCGGTCGAGTACGGCCCTGATCTCGTCCTCCGTCGGTACGTCCTCCAGGTAGCGGCGGACGGTGTAGTCGGCCCCCTCGGCATCGAGCAGGCCGATCGCGCCGCGGCACTTCGAGCAGGCGGGGTTGATCCAGATCTCCATGCGGGAACGGTACGCGAGCCGCCGTCCTGAGCCACCCTGTTCGAATTTCAGGGGGTGTCGCCCGGACTCCGCACGCACCTTGCGTCCCATCTGAAAAACCCGTCCCCACCTGGGTGTTCGGTGCCTTCGCGGACTGTCTCGTTGTCAGTGCCGGCCGGTACACTGGACGCAGTGTTCGAGAGGGGCGCCGAGAGGTCCGGAGGCGCTCCGACCGCGACAGGAGGATGCCTGTGCCCGCTGCCGCACTGAAGCCGAAGCCGAAGTCCCCGCCGACCCAGTCCACCGCGAAGCGTGCGGTGCTGCTCGACTCGCCGTACGCGCCGGCGGAGAAGCGTCCGCTGCCGGCCGGGCGGCCACGCGAGTGGTACGTCTCCCACAACCGCCGCCTGAAGGCCATGCGCCTCGCCATCGCCCTGCTCGACTCCGGCGTCTACCTGCCCAACCAGGCACGCAACGAGACGATACGGAGCACGGCGGAGAGCGTCGGGATCCACCCGCCGTCGGACACGACGTGCCACATGGTGCGGGCCCTGATGCGATATTCGCGGTGATCCGGTGGCGCCGGGTGCCGTCCGTCTGCGACGGCGCCCGGCGCTGGGGTGCCCTTGTGGCCCGGCTGCGGGCCGGTGGGGGTTGCTCGCGCAGTTCCCCGCGCCCCTTGCGGGGCTCCTCAGCCGCGGGCAGGCGTGCCGCTGGGGCGGCACGGGTGGGCGCGGCGGCACCCGGCAAGCGCCGGTGAGCGTCCCCACCCCCCGGCCTCCCCCCCCGCGTCACCCACCCAGCTCCCGCTCCACCGGCGTCCGGAACCGCGGAGTCACCCTCGCGCTTCCCACCCACCCCCGCAGCCGCTCCGCCTCCGCCGCGACCGCCTGCTCGGCCTCCTTCCGGACGCCCGGATCGGGGATCCGCCAGACGACCTCGCCGTCCCGGCGCTGCGCCCAGCCGCCCACCACCACCCCGTTCCACCACACCGTCGGCCCCACGTTGCCACTTCGGTCGAAGAGCAGCGGTCGCAGCTCGGGCGGCAGATACCAGTCCCGTCGCTGCCATGCCATGGCCGTCGGGTCGAGGGCGGGAAGCAGGGCCGCCCAGGGGCCGGACGGGCCGGTGACGGCAGGCAGATCGCCTGCGGTCACGTATCCGGTGTCACCCTCGTCCAGGGTCACCGGCTCCGCCCCGATCGCGGTCAGCGCCCGGCGGACCTCGGTCACCCGCCACCCCGTCCACCACTTGAGGTCCGCCTCCGTGGCCGGGCCGCACGCGTGCAGCCAGCGGTCGAGCAGGACCGACTGGGCCTCGGCCGGGTCCAGCTCCGGATGGTCCGGTGCCTGAGCCCAGCGGAACTGGCTCGACGTCCAGGAGCCCAGCGGGCGGCCCCGCACCACCTTGCCCTCCACGCCCAGCACCCTCAGCAGGCGCGTCGAGACGGTGTGGACGCCCTCGTAGCTCTTGCCGGCGGCGTACGGGAACTGCTCGCGCAGGCGTGGTTCGGCGGCCGCCAGCTCCGTCGCCGTCGCCTGGCCGAGCCGGGCCAGCTCGGCCAGCGTCGAGGACTCGACCTCCGCCAGCCAGGCCGCGTCCGGAGCGCCGGCCCGTGCCATGTCCTTCACCAGCGCGGCGCGTTCGCGGGCGGCCACCGTCAGGCCCGTCGAGGCGTGGACGACCGCCGTGAGATCCGCGGGGAAGACGAACACCGTGTGCCGCATGCCGTGCATCCGCACCAGGGTGCGGTCCCCGTACAGCGCCCGCTCCGTCTCCGGCACCGTCTTCGCCGGCTCGGCCAGCCGCGCCCCCACCGCCAGGTACACCGTCGCCGGGTCCGAGCCGTGCAGCGCCACCAGTGCGTCGGCGACCTCCTCCGGCGCCGTCGCCCGTGCCGGGCCCGCCAGCCGGTGGCGCACCGCCAGCCGGGCCCGCCGCTCCGCCACCCCGATGTGCCGCCGCCCGCCGCTCATGCCGACCTCCCCGTGGACTCCTGACCGCATCCTGCCCGACGCCACTGACAATCACCTGTTCGCCGGACTCGGCATGCGGGCGCCCCCGCTCCTCCCTTTCACTGAACAGCAGGTCAAGGAGGGAGCAGTCGACCGAGGGGAGCGCCGTATGACCACACCCGCCGAACGTGCCGACCGCGGCAAGGCCGCCCGCAAGCGGGCTCCCCGCTCGGCCCACGGCCGCTGGCTGCCCTCCGTCGACCGCCCCGACCCCGTCGCCGTCCTGGAGCGGCAGGGCCGCGACCGGCTGCCCGAGCTGCTGCCGATCAGGTACGGGCGGATGGCCGCCTCGCCCTCCGCCTTCCTGCGCGGCGCGGCCGCCGTGATGGCCGCCGACCTCGCCGCCCGGCCGCACACCGGGCTCACCGTGCAGCTCTGCGGCGACGCGCACCTGCTGAACTTCGGGCTGTACGCCTCCCCCGAGCGGTCCCTGCTCTTCGACCTGAACGACTTCGACGAGACGTTCCCCGGGCCCTTCGAGTGGGACGTCAAACGGCTCGCCGCCTCCGTCGCCGTCGCCGCCCGCGAGAACGGGCACAGCGACCCGGAGGCCCGCGGCTCCGCCCGGGCCGCCGTGGCCGCGTACCGGACCGCCATGCGGCGGCTGGCCGGGCTCGGCGAACTCGCCGTCTGGTACGAGCGGGTCGACACCGACAACCTGACGGCCCTGGTCCGCTCCGCGCGCCGCCGGCGCCGGATCGAGGACACCCTCACCCGGGCCCGGCGCCGCACCAGCCTGCACGCGCTCGGCCGGCTCACCGAGACGGCCGGCGGACAGCGCCGCATCATCAAGGACCCGCCGCTCCTCGAACCGGCCGGCGCCTCCGACATGGCCTCCCTGCGCAAGATCTTCAGCGACTACCGTTCCACCCTCGCCGGGGAGCGCAGGCTCCTCCTCGACCGCTACCGCTTCGTCGACGCGGCCCGCAAGGTCGTCGGCGTCGGCAGCGTCGGCACCCGCTGCTTCCTCGTGCTGCTGGCCGGCCGCGACGCCGACGACCCGCTGTTCCTCCAGATCAAGGAGGCCCGGACGTCCGTACTGGAGCAGCACCTGCCGAGCGGCCCGTACGCCCATCACGGCCACCGGGTGGTCGCCGGGCAGCGGCTGCTCCAGGCCGCGGGGGACATCTTCCTGGGGTGGCTGACCGGGCCCCAGGGGCGGGCCTTCTACTGGCGGCAGCTGCGCGACACGAAGGGCTCCGCCGAGGTCGCCGCCATGGACCCGAAGGGCCTGCGCGGTTACGCCACCCTGTGCGGTACGGCCCTGGCCCGCGCCCACGCCCGTTCCGGTGACCGCATCGCCATCGCTGCCTACCTGGGCGGCACCGACACCTTCGACCACGCGGTCACCGACTTCGCCCTCGCCTACGCCGACCAGACCGCCACCGACCACGCCGCCCTCGGCGCGGCCGTCACCGCGGGCGTCCTGACGGCGGCGCCGGGGGTCTGAACCGGCCGTTCCGGGTCAGCCGTGCTCAGCTGTGTGCCGCGCCAGCAGCAGTGTGACGAACTCCCGCCAGTCGTCCGGGTGGTCGCGGAACCACAGGCCCAGCCGGTGCTGTGCGTCCGGGAGGTCGAAGCGGGTGTACCGGGACCGGCTGCGCAGGGCGTCCTGGACGGCCTCCGTCACCTGCGGGGGGATCACCGCGTCCGTGCCCGGCACCGCCAGCACCGAACGGCCGGTATAGGAGCGCAGCGCCTCCAGGGCGGGTGCGGCGCGCCAGGAGTCCGGGGTGCGGATGAGTTCGGTGAAGCGGCGGGTGCCGTCGCCGAAGGGAACGTCCCAGGACTCCCGGGTGTAGACCGCGGGGGAGCAGAGGCCGATCGCCGAGGCCCGGTCGCCGTAGTGCCGTACGAGATCCGCGACCGTCTGGCCGCTCATGCTGAACCCCACCAGGATCAACGGGCGTTCCGGCTCCACCTGGGCGTCGATCACCGCCGTCGCCTGCCGGAAACGGCGGCGCAGGCTCAACTCCGCGAGCACGCCGGTGCTTTCTCCGTGGCCGGAGAAGTCGAAGGCCAGGGCGGGGCAGCCGTGGGCGGTGAACTCCGCGAGCAGGGGGCGCAGTCGCCGTTCGTTGCCGGTTCCCGCGCCGTGCAGCAGGACGGCGGCCGGTCCGTCCGTGCCGTGCGTGCGGTCCGTGCCGTGCGCGGCCTGGGTACGGACCCCGCTGAGGCGTTCGCCGTCGTACTCGTGGGTGAAGCCGGTGAGTTGGTCCATGCCGCACATTCACCCACGGCCGCCCCACAGGTGCACGCACGAAAACGGGATGCACGCCGAGTGACCGGGTCCCTACGCTGGAGAGGCGTTGCGGAGTGGTCGACCACCGCTTTCCGAAGGGCAGGCCGCGCCCCGGGAGTCGGGACTACACTGCCGCGCACCGACGGACGGCCGCCCGTCCCCCGCGCGCCGTCGGACCCGTCGACCGCTCACACACCCACGCCACGGAGGCCCGTCATGGGCACCATCGTCCTATCCGGAACCGTCGTCCTGGTGATCCTCGGATTCGGCAACCACAACTGGTGGCTCGCCGCCGTCGCCCTGCTCTTCCTGTACGTGCAGTACGGGCGGGGCTCGTCGTCGGCCCCCTCGTCGGGCGGTTCCTCGTCCGGCGGGGGAGGGGGCACGGCCGGCGACTACAAGACGTACCGCGACCGCCGTGACCAGCAGGCCAAGTGGGAGCGCCGGTACCGCCGCGAGCGTCCTCTGGAGTCCAGGCGCCAGCAGAACGAGAAGGGCAAGTGACCCACCGGTGCCTCCGGCCGGTCAGAGGCCGGGGGCACCCCAGACCGGGAACCAGCGGCTGAGGTCCTGCTCGATCCGCAGGTCGGCCGCGAGTGCCGCCTTCACCTGCAACTCCAGCGCGCTGTCCCGTCGCTGACCGGAACCGGGCAGCGGCGCGAAGGGGTAGAACGTGCCCCGCTTGTAGAGATAGACGAGCGCGAGCCTGCGCCCGCGCTCGTCCTCGAAGGCGGCCAGGGAACAGAGCAGCTGCGGGCCGAAGCCGTTGACCTCCATCGAGCTGTTCACCGCGTGCAGGTCGTTGACCAGCTGCGGAAGCTGGTCGGGGGAGCGCTGCGAGATGAGCCAGGAGTACCCGTAGTCGTCCTGGTGCAGCTCCACCGGAACCCCGCCGCGGTCCGAGTCCGCGTCGAGGAGGGCCTGGACCTCCCGGTGGGTCTGCTCGAAGGCCGCGCCCTCCACGGTGGCGAAGCACACCGCGCCCCCGCCGGTGGGCCTGAACCCGGCCGCCGCCTCCAGCGTCAACGCCGCCGAAGGCAGCGCGAACAACTGGTCGAGATCGGGCGCGACCGGCTTCGTACGGCCCAGCAGGATGTCCAGGAACCCCATGCTCACCCGGCCTTTCCGGGCGTCGCCGCCTCACCCAGCTCCGCCGAGATCCGCCCCAGCTGCTCGAGCCGCTGCTCCAGGGGCGGGTGGGTGGAGAAGAAGCGCTCGATGCCGGGCTCCTTGCCGGTCGCCGGGGTGAAGTAGAACGCGTTGAAGGCCTGGGCCGTGCGCAGGTCCTTGGTCGGGATCCGGGCGATGTCACCGGAGACCTTGGTGAGCGCCGACGCCAGCGCGGAGGGCCTGCCGGTGAGCTGGGCGGCGGCCCGGTCGGCGGCCAGCTCCCGGTACCGGGACAGGGCCCTGATCAGCAGGAAGCTGATCGCGTACACGGCCGCGGAGACCCCGATGATCGCGGCGAACACGGCGGCGGTGTTCTGGTCCCGCCGGCCGCCCCCGAAGAGCTGCGAATAGAACGCGAACCGCACGATCAGCCCGGCGATGACCCCCAGGAACGACGCGACCGTGATCACGGCGACGTCCTTGTGCGCCACGTGCGACAGCTCGTGCGCGAGCACGCCCTCCAGCTCGGCGGGCTCCAGCCGCCGCAGCAGCCCGGTGGTCACGCAGACCACCGCATGATCCGGATTCCGCCCGGTCGCGAAGGCATTCGGCATGTCCATATCGGACACGGCGACGACCGGCTTCGGCATGTCCGCGATAGCGCACAGCCGGTCCACCACGGCGTGCAGCTCCGGATACTCCTCCCGCTCCACGACCCGCCCGCGCATGGCGAACATCGCGATCCGGTCGGAGAACCAGAACTGCGCCACGAACATCGCGCCCACCAGCACGACGACCAGCAGCCACGACTTCAGCAACACGATCAACGCGGCAACGAAGCCGACGTACAACAACCCGAGCAGGAACAGCGTGACCGTCATCCGCACGGTCAGTCGGCGGTCGCTCCGGAAGCGGCTCTGCATCTTGCCTCACCCCGCAGTCAGGCACTCGTCCCGCTGTCCAGTGTGCACCTTCGGGGACCCATGGAGAGGTTCCGAACGTCCCTAGTAGCGGCAAAAGGTCGCTGTGGAGGGTGCGGCGCCGTCGTGGTCGCTCGCGCAGTTCCCCGCGCCCCTTACGGGGCGCCGGACCGCGTCTGTATGTACCCCAGCAGCACGATCACCGCTGCCACGCATCCCAGTACCACCGCCGTCGACACCCACGACGATCGCCGCGGTGTCACGGGCCCCGGGTCCGCCCGGAACGGCGCCGGGTCCGGGGGATTCTCCTTCCACCGGGCGGCCAGCATCCGCGCCCGTGCGGACGGCTCCTTGTGTTCCGCCTCGGCGGCCCACCTGTGGTCGAACTCCCGTTCCTCGTCGTCCTGTTGGGACACGCCGATTCTCCCCCCGTATCGAACATGCGTACCGACGCACGATACGACGGCGCCCCCGTCCTGAGAAACAGGATCGGGGGCGCCGAATGGCCGGAGCCGCGTCTGTCACACGTCGAAGTACAGCTCGAACTCGTGCGGGTGCGGGCGCAGCTGCAGCGGGGCGATCTCGTTGGTGCGCTTGAAGTCGATCCACGTCTCGATCAGGTCGGGCGTGAAGACGTCACCGGCGAGCAGGAACTCGTGGTCGCGCTCCAGGCGGTCCAGGACGGCCGGGAGGGAGGTCGGGACCTGGGCGACGTTCGCGTGCTCCTCGGGAGCCAGCTCGTAGAGGTCCTTGTCGATCGGCTCGGCCGGCTCGATCTTGTTCTTGATGCCGTCCAGGCCCGCGAGCAGCAGGGCCGAGAAGGCCAGGTACGGGTTGCCGGAGGAGTCGGGCGCGCGGAACTCGACACGCTTGGCCTTCGGGTTCGAACCCGTGATCGGGATACGCATCGCGGCCGAGCGGTTGCGCTGCGAGTACACCAGGTTGATCGGGGCCTCGAAGCCCGGGACCAGGCGGTGGTACGAGTTCACCGTCGGGTTGGTGAAGGCGAGCAGCGACGGGGCGTGCTTGAGGATGCCGCCGATGTAGTAGCGGGCGGTGTCCGACAGGCCCGCGTAGCCGGCCTCGTCGTAGAAGAGGGGGGAGCCGCCGGCCCACAGGGACTGGTGGACGTGCATGCCCGAGCCGTTGTCACCGAAGATCGGCTTCGGCATGAAGGTCGCGGTCTTGCCGTTGCGCCAGGCCACGTTCTTCACGATGTACTTGAAGAGCTGGAGGTCGTCGGCGGCGGCGAGCAGCGTGTTGAACTTGTAGTTGATCTCCGCCTGGCCCGCGGTGCCCACCTCGTGGTGCTGGCGCTCGACCTGGAGGCCGGACTTGGCCAGCTCCAGGGAGATCTCGGCACGCAGGTCGGCGAAGTGGTCGACCGGCGGGACCGGGAAGTAGCCGCCCTTGTAGCGGACCTTGTAACCGCGGTTGTCCTCCAGCGCGCCCGTGTTCCAGGCACCCGCCTCGGAGTCGATGTGGTAGAAGCTCTCGTTCGCCGAGGTGGCGAAGCGGACGCTGTCGAAGACGTAGAACTCGGCCTCGGGGCCGAAGTACGCGGTGTCGGCGATACCGGTCGACGCGAGGTAGGCCTCGGCCTTCTTCGCCACGTTGCGCGGGTCACGGGAGTACTGCTCGCCCGTGATCGGGTCGTGGATGAAGAAGTTGATGTTGAGCGTCTTGTCCCGGCGGAACGAGTCCACCCGGGCGGTCGACAGGTCCGCGCGCAGCGCCATGTCGGACTCGTGGATCGCCTGGAAACCGCGGATCGACGAACCGTCGAACGCGAGCTCCTCGTCCGGGTCGAACGCCTCGACGGGCAGCGTGAAGTGCTGCATGACGCCCGGCAGGTCGCAGAAACGGACGTCGATGAACTTGACGTCCTCGTCCGCGATGAACTTCTTGGCCTCGTCGGCGTTCTGGAACATCCAGCTCCTCCTACTCCCGGCCGTTCCCGTGCCGGGGTGGTAGTTCGTTCGTGCGGCCAGTGCGGTGGCACACGTTGTCGTCGACCCTAGGGACGGGTGATTTCTCGGGCGTGACCCATTTGTTTCGCTGAAGTTAACCGAGCGCGGTTCCACCGTAGCCCGTGGCACCCCGCCGACCCAGGGTCCCGGCCGGGCCCAGTACCGTGGACGGGTGGACAACAGGCAAGCAATCGGATCGTGGCTCTCCGGACCCCGCGCGGCCATGGAGGACGCGGGTGCCGAGTTCGGGTACCGGGGCGAGCAGCTGGGCCTGCCCGAGGAGGGGCCGGGCTCCATCGCCCGCCCCGGGCGGCGGCTCGGCGCGCTGGTCGTGGACTGGGCGCTGTGCGAGTTGATCGCATACGGCCTGATCACCAAGGGCTACAACCCGGCGACGACCGGCAACTGGGCTCTGCTCGTCTTCTTCGCCCTGGGCGTCCTCACGGTGGGCACGATCGGCTTCACGCCGGGCAAGCGGCTGTTCCGGCTGCGGGTGGTCGGCGTCGGGACGGGCCGCGTGCAGCCGCTGCGCGCGCTGGCCCGCACGGTGCTCCTGTGCCTCGCGATCCCGGCGCTGATCTGGGACCGGGACGGCAGGGGGCTGCACGACCGGCTGGCGAGGACGGTAGAGGTCCGTATGTAGGTGCGGGCCGGTGGGGGCTGATCGCGCAGTTCCCCGCGCCCCCAAAAAACATAGCCGCGGGCAGGCGTGCCGCAGGGCGGCACGGGTGGGCGCTGGGGGTCCCCCCGGCCGAAGGCTGGGGGAGGCACCCTGCAAGCGCCGGTGAGCGTCCCCACCCCCGGCCCGCCCCACCCCGCTCACCTCCTGCGCAGTACCCGCGCCAGTACGTCCCGCAGCTCTCCCTCCGGGTCGGGCACGGCCCCTTCCGAGCGCCACGCCACGTACCCGTCCGGCCGCACCAGCACCGCGCCCTCCGCCGTCGTACCGTGCGCCGCGGCCCAGTCGCCGTCCTCCGCGTCGTACACAAGATCGCCCGCCGCGCCGATGCGGTACGTGTCCAGCCGCAGCCGCTCCGTGTCCGCGATCCGCCGGGCGGCGGCGTGCCAGGCCGCGCCGCCCGCCGACTCCGCGTCGCTCAGCAGCACCAGTGAGCGTTCGTAGAGGTCGAGCGTGGACACCCGCTCCCCCTCCCGGCGCAGCCACAGGTGCGGGGCCCGGCTGCCCGGCTGGCCGGTGAGGTTCATCCCGTTGGGTACGAGCGGCTGGTCCGGGTCGGTGCCGAGGACCGCGCCCTTGGGGTAGCGGTAGCCGAGCACGATGTTGAGGATGCCGCCGCGCCGGTCGGCGCCGACGCCGGGGGCCGGCGCGAAGCCCGGGTGGCTGTGCTCCACGGAGCGGGCGGAGGCGCGGGCGCTGGTGGCGATGGCGACCGGGCGGCGCTCGGCGTCGTACGACTCCAGCAGGCCCGGGCCGGCCCAGCCGTCCAGGACCGCCGCCAGCTTCCAGGCGAGGTTGTGGGCGTCCTGGATGCCGGTGTTGGAGCCGAAGGCGCCGGTCGGGGACATCTCGTGCGCGGAGTCGCCGGCCAGGAAGACCCGCCGGTCGGCGTAGCGTTCCGCGACCCGTTCGGCGGCCCGCCAGGACGCGCGGCCGGTGATCTCGACGTCGAGGTCGGGGACGCCGACGGACCGGCGGATGTGCCGGGTGAGCCGTTCCTCCGTGAACTCGTCGAGGGTTTCGCCCCGTTCGGGGTGCCAGGGGGCGTGGAAGACCCAGCGCTCCTTGTTGTCGACGGGCAGGAGCGCGCCGTCGGCCTCCGGGTCGGTGAGGTAGCAGCAGATGAACCGGCGGTCCCCGACCGTGTTCTGGAGCAGCTTGGAGCGGAAGGTGATGCTGACGTTCGCGAACAGGTCGCCGGGGCCCGTCTGGCCGATGCCGAGCCGGCCGCGGACCGGGGAGCGCGGGCCGTCGGCCGCGACCAGGTAGTCCGCGCGGACGGTGTACATCCGGTCGGAGTCACGGTCGCGGACGTACGCCGTCACTCCTTCGGGGTCCTGTTCGAAGGACTCCAGCTCGTGGAAGTAGCGCAGGTCGCCGGTGAGCGACTCGGCCGCCCGGCGGAGCACCGGTTCGAGGTCGTTCTGGCTGCACAGGCACCAGCCCGTGGGGCTGAACCTCGCGAGCCCGCCGCCCGGGTCGATCTCCTTGAACAGCCAGTCGCCGGCGTCGCCGACCAGCGTCGGGGTCTGCAGGATGCCGTGGTTGTCGGCGAGGAGGGAGGCCGCGGCCTTGATGTCCGGCTCGATGCCCGCTCTCCGGAACAGTTCCATCGTCCGCACGTTGTTGCCCCGGCCGCGTGGGTGGATCGAGGTCCCGGAGTGTCTCTCGACGAGCATGTGGCGTACGCCCAGTCGGCCCAGGAAGAGGGACATGGACAGGCCCACGAGCGAGCCGCCCACCACGAGGACGGGGACCTGGTGATCGGTTTTCTGGTGCATCGGGCACTCCAGAGGCGGGTGTTGGTGCGTCAGGTGCGTTGCAACGTCCATGCCCGTCCGGGCCCCCTCGGGAGGGGTTCCGCGGGCTCAATCACCCACCTGGTTCACGCGAGTCGCGCGCTTCGGAGGACCGGCACAGGATCAAGAAGCGCTGACGCCGCGTCATCGGCGAAGGCGCAGGCCGCTGCCCAGCGAAGGAGATGTGCGAAGCATGACGACGATCTCGGAAAAGGTTTCGGCAAAGCCGACCCGAACGACCCGCCCGGTCTCGACACGGGTCTCCCAGTCCGTCTTCGACGGTTCCCGGCTCCGGGTCGTCCTGCTGGTGGACGTCTACGACGGCGCGCAGCAGCAGTTCCTGGAGGCCTACGAGCAGCTGTGCAACCAGGTCGCCCAGGTGCCCGGCCACGTCAGCGACCAGCTCTGCCAGTCGATCGAGAACCCCTCCCAGTGGCTGATCACCAGCGAGTGGGAGAGCGCCCCGCCGTTCCTCGCCTGGGTGAACAGCGAGGAGCACGTGGAGATGGTGAAGCCGCTGCACAACTGCGTCCGCGACACCCGCTCGCTCCGCTTCCACGTGGTGCGGGAGACCGGCGGCCCGTCGGCGGACGCCGTACGCGTCCTGCAGGCCCAGCCGCGGATGGGCGACGGCGTGATCCGCCACGCGCTCACCTTCACGGTCACGCCGGGCAGTGAGGCCAAGGTCGCGAAGATCCTCGCGGACTACGCCTCGCCCGAGGCGAAGGTCGACGACTCCACCCGGCTCTGCCGGACCTCCCTGTTCATGCACGGCAACCGGGTCGTGCGGGCCATCGAGGTGCGCGGCGACCTGATGGCCGCCCTGCGCCACGTCGCCCGGCAGCCCGAGGTGCGGGCCGTCGAGGAGGCCATCAACCCCTACCTGGAGCAGGAGCGCGACCTCGACGACCAGGAGTCCGCACGGGTGTTCTTCACCCGGGCGGCGCTGCCGGCCGTCCACCACGTCAGCGCCGAGGAGCTGGCCGAGGGCGAGCGGCACGCGCTGTACTACCCGGCCCGTCCCGGCTGCGGGATGCGGCTGGCCGAGCTGCTCGCGCAGCAGGACGAGGCCGCGGCCGAGGACCCGGCGAGCCCGGTGCTGCGCAGCACGGTCTTCCAGCGTGACGACGTCGTCGTCCGCCTGGTCGAGCAGCGGCCCGGCACGCCCGCGGACGTCACCCCGGCCCACGCGCTGACCGCCCTGCTGGACGGCGACGCGGTGCGGATGCAGCTGATCACCGACCGCCGCTCACCGGACGCCTGACGCCCGACGCCCGACCCTTCAACATCGCATCACCCCCACGGAGGAACGCAGACATGCAGCCCATTCCGAAGATCGTGGACCTCAGCGAGGTCGAGCCCAACACCCGGCGCGGCGGCGATCTGCGCGCCATGCTCACCCCGGCCACGGTGGGTTCCACCAGCGGTTTCATGGGTGTGGCCATCGTGCAGCCGGGCGACCGCATCGCCGAGCACTACCACCCGTACTCCGAGGAGTTCGTGTACGTCGTCTGCGGCGAGATGGAGGTCGACCTGGACGGCGAACCGCACCCGCTGCGGCCCGAGCAGGGGCTGATGATCCCCATCAACATGAAGCACCGCTTCCGCAACGTCGGCAGCGCCGAGGCCCGGATCGTCTTCCACCTCGGCCCGCTGGCCCCGCGCCCGGCGCTCGGCCACGTCGACACCGAGGAGACGGAAGCCGTCGCCGTGGGGCAGGTCCGGTCGTGACCCGGCGCGTGGCGGTTACGGGCATAGGCATCGTCGCTCCGGGGGGTGTGGGCGTACCGGCGTTCTGGGATCTGCTCGCCTCGGGCCGGACCGCGACGCGCGGCATCACCTTCTTCGACCCCTCGGGCCTCAGGTCGCGGATCGCCGCCGAGTGCGACTTCGACCCGGCGGCACACGGCCTGGACGCCGAGGAGATCGAGCGGGCGGACCGGTACATACAGTTCGCCCTGGTCGCCGGCGACGAGGCGGTCCGGGACTCCGGTCTCGACCTCGGCCGGGAGGACCCCTGGCGGATCGGGGTCTCCCTGGGAACGGCCGTGGGTGGCACCACCCGCCTCGAGCACGACTACGTCCTGGTGAGCGGCGCGGGCCAGCGGTGGGACGTGGACCACCGGCAGGCGCAGCCGCAGCTGCACCGGGCGTTCTCCCCGAGCACCCTCGCCTCGGCGGTGGCGGAACGTTTCGGCGCGCAGGGTCCGGTCCAGACCGTGTCCACCGGCTGCACCTCGGGCCTGGACGCCGTCGGCTACGCCTTCCACACCGTCCAGGAGGGTCGCGCCGACGTCTGCATCGCCGGTGCCTCGGACTCCCCGATCTCACCCATCACCATGGCCTGCTTCGACGCGATCAAGGCCACCTCCCCGAACAACGACGACCCCGAGCACGCCTCCCGCCCGTTCGACAACCGCCGTGACGGGTTCGTCATGGGCGAGGGCGGCGCGGTGCTCGTCCTGGAGGAGGAGGAGCACGCCAAGGCCCGCGGCGCGCACATCTACTGCCTCCTCGACGGCTACGCCACCTTCGGCAACGCCTACCACATGACCGGTCTCACCAGCGAGGGCCTGGAGATGGCCCGCGCCATCGAGACCGCCCTGGACCACGCCCGCCTCGACCCCACCGCCATCGACTACGTCAACGCGCACGGCTCCGGCACCCGGCAGAACGACCGCCACGAGACCGCCGCCGTGAAGAAGGCGCTCGGACAGCACGCGTACAGCACGCCCATGAGCTCCATCAAGTCCATGGTGGGCCACTCGCTCGGCGCGATCGGCGCCATCGAGGTCGTCGCCTGCGTGCTCGCCCTGGCCCACCAGGTCGTCCCGCCCACCGCGAACTACGAGACCCCCGACCCCGAGTGCGACCTCGACTACGTGCCGCGGGTCGCCCGCGAACGGAAGCTCGGCGGCGTCCTGTCCGTGGGCAGCGGGTTCGGCGGCTTCCAGTCCGCGGTGATCCTGACCCGGCAGAGAGGACGGACACGATGAGCGAACCGCCTGCCCGACGGGCGGCCGTCACCGGCATCGGTGTCGTCGCGCCCAACGGAACCAGCACCGAGACCTTCTGGAAGTCCGTCCAGGAGGGACGCATCGTCCTCGACAAGGTGACCCGCGACGGCTGCGAGCACCTGCCCATGAAGGTGGCCGGCGAAGTCCGCGACTTCGACCCCGCGGCCGCCGTCGAGGAACGCCTCATCGTCCAGACCGACCGCTTCACGCACTTCGCGATGGCCGCGGCCGACCTGGCACTCGAAGACGCCCGGCTCGGCCGCGCCGACACCGACGGCTCGCCGTTCGACATCGGCGTGGTCACCGCGGCCGGCTCCGGCGGCGGCGAGTTCGGCCAGCGCGAGCTCCAGCAACTCTGGGGCAAGGGCAGCCGGTTCGTCGGCCCCTACCAGTCCATCGCCTGGTTCTACGCGGCCAGCACCGGCCAGATCTCCATCCGGCGCGGCTTCAAGGGACCCTGCTCGGTGGTGGCCGCCGACGAGGCCGGCGGCCTGGACGCCCTCGCCCACGCCGCCCGGGCGGTCCGCCGCGGCACGGACGTCATCGTGGCCGGCTCCACCGAGGCGCCCATAGCTCCGTACTCGGTGGTCTGCCAGCTCGGCTACGAGGAGCTCAGCCGGGAGACCGACCCGGCCCGCGCCTACCGCCCGTTCACCGAGCAGGCCTGCGGGTTCGTGCCGGCCGAGGGCGGCGCCATGCTCGTCGTGGAGGACACCGGCTCGGCCCGCCGACGCGGACTGCCGGTCCGGGCCACCCTCGACGGGCACGCGTCGACCTTCACCGGCGCCTCCCGCTGGGCCGAGTCCCGGGCCGGGCTCGCCCAGGCGATCCGCGGGGCACTGGCCGAGGCCGGCTGCGCCCCCGAGGAGGTCGACGTGGTCTTCGCCGACGCCCTCGGCGTCCCCGAGGCCGACCGGGCGGAGGCGCTGGCCATCACCGACGTCCTCGGCGCGCACGGCAGGCGGGTGCCGGTCACCGCGCCCAAGACCGGGATCGGCCGCGGCTACTGCGCGGCCCCCGTCCTGGACACCGCCGCCGCGGTGCTGGCGATGGAACACGGGCTGATCCCGCCGACCCCGGGTGTCCACGACATCTGCCACGACCTCGACCTCGTGACCGGCAGCGCCCGCGCGGCGCGGCCACGCACGGCACTGGTGCTCAGCCGGGGCCTCATGGGGTCGAACTCGGCGCTCGTGCTGCGCCACGGCGCGGCCGAGTGAGTCGAACACACCAGCTGCCCAGCAGCGAAGCAGAAGGAGTTGCTATGAGCATCACCGTGGACGAACTGTCCGAACTCATGAAGAAGGCCGCCGGCGTCACCGTCTCCCCGGCCGACCTCCAGGACCGGGCCGACAGCGGCTTCGACGTCCTCGGCGTCGACTCGCTCGGCCTGCTCGGCATCGTCGGCGAGCTGGAGAACCGGCACGGCGTGCCCATGCCGGTGGACGCCGAGCGGTGCAAGACGCCCCGCCAGTTCCTCGACCTCGTCAACAGCGCCATGCCCGCGGGAGCCTGACATGACCGGACACACCCAGAACGAGATCACCATCGCCGCCCCCGTCGACCTGGTCTGGGACATGACCAACGACGTGGCCAACTGGCCGCAGCTGTTCAGCGAGTACGCCAGCGCCGAGATCCTCGAGGAGGACGGGAAGAAGGTCACCTTCCGGCTGACCATGCACCCCGACGACAACGGCAAGGTGTGGAGCTGGGTCTCCGAGCGCGAGGCGGACCGCCGCAACCTGCGCGTCAAGGCCCGCCGGGTCGAGACCGGCCCGTTCGCGCACATGGACATCCTCTGGCAGTACGAGGAGGTCCCCGCCGGCACCCGGATGGTCTGGACCCAGGACTTCGCGATGAAGCCGGAGGCCCCGGTCGACGACGACTGGATGACCGACAACATCAACAAGAACTCCAAGATCCAGATGGCCCTGATCCGGGACAGGATCGAGAAGGCGGCCACCGGCCGGCGTCCCGACCCGGCCCTCGCCGACTGAGACCGCACGAGCCGTACGACAGGAGAGACACCGTGCACCAGGCCCTGATCGTCGCCCGTATGGCACCGGGCTCCGCCCCCGACATCGCGAAGGTGTTCGCGGACTCCGACCGGGGAGAACTGCCGCACCTCGTCGGGGTCACCCGGCGCAGCCTCTTCCAGTTCGGTGATGTGTACATGCACCTCATCGAGTCCGAGCGCGAGCCGGGACCGGCCATCGCCAAGGTCACCTCGCACCCCCAGTTCAGGGACGTCAGCGACCGTCTCACGGCGTACGTCAGCGCGTACGACCCGGAGACCTGGCGCTCCCCGAAGGACGCGATGGCCCAGCGCTTCTACCTCTGGGAGCGCGACGGCGGCGCGTGATCCCGCGTACCGCCGTACGCCAACGGTGCCGGACCCGCGCACGACGCGGGCCCGGCACCGGCGCGTGCCGGGGTGTCCGTCAGGCGGGCACCGTGCAGTCGAAGGCGTGCAGGTACGGGTTGACCGGCCGGATGTCGTTGACGTTCAGGCCCGCCTCCGTCAGCCGGCGCACCATGCTGTCGGTGGTGTGCTTGGCCCCGCCGACGTTCAGCAGGAGCAGCAGGTCCATCGCGGTGCTGAACCGCATCGACGGGGTGTCGTCGACCAGGTTCTCGATGATCACCACCCGGACCCCGGGCCCGCCCGCCGCGATCACGTTGGCGAGCAGCCGCGCGGTGGAGTCGTCGTCCCACTCCAGGATGTTCTTGATGATGTAGACGTCCGAGTCGACCGGTACGGCCTCCCGGATGTCGCCGGGCACGATCCGCGCCCGGTCCGCGAGGTCGCCGCCCTCGCGCAGCCGGGGCAGGGCCTTCTCCACCACCTTGGGCAGATCCAGCAGGTAGCCCTTCATCGCCGGGTACTTGTCCAGCAGGCTGGCCACCACGTGCCCCTGCCCGCCGCCGAGGTCCGCGACCGAGCGGCTGCCGGACAGGTCGAGCAGGGCGGCGACCTCCCGGGCAGACTGCTCGCTGGAGGTGGTCATCGCCCGGTTGAAGACGTCCGCGGATTCCGGCGCGTCCTCGTTCAGGTAGGCGAAGAACTCCTTGCCGTAGAGGTCCTCGACGACGTTGCGGCCGGTGCGCACGGCCTCGTCGAGCATCGGCCAGGCGTCCCAGGTCCACGGCTCGGTGCACCACATGGCGATGTAGCGCAGGCTGTGCGGGTCGTCCTCGCGCAGCAGCCGGGAGGTCTCGGTGTGGGCGAACGTCCCGTCCGGCCGCTCGGCGAAGACGCCGTAGCAGGACAGGGCGCGCAGCAGTCGGCGCAGCGGCTTCGGGTCCGTCTTCACCGCCGACGCCAGGGACTCCACCGTCATGGGGGCGTCCCCGAGCGCGTCGGCGACGCGCAGCCGGGCGGCCGCGCGGACGGCGGCGGCGCAGGCCGCCCCGAACACGAGCTCGCGCAGCCGCATCGACGGCGGCGGAGCGTCCTCCTCCAGCCCCTTGGCCGGCGTCGTGAGGTCGCGTGCTGGTGCGGTCATGTGCCGCCTTCCTTCCGTGTGGGGTGTCGTACGGCCGTCAGGTCAGCACAGACCCGAGGGCTTGGACTTCTTGCAGGTGTTGTCCTTGAAGGCGTTGTTGTGCTTGACGGCCTCCTGGTTGACCAGGTCGGCGGGGGCGTTGCCGGACAGCTTGTTGCGGGTGATCTGGTTCTTGTCGCTGGTGACACCCACGAAGCTCTTGAAGACCACGACACCGCCCGACAGCGGCGACTTGCCGGAGTTGCCGGTGACGGTGTTCCCGGTCACCAGGGTGTCCTCGGCGCCGGTCAGCACGATGCCGGAGCCCTGCAGGAAGGCCAGCCGGGCGGTCTTCTTGCAGTACTTGTTGTTCTTCACGACCTGGTTGTCGGCGACCGTCAGGTGACCGGCCTTCGGCTTGTTCTCGTCGCCGACGACGAAGACGCCCGCGCAGTTCCCGGTGACCGAGTTGTCCGAGACCGTGAGGTTGCGCAGCCGGCGGACGGTGACGCCGATCCGGTTGTTCTCCAGCAGGTTGTGCTCGACGACCGTGCCGAACGTGTCGACGGCGCCCTTCTCCGCGGTCACGGAGTTGGCGAGGAAGATGCCCGCGTCGCCGTTGTTCCGGGCGACGTTGTTCTGGTACATGCTGTGGACCGAGCGCTCCTCGGCGAGGCCCCACTGCCCGTTCTTCACGGCGGCCACGCCGTGCACGTGCAGGTTGGCCGTGCCCACGGCCATGACGCCGGTCCGGGAGAACCCGGTCACGGTCAGGTGGGCGACGGTCACGTCCTCGACGGGCTGGTTCTTGGCGCCGACCACGCAGATGCCGTTGCCCATCTCGGCGCAGGACTTCACGGCGGTCTTCTTCGTGCCGCTCATGGCCTTCGTGGCCTTCATGGCCTTCTTGGACTTCTTGACCGGCTCGAGCACGGTGTCCGGACCCATGCCCCGCAGGGTGAGGCCGGGCGTGGTCACCTTGACGCTCTCGTGGTAGGTGCCGGCCAGCACCAGGACCGTGTCACCGGGCTCGGCGGCGTCGACCGCCTTCTGGATGGACTCACCCGGGTGCACGGTCAGAACGCCGTGCGAGGAGGTCGCCGGAGCGGCACCGAGGAGGGAGCCGCACAGGGCGGCGCTGCACGCGAGGTATGTGATATGGCGTTTTGTCACATCCGGCAGATTAGGAGCAGATGACCCGATAAGCGGCAGGATGCTCCGTTCGGCGGCGTGTCACGAGCGCCCCGCAGGGGCGCGGGGAACTGCGCGGGAAACCACGAAGGCGCGGCGGTCGCCAACGCAACCACCGCGCCCGAGCCCGTAGGCGTGCCTACCGGCGGCTACCGCCCCCGAGGCCCGCCCTTCGGCATCCGCATCCCCTTGGGCATCGGCCCCTTCGGCAACGGCATGTTGGACATCAGGTCCCCCATCGCCCGCAGCCGGTCGTTGGTGGTCGTCACCTGGGGCCCCGTCAGCACGCGAGGGAACTTCAGCATGGTGGTCCGCAGCTTCTTCAGCTCGACCTGGCCGTCACCCGTGCCCACCATCACGTCGTGCACCGGCACGTCCGCCACGATCCGGGCCATCTTCTTCTTCTCGGCGGCCAGCAGGGTCTTCACCCGGTTCGGGTTGCCCTCGGCGACCAGGACGATGCCGGCCTTGCCGACCGCCCGGTGCACCACGTCCTGGCTGCGGTTCATCGCCACCGCCGGCGTCGTCGTCCAGCCCCGCCCGATGTTGTCCAGCACGGCGGCCGCGGCGCCCGGCTGGCCCTCCATCTGTCCGAAGGCCGCCCGCTCGGCCCGCCGGCCGAAGACGATCGCCGTCGCGAGGAACGCGAGCAGCAGGCCCAGGATGCCCAGATAGACCGGGTGGCCGATCAAGAAGCCGATCACGAGGAAGACGGCAAGGGTGCCGAGACCGACACCGGCAAGCACCAGGCCGATCACCTTGTCGGCCTTGCGCGTCATCTTGTACGTCAGGACGATCTGCTTCAGTCGTCCCGCATTCGCAGCGTCCGCTGCGGGTTCCTTCCTCGCCATGCCCCGAAGTCTACGTGGCCCCGGGAGTGCCGACGACGGCAGTGCCCGGGAAGGGCCGCGGAGGGGCGTCAGGAGCGGCCGGCGGCCTGCTCGAGGAAGCGCTGGGCCTCGACCCGGTCCTTGGCGCGACGGCGGTCCTCCAGCACGGAGGTCCAGGCGTTCTGGCGGGCGGTGCGCTGACCGCCGCTCATGAGGATCGACTCGACGGCGCGCAGCGCGTCGGTGAAGGACGGGATCGCGGTGGCGCGAACGGGCGCGGCCTGCATGGTGGAGGTCCCCCCTCGAGGTGGGTGTACATGCTGTGATACCAGGGTCACTGTTCGGTGTTACCAGGGCGTGACCGACCGGTCAAACGCCAATGAAACCTTGATACGCGGGCCCGGAACGCTGACGCGGCCCTGACGACGTCCTCATCAGCGAGGACGGTCAGGACCGCGTCCATTCGGTCACTACTGACCGGTAATAGTTTGTGCGTGAATTCACACGCTCGGCGGCGAGGCCCGTGCGGACCGCCGTCGGACCTCCCGTCAGACCGCCTGCGCGGCGACGAACGCGCCCCGCTTCTCGACGGCCATCTGGTACAGGCGGCCGGCGCGGTACGAGGACCGGACCAGCGGGCCGGACATGACACCGGAGAAGCCGATCTGCTCGGCCTCCTCCTTCAGCTCCACGAACTCCTGCGGCTTGACCCAGCGCTCCACGGGGTGGTGGCGCACGCTCGGGCGCAGGTACTGCGTGATGGTGACCAGCTCGCAGCCGGCCTCGTGCAGCTGGCGCAGCGCCTCGGAGACCTCCTCGCGGGTCTCGCCCATGCCGAGGATGAGGTTGGACTTGGTGACCAGGCCGAAGTCGCGGGCCTCGGTGATGACCTTGAGCGAGCGCTCGTAGCGGAAGCCGGGGCGGATCCGCTTGAAGATCCGGGGCACCGTCTCGACGTTGTGCGCGAAGACCTCGGGGCGGGACGAGAAGACCTCGGCGAGCTGCTCCGGGACCGCGTTGAAGTCGGGGGCGAGCAGCTCGACCTTGGTGCGGCCGGCCTCGCGCTGCGCCGTCTGCGCGTGGATCTGGCGGACCGTCTCGGCGTACAGCCAGGCACCGCCGTCCGCCAGGTCGTCGCGGGCGACGCCGGTGATGGTCGCGTAGTTCAGGTCCATGGTGACCACGGACTCGCCCACCCGGCGCGGCTCGTCGCGGTCCAGCGCCTCGGGCTTGCCGGTGTCGATCTGGCAGAAGTCGCAACGCCGGGTGCACTGGTCGCCGCCGATGAGGAAGGTCGCCTCGCGGTCCTCCCAGCACTCGTAGATGTTCGGGCAGCCGGCTTCCTGGCAGACCGTGTGCAGGCCCTCGCTCTTCACGAGGTTCTGCATCTTCGTGTACTCGGGGCCCATTTTCGCCCGGGTCTTGATCCACTCGGGCTTGCGCTCGATGGGGGTCTCGGCGTTGCGGACCTCCAGGCGCAGCATCTTGCGTCCGTCGGGTGAGACTGCGGACACGACCGGCTCCCTAGCGATTGATTCTTCGGCGACCTTCAGGGTACGCCCGTTGATTTGTAACCCGGAGAGGGTGCTGGCCTGCCGGGGGCTGCCGCCCCGGACCCCCGCTTCGGCCTGAACGGCCTCGTCCTCAAACTCCCCCAGAGGGGGTGCCCCCAGACGGGCTGACGGTTACCGGTGTTTTCTCGATCACCCTCGGCTTGAGGTCCGCGTTCTCCAGTACGGCCTTCAGATGGCGCTCCGCCACCGGCAGCACCTCCGCGATCGTCACGTCGCGGCCCAGTTCGCCGGCGAGGGAGGCGACGCCGGCGTCGCGGATGCCGCACGGGATGATCTTGTCGAACCACTTGTTGTCCGGGTTCACGTTGAGCGCGAAGCCGTGCATGGTCACGCCCTTGGCGACGCGGATGCCGATCGCGGCGATCTTGCGGTCCTCGCGGCGCTGGCCGGCGTTGGAGGGGGCGTACTCCGGGCCGTTGAGGCGGGGGTCGAACTCGTCGTCCGTCAGGCGGGGGTCGAAGTCCAGGGAGAGCCCTCCCCCAGCCTCCGGCCGGGGGGACCCCCAGGCCCGCGGGCGCTGCTCGACCGGGTCGCCGAGCACCCAGACGCCGCTGCGGCCCTCGACCCGGGTGGTCTCCAGGCCGAACTCGGCGCAGGCGCGGATCAGGGCCTCCTCCAGGCGCCGGACGTGCGCGACCACGTCCACCGGGCGCGGGAGCTTCTGGATCGGGTAGCCCACCAGCTGGCCGGGGCCGTGCCAGGTGATCTTGCCGCCGCGGTCCACGTCGATGACGGGAGTGCCGTCGAGGGGGCGCTCGTTGTCCGCGGTGCGGCGGCCCGCCGTGTAGACCGGGGGGTGTTCGAGCAGCAGGACCGTGTCGGGCACCTCGTCGGCGAACCGCGCCGCGTGCACCCGGCGCTGCTCGTCCCACGCCTCCTGGTACTCGACGGCGTCCGCGCCGAACCCCATGCGGACGAACCGCAACTCACTCACGGCAAGCGCCTCCCTCGGGCGATGGGTGTGTCAGGCACATAACGCGCCCAAGCCACTGTACGTCCGCCCGTCGCGCGTCAGCCCTGGGGCCAATCCTCACACGATCGGATGAATGAACGGCGAGATGTGCGATCGACTGCTCACTCTCCGCTACATTCGCGCCGTCCACGAGCGCCAAAAGGGCTGCTCACCGGCAATCCGGGCACAAGCGACCGAGCTGAGCCAGAAGGCAGGAGACCGCACCCCAGATGACGGACCGACCCGCGCAGCGCACCCCCAACCGCCAGCTCGCCGCGCTCATCGCAGAAGCAGGGTTCTCCAACGCGGGTCTGGCCCGGCGCGTCGACCAACTCGGACTCGAACACGGGCTGGATCTCAGATACGACAAGACATCGGTCACCCGGTGGCTGCGCGGCCAGCAGCCCCGGGGCACCACACCCGCCCTGATCGCCGAGGTCTTCACCCGGCGCCTCGGCCGTCGGCTCACCGCCCAGGACCTGGGTCTCGACGCCTGCGCCCCGGTCTACGCCGGGCTGGAGTTCGCGGCGACCCCCGAGGAGGCCGTCGACATCGTCAGCGGGCTGTGGCGCAAGGACTCCGGCAGCCACGCCGAGCTCCGCAAGATCGCCTTCACCCCGGCCGGGCTGGTCGTGCCCAGCCGGGACTGGCTGATCGGCCGCGCCGACGACAAGGTGGCCCGCGGCGAGCCGGCGCCACCGGTGGCCGCGGTCCGGGTGCCGGCGCAGACCCGGCCCGCCCCGCCCAAGCCGGTGCCGCTCGCCCCGGTGCGGCCACGCGGGCCGGCCGAGCGCGGGCCCGGCCAGAAGGTGACCGGCGGCGACATCGCCGCGCTCCGCTCGGTCGGCGAGCTGTTCCGCTCCCTCGACGACCAGTACGGCGGCGGCCATGCCCGGCAGGCCCTCGTGCGGTACCTGGAGCACGAGTGCGAGCCGATGCTGCGCGGCACGTACGGGGAGCAGACCGGCCGCAGGCTGTTCGGCGCGGCGGCGGACCTGACCCGGCTCGCGGGCTGGACGTCGTACGACATCGCCGCGCACGGCCTCGCCCAGCGCTACTTCGTCCAGTCGCTGCGGCTCGCCCAGGCGGCGGGAGACCGGTCCTACGGCTCCTACGTCCTCGTCACCATGAGCCGCCAGGCGGTCTACCTCGGCCACGGCCGGGAGGCGGTGCAGCTCGCGCGCGTCGCCCAGCAGGGGGTGGGCACGAGCGCCCCGCCGGTCGTGCAGGCGCTGCTCCACGCGGCCGAGGCCCGTGCGCACGGGGTGCTCGGTGAGGTGCGCGCCTGCACGGGCGCGCTCGTCCGCGCCGAACGGGCCCTGGAGACGGCCCGTCCCGGCGACGAAGTCCCGTACTGGGCCCGCTTCTTCGACGAGGCGCAGCTGGCCGACGAGTTCGGCCACTGCCACCGGGACCTCCAGCAGTTCCGGGCGTCCGCGCAGCACGCCGAGCGCTCCCTGCAACTCCGTGCGCCCTCCTATGCCCGCAGCCGCCTCTTCTGCCGCGTCGTCCTCGCCACGGCCCGGCTGGGCCTGGGCGAACTCGACCAGGCGTGTGCGCTGGGCGTGGAGGCGGCGGGGGCGGCGGCGGAGATGCGCTCGGTCCGTGCGATCGAGTACGTCAAGGACTTCGAACGCCGACTGGAGCCGTACAAGGACGCGGCACCGGTGAAGGGCTACCGCGAGAAGGTCGCGGCCCTGAACTGACGCTCCGCTGCGACTCACCTCTCTTTTCCGCCGCGGCGCTGATCAGCCACGACGGCGTTGCCCGGCGGCGCCGGGCCGACCGCTGCCGGTTCCCGCCGTCCGCCGGGCGCCGCGCCGTCGTGGCTGGTCGCGCAGTTCCCCGCGCCCCTTGCGGGGCGCGATGCCGTTCGCCCTCATCTTTTCCGTCGCGGCGGCGATCAGCCGCGACGGTCTTGTCCGGCGGCGCCGGGCCGACCGCTGCCGGTTCCCGCCGGGCGCCGCGCCGTCGTGGCTGGTCGCGCAGTTCCCCGCGCCCCTTGCGGGGCGCGATGCCGTTCGCCCTCATCTTTTCCGTCGCGGCGGCGATCAGCCGCGACGGTCTTGTCCGGCGGTGCCGGGCCGACCGCTGCCGGTTCCCGCCGGGCGCCGCGCCGTCGTGGCTGGTCGCGCAGTTCCCCGCGCCCCTTATGGGGCGCGATGCCGTTCGCTCTTTCTTGTTCCGTCGCGGCGGTGATCAGCCACGGCGGTGTTGTTCGGCGGTGCCGGGCCGTGGTGGCTGATCGCGCAGTTCCCCGCGCCCCTTGCGGGGTGCTAGGCGGCTCGGCGTTGTTCGGGGTCTGCTCGGTTCAGGGAGCCTGCTGTGCCCAGGTCGGCCAAAATCGCCGCAGTGGCCCGGTGGGCTGAATGGAGGGCTCCCTGGACTGTGCTGGTGTCGCGGTGGTCGCCGCAGACGTAGAGGCCGGCGAGGAGGCGGACGGGGCGGCGGAGGTCGTGCGGGGGGCGCATGGCGGGGATGGCCTCGGGGGTGTGGTGGACGGCGAGGGTCTCCCAGCGGCGGGTGGAGGTGCCGTAGAGGCGGGTGAGGTGCATGCGGACCGCTGTGTCGATGTCGGAAGGGGGCGTGCCGAGGACGGTCGAGGAGATCAGGGCGCGGCCCTGGGGGGCACGGCTCGGGTCGATGTTGCTGACGACGGAGGTGTGGGAGACGGGGCCGCCCCGGTCGGCGTCCAGCAGGAGGGACGTTCCGGTCGTGAGGGTCACCGGCTCGTCCGTCGTGTGGTGGACCACCGTCACCCGGTGGAAGTCCGGGACGCGCAGGCCCGGGAGGAGTTCGGCGGCGGCCCGGGCGTCGGTCGCGAGGAGGACCGCACGGCAGCGGATCTCGCCGTGGTCGGCCGTCGTCACCGAGGTCGTGGAGACCGAGGTGACCCGTACGCCGGTGTGCACCGTGCCGGGCGGCAGCGCGCGGGCCAGGAGGTCCGGGAGGACCTCGGCGCCGCCCTCCGGCACGCACAGCCGCCCGCTCGCGAAGGAACGCAGCGCGAGGTCCGCGCAGCGGCTGGACGTGGTCAGCTCGGGGTCGCAGAGGAGGGCCGCGAG
Source organism: Streptomyces sp. NPDC048291 (assembly GCF_043201715.1). Classification (NCBI taxonomy): domain Bacteria; kingdom Bacillati; phylum Actinomycetota; class Actinomycetes; order Kitasatosporales; family Streptomycetaceae; genus Streptomyces; species Streptomyces sp. NPDC048291. The sequence continues at coordinate 467,807 of NZ_JBICZC010000001.1, forward strand.
CAGCGGGCGCAGAAAGCCGTCGATCGTGCGGGCGGGCACCCCGCGCTCCGCGAGGGCGTGCGCGGCGGGGAGTTCGGGGCGTGCGAGGATGCGCTCGACCGGGGTCGTCGCGATGCGGCCCAGCGCGGCGCCCAGGCGGGCCTGGTCGACCGCGCCGCCCATCGGCGCGGTGGCCCGGGGCGGCGCCACCGGCGAGCCGCCCCTGGGGGCGCTTGCCAGGGCGCGCACGGCATACAGTGCGCCCCTCGCGCTTCCCCCACCCGCTGGGGCGCCGGCCCGGTGCCTGCGCCCGTCGCGATGCAGCAGCACACCGGGCGCGTACCGGCGCAGAACCAGGGCGTCCAGTCCCGGGGCGAGGCGCAGCTCCGGATAGGACGTGGACAGGAGCTGCCCGATCCGGTCGAGCCGGAAGCCGTCCACCTTCTCGGTCGACATGCGTCCGCCGACGTAAGGGGCGGCCTCCAGGACCGCGGTCGTTACTCCTGCGCTGTTCAGCCGATGAGCCGCGGAGAGTCCGGCGATACCGGCTCCCACGATGACGACGTCCGCCTGGTACGCGGGCTCATGCACGAGGCCCCTCCTCGATTGCGCGTCCGGTGGAGACGTGATGCCCCCAACAAGCTCCGGGGATACCCGAGTTCGGGTCGAGGTTAGGACGGTGATCGGTCAAGGACAGTCGCGCATGAACAGGGCACGGTCGCACGGCGGTCGCATACGGTCACAGGGGCCGTCAGGCCGCGCGGATCGCGTCCTCGATGCCCGGGAACGCGAAGGTGAACCCCGACTCCAGCAGCCGCTTCGGCACCACCCGTTGGCTGCGCAGCACGTCCCCGGCCATCTCGCCGAGCGCCGCCCGCAGCACCGGGGAGGGCACCGGGAAGCGGGCCGGGCGGCGCAGCACCCGGGCCATCGCCGCGGTGATCTCGGCGTTGGTCAGGGGGTCGGGCGCGGTGAGGTTGAAGGGCCCCGCCAGACCCTCGGTCTCCATCAGGAACCTGATCGCGGCCACCTCGTCGTGCAGCGCGATGAACGACCAGTACTGGCGCCCGTCGCCCAGTCGCCCCCCGAGCCCGGCCTTGAAGAGCGGGAACAGCCGGCCCCAGGCCCCGCCCCCGCGGGCCACCACCAGACCCGTGCGCGGGAACACCGTCCGTACGCCCGCCTCCCGCGCCGGGGCCGCCGCCTCCTCCCACTCCACGCACAGCGAGGGCAGGAAGCCGTCCCCGGGCGGGGCGTCCTCGTCCACGGCCCGGTCGCCGGTGTCGCCGTAGAAGCCCATCGCGCTGCCGCTCACGAACACCCGCGGCGGGTCCGGCATCGCCGCCACGGCCTCCGCGAGCGCCGCCGTGCCGAGCACCCGGCTGTCCCGGATCTCCCGCTTGTAGTCGGCCGTCCAGCGCCGGTCGCCGATCCCGGCCCCGGCGAGGTTCACCACCGCGTCGCAGTCGGCCAGGCCCGCGGTGTCCACGTACTGCCCGCCGGGGTCCCAGCAGACCTCCCCGGTGCCGTGGGCCGCGCGCCGCACCAGGCGCACCACCTCGTGCCCGTCCGCCCGGAGGGACCGCACCAGGGCGCTGCCGATGAGGCCGGACGCGCCGGCCACCGCGATACGAGAACGTTCCATGGGTCCCAGCATGCCGGGAAGGACGGGGGAAAACCCCTGGGGCCCCGGTACCGGCCGACTTAGGGTGACCGCATGCCGGAACCGTACATACGCAGCGCCCTGCCCGACGACGACGAGGAGCTCTCCGCCCTCGACCGCGCCACCTGGTCGTACCTGCACGCGGTGCTGCCGAGGCCGCAGCCGCCGTACGACCCCTTCTTCGGCGAGCGGCACGCCCCCGAGGACACGCTGGTCGCCGAGGCCGACCGGCGCATCGTCGGCTACGTCCGCCTCGGCCTCGCCTACAAGGTCGCCTCCAACGCGCACGTCCGGCAGATCCAGGGCCTCGCGGTCGCCGAGGAGGCCCGCGGCCGGGGCGTGGCACGGGCGCTGCTGCGGGCGGTGATGGAGGAGGCCCGGCGCCGCGGCGCCCGCCGGATCCGGCTCGGCGTCCTCGGGCACAACACCCCCGCGCGCCGGCTCTACGCGTCGGAGGGCTTCGCCGTCGAGGGCGTGCTGCCCGGGGAGTTCTTCCTGGACGGCGAGTACGTCGACGACGTGATCATGGGCCGGTCGCTGTGACGCCCAAGGCATGACGCCCGGAACGTGACGCCCGGAACGTGACGCCCAGAACGTGACGGTCACGACGTGACGCTCAGGGCGTGACGCTCAGGACGTGATCAGCTCGCCCGTGTCCACCGGTGAGGTGGCGCGCGCCCCGCGCGCGGCGTCCGTGGCCACCTCGTCGGCGGTCAGCACGTACCCCGTCTCGTCGTCGGACGTGGAGCGGGCGAACACCACGCCGTACACCTTGCCGCCGGTGGTCAGCAGCGGTCCGCCCGAGTTGCCGGGGCGGACCGTGGAGCGGATCGAGTAGATCTCCCGGGTCACGGTGGCGTCGTTGTAGATGTTCTGGCCGGTGGCCTGCACCTTGTTCGCCACGGTGGCCGCCTGGAGGTTCAGGTTGCCGTCCTGCGGATAGCCGGCCACCACCGCGGAGTTCCCGCGCGCCGCGCTCGTGTCGAACTTCAGCACCGGAGCCCGCAGCTGCGGCACGTACAGCACCGCCACGTCCCGGTCCGGGTCGAAGAGGACGACCTCCGCGTCGTACGCCGGACCGACCCCGCCGATCCGCACGCTCGGGTTGGCGATGCCGGCCACCACGTGCGCGTTGGTCATCACGTGCTCCGGCGCGAACACGAACCCGCTGCCCTCGCGGCCCTGGGTGCCGGAGGAACCCTCGATCTTGACCGTGCTGCGCTTGGAGGCGTTCGTGGCCGCCGCCGTGACGTTGTCCCCGGAGGGCTTGGCGACCTGGGCCGTCGACTCGTTCTCGAACGGGTTGAAGACCTGCGGGAAACCCGCCTCGGTCAGGGCGGAGGTGGCCCGCGAGAACCAGTCCGGGGTGGTGTCCGGCATGGCGCTCTGCACCGTGCCCAGCAGCTTCGAGTCGCGGATCGCCGTCGTCACCGCGGGCGACGAGGACGCGCCCAGCACGCTCGCCGCCACCCAGGCCACGATCAGCACCGCCACCGAGTTGGCGACCGCGCCGCCTACTCCGTCCGCCACCCTGAGCGGCCCCTGGTCCAGCTCCCGGCGCAGCCGCAGCGCCAGCCGCCCCGCCAGCTCGTGCCCCACCACGGCCGGTACCAGCACCGTCAGCACCGCGACCACCGTCGCCGTCGCCGTCCCGCGCGTGACCAGCTCCATCACCCAGGGCAGCACCCACACGCCGATCACCGCGCCGCCCACGAACCCGGCCAGCGACACACAGCCGGCCACCAGCCCGCGCCGGTAGCCGGACGCCGCGTAGACGAGGACCACCAGTACGAGCACCAGGTCGAGCAGGTCCACGGAGCCGCCTTTCTCTCGGTGCCCTCAATTACGGCCGGGACAGGTCCAGTGATCAGTTCACGCGCGCGAGGCCACGGGAACCGGCCACGCGTGCCTGTACCCCCTGAAACGCCCCGGACCAGGACGATGGTTCCACCAGGTGGCACAGCACACATCGCGGGCGCAGTCGATCACCCCGAGAGTGATTGCCATGCGTGTCTTCCCACGAGCGGGGCGGCGCACCAGGATCACCGCCCTGACGCTGCTCGGCTGCCTGCCCGGCCTCGCCGCCGTCCTCGCCCTGGTGCTGTGCGCCCAGGGCGCCGACCGCACCGTCGCGATCCACCTGGCCGCGCCCGCGCCCGCCAGCCCCGCAGCCTTCCACCGGGCGCCCCGGCCGCACATCGTGCCGCGCTCGGCCTGGCTCGACGCCACCGTCCGCCGCACCCAGCCGCCGCCGCGCTACGACGACCAGGTCGTCGCCGTCTTCGTGCACCACACCGACTCGCCCAACGGCTACTCCTGCGCGCAGACTCCCGAGATCATCCGCCGCCTGTACACCGGCCAGACCGGCGACCGCGCCTGGGACGACATCGGCTACAACTTCCTCGTCGACCGGTGCGGCACCGTCTACGAGGGCCGCGCGGGCGGCGCGGACCGGGCCGTCACCGGCGCGCACACCCAGGGCTTCAACCACCGCACCGCCGGCATCGCCGCCCTCGGCACCTTCACCGCCGGGGTACCCGTGCCGCGCGCCATGACCGACGCGATCGCCGCCGTCGCCGCCTGGAAACTCGGGCTGGCCGGCGTCGACCCGCGCGGCAGCGCCCGGCTGGTCTCCAGCAACGGCCTCAGCCGGTACCGGGAGGGCACCGCCGTCGCCCTGCCCGCGGTCGCCGGCCACCAGGACGGCTACCGGACCAACTGCCCCGGAGCCGCCCTCGCCGCCCTCCTCCCGGAGATCAGGGAGACGGCGGCCCGGCTCCAGGGCAGGACGGCCCTGGCGGGAACTCCCTTGCGAACACTCATGGAAACGCCCCCCGCCGTCTCCCTCGGACCACCCGCGAAAGCATCCACAGGAACGCCATAGGCGGCACGCAGGCGGCTCAGATCCCCGCGCCCTACCGTCGGGGACATCAGAAGCCGACTGGAGGTGGGGATCATGAACAGCAGTCGTACCGAAGCCCGTACGGACGCCGCGCAGGCCACGCAGGCCGCGGAGAAGGCCGGTCGGGGCAGGTCTTCCTGGGGACCCTGGGCCGTGGTCTGCGCGGTCGCGACGGTCGTCCTCGGCCCGGCCGCGGTCACCGCGTCCGCCCTCGACCAGGCCAACGCGGCACCGATGCACCACGCGGTCAAGGCCGAGCAGACGCAGGCGTACATCCCGTCGGACGCGACCCGCCGGCGCACCGCGGCCTGAGCCGCACCCGCCCGGGTCCTCCCCGTCTGAGCCCTACCCCTTGAAGCGGTCCCACAGCCTCGGGAACCGCTCGGCGAGCACCCGGCCGTTCTCGAAGTCGACCGGGGCGCCCTCGGGTTCGGAGGGCGCGGGGGCGATGCCCAGGTCCGGCGCCACCGTCCCGGTCAGCTGCTCGTACGCCTCGTCCGCCGCGTACCCCAGCTCCTCGCCGTCGCCGTCGATCTCCTCGTCGAAGTCGGCGAGCAGCTCCGCCAGCGCGTCCGGGTCGTGCAGGGCGCCCTCGAAGATCTCCCGGCCCTGGGCGATGAGCCAGCACCGGAAGAAGTCGAACGCGTCGTCGCTGGCCCCGTCCAGCAGCACCCAGGCGGCACCCCACAGGTCCCAGCGGTAGGCGCGGTTGTAGCGCGCCTCGAAGTGCCGGGCGAAGTCCAGGACCAGGTCGGGCTCCAGCTGGAGCAGCCGCTCCACGAGCAGGTCGGCCTGCTCCTCGGGGTCGCCCTCGGCGGCCTCGCGGGTGGTGTCGACCAGCTCCCAGAACTCCGTCTCGTCCATCACGGGTCCAGCATCGTGCCTGGGCGCCGGGGGCGCACGCGGAGTGGTGCGGATTGTTATCCACCGTCACTCCGGCGTGCGTCACCCCGTCAACCAACCGCTCAGAGCGCGTACCGCTCCCGTGCTTCCTTCACCGCGGTCGCCTTGACCTCGCCGCGCCTGGCCAGCTGGGCCAGGGCCGCCACGACGACCGACTCGGCGTCGACACCGAAGTGGCGGCGGGCCGCGTCCCGGGTGTCGGAGAGACCGAAGCCGTCGGCGCCGAGGGAGGCCCAGTCCTGCTCGACCCACTGCGCGATCTGGTCCGGGACCTGGCGCATGTAGTCGGACACGGCCAGCACCGGGCCCTCCGCGCCGTGCAGCACCTGACGGAGGTACGGCACCCGCTCCTCGCCGCGCAGCAGGGCCGCGTCCGCCTCCATGGCGTCACGGCGGAGCTCCGTCCAGGAGGTGGCGGACCAGACGTCGGCGGCCACGCCCCACTCCTCGGCGAGCAGCCGCTGCGCCTTCAGCGCCCAGTGGATCGCCGTACCGGAGCCGAGCAGCTGGATGCGCGGGGCGTTCGCCCGCACGGACAGCCCGGCCGACTCCGCCGTGTTGAAGCGGTACAGGCCCTTGACGATGCCCTCGTCGATGCCGAGCCCGGCAGGCTTCGCGGGCTGCGGGAGCGGCTCGTTGTAGACGGTCAGGTAGTAGAAGACGTTCGGGTCCTCGCCCGGGGCCGGCTCGCCGTACATCCGGCGCAGGCCGTCCTTGACGATCGTCGCGATCTCGTAGGCGAAGGCCGGGTCGTACGACAGCGCCGCCGGGTTGGTCGCGGCGATCACCGGCGAGTGGCCGTCGGCGTGCTGGAGGCCCTCGCCGGTCAGGGTGGTACGGCCGGCGGTCGCGCCGACCAGGAAGCCGCGGCCGAGCTGGTCGCCGAGCTGCCACATCTGGTCGGCGGTCCGCTGCCAGCCGAACATCGAGTAGAAGATGTAGAACGGGATCATCGCCTCGCCGTGCGTCGCGTACGCGGTGGACGCGGCGATGAAGTCGGCCATCGAACCGGCCTCGGTGATCCCCTCGTTGAGGATCTGGCCGTTCTTGGCCTCCTTGTAGTACATCAGCTGGTCGCGGTCGACCGGCTCGTACGTCTGCCCCTTGGGCGAGTAGATGCCCAGCGAGGGGAAGAGGCTCTCCATGCCGAAGGTGCGCGCCTCGTCGGGGACGATCGGCACCCAGCGCTTCCCGGTCTCCTTGTCGCGGACCAGGTCCTTGACGAGGCGGACGAAGGCCATGGTCGTCGCCACGTTCTGCGTGCCGGAGCCCTTGTCGAAGGAGGCGAAGGCCTTGTCGGCGGGGGCGGGCAGCGGGGCGAGGGCGTGCGTGCGGCGGGCCGGGGCGGGACCGCCGAGGGCGGCGCGGCGCTCCTGGAGGTAGCGGACCTCGGGGGAGTCGGCGCCCGGGTGGCCGTAGGGCACGACCCCGTCGGCGAAGGCGCTGTCCGGGATCGGCAGCTCCAGCAGCTCCCGCATCGTCTTGAACTCGTCCACCGTCAGCTTCTTCATCTGGTGGTTGGCGTTCTTCGACGCGAAGCCGTCGCCGAGGGTGTGGCCCTTGACCGTCTGGGCCAGGATCACGGTCGGCGCGCCCTTGAACTCGACGGCGGCCTTGTAGGCGGCGTACACCTTCCGCGCCTCGTGACCACCGCGCGAGAGGTGGAAGCACTCCAGGATCTTGTCGTCGCTCAGCAGCTTCGCCATCTCGGCGAGCGCCGGGTCCTTGCCGAAGAAGTCGGCGCGGATGTAGGCGGCGTCGCGGGTCTGGTACGTCTGCACCTGGGCGTCGGGTACCTCGCGCAGCCGTCGTACCAGGGCCCCGGTGGTGTCCAGCTGGAACAGCTCGTCCCAGGCCGTGCCCCAGAGGGTCTTGACGACGTTCCAGCCGGCACCGCGGAACTGGGCCTCCAGCTCCTGCACGATCTTGAAGTTGGCGCGCACCGGGCCGTCGAGTCGCTGCAGGTTGCAGTTGATGACGAAGGTGAGGTTGTCCAGACCCTCGCGGGAGGCGAGTGCGAGGGCGGCCGTGGACTCCGGCTCGTCCATCTCGCCGTCACCGAGGAAGGCCCAGACGTGGGACTGCGAGACGTCCTTGATGCCACGCGCGGTCAGGTACCGGTTGAAGCGGGCCTGGTAGATGGCCGAGAGCGGGCCGAGGCCCATGCTCACCGTCGGGAACTCCCACAGCCAGGGCAGGCGGCGGGGGTGCGGGTACGACGGGAGGCCGTTGCCGCCGGCCTCCTGGCGGAAGTTGTCGAGGTGCGCCTCGGTCAGGCGTCCGTCGAGGAAGGCGCGGGCGTAGATGCCGGGGGAGGCGTGGCCCTGGATGTAGAGCTGGTCGCCGCTGCCGTCCGCTTCAGGGGATTCCTTGCCCTTGAAGAAGTGGTTGAAGCCGGTCTCGTAGAGCCAGGCGGCGGAGGCGAAGGTGGCGATGTGGCCGCCGACGCCGTGTTTCGAGCTCCGGGTGACCATCGCGGCCGCGTTCCAGCGGTTCCACGCGGTGATCTTCCGCTCCATCTCCTCGTCGCCGGGCACGGCGGCCTCGGCGGCGGTGGGGATGGTGTTGACGTAGTCCGTCTCCAGGAGCTTCGGCAGCGCGATGCCGTCCGCCTCGGCGCGCTCCAGCGTGCGGCGCATCAGGTACGCGGCGCGGTGCGGCCCGGCCTCCCTGGCCACGGCGTCCAGAGAGGCCCGCCACTCGGCGGTCTCCTCCGGGTCCCGGTCGGGGAGCTGGTCGAGCGCGCTCGGCTGGATGGCCTGGGGGTCGGTCATGTCGCCGCCTTCCTCAGTCGAAGGGGGTTCCCTCATCGGCAAGGGGTTCGGGGGTGCCCTTGGTCTTTGGCAGGACAGGGCAGAGGGCCCGGGTGCGGGCCCGTCGGTGACTCTAACTCCCTGATCGATGATCGATCAAAGGGTTGCCGGGCAAAACCTCTCGATTCCGAGAAAGTCGGCACGGGGTGCCTTCGGCAATGGCACCGGGTGACGTGATCCAGTCGACGTTTACGCAGGTGAGGCGGTGTTTGAGCGGGGGAGCGCTCGTGTGTGGGAGGGGCGGGGGTTGCCGGTTCGGTGCCGCGCCGCGCGGGCTGGTCGCGCAGTTCCCCGCGCCCCTGAAGGGGCGCGCTGTGCTCGCCCCGTCTTTTCCGCCGCGGCGGCGCTCAGCCGGGACGGCGCTTTTCGGCGGTGCTCGAAGGGCCGCACCCCCGTAGGGTCACGGTCTCGGGGCGCAGCCCAGGACGTGGGACTTCACGATGTCCGCGATGCGGGGGTCGCGGCGCTTGAAGGCGGCGACCAGTTCCTCGTGTTCCTCGGCGTAGGACTGCTGGACCGTGCCCAGCCAGCGGATCGACAGGGCCGTGAAGACCTCGATGCCCAGGCCCTCCCAGGTGTGCAGGAGGACCGAGTTGCCTGCCGCCCGGACCAGCTCGCGGTGGAAGCCGACCGTGTGGCGGACCTGGCCCGTGCCGTCGGCGTCGCGGTCGGCGTCGTAGAGGGCCGCGACGTGCGGTTCGAGCGCCGAGCAGTCCTCGGCAAGCCGCTCCGCCGCCAGCTCCGCCGCGATCGCCTCCAGACCGGCCCGCACCGGGTAGCTCTCCTCCAGGTCGGCCGCGGTCAGGTTCCGCACCCGCACGCCCTTGTTCGGCGCCGACTCGATGAGCCGGAGCGACTCCAGCTCGCGCAGCGCCTCCCGCACCGGCGTCTGGCTGACCTCAAGCTCCGTCGCGATCCGTCGCTCCACGATGCGCTCGCCCGGCTTCCAGCGCCCGCTGACGATTCCCTCCACGATGTGCTCGCGGATCTGTTCGCGCAGCGAGTGGACGACGGGCGCGGTCATGGGAGCTCCTTAAGGGCGTTTGACGTTTAGACAATAAGGCCGGACCGTCTTTCGGGAGAGGCGCACGGGGGCGCTTTCGCGCAGGTGAGACGAGACTTACACGCGGGACGGCAATGCCCCGCCCGGAAGAACTCCGGACGGGGCACCGTGGAAACCGCTGGGGATCAGAGACCGAGCTCGACCTCGAACTCGCCCGCCTCCAGGATCGCCTTGACGGCCGTCAGGTAACGGGCCGCGTCGGCGCCGTCCACCAGGCGGTGGTCGTAGGACAGGGTCAGGTACGTCATGTCGCGGACGCCGATGACCGTGCCCTCCTCCGTCTCGATGACGGCGGGGCGCTTGACCGTGGCACCGATGCCGAGGATCGCGACCTGGTTCGGCGGCACGATGATCGTGTCGAACAGCGCGCCGCGCGAGCCGGTGTTGGAGATGGTGAAGGTCGCGCCGGACAGCTCGTCCGGGGTGATCTTGTTGGCGCGGACCTTGCCGGCCAGGTCGGCCGTGGCCTTGGCGATACCGGCGATGTTGAGGTCGCCCGCGCCCTTGATGACCGGGGTCATCAGGCCCTTCTCGGAGTCCACCGCGATACCGACGTTCTCGGTGTCGAAGTAGGTGATGGTGCCGTCGGCCTCGTTGATCCGGGAGTTGATGACCGGGTGGGCCTTCAGCGCCTGGGCGGCGGCCTTGACGAAGAACGGCATCGGGGAGAGCTTGACGCCCTCGCGGGCCGCGAACGAGTCCTTGGCCTGGTTGCGCAGGCGCATCAGGCGGGTCACGTCGACCTCGACGACCGAGGAGAGCTGGGCCTGCTCGCGCAGCGCCTTGACCATGTTGTCGCCGATGACCTTGCGGATGCGGGTCATCTTGACGGTCTGGCCGCGGAGCGGGGAGACCTCCAGGGCCGGGGCCTTCCTGGCAGCGGCGGCGGCCGGAGCGGCGGCCACGGGGGCCGGGGCAGCGGCGGCGGCCTTCGCGGCCTCGGCGGCGGCGAGCACGTCCTGCTTGCGGATCCGGCCGCCGACGCCGGTGCCCTTGACGGCGCCCAGGTCGACACCGTTCTCGGCGGCGAGCTTGCGGACCAGCGGGGTGACGTAGGCACCCTCGTCGACCGGAGCGGCCGGGGCCGGCGCCGGGGTGACGGGAGCGGGGGCGGCGGCCACCGGCGCGGGGGCCGGGGCGACCGGAGCCGGCGCGGCGGCGACCGGCGCGGGGGCCGGAGCCGGGGCGACCGGCGCGGGGGCCGGAGCCGCCGGGGCAGCGGCGACGGGCGCCGGAGCCGGGGCGGCCGGAGCGGCCGCCGGAGCGGCACCCGGGGCACCGATGACGGCGAGCTTGGCGCCGACCTCGGCGGTCTCGTCCTCGCCGACCGTGATCTCGAGCAGCACACCGGAGACGGGCGCCGGGATCTCGGTGTCGACCTTGTCGGTCGAGACCTCGAGCAGCGGCTCGTCGGCCTCGACGGAGTCGCCGACCGACTTCAGCCAGCGGGTGACGGTGCCCTCGGTGACGGACTCACCGAGCGCGGGCAGGACCACGTCCGTGCCGGACGCGCCACCGGCCGGAGCGGCGGGCGCGGCGGCAGCGGGGGCCGGGGCGGGGGCTGCGGGGGCCTCGGCGACCGGCGCGGCCGGAGCCGGGGCGGCCACGGGCTCGGCGGCAGGGGCCGGAGCGGCGGCGGGGGCGCCGGTGCCGTCGTCGATGATCGCCAGCTCGGCGCCCACCTCGACCGTCTCGTCCTCGGCGACCTTGATCGAGGCCAGCACACCGGAGGCAGGGGCCGGGATCTCGGTGTCGACCTTGTCGGTCGAGACTTCGAGCAGCGGCTCGTCGGCCTCGACGCGCTCGCCCTCGGCCTTCAGCCAGCGGGTGACAGTGCCCTCGGTGACGCTCTCGCCGAGCGCCGGAAGGGTTACGGAAACCGCCATGGTTTCGGTTGCTCCTTACGAATTGCGGAAGTCTGAGTCGTCGCTTCGTCGACCGAGGGTCAGTCGTGCGAGTGGAGGGGCTTGCCGGCCAGGGCCAGGTGGGCCTCGCCGAGCGCCTCGTTCTGCGTCGGGTGGGCGTGGATGAGCTGGGCGACCTCGGCGGGCAGCGCTTCCCAGTTGTAGATCAGCTGGGCCTCGCCGACCTGCTCGCCCATGCGGTCGCCGACCATGTGGACGCCGACCACGGCACCGTCCTTCACCTGGACGAGCTTGATCTCGCCGGAGGTGTTGAGGATCTTGCTCTTGCCGTTGCCCGCCAGGTTGTACTTCAGCGCGACGACCTTGTCCGCGCCGTAGATCTCCTTGGCCTTGGCCTCGGTGATGCCCACGGAGGCGACCTCCGGGTGGCAGTACGTGACCCGGGGGACACCGTCGTAGTCGATCGGGACGGCCTTCAGACCGGCCAGGCGCTCCGCCACCAGGATGCCCTCGGCGAAGCCGACGTGCGCGAGCTGGAGGGTCGGGACCAGGTCGCCGACGGCGGAGATGGTCGGGACGTTCGTCCGCATGTACTCGTCGACCAGGACGTAGCCGCGGTCCATGGCGACACCCTGCTCCTCGTAGCCGAGACCGGCGGAGACGGGCCCGCGGCCGACGGCGACGAGCAGGACCTCGGCCTCGAACTCCTTGCCGTCGGCGAGGGTGACCTTGACACCGTCGGCGGTGTACTCGGCCTTCGAGAAGAAGGTGCCCAGGTTGAACTTGATGCCGCGCTTGCGGAAGGCGCGCTCAAGGAGCTTGGAGGAGTTCTCGTCCTCGACCGGGACGAGGTGCTTGAGGCCCTCGACGACGGTGACGTCGGCACCGAAGGACTTCCACGCGGAGGCGAACTCGACGCCGATGACACCGCCGCCCAGGATGATCGCGGACTTCGGCACGCGGTCCAGGACGAGAGCGTGGTCGGAGGAGATGATCCGGTTGCCGTCGATCTCCAGACCCGGCAGCGACTTCGGCACGGAGCCGGTGGCGAGGAGCACGTGGCGCCCCTGGATCCGCTGGCCGTTGACATCCACGGAGGTGGGGGAGGACAGCCGCCCCGTCCCCTCGATGTACGTCACCTTGCGCGAGGCGATCAGACCCTGCAGGCCCTTGTACAGGCCGGAGATGACACCGTCCTTGTACTTGTGGACGGCGGGGACGTCGATGCCCTCGAACGTGGCCTTGACGCCGAACTGCTCGCTCTCGCGGGCCTGGTCGGCGATCTCGCCCGCGTGCAGCAGGGCCTTGGTGGGGATGCAACCCCGGTGCAGGCAGGTACCGCCGACCTTGTCCTTCTCGATCAGGGCGACGTCCAGGCCCAGCTGCGCCCCGCGCAGGGCCGCGGCGTAACCGCCGCTACCACCGCCGAGGATCACTAGGTCGAAAACGGTGCTGGCGTCGTTCGCCACGTCACGTCCTCCATGCATGTGCGCCGTACGCCGGGCACCTTTTCCCCATACGGGTGGTTGACCGGTCGGTCGGCTGGTGTCCGGCCGCTCTTCTTCGGCCCTGTGGGTGGGGCCCTGTCCTGCCGAGCCCCATCTTCGCACTTGTCGGAGGTGAACGAGACGCGGGGCTGGGGTGTGAGACACCACACGCTCACTTGTGAGAAGGGGCACGTGGTCCCACTCAGGGGCGCGGGGAACTGCGCGAGAAACCCCCTCGGCCCGCAGTCGCCATACGACGGAATGGACCGAGCCAATGGGCGACGGGACCCCGCCCTACCCGCGCGCGAGGTCCCGTCGGCAACATCAGCCCAGGTCACCCTCGGCCGTCAGCTCCGCCAGCCGCACCAGCGTCCGCACCGCGGACCCCGTGCCCCCCTTCGGCGTGTAACCGAAGGCACCCCCCTCGTTGAAGGCGGGCCCGGCGATGTCCAGGTGCGCCCAGGTGATCCCCTCGCCCACGAACTCGCGCAGGAAGAGACCGGCGACCAGCCCGCCGCCCATCCGCTCACCCATGTTCGCGATGTCCGCGGTCGGCGACTCCATCCCCTTGCGCAGGTGCTCCGGCAGCGGCATCGGCCACGCCGGCTCGCCCACCTCCTCCGCGGCCTCGTGCACCGCGGAGCGGAACGCGTCGTCGTTGGACATGATCCCGAACGTCCGGCTGCCCAGCGCCAGCATCATCGCGCCGGTCAGCGTCGCCACGTCCACGATCGCGTCCGGCTGCTCCGCCGACGCCGCCCACAGCGCGTCGGCGAGCACCAGCCGGCCCTCCGCGTCCGTGTTGAGCACCTCGACGGTCTTGCCGCTGTACATGCGCAGCACGTCACCGGGGCGCACGGCGGTGCCGGACGGCATGTTCTCGGCCAGCGCCAGCCACCCGGTCACGTTGACCGGAAGGCCGAGCCGGGCCGCCGTGACGACGGCCGCGAACACCGCCGCCGCGCCGCTCATGTCGCACTTCATCGTCTCGTTGTGGCCGGCCGGCTTGAGCGAGATGCCGCCCGAGTCGTAGGTGATGCCCTTGCCGACGAACGCGAGGTGCTTGTCCGCGTCGGCGTGCGTGTACGTCAGCTTCACCAGCCGCGGGGTCGCCGCCGAGCCCCCGCCGACGCCGAGGATGCCGCCGTAGCCGTCCTTGGCGAGCGCCTTGTCGTCGAGCACCTGGATCTTGAGGCCGTGCTCCTTGGCCGCACCCTGCGCGATCGCGGCGAACGCGGCCGGCGTGAGGTCGTTCGGCGGGGTGTTGATCAGGTCACGGGCCCGGTTGAGCTCCTCGGAGACGGCCGTGGCGCGGGCCAGGGCCGCCTTGTGGGCGGCGTCCCGCGGCTTGCCGCCGAGCAGCACGCCGTCGGCGAGCGGCACCCGGCCGTTCTTCGCCTTCAGGCTCTTGCCGGTGCCGGCACCGTTGTCCTTGTACGTGTCGAAGGAGTAGGCGCCGAGCAGCACGCCCTCGGCGATCGCGCCCACGGCGGCCGCGTCCTCGACGGGCAGCGCGAAGGCCGCCTTCTTGGCTCCGGTCAGCGCGCGGGCGGCGACACCGGCCGCCCGGCGCAGCGCCTCGGCCTCGTAGTCCGCGTCCGGGCCGGGCTCGGCGCCCAGGCCCACCGCGATGACCAGCGGCGCCTTGAAGCCGGCCGGAGCGGGCAGCTTCGTCAGTTCGCCCTCGGCACCCGAGGCTCCGAGGGTCTCCAGGACGGCGGCCAGCTTCCCGTCGTAGGCCGTGTCCACGGCTTCGGCGCCCGGGGCGACGACCGGGCCCTTGGCGCCCTTGGCGACACCGATCACGATCGCGTCGGCCCGGAGGCCGGGCGCCGCCGAGGTGCTGAGAGTGAGAGCAGTCACGGTAGTGGGATCTCGCTTCCGATGTTGAGTTGCAGTGGCCGAGCGGGTGGGTCGACCGGGCCCGGGAAGCGACCCTAAGGAGTGTCCTCGGGCCGCGTTGCGACCGGGGCCTTCACCCCGTCGGCGAACACCCGGGACGAGCCTACGCGTGTGTATGCGTTCGCTCATTCCTGCGGTCGTTCACCTGGGGGTGGCGTCGTAGCCACTTTCCACCGCCCGGACACCGCACCGGCCCTCGGTGTCCGGGCCGCACCGGGGATGGGAGATCATCCATGGGGAACCCCGCCGCACCCCCTGGAGCCCGCCCGGTGAAACTCCGCACCGCCCCGCTGCTCGCCGTCCCGGCCCTGCTCGCCGGCTGCACCCAGGCCCCGGACGCGGGTGACGCCGGACGCTGGCAGCCGCGGCCGGGCATCAGCTGGCAGTGGCAGCTGAGCGGCCGGGTCGACACCACCGTCAAGGCGTCCGTCTACGACATCGACGGCTTCGACCAGTCCAGGGCGACGGTCGCCGCACTGCACGGCAAGGGCCGCAAGGTCATCTGCTACCTCTCCACCGGCGCCTACGAGGACTGGCGCCCCGACGCGAAGAAGTTCCCGGCGTCGGTGCTCGGCCGCGGCAACGGCTGGGAGGGCGAGCGCTGGCTGGACATCCGCCGTACGGACGTGCTGAAGCCGTTGATGGCGGCCCGCCTCGACATGTGCAAGGACAAGGGCTTCGACGCGGTGGAGCCCGACAACATGGACGGCTACAAGAACCGCACGGGCTTCCCCCTCACCGCGGCCGACCAGCTCCGCTACAACAGGCTCGTCGCCGGGCTCGCCCACGACCGCGGCATGGCGGTGGGCCTCAAGAACGACCTGGACCAGATACCGCAGCTGGTGGGCGACTTCGACTTCGCGGTGAACGAGCAGTGCGCCCAGTACGGCGAGTGCGACGACCTGAAGCCGTTCGTCAAGGCGGACAAGGCGGTCTTCCACGTCGAGTACGAACTGCCCACCAGCAAGTTCTGCGCACAGTCCCGCAAGCTCCGGCTGAGCTCGCTGGAGAAGAAGTACGAGCTGGGGGTGTGGCGAAAGGCCTGCTGAAGCGCCGCGCCCCAAGGGGCGCGGGGCTGTGTCAATGTGCTGCTCCGCAGCGTGGGCGCGACCAGCCCCCACCGACCCGCAGGTTCTACGCGACCTCAGCCCCCGAACGAGAACACCACGAGCGCCACGGTCGCAGCCGTCTCCGCAAGCGCCCCGAACACGTCCCCGGTCACCCCGCCGAACCGGCGCTTGCAGTGCCGCAGCAGCCCGTCCGTCGCGCCCTCCGCCACCACCACCGCGAGCAGCGCCCGCAGGCTGTCGCCCGGCCCGACCAGCGCCCCGGCGCCCGCCGCGAGCAGCATCACCGCGAACGTGACCACGGTCGCCCCCATCCTGGGCACCACCCCGGCCACCGCCGCCCCCAGCCCCTCGGGACGGGCGGCGGGCACCCCCTCCACCGCGGCCAGCGTCAGCGCCAGCCGGGCCACCGTCGCCGCGACGACCGCCGCCAGCGCACCCCGCTGCCACCCGTCGCCGTACGCCTGGGCCAGCGCGGCCACCTGCCCGAGCAGGACGAAGACCAGGGTGACGACCCCGAACGGCCCGATGTCCGACTGCTTCATGATCCGCAGGGCGTCCTCGGCGGGCTTGCCGCTGCCCAGGCCGTCCGCGGTGTCGGCGAGGCCGTCCAGGTGCAGCCCCCGGGTGAGCACGGCCGGTACGGCGACGGCGGCCACCGCGGCCAGCAGCGCGCTCGCCCCGGCCGCCAGCAGCAGCGCGCCGGCCGCTCCCGCACAGGCGCCGACCGCGAGGCCGGCCAGCGGAGCGGACAGCATGCCGCCGCGAGCCGCCTCGCGGTCCCAGCGGGTGACCTTCACGGGGAACACGGTGAGCGTGCCGAAGGCGAAGCGGACGCCGTCGAGCCAGGGAGTCGCAGAGGTCACAGCCACCGGCGCAGGTTACCTGGTGGTCAGGAGGCCCCGGCCGGGCCGCACTCCCGCCGTACTCCCGACCGCACTCCGGCCGGGCTTCCCGCCAGGGATAAAGTGCGCACATGGGACATTGGCTGGAGCGGAACATCGTCGAGCCGGGCAAACTCCCGCTGTTGCTCGCCCTGACCGCCTTCGTCCTGACCTTCGTGATCACGCGGGTCATCACGCGGCTGATCCGCGCCGGGAAGGGCCCGTTCGGCAACGTGAAGGCCGGCGGACTGCACATCCACCACGTGGTCCCCGGCGTCATCCTGGTCGTGGTCGGCGGCTTCGGCGCGGTCGCCGGTTCCCGCAACGGCGTCGGCGCGGCCCTCGCCGCGATCGTCTTCGGGATCGGCGCGGGACTGGTCCTCGACGAGTTCGCGCTGATCCTGCACCTCGGCGACGTGTACTGGACCGAGGAGGGCCGCAAGAGCGTCGAGGCCGTCGTCATCACGGCCGCGCTGGTCGGGCTGCTGCTCGCCGGTTTCTCGCCGTTCGGCGTCAACGACCTCTCGGCGGACGAACTCCAGGACCGGGGCACCGTCATCGCGAACGTCGTGGCCAACTTCGGCCTCTCCCTCGTCGCCCTGAGCAAGGGCAAGACGCGCACCGCGATCTTCGGGGTGATCGTCCCGCTGGTCGCCCTCGTCGGCGCGGTCCGGCTGGCCCGCCCCGGCTCGGCCTGGGCCCGCCGCTTCTACGGCAACCGGCCGCGCGCCCGCGCCAGGGCCCGGCTGCGCGGCTATCACCACGACCGCCGCTGGTCCCGGCTCACCCTGACCCTTCAGGACTGGATCGGCGGCAGACCCGACCGCCCCGAACCACTGGAACTGCCCGGCCGCAGCCCCGGCTCCGGCCCTGGTCCCGGCCCCAGCCCCGGTCCCGACCCCGGCCGCCGGTGACGCCACCGGCGCCACGGCCGCCGTCCCGCCGGCACCACCGCGCACAGCAACGCGACCCCCGCGATGGCCGCCAGATGCTCCTTTCCGGCCAGGTTGTCCTTCAGCGCCACCTCGACCGCCATCGCGGCCGCCACCGCGCCGACGGTGACGTAGGCGCCGTACCGCCAGCCCAGGTAGACCGCGAGCCCGACGACGGCGGCCGACGGTCCGGTGTCCACCAGCAGGGCGTCCGAGGCCGGCAGCCCCAGCGGACCGTGCGGTCCCAGCGCGATGCCCGTCCGCGCGTACAGCGTGCCGGCGAGGGTCGCCACGTACGCGACGACCAGGGTCCGGTACCAGCCCAGGCACACCTCGGCGATGCCGAGGACCACCAGGACCTGGACCAGCGCGCCCCACACCGGCAGGTCGAGCGCCGGCACGAACAGCGACAGGGGAGTGCGCAGCAGGGCCGCCCAGAGCGGGTCCGCGGCGCGCACCGCCCCGGCGTTCTGCACGACGCGGTAGCCCCACGACTGGTTCTGCGCGAACTGGAGCAGCGCGGTCAGGCACACCGCCCCGACCGTCATCGGCACCGCCCGCAGCCGGCGCTTCGTCAGCGGGCCGTGCACGGTGGCGTACAGCAGCCCCCATTCGGCGCGGGCCCAGCGGGCGAGCGGTGTCATGCCGTGGTCCTCATCCCCGCGCTTCCCGCTGCGTGTCCAGGTGCTTGCGGTGCACCCACTTCGGCAGTCCCGGCGCCTCCAGGAACCCCTCCGCGCGCGCCGACGCCAGGCCGATGCGCGGAAGGTCCGCGCTCTTCTCGAAGAGCAGGAACCGGGGTTCCCAGATGGGCCGGTACTTGGCGTTGGCCCGGTACAGGGACTCGATCTGCCACCACCGGGAGAAGAAGCTCAGCAACGACCTCCACAGCCGCAGCACCGGCCCGGCGCCGAGACGCGCACCACGTTCGAAGACCGAACGGAACATCGCGAAGTTGAGCGAGACCTGCGTGATCCCGATCTCCCCGGCACGCCGGAGCAGTTCGATGACCATGAACTCCATCAGCCCGTTGTCGGAGTCCCGGTCCCGCCGCATGAGGTCCAGGGACAGCCCGCCCGGCCCCCAGGGCACGAAGGAGAGCAGGGCCCGCAGCCCACCCTCCCCGTCCGTGCACTCCAGCATCACGCACCGGCCGTCCCGGCCGTCCCCGAGCCGCCCCAGCGCCATGCTGAACCCGCGCTCGGTGGCCCCGTCCCGCCAGTCGTCCGCGCGCCGGACCAGGTACGACATCTCGTCCGCCGGGATGTCCTCGTGGCGGCGGATCCGCACCTCGTACCCCGCCCGGCCGACCCGGTTGTACGCCTGCCGGACGGTCCGCATCGCCCGCCCGTCCAGCGTGAACTCGGCGACCTCGACGATCGCCTCGTCGCCGAGCTCCAGCGCGTCGAGGCCGTGCCGCGCGTACACGGTCCCGGCCTCCTCGCCCGCCCCCATCACCGCCGGGATCCACCCGTGCGCCCGCGCCTCGGCGAGCCACGGCACGATGGCCCCCGGCCATGCCTCGGGGTCCCCGATCGGATCCCCTGAGGCGAGCGACACCCCGCCCACCACCCGGTAGGCGACCGCCGCCTTCCCGGTCGGCGACCACACGACGCTCTTCTCCCGCCGCAGCGCGAAGTACCCGAGCGAGTCCCGCTCGCCGTGCCGCTCCAGCAGTTCCCGCAGCCGCTTCTCGTCGTCCTCGGTGATCGCGTCGACGGCGCGGCGGGAGCGGAAGGCGGCGTAGAGGACGGCGAGCACGAGGACCGTGCTGAGCACGTTGATGACGACGTTCACCCAGTTCGGCGGGGCGATGTACGGGAACCGGGAGGGGTCGGCGGCGACCGACACCAGGCGCAGGGTGCCGTAGTGCCAGCGCTCCGGGAACGTCGAACGCGCGGCGTGCGGCGCCTGGTCGGTGACGGTCACCAGAAGGGCGGCGAGCAGCGAGGCGGCGAGACCGCCGGCGACGGCGACGGTGGCGGCGAGACGCGGGTTCGACCGGTCGCCCTTCGCGTAGAACTCCCGCCGCCCGACCAGCAGGGCCACGACGAAGGCGGCGGTCAGCACGATCGAGACCCAGTTCTGCGCGTACCGCCGGATCTCCGGGAACGCCATGGCGAACGCGAACAGCGCGAGGAAGAGCCCGCTCAGCACCAGGTTGAGGATCCACGCGGCCCGCTTGCGGCGCCGCATCGTGATCGCGAGGAACGCGGTGAAGACGCCGGAGGCGAAGCCGGCCGTCAGCAGGTACGGCGTGAAGAAGTTCTCCTGGTTGTGCCGCCGCACGTCCTGGCCCAGCGAAACCCACACCGCGCTGAGGAAGTTGACGAAGGCGACGGCCCGCAAGTACCACACGGCGAAGGCGGCGGCCCGCTGGGAAACCCCGGCACCCCGCCGCCCCGGCCCACGTCCCTCACACCGCTCCACGGCAATTCGGACATCTCCCATGGAGAGCGATCATATGGGCGTCCTCGTGCCAAACCTCGCCGCACGCACCCTCTTTCCGTCGCACGCGTACCCGGGTCGCGCCTTTCGCCGGGTGTCGCGCCCTCGTGGCTGGTCGCGCAGTTCCTCCCCCAGCCTTCGGCCGGGGGGACCCCCAGCGCCCCTGAGGGGGCGCTACTCCTCGGGCTTCTCCTCCGGCTCGGGCTGCTTCTCCGGGAGTTCCGCCGCCAGTGCTGCCGCGGCCTGGACCAGTGGCAGGGCCAGCAGGGCGCCCGTGCCCTCGCCGACCCGCACGCCCTGCTCGAGGAGCGGCTCCAGGGCCATCCGGTCCAGAGCCTTCGCCTGGCCCGGCTCCCCGCTGTCGTGGGCGGCCAGCCACCAGTCCGGCGCCCGGAACGCGATCCGCTGCGCGACCAGCGCACACGCGGCCACCACCACACCGTCCAGCACCACCGGCAGCTTCCGCACCGCGGACTGCAGCAGGAACCCGGTCATCGCCGCGAGGTCGGCCCCGCCGACCGTCGCCAGCAACTGCAACTGGTCCCCGAGCACCGGCCGCGCCCGCCGCAGCGCGTCCCGGATCGCCGCGCACTTCCGCATCCACGCGAGGTCGTCGATGGGGAGCCCGCCCCGTCCGGTCACCACGGACGCGTCCGTCCCGCAGAGCGCCGCGACCAGGACGGAGGCCGCCGTGGTGCCGCCGACACTGACGTCACCGAGGACCACCAGGTCGGTCCCCGCGTCGGCCTCCGCGTCGGCCAGCGCGAGGCCCGCCCGGAAGGCCGCCTCGGCCTCCTCCGGGGTCAGCGCGTCCTCGATGTCGATCCGGCCGCTGCCCCGCCGCACCCGGTGCCGCACGACCTCCGCGGGCAGCGCGTCCGGGTCGCAGTCCAGCGCCATGTCCACGATCAGCACCGGCACCCCGAGCCGCCGGGCGAGCACCGCCACCGGGCTGGCCCCCTCCAGGACCGCCCGCACCAGCACCTCCGCGCTGCCCGCCGGCCGGGCGGAGACGCCGAGTTCGGCCACGCCGTGGTCGCCGGCGAAGAGCAGCACCCGCGGCCGTTCCACCGGCCGCACCGGAACCGAACCCTGCGCGGCGGCCAGCCACTCACCCAGGTCGTCGAGGCGGCCCAGCGACCCGGGCGGCACGTTCAGCCGCTCCCGGCGCGCCTCGGCGTCACGGCGCACACCGCCGTCGGGGCGCTCGATCAGATCGGTGAAGTCGTCGAGATTAAGCGAGCTCATTCGCCGAACAGTACCGGCACCCGACGAACGGTTAGGTGCCAGATCGCCACCACACCCGCACGGCGCCTTGGCAGGCAAGATCGGTATCCCATACGTTCCGGTTTGCAGTGGATTGCGTTCAGGGAGTACTGGCCCGTACCGGGAGCACAGGGAGCCGCCCATGCCGCCGCGCACGCCCGAACCCGCCCCGGGCCCCGACCGGTTCCACGAGCCGCGCCGCGAGGACTGCCCCTGGTGCGGCTCCAGGCGGCTGCGCACCCGCCTGCGCACGCCCGACCTCCTCCACCACCGGCCCGGCACGTTCACCGTCGACGAGTGCCGGGACTGCGCCCACGCCTTCCAGAACCCCCGGCTGTCCGCGGCCGGCCTCGCCCTCTACCACCGTGACTTCTACGACGGCCGCCTGGAGGACTACACCGACCGCCTCCACACCACCCGCGCCGGCCGCCGCAGGCACCGCGCCGCCGCCCGCGTGATGCTGACGCTGCCGGAGCCGGAGAGCTGGCTGGACGTCGGCACGGGCCACGCCCACTTCCCGCGCACGGCGAAGGAGCTCTTCGCCTACACCTCGTTCGACGGCCTGGACCCGACCCTCCGGGTGGGGCGCGCCCAGACCGAGGGCCACATCGAGGAGGCCCACTGCGGGTACCTGGCCGCGCCGGAGGTGCTGGCCCGCCTGCGCGGCCGCTACGACGTCGTCAGCATGTTCCACCACCTGCAGCACACCCCCGACCCGCGCGCCGAACTCCGCGCCGCCCTCACCGCGCTGCGCCCCGGCGGCCACGTCCTCATCGACGTCCCGAACCCGCGCAGCGCGTTCGCCCGGCTCCTCGGCAAGTGGTGGATTCCCTACGGCCAGCCCCGCCACCTGCACCTGATGCCGCTGGGCAACCTCCGGGCGGAGCTGGAGTCCCAGGGCTGCGAGATCCTCGGAACCGACCGGAAGTCGCCCCACCTGCCGTACGACATCTCGGCGGCGCTCGGCCTGGTGCTCGGCCGGCTCCTGCCCAAGCGGTGGCTGCGGGCGGCGGCCCCGCTGGTCGCCGCGGCGAGCATCGCCGACCACACCCTGGCCCCGCTGCTGCGCCGGACGCCGTTCTCCAACGCGTACCGGATCGTCGCCAGAAAGCCCTGCTGACGACCGGTCACGCGACCGCGGCCCGGCGGGGGTTGCTCGCGCAGTTCCCCGCGCCCCTTGTGGGGCTTCCTAGCTGCGGGCAGGCGTGCCGCTGGGGCGGCACGGGTGGGCGCGGCGGCACCCGGTGAGCGCCGGTGAGTGTCCCGACCCCCCGCCCTCACTTACCTCAGCACCACCACCTGCCCCGCCACCACCAGCACCACCTGCTCGCACTCACCCGCGAACGCCGCGTTCAGTCGCCCCAGTTCGTCCCGGTACCGCCGCCCCGACGCCGTCGCCGGCACGATCCCCGACCCCACCTCGTTGGACACGGCCACCACCGTCCGCCGACTCGCCCGCACCGCCTCCGTCAGCTCCCGCACCCGCTCCCGCAGGGCCTTCTCCCCGCCCGACGCCCACTCCGTGTCGTCCCACGCCCCGACGGAGTCCATCGCGTCCGTCAGCCACAGCGACAGGCAGTCGACCAGCAGCGGCGGCCCGTCCTCGGCCAGCAACGGCACCAGGTCGCACGTCTCCGTCGTACGCCAGGACCCCGGCCGCCGCTCCCGGTGCACGGCGACCCGCGTCGCCCACTCGGTGTCCCCGCCGCGGGTGCCGCCCGTGGCGACGTAGAGCACGTCCGGGAAGGACTCCAGCCGCCGTTCGGCCTCCACGGACTTCCCCGACCGGGCCCCGCCCAGCACCAGCGTCCGGCGCGGTACGTCGGGCACGTCCTCGTACACCCCCACCGTCAGCGTCGTCCCGTCCGGCACCGCCCGCGCCCCGGCCACCGCCAGCCGGCGCCGCAACTCCGGTCCCGGCGGCACGTCATGGCCGAGATGGACGGCGACGACGTCCGTGGTCGGCCCGACCGCGCCGACCGCCCGCAGCTTCGCCAGCGCGTCCGGCCGCCCGACGACGTCGAGGAGCACCAGGTCGTACGCCTCCGCGCTCCCGTTCTCCAGCCCGGCCTGCGCCCCGCCCGGCGGCAGGTACAGGAGCCGCTGCCCGTCGGGGCCGGTCACCGCGTACCCGGTGCCGCCCGCGTCCATCGCCACCGCCCGCACCCGATGCCCCGTCAGCAGCGCCAGCTCCCGCCCGTCCGGCACCCGCCCCGGCTGCGGCAGCCCGGCCGGCACCTCGACGGCGGGCCCGTCGTGCGGATGCGACAGCAGCACCTGCCGTACCCCGCCCAGGGACAGCCCGGCCCGGGCCGCCGCGAACGCCACACCCGGCGTCAGATCGAGCAGCAACGTCCCGTCGACGAGCACCGCGGTGGCGGCCCGCGCATCCTCCCCGACGGCACACGCACAGGCCGCACACGGACAGCCGGGCGAAGGCAGCCCCGCAGGAGCACCGGTACCGAGCAAAGTCACTTCCACGCCCTGATTTTCACCCGTCCCAACGGTTCCCGCTTCAGCGGCGTCCAGTAAGACGCGCCCCGAGGGGGCGCGGGGCTGTATTTGACTTGCGGCTGCCGCCGCGTGGGCGCGAGCAACCCCCACCGGCCCCGCACCTGCCCCACAACCAGCGGAGTTTTCGTCGGCGCCCTTATACGATGCACCGGTTGGATCAAAGGAGGCCTACATGGCGGCATGGACATGGCGGTTCGAGAAGTCCGACGGGACGGAGGTCCAGCCCGCGGTGGAGCCCGAGGAGTTCACCACACAGGGCGACGCCGAATCGTGGATCGGCGAGCAGTGGAAGGCCCTGCTGGCCGGCGGCGCCGACCAGGTGCGGCTCTACGAGGACGCCACCGAGATCTACGGCCCGATGAGTCTGCACGCGGACGAGTCCTGAGGCGTGCCGGTCCGGGGCGGCCCTCGCCGGCCGCCCCGCCGGTCACCCGGTCACTGCTCGCCCAGCGTCACGTCCACCGTCCTGCTGATGCCCTCCCGGCTGTAGGCCACCGTCGTCTTCTGCCCCGGCCGGTCCGAGGCGAGCGACTCGGCCAGTGAGGTGATGGTGGTGATGTCGTCGCCCCCCACCCTGGTGATGATGTCCCCGGGCCGGATGCCCGCCTTGTCGGCCGCGCCACCGTGCTCCACGGTCACCACGGCCACTCCGGCCGGCTGGTAGTTCACGTCGACGACCGTGCGCCCGGTGATGTCGAGCGCGGCCCGCCCCGAGTCGGTCACCTTGCCCTGCTTGATGATCTGGTCGGCGACCGTCTTCACCATCGACCCCGGGATGGCGAACCCGATCCCGGGCGCCGCGCTGCCGCCCAGGTCGGGGTCGCTCGCGGCGAGCGTGGGGATGCCGATGACCTGGCCGTCCAGGTTGACCAGCGCGCCGCCGCTGTTGCCGGGGTTGATGGCCGCCGAGGTCTGCACCATGTTGGGGATGGTGGCGCCCGTACCGCCGCCCGCGGTGTTCTCGCTGACGGTCCGTCCGGTCGCCGACACGATGCCCTCGGTCACGCTGGACGACAGCCCGAGCGGCGATCCCATGGCCAGCGTGATCTGCCCGACCGAGACCTTCTCGGTGTCCCCGAAGGCGGCCGCCTTCAGCCCGTCCGGGATCCTGTCGAGCCTGATGACCGCCAGGTCCTGCTGCGGGTAGGAGTACACCAGCGTCGCGGTCAGCGGTTCCTCCGTGTTGGCGGTCGTCACCTTGAACCGCTTCTCGTTGCCCACGACATGCGCGTTGGTGACGATGTGTCCGTTGCCGTCGTAGACCACGCCCGAGCCCAGGTCGCTGCTGGCCTGGATCTGTACGACCGACGGCAGGACGTCCTTGATCACCTTCTGGTACCGGTCCTGCAGCTCCGTCGCCGCCAGCGGGACGGCCGCCGCCCGGGCGGCGGCGGTGTCCTCGGCCGCGTCACCGTCGAAGGCGGAACATCCGGAGACCAGGGCGAGGCAGCAGGAACCGAGCGCGGCGGCCGTACGCAGGGTCCGGCGGGCGGGGGAAGCGTCCATGCCCCGAGTCTCGCCGCGACGGTGACGCTCCGGCTCGCGCTGCTGGCCCGAACGAGCGGCAGCGGCACCGGCCACCGGGTGCGGTCAGCCGCGGACCCCGCACAGGTGCAGCAGCGCCGCGACCGAACGGTACGGATCCGTCCGCCCGGCCCGCTCCTCCACCGCGAGCAGCGTCTCCAGGCCGGCCGGTGCCTCCGCGTCGTCCGCGGCGGTGTCCGTGAACACCCGTACGCCGTACCAGGACTGCAATGGCGCCCCGATGCCGGCGAGTGCGCCGGTGAGGGTGGCCAGCCGGTCGGCCCGGACGTCCAGGCCCAGCCTGTTCCGGTAGGAGACGGTGTCGAAGGCCTCCAGGGCGCCCGCCCAGTCACCGCTCAGCCCCGGCCGCATGGCCAGCGCGTCGGCGTTGCGCACCAGCAGCGACAGCAGCCCGCCCGGGGCCAGCATCCGGGCCAGCCCGGCGAGCAGCGCGTCCGGCTCCTGGACGTACATCAGCACCCCGTGGCAGAGCACCACGTCGAAGCTGCCGGGGAGGAAGTGGACACCCGTGTCCCGGCCGTCCCCCTGGACGATCCGCACCCGCTCGCGGATGCCCTCCGGCTCGTCGGCCAGGGCCCGGCGCGCGGCCGCGACCATCGCCGGCTCCCGCTCGACACCGGTCACCTGGTGCCCGGCCCGGGCCAGCCGCAGCGCCTGCGTGCCCTGGCCCATCCCCACGTCGAGCACCCGCAGCCGCTGCCCGACCGGGAACCGCCCGGCTATCTGCTCGTCGAGCTGACGGGCCACCAACTGCTGCCGTACGACGTCACGCAGTCCGCCCAGCCTGTTCAGCCAGGCTTCTGCCGCACCCTCGGAGAACGGCTCTGCGCTCAGGGCCGCTCTCCGCGCTTGACCTGCGGCTTGGGCAGCCGGAGCCGGCGCATCTGGAGGGAGCGCATCAGGGCGTAGGCGACGGCGCCCTTCTTGTTCTGGTCGGGGAAGCGCTCGGCGAGGCGCTTGCGCAGCCGCAGGCCGCTGATCACCGCGTCGAGCACGATCAGCACGATCACGACCAGCCACAGCAGCAGCGCGATGTTCTTGATCGCCGTGTTGTTGACCACGCTCATGACCAGGATGACCACGGCCAGCGGCAGGAAGAACTCCGCCACGTTGAAACGCGAGTCGACCCAGTCGCGGGCGAACCTGCGGACCGGGCCCTTGTCACGGGCGGGCAGGTACCGCTCGTCGCCGGTGGCCAGCGCCTGGCGCTGCCGGTCCATGGCGGCGCGCCGGTCGTCGCGCTGACGCTTGGCGGCGTCCTTGCGCGTCGTCGGCGTGTTGGCCACGCTGCGCCGCTGGCTCTGGGCCTCACTGCGCTTGGGCGTGGGCCTGCCCTTGGGGGCCTGCGGGTCACGGGTCTCTTTGGAGTCGGTCACGACCGCCTTGTCGGCGGAGGCCTTCTCATCCTTGGCACGGCTACGGAACACAAAACCCAAGGGTACGGGGTCGCGGGGTGTGGGCCCTAGTCCGGCGGGGAACGATCCCGCAACGCCGGTCGTCTCCATGGGGGGACAGAGGGGACGTTGCAGGCGCTTCGCTCAGGGGGCCACCTACTACCTGTGCCGGAGCGGAGCTGTCGGTAGTCGTCCTTGGGGATGAGCGCATCGGTCCCCGAACAGTGCGGTAATGGAGGCAGGGCCCGTACTGTGGGTTCTGTCGCAGGATCTGTGAGCTGGAGTCCGTCAGAAGGGGGCGCGCGAAGCCCATGAGCGGTGTCATGAAGCGTATGGGGATGATCTTCCGCGCGAAGGCGAACAAGGCCCTGGACAGGGCCGAGGACCCGCGCGAGACCCTGGACTACTCGTACCAGAAGCAGCTGGAGCTGCTGCAGAAGGTCCGCCGCGGCGTCGCCGACGTGGCGACCAGCCGCAAGCGGCTCGAACTCCAGCTGAACCAGCTCCAGCAGCAGTCCTCCAAGCTGGAGGACCAGGGCCGCAAGGCGCTCGCGCTCGGCCGCGAGGACCTCGCCCGCGAGGCGCTCTCCCGCCGCGCCGCCCTCCAGCAGCAGGTGACCGACCTGGAGACGCAGCACGCCACCCTCCAGGGCGAGGAGGAGAAGCTCACCCTCGCGGCCCAGCGCCTCCAGGCCAAGGTGGACGCCTTCCGCACCAAGAAGGAGACCATCAAGGCCACCTACACCGCCGCCCAGGCGCAGACCCGCATCGGTGAGGCCTTCACCGGCATCTCCGAGGAGATGGGCGACGTCGGCCTCGCCATCCAGCGGGCCGAGGACAAGACCCAGCAGCTGCAGGCCCGCGCCGGCGCCATCGACGAGCTCCTCGCCTCCGGCGCCCTGGACGACCCGACCGGCACGGCCAAGGACGACATCGCCGCCGAGCTGGACCGGCTCTCCGGTGGTACGGATGTGGAGCTGGAGTTGCAGCGCATGAAGGCCGAGCTCGCCGGAGGTTCGCCCCAGCAGGCGATCGAGGGCGGCACCGGCCAGGGCCAGCAGTCGCAGCAGCCGCAGGACACCCCGCGCTTCGACAAGCAGTAGCCGACGCCTGGAGGGCGACATGGCCGACATGGTCGTGAGGATCATGGGGGAGGGCCAGGTGAGGCTGGCCGACAGCCACCTCGCCGAACTGAACAAGCTGGACGACGAGCTCCTCGCGGAGACCGAGTCCGGCGACGAGGCAGCCTTCCGCCGCACCCTGGGCGCCCTCCTGGACAAGGTCCGGGAACTGGGCGCCCCGCTCCCCGACGAAGCCCTGGAACCCTCCGACCTGATCCTCCCGTCCCCGGACGCGACCCTGGAAGAGGTCAGGGCCCTGCTCCGGGACGACGGTCTCATTCCAGGCTGACGCTCACGTAGACAGCCCGTCCGGCGTTCGAGGACGAGGCCGTTCAGGCCGAAGCGGGGGTCTGGGGGCGGCAGCCCCCAGGGAGGACGGTGCCTGCAGCGGCCCGAACCGACAGTTCCGGCCCGCACGAACCGGCCGTACTGTTCAGTACGTGAGCACTCTCGAAAGAGCCCGCTGCAGAGCCGGCGCCCATCCACTCGCCGTGGACGCGGTCATCGCCGCGGGCGCCCTCGTCTGCATGGTCGTGAGCTCTTTCGCGGTACCGCACGGCGCGCACGGCGTCGCCTGGGGCATCCGCACCCCGGACCCGCTCAGCCTGCTGCTGATGACGCTCGCCGCCGCGGCCCTGGTCTTCCGCCGGTACGCCCCGAAGACGGTCCTCGCCGTCACCGGCGCCGCCTCCGTCGTCGAGTGCGTCACCGGCGACCCCCGCGCCCCCGTCGCGATGGCGGCCGTGGTCGCCCTGTTCACCGTCGCCGCCACCACCGACCGCCGCACCACCCTGCGGGCCGGCCTGCTCACCATGACCGTGCTGACCACCGCCGCGATGGTCGCGGGCCCGCTGCCCTGGTACGCCCAGGAGAACCTCGCGATCTTCGCCTGGACCGGCATCGGCGCCACCGCAGGGGACGCCGTCCGCAGCCGGCGCGCGGTCGTCCAGGCCATCCGCGAGCGGGCCGAGCGCGCCGAGCGGACCCGGGAGGAGGAGGCCCGCCGCCGGGTCGCCGAGGAGCGGCTGCGCATCGCCCGGGACCTGCACGACGTCGTCGCCCACCACATCGCCCTGGTCAACGTGCAGGCCGGGGTCGCCGCGCACGTCATGGACAAGCGGCCCGACCAGGCCAAGGAGGCCCTCGGCCACGTCCGCGAGGCCAGCCGCTCCGCGCTGAACGAACTGCGCGCCACCGTCGGCCTGCTCCGCCAGTCCGGCGACCCCGAGGCACCGACCGAGCCCGCCCCCGGCCTGCACATCCTGGACGAACTCGCCGACACGTTCCGCAACGCCGGCCTCCAGGTCGAGGTCGCCCGCGCCGACCAGGGCGCCACCCTGCCGGCCGCCGTCGACCTGGCCGCCTACCGGATCATCCAGGAGGCCCTGACCAACGTGCAGAAGCACGCGGGACCCGACGCCAAGGCCGAGGTGAGCGTCGTACGCGTCGGACCGCAGATCGAGGTCACCGTCCTGGACGACGGCTCCGGTGAGGACACCGCCCCGGAGGAGGGCGGCGGCCACGGGCTGCTCGGCATGCGCGAGCGCGTCACCGCCCTGCGCGGCACCCTCACCACCGGCCCCCGCTACGGCGGCGGCTTCCGCGTCCATGCGATCCTGCCGGTCAAGACCGACACCGACGACCGTACGGGCGACCGTGCGCACGGCCGGGCCAAGGGCCGTGCGGCCGCTCTGGGGGATTCCGCATGACGATCCGTGTCCTGCTCGCCGACGACCAGGCACTGCTGCGCAGCGCGTTCCGGGTGCTCGTCGACTCCGAGTCCGACATGGAGGTGGTCGGCGAGGCCTCCGACGGCGCCGAGGCGGTGGCGCTGACCCGGGAGCGGGAGGCCGACGTCGTCCTGATGGACATCCGGATGCCGGGCACCGACGGGCTCGCCGCCACCCGGCTGATCAGCGCCGACCCCTCCCTCGCCCACGTCCGCGTGGTCATCCTCACGACCTTCGAGGTCGACGACTACGTCGTCCAGGCGCTGCGCGCGGGCGCCTCCGGCTTCCTCGGCAAGGGCAGCGAACCCGAGGAACTCCTCAGCGCCATCCGGGTCGCCGCGGGCGGCGAGGCGCTGCTCTCCCCGACGGCCACCAAGGGCCTGATCGCCCGCTTCCTCGCCCAGGGCGACCTCGGCGACGACGGCCGCGACCCGGCCCGCACCGACCGGCTCGACGCGCTCACCTCACGCGAGCGCGAGGTCCTGGTCCAGGTCGCCGGCGGGCACTCCAACGACGAGATCGCCGAACGCCTGGAGGTCAGCCCGCTGACCGTGAAGACGCACGTCAACCGGGCCATGGCCAAGCTGGGCGCGCGGGACCGGGCGCAGCTCGTGGTGATCGCGTACGAGTCGGGGCTGGTCCGCCCGAGGATGGACTGATCTCCACCCGGGCGTACTGCGGGCGGAGTAGGAGCCGGATAAGGGAACGGCACCCTGGGGCTACCCGAGCAGGTCCGCGCATGGGTGAGAGTGGTGCGGTGGGCGCTCACAGGTGCCCCCTGTGCCGTCCGTCTGCCGCTCACAGCAGCTCACCGAAAAGAGACCCCGACCCATGTCCTGGCTGTCCAGATTCAGCCTCGCGCAGCGGGCCCTGATAGGCCTCATCTCCCTGATCGCGCTCGTCTTCGGGGCGATCGCCATCCCCCAGATCAAGCAGCAGCTGCTGCCGACGATCTCCCTGCCCATGGTGTCGGTCATCGCCCCGTACCAGGGGGCGGCGCCCGACGTCGTCGAGAAGCAGATCGTCGAGCCGATCGAGAACAACCTCGAAGGCGTCGACGGCGTCACCGGCGTCACCTCCACCGCGAGCGAGGGCAACGCCGTGATCATGGCGTCCTTCGACTACGGCAACGACACCAAGCAGCTGGTGGCCGACGTCCAGCTGGCCGTCAACCGCGCCCAGCTCCCGGACTCCGTCGACCCGCAGGTCATCTCCGGCTCCACCGACGACATGCCGACCGTGGTCCTCGCCGTCACCTCCGGCAAGGACCAGCAGGCCCTCGCCGACCAGCTGGACAAGACGGTCGTCCCGGCCCTCAAGGACGTCGACGGCGTCGGCCGCGTCCAGGTCACCGGCGTCCGCGACGTCCAGGTCACCGTCACCCCGCAGGACGCGAAGCTCGCGCGGGCCGGGCTCACCTCCGCCGCCCTCGCCCAGTCGCTCCAGGCGGCCGGCGCGACCGTCCCGGCGGGCTCCTTCGACGAGGACGGCGCCAACCGCACCGTCCAGGTCGGCGGCGGACTCACCTCGCTGCGGCAGATCGAGGACCTGATGGTCACCGGGCAGGGCGTGCAGAAGCCCGTGCGCCTCGGCGACGTCGCCACGGTGAAGCAGCAGGAGGCCCCGGCCGACTCCATCACCCGCACCGACGGCCGCCCCAGCCTCGCCGTCAACGTCACCATGGACCACGACGGCAGCGCCGTCTCCATCTCGAACGCGGTCAAGGACAAGCTGCCGAAGCTGCGCCAGGACCTCGGCTCCGGCGCCACCCTCACGGTCGTCAGCGACCAGGGCCCGGCGGTCTCCAAGTCCATCAAGGGCCTCACCACCGAGGGCGCCCTCGGCCTGCTCTTCGCGGTCCTGGTCATCCTGCTCTTCCTGGCCTCGGTCCGCTCGACCCTGGTGACCGCGGTGTCCATCCCGCTCTCCGTGGTCCTCACGCTGATCGTGCTGTGGACCCGCGGCCTCTCCCTCAACATGCTCACCCTCGGCGCGCTCACCATCGCCATCGGCCGGGTCGTCGACGACTCGATCGTGGTCCTGGAGAACATCAAGCGCCACCTCGGCTACGGCGAGGAGCGCCGGTCCGCCATCCTCACGGCGGTGCGTGAAGTGTCCGGCGCGGTCACCTCCTCCACCCTCACCACGGTCGCCGTCTTCCTGCCGGTCGGCCTGGTCGGCGGCATGGTGGGCCAGCTGTTCGGCCCCTTCAGCCTCACGGTCACCGCGGCACTGCTGGCGTCCCTCCTGGTCTCCCTGACGGTCGTGCCGGTCCTGTCCTACTGGTTCCTGCGCGCCCCGAAGAGCGCCCCCGAGGACGCCGAGGAGGCCCGCCGCAAGGCCGAGGAGAAGGAGGCCGACAGCCGCCTCCAGCGCCTCTACGTCCCCGTCCTGCGCTTCGCGACCCGGCGCCGCCTCACCAGCGTGCTGATCGCGATCGTCGTCCTGGTCGTCACGTTCGGCATGTCCGGGCTGCTGAAGACCAACTTCTTCGACCAGGGGGACCAGGAGGTCCTCACCGTCAAGCAGGAGCTGAAGCCCGGCACCAGCCTGGCCGCGACCGACGTCCAGGCGAAGAAGGTCGAGAAGCTCCTCGCCTCCATCGACGGCGTCAAGGACTACCAGGTCACCGTCGGCTCCTCCGGCTTCATGGCGGCCTTCGGCGGCGGCACCGACACCAACCAGGCGTCGTACTCGGTGATGCTGGACGACTCGAAGTCGTACGACCGGGTGCAGAACGCCATCGAGGACGGCCTGCACAAGCTGTCCGGCATCGGTACGACCACCGTGTCGGCCGGTGACGGCTTCGGCAGCCAGGACCTGAGCGTCGTCGTGAAGGCGGCCGACGGCGACGTGCTGCGCAAGGCCGCCGAGCAGGTCCGGGCCACGGTCGCCAAGCTGGACGACGTCACCGACGTCACCAGCGACCTGGCGCAGAGCGTGCCGCGCATCTCGGTGAAGGCCAACTCCAAGGCCGCGGCGGCCGGTTTCGACGACCAGACGCTGGGCGCCGCTGTCACCCAGGCCGTCAAGGGCACCACCGCCGCGAAGGCCACTCTCGACGACACCGAGCGCGACGTCGTCGTGAAGTCCGCCAAGCCGGCCGAGACCCTCGCGCAACTGCGCGCGCTCAAGCTCGGCCCGGTGAAGCTCGGCGACATCGCCACCGTGAAGCTGGTGGACGCCCCGGTGTCGATGACCCGGATCGACGGCCAGCGCGCCGCGACCGTCAGCGCGAAGCCCACCGGTGACAACACCGGCGCGGTCAGCACCCAGCTCCAGTCCAAGATCAAGGCGCTGAAGCTCCCGGCGGGCGCGACGGCCTCGATCGGCGGCGTCACCTCGGACCAGGACAGCGCGTTCAAGAACCTGGGCCTGGCGATGCTCGCGGCGATCGCGATCGTCTTCATGCTGCTGGTCGCGACCTTCCGGTCGCTGGTCCAGCCACTGATCCTGCTGGTCTCCATCCCGTTCGCGGCGACCGGCGCGCTCGGCCTGCTGGTCGTCACCGGCACCCCGATGGGCGTCCCCGCGATGATCGGCATGCTGATGCTGATCGGCATCGTGGTGACCAACGCGATCGTCCTGATCGACCTCGTCAACCAGTACCGGAGCCAGGGCTACGGCGTGGTCGAGGCCGTGATCGAGGGCGGCCGCCACCGTCTGCGGCCCATCCTCATGACGGCCCTGGCGACGATCTTCGCCCTCCTCCCGATGGCGCTCGGCGTCACCGGCGAGGGCGGGTTCATCGCCCAGCCGCTCGCCGTGGTCGTGATCGGCGGTCTGATCACCTCCACCCTGCTCACCCTGCTGCTCGTGCCGACGCTCTACGCGATGGTCGAGCTCCGCAAGGAGCGCAGGGCCGGGAAGCGTGCCGCGAAGAAGGGCCGGGGGGACACGGAGTCCGCCCCCGCGTCCGAGGAGCCGCAGCCCGCGGCCGTGTGACGGTCCCGCGAACGGCGGCCGGTTTCCGGAACACCACCGGGAACCGGCCGCCCGTGCCTGCCCGTTCCGTATGCTGGCGCCGCGAACCGCACGACGGGGAAGGGGAGTTTCGGCGTGCCGCTGCACAAGGACGACCCGAGGTCCCTCGGCGGGTACCGGCTGGCCGACCGGCTCGGGGCCGGCGGGATGGGCATCGTCTACCGGGGCCGCTCACGCTCCGGGCGCGAGGTCGCCGTCAAGGTGGTGCACGCCCAGTACGCCGAGGACCCCGTCTTCCGGGCCAGGTTCCGGCAGGAGATCGAGGCCGCCCGCCGGGTCAGCGGCGCCTTCACCGCCCCCGTCCTGGACGCCGACCCGGACGCGCCGACGCCCTGGATGGCCACCCAGTACGTGCCCGGCCCCTCCCTCGCCGCCCGCATCCGGGCCCACGGCGCGCTCCGCGTCACCGAGTTGCGGCCGCTGGCCCTCGGCCTGGTCGAGGCGCTGCGCGACATCCACCGGGCCGGGGTGGTGCACCGGGACCTGAAACCGGCCAACGTCCTGATGGCCGAGGACGGCCCCCGCGTCATCGACTTCGGCATCTCCCGGGCCGCCGAGAACCACAACACCCTCACCGAGACGGGGCAGATGGTCGGCACCCCGCCGTTCATGTCCCCGGAGCAGTTCACCGACGCCCGTACCGTCGGCCCCGCCTCCGACGTCTTCTCCCTGGGCGCGCTGCTGGTGTACTGCGTCACCGGGCGCGGCCCCTTCGACGCCGACAGCCCCTACCTCACCGGCTACCGGGTGGTCCACAACGAGCCCGTCCTGGACGGCGTCACCGGCCCGCTGCGCGCGGTCCTGGAACGCTGCCTGGCCAAGGAACCCGACGCCCGGCCCGGACTCGACGACCTGGCCCGCCAGTTCGCGGCGGCCCTGCCGGAGCCGTCCGCCGCCGAACCGCAGACCCTGACCCTGCGCCTGCCGGACACACACCCCGGCCGCCATGCCCCGGCCCCCGACGCCGCCACCCCGCCGGTCACCGCCCGCCGCTCCCGCCGCCGCACCCCCCGCGTACTGCTGGCCGCGACCGCGGTGACCGCCCTGTCCCTGACCGGCTACTTCCTGCTCGGCCCCTGGAACGGCGACGGCGAGGCCCGCGCCGGCTCCTCGACCTCCTCGGCCTCCTCCGGATCCCGCTGGGACGCCCTCCCCGACGGCTGGAAACCCTGGCAGACAACGGTGTCCGCGACCGCCGAGCAGGGGGTGAAGAAGGCACCGGGCTACGAGGGCGACACCTCGCCGACCTGCGTCTCGGACGGCTCCTCCGTCTACTGCGGCGGCACCGCCCTCCTCCCCACCCGGGTCGACGCCACCACCGGCCGGACCCTGTGGCGCGCCGGCATAGCCCCCACGGGCACACCGGCCGACCGCTACATCACCACCGTTCTCGGCGTGGACGACGGCCGGGTCCTCGTCGAGCTCCAGATCACCGACGGGAACGGCGCCGGAAAGGCGCAGTCCGTCATGGCGCTCGACGGCAAGGACGGCACCAGGCTCTGGTCCCACGCGGTCCGCACCGACTCCCTGGGCTCGGCCTACGGCGACGGGGTGACCCTGACCCAGGAGGGCGACGGCAGCACGTTCACCGTCCGCTCGGCGCGGGACGGCAGCGTCATCAGCACCGTCCCGGTGCCCGGCGGCTGGCTCTGCTCGATGCTCTCCGCGGGCGACTTCCCCTACGCGGACTGCGGCGACCAGTCGGACGGCTCGCACGCCACGAAGTTCTACGTCGTCCACCCCGCCGACGGCTCGGTGCGCACCCTGGACTCTCCCGCCCAGACGGCCAGTTTCGTCGGCACCCTCTCCGGACAGCTGATCTTCCTGGAGTCGGACGACCAGGACGTCAACAACGGCCCGGATCTCATCTACAACCGCATCGTGCGCGTCGACCCCGGCACCGGCGAACGCACTCTGACCCCGCTGCCCGAGAAGTACCGGGGCGGGCTGCCCACCCTGGCCCACGGCACGCTCTTCCTCGCCACCTCCAGCGGCCTGGTCACCGCGTTCTCACCGACGACCGGGGCCCGGCTGTGGGAGAGCCACACGACCCTGGAGTCGCCGGGCCAGGCCTCGGTGGACGCGAAGGGCCGCACGGTGTACATGGCGGGCATGAGCGGCCGGGTGGTCGCCCTCGACGCGGCCAGGGGCACCGTCCTGTGGGAGTCCTCCGCGCGCGCCGAGGTGCTCGGCAACAGCGGCCTGCTGCCGACGGTGTGGTTCAACCGCGGCGCGCTGGTCCTCTCCACCTCCGACGGCACCGTCTTCACCCTCGACCCCGCACACCCCGAGCGCAAACCCGTCGACCCGGGGTGACACGGGCGTCGTCACGGCTACGGCAGCGCCAGCATCCGCTCCAGGGCCAGCTTGGCGAACGCCTCGGTCTCCTGGTCGACCTCGATGCGGTTGACCAGGTTGCCCTCGGCCAGCGACTCCAGGGTCCACACCAGGTGGGGGAGGTCGATGCGGTTCATGGTCGAGCAGAAGCAGACCGTCTTGTCGAGGAAGACGATCTCCTTGCCCTCGGGCGCGAAACGGTTCGCGAGGCGGCGGACCAGGTTCAGCTCGGTGCCGATCGCCCACTTGGAGCCGGCCGGGGCGGCCTCCAGGGCCTTGATGATGTACTCCGTCGAGCCGACGTAGTCGGCGGCGGCCACGACCTCGTGCCGGCACTCCGGGTGGACCAGCACATTGACGCCCGGGATCCGCTCGCGCACGTCGTTGACCGAGTCCAGCGAGAACCTGCCGTGCACCGAGCAGTGGCCGCGCCACAGGATCATCTTCGCGTCCCGCAACTGGTCGGCCGTGAGACCGCCGTTGGGCTTGTGCGGGTTGTAGAGGACACAGTCCTCCAGGGACATGCCCATGTCCCGGACGGCGGTGTTGCGGCCCAGGTGCTGGTCGGGCAGGAACAGCACCTTCGTTGTTGAGGGCTCCCCCTGCTCGAAGGCCCACTCCAGGGCGCGCTGGGCGTTCGACGAGGTGCAGATGGTGCCGCCGTGCTTGCCCGTGAACGCCTTGATGTCCGCGGACGAGTTCATGTACGAGACGGGGACCACCTGCTCGGCTATCCCGGCCTCGGTCAGCACGTCCCAGCACTCGGCGACCTGCTCGGCGGTGGCCATGTCGGCCATCGAGCAGCCGGCCGCGAGGTCGGGGAGGACCACCTTCTGGTCGTCGGAGGTCAGGATGTCGGCGGACTCGGCCATGAAGTGCACACCGCAGAACACGATGTACTCGGCCTCCGGGCGGGCGGCGGCGTCCCGGGCCAGCTTGAAGGAGTCGCCCGTGACATCGGCGAACTGGATGACCTCGTCGCGCTGGTAGTGGTGGCCGAGCACGAAGACCTTGTCGCCGAGCTTCTCCTTGGCCGCGCGGGCGCGCGCGACCAGGTCCGGGTCGGACGGCGAGGGCAGGTCGCCGGGACACTCGACGCCCCGCTCGCTCTTCGGGTCGGCCTCACGGCCGAGCAGCAGCAGGGCGAGCGGAGTCGGCTGTACGTCGAGCTCCGTGGTCTGGGCGGTGGTCACGACACGCACCCTTTCTACTTTTCGTCGTTCTGACGTTATCTATCATAACTGCTTCACGTCACTTTGACGATGGCCATAGCGTCGATGTGACATCAATCCCGGCGCCGAACGGGAGGGTGGCCGCCAGGTGGACGCGGTGTGGTCGCCTTGTGCGCAGGTCGCCGTGGGTGGCCAAGGCGACAGCTGTGTGTCACCGCGGGCATGTGCGAGCATGAAGACGTAGGAAAAACGCGAGAACGCGCATGCCGGCCCGGAATGAATCAGCGGACCCGCCGGTTGCACTCGTCGGCAAGCAGTCTCCGTACAACCCGGGAGAGATGTAGATGTCCGTATCGGACGAGACCAGCACCGCCACCGACGGCATCATCCTGAGCGACGCCGCCGCGGCCAAGGTCAAGGCCCTGCTCGACCAGGAAGGCCGTGACGACCTCGCCCTGCGTGTCGCCGTCCAGCCCGGTGGCTGCTCCGGCCTGCGCTACCAGCTCTTCTTCGACGAGCGTTCCCTCGACGGCGACGTCGTCAAGGACTTCGGCGGTGTCAAGGTCGTCACCGACCGCATGAGCGCCCCGTACCTGGGCGGCGCGTCGATCGACTTCGTCGACACCATCGAGAAGCAGGGCTTCACGATCGACAACCCGAACGCGACCGGCTCCTGCGCCTGCGGCGACTCCTTCAGCTGAACCGAAGGGCACACAGCAGGAAGGCGGCGGCCCCTCGTGGTGAGGGGCCGCCGCCTTCGTGTGTGCCTGCTCATCCCACCTGCGGGATCAGCGTCGTCGCCTTCTCCTTCGGGACGGCGCCGCCGTCCGTGCCGACCACCTTCCGGCCGTCCAGCGGCGCGTCGAGGCGGACCGTCTGGTGGTACTGCTTGGCGATCATGACGCAGATCTTGTCCGGCCAGGGCGTCGCGGTCACCTTCACCACCACCTGCTCCGAACCCTCGTCGGCCGTGGCCTTGTAGTCGGCGCACACCCCGCCGGTGAAGGCGACGGTCAGCTCGCGGCCGTCGGCCGTGTAGCCGTCCACCTTCACGTCCTTCGTGGCCCCCGCCGACGGCGTCGGCGTCGGCGTCGACGCGGAGGCCAGGTACGTCGGGTCCACCGCCGGATAGGTCACGGTGTACGAGTCCGCCGCCCCGCTCACCCGGAACAGCCAGGACGGCACCAGCGCCTGCCGCCCCGCGACGGACTGCGCGGCGAGCCCGAACACCGCCTTCTCGACCACGGCCGACGACGCGGACGACGGGGACGACGCCGTCGACGCGGCGGACGGCGTCGACGCGCCGCACGGCTGCTCCAGCCGGTCCTTCAGCGGTACGGAACTGGCGCAGCCGCCGATGCCCATCCGGTGGCCGGAGCGCGGCGCCGCGTTCATCAGCGCCAGCGTCTTCGCGGCGCCCAGCACCGGATACGTGTCGCCCTTGGCGGGCGCCGCCAGCATCCCGTTGCCGCCGACCACCTCGCCCTGCCTGCTCACGGTCAGCCCGGTCGTCCAGCCGTACGTCGGCAGCCCGCCGACCACCGGATCGGCGTTCACCACCCGCTGGGCGCCCATCACCTGGCTCGCGTCGAGCTTCGCGCCGTCCTGGCCGAGCGCCTTCAGTACCGGCGCCGCCGCCTGCTCGGCATCGCCGACGCTCACCGGGTCACCGGCGGGCGCCGCCGGGTCCTGCGCGCACACCAGGCCGCTCTTGCAGTTGTCGGTGCCGGGGGCGTAGCGGCTGTACGTCCACAGGCCCGGGGCGGCCCGGTTCACCTGGAGACTCCCGCCCGAGCCGTCGTGGTCGGTGCCCACCTTCCAGACCTGGCCCTCGGCCACCGGGGCCCCCTCGATCCCGAGCGCCTTCGCCAGCGCGGCGACCCGGTCCTTGGAGACCTCGGCGGAGGGCTGGTACACGGCGGCCGAGCCGGGGCCCGCGGGGAGCGTTCCGCTCGCCCGGTACGTCACGCCGTAGGGGTTGGGCTCGCCCGGGGCTATGCCGTTGCCGCCCGAGGAGCCCGAGGAGCCCGAGGAGTAGCCGTCCAGGGCGAGGGGCGGGGGAGTGGAACCGCCGGACGCGCCCGTGGTCGTACCGCCGCCGGAGTCGGAGCCCCTGTTCGAGGCGAGGTAGGCGCCGCCTCCGCCGACCAGCAGGACGGCGGCGGCCACGGAGGCGATGACGAGGGCGGGGGAGCGGCGGCGGGGAGCGAGATCGTCGGCGAGGTCGTCGGCCTCCTTGGCGTCGGCGTCGGCGTCGGCACCGGTTTCGGCCTCGGGTGTGCCGGGAGCCTCAGGAGCGTCGGAGGCATCGGAGAGCACGGCCGCTTCCGGCTCGGCCGGGGGCTCCGCGGGCTCGGCGGCGGTCTCGGCGGCCGGGGCCACGTCCGGCTCGGGGGCCTCGTCGGGCTCCGGCACCTCCGCTGCGGCGTCCTCGGCGTCCTCGGCGGACTCCGCGTCGGCATCGGAGCGGGCATCGGCGGCGGCGACCGCCTCGGCCTCGACCTCGGCAGCCTTCGGCGACTCCGTGGCCTGCCCGGCCTCGGGGGGCTCCCCGGTGCCGCCCGCGGCCGCGTCGTCCTCGTTCTCGGGTCGCTCGCTCTTCACCGCATCGCTCCTTGCCGTGTCGTATCCCGCCTCCCCTTCACGGGGGACGGCGATGGGACGCGGGAGGGGAGCGCGCGGTTCCCTGGAAACGCGCCGGGCGGGACTCAGTCGCCGTAGTCGGACATCGCGTCCAGGAGTCTGGCGGACTTCTTCGGCACGGTCACCCCGTGGATGAGTGAGGGCGGCACCGGGCGGGCATCGCTGTGATCGGGAACCACCCAGTGCGGAGCCATCCGGGCGCAGTCCCCGCGCAGCGACGCGAGGTCGTCGTCGAGGTCGGCCGGAGCGGGGGCGTGGACCTTGAGGTTCGTCATGACGGAACCGTAAGCACGCCGGGTGCCGCGAAGAAAGATCTACTATCGGGTAGTTTTGGCACCTTCAGGGCGCCCACCCGGACCCGGTAGCGTTAACTGTCAATAACGCCTCCCCTTCAGGAGAGTCCCAGCCGTGCGCATCGCAGTCACCGGCTCCATCGCCACCGACCACCTCATGACCTTCCCCGGCCGCTTCGCCGACCAGCTGGTCGCGGACCAGCTGCACACGGTCTCGCTGTCCTTCCTGGTCGACAACCTGGACGTGCGGCGCGGCGGCGTCGGCGCGAACATCGCGTTCGGCATGGGACAGCTCGGCACCCGGCCGATCCTGGTCGGCGCGGCGGGCTTCGACTTCGACGAGTACCGGGCCTGGCTCGACCGGCACGGCGTCGACACGGACTCCGTCCGGATCTCCGAGACCCTGCACACCGCGCGATTCGTGTGCACGACCGACGCCGACCACAACCAGATCGGCTCCTTCTACACGGGCGCGATGAGCGAGGCCCGCCTGATCGAGCTCAAGACGGTCGCCGACCGGGTCGGCGGACTCGACCTGGTCCTGATCGGCGCGGACGACCCGGAGGGCATGCTCCGCCACACGGAGGAGTGCCGGACCCGGTCCATCCCCTTCGCCGCCGACTTCTCCCAGCAGATCGCCCGGATGAACGGCGACGAGATCCGGATACTGCTGGAGGGCGCGACGTACCTCTTCTCCAACGAGTACGAGAAGGGGCTCATCGAGACGAAGACCGGCTGGAGCGACGAGGAGATCCTCGCGAAGGTCGGCCACCGGGTCACGACGCTGGGCGCGCGGGGCGTGCGCATCGAGCGGGCGGGGGAGGACCCGATCGAGGTCGGCTGCGCCGACGAGGAGCGCAAGGCCGACCCGACGGGTGTCGGCGACGCGTTCCGTGCCGGGTTCCTGTCCGGGCTCGCGTGGGGGGTCTCGCTGGAGCGGGCCGCCCAGGTCGGCTGCATGCTGGCGACTCTCGTCATCGAGACCGTGGGGACGCAGGAGTACCAGCTGCGGCGGGGGCACTTCATGGAGCGGTTCACGAAGGCGTACGGGGACGAGGCCGCGGAAGAGGTTCGCGGGTACCTGGTCTGACGTCGTCGGGTGCCGGTGCGTGGGGGCTGGTCGCGCCCACGCGGCGGCAGCCGCAAATCGACCCGGCCCCGCGCCCCTTTCCGGGGCGTTCAGCTG
Source organism: Streptomyces sp. NPDC048291 (assembly GCF_043201715.1). Taxonomy (NCBI): domain Bacteria; kingdom Bacillati; phylum Actinomycetota; class Actinomycetes; order Kitasatosporales; family Streptomycetaceae; genus Streptomyces; species Streptomyces sp. NPDC048291. Next base: position 508,900 of record NZ_JBICZC010000001.1, read on the forward strand.
AGCCGGCGTACCAAGTAAGCCGTTCCTCGTTCCGCCTTCTCCTCACCCTCGTACTCCTGGCCCCGCATCTCGCACCACGCCGGGATGTCCAGCCGTGCCGCCTCGTCGTCGGACAGGACCCGGACCCTGCCGCCCACCGGCACGGTCCCGATGACCTTCGCCAGCTCGATGACGGGGATCGGGCAGCGCTTGCCGAGTGAGTCGACGACGACTTCCTCTGCCTGCGGCACGGCAGCCGTCGGCGTCGGGGCGCCCAGCCTCTCCCGCACCCCCGCCACCACCCCCGGCAGCACCTCCAGGAACCGTTCCACATCCGCCTCGGCCGCGCCCGTCGGCAGGGACACCCGGACGTTCCCCTCGCTCAGCACACCCATTGCCTTGAGCACATGGCTCGGCGTCAGGGTGCTGCTCGTGCAGGACGACCCCGAAGACACCGAGAAGCCCTCCCGGTCCAACTCGTGCAGCAGTGTCTCTCCGTCGACATAGAGACAGGAGAAGGTGACGATCCCGGGCAGTCGGAGCTCCGGATCGCCCACCACCTCCACGTCCGGCACCAACTCCGGTACCCGCGCCCGGATCCGCGCCGTCAGCTCCCGCAGCCGTACGGCCTCCCGCTCGGCCTCCGCCCGCACGGCCCGCAGCGAGGCCGCCGCCGCGACGATCGCCGGCAGGTTCTCGAAGCCGGGTGCCCGCCCCGACTCCCGCTCGTCCGAGGCCCCTTGGACGGCGAACCGCACCCCCTTGCGCACCACCAGCAGCCCCACCCCGGCCGGCCCGCCCCATTTGTGTGCACTCGCCGTCAGCAGCGACCAGCCGCCCTCGACCCGCCCCCACCCCAGCGACTGCGCCGCGTCCACCAGCAACGGCACCCCGGCCGCCCGGCACGCCTCGGCCACCGCCGCCACCGGCTGTACGGTCCCCACCTCGTGGTTGGCCGACTGGAGGCAGGCGAGCGCGGTGTCCGGGCGGAGCGCGGCCTCGTAGGCACCGGCCTCCACCGTGCCGGTCCGCGCCACCGGCACCCGGGTCACCTGTCCGCCTTCCGCTTCGAACACCTCGGCCGAATGGAGCACCGAGGAGTGTTCGACGGCTGACACGATCAGGTGACGTCCGACGCGACGACGACCGGCCAACGCACCCGCGATGCCCGCGTGTACGGCCCGGGTGCCCGAGGGGGTGAAGGCCAGCTCGTCCGGTCGGCACCCGACGGCCTCGGCAGCCGCCTCCCGCGCGGCATCCAGCAGCATCCGCGCCTTCCGCCCCTCCCGGTAGAGACGGGAGGGGTCGGCCCACCCGTCGTCCAGAGCGGCCAACAACGCCTGCCGGGCGACGGGATGGAGGGGAGCAGCGGACGCAGCGTCAAAGTAGGGCACACAGCAACGGTAGAACGCCGGTGGATCACCCAACCTCAGGGGCGCGGGGCTGTGCCGATATGCGGCTCCGCCGCGTGGGCGCGACCAGCCCCCACCCACCCGCACCTGCCCCGCAAACCGCGACAACCCGAGCTATTGGGCGCCCATTCCCACCCCAACCGAGTGACAGGCGACGCGTATGCCCCCCTCCCCGCGAACCCCCGAATCGCGTCGGCTAGGGTTTGGTCCGCATAAACATCCAAACCCCTGCCCGACGCAGGGCGGCGACCGACCAGCGAGAAGGCCGCAGCCGACCGCGCGGGCGAGACTCTCGGGAAGGCGCTACGTGAGTCCCAACGGCTCCGACCGCTCGCCGCGGCGCCCGATGCGGCGGAAGCTGCTGCAGGCAATGACCGCGGGCCTGGTCCTGGCATCCGCTACCGGATGCACATACAAGGACTTCCCCCGCCTTGGTATGCCCACCCCGACCACGGAAGAGGCTCCGCGGATCCTCTCCCTGTGGCAGGGCTCCTGGGCCGCCGCGCTCGCCGTCGGCGTGCTGGTGTGGGGTCTGATCATCTGGAGCGCCATCTTCCACCGGCGCAGCCGCACCAAGATCGAAGTCCCGGCCCAGACCCGGTACAACATGCCGATCGAGGCGCTGTACACGGTGGTGCCGCTCATCATCGTCTCGGTGCTGTTCTACTTCACCGCGCGGGACGAGACGAAGCTCCTCAGCCTCTCCGACAAGAAGCCGGACGTCACGGTCAACGTCGTCGGCTTCCAGTGGAGCTGGGGCTTCAACTACATCACGCCCGTCGACGGTGTCTCCGGCGACGCGAAGACCGACGAGAACCTGGCGGCCATTCCGGACCGGTTCAAGAACGCCTTCCCGGCCAACGCCGGCGGTGTCTACGACGTCGGTACGCCGGGCACGAAGAATCCGCAGACCGGCAACCCCGGTCCGACGCTCTGGCTCCCCAAGGGCGAGACCGTCCGCTTCGTCCTCACCTCGCGTGACGTCATCCACTCCTTCTGGGTGGTGCCGTTCCTGATGAAGATGGACGTCGTCCCGGGCCACACCAACGCGTTCCAGGTGACTCCCAACCAGGAGGGCACCTTCCTCGGCAAGTGTGCCGAGCTCTGCGGCGTCGACCACTCCCGGATGCTGTTCAACGTGAAGGTCGTCTCGCCCGAGCGTTACCAGCAGCACCTCAAGGACCTCGCCAAGAAGGGGCAGACCGGTTACATTCCCGCCGGCATCGCTCAGACGAGCCACGAGAAGAACCGGGAGACGAACAACCTGTGAGCATCCTCAACGAACCCCAGGGTGCCGCGGCAGCTGAGGGCTCTTACGCAGATGAGCTGCCGGTCAGGCGCAAGCAGCCCGGCAACGTGGTCATCAAGTGGCTCACCACCACCGACCACAAGACCATCGGAACGCTGTATCTGGTCACGTCGTTCGCGTTCTTCCTGATCGGTGGTGTGATGGCGCTGCTGATGCGCGCCGAGCTCGCCCGCCCCGGTCTGCAGATCATGTCGAACGAGCAGTTCAACCAGGCGTTCACGATGCACGGCACGATCATGCTGCTGATGTTCGCGACGCCGCTGTTCGCCGGCTTCACGAACTGGATCATGCCGCTCCAGATCGGTGCCCCCGACGTCGCTTTCCCGCGGCTGAACATGTTCGCCTACTGGCTCTACCTGTTCGGCTCGACCATCGCCGTCGGCGGCTTCCTCACCCCGCAGGGTGCGGCCGACTTCGGCTGGTTCGCCTACTCCCCGCTCTCCGACGCGGTCCGCTCGCCGGGCATCGGCGCCGACATGTGGATCATGGGTCTGGCCTTCTCCGGCTTCGGCACCATCCTCGGCGCGGTCAACTTCATCACCACGATCATCTGCATGCGTGCGCCGGGCATGACGATGTTCCGCATGCCGATCTTCGTGTGGAACGTGCTGCTGACCGCGGTGCTGGTCCTGCTCGCCTTCCCCGTCCTCGCCGCCGCGCTGTTCGCGCTGGAGGCGGATCGGAAATTCGGGGCACATGTCTTCGACGCGGCGAACGGCGGAGCACTGCTCTGGCAACACCTCTTCTGGTTCTTCGGCCATCCAGAGGTGTACATCATCGCCCTGCCGTTCTTCGGCATCATCTCCGAGGTCATCCCGGTCTTCTCCCGTAAGCCGATGTTCGGCTACATGGGTCTGGTGGCCGCGACCATCTCGATCGCCGGTCTGTCCGTGACCGTGTGGGCGCACCACATGTACGTCACCGGCGGTGTGCTGCTGCCGTTCTTCTCCTTCATGACCTTCCTGATCGCGGTACCGACCGGTGTGAAGTTCTTCAACTGGATCGGCACCATGTGGAAGGGATCGCTGTCCTTCGAGACACCGATGCTGTGGGCCACCGGCTTCCTGATCACCTTCACCTTCGGTGGTCTGACCGGTGTCATCCTGGCCTCGCCCCCGATGGACTTCCACGTCTCCGACTCGTACTTCGTGGTGGCGCACTTCCACTACGTGGTGTTCGGCACGGTCGTCTTCGCGATGTTCTCCGGCTTCCACTTCTGGTGGCCGAAGATGACGGGCAAGATGCTCGACGAGCGGCTCGGGAAGATCACCTTCTGGACGCTGTTCATCGGCTTCCACGGCACGTTCCTGGTCCAGCACTGGCTGGGCGCCGAGGGCATGCCGCGCCGGTACGCCGACTACCTGGCGGCCGACGGCTTCACCACCCTGAACACGATCTCGTCGATCAGCTCCTTCCTGCTCGGCCTGTCGATCCTGCCGTTCCTCTACAACGTCTGGAAGACGGCGAAGTACGGCAAGAAGGTCGAGGTCGACGACCCGTGGGGCTACGGCCGCTCCCTGGAGTGGGCGACCTCCTGCCCGCCGCCGCGGCACAACTTCGTCACCCTGCCGCGGATCCGCAGCGAATCGCCGGCCTTCGACCTGCACCACCCTGAGATCGCCGCCCTGGAGCAGCTGGAGCACGGCCAGGCCGTCGCCGCTGTCGCGGGCAGCAAGGAGGCCGGCAAGTGAAGATCCAGGGCCGCATGTTCGTGTGGCTGAGTGTCTTCGTCCTCGTCATCGCGATCGTCTATGGCGTGTGGTCGAAGGAACCGGCCGGTACCACGGCACTCTTCCTGGCCTTCGGCCTCTGCATCATGATCGGCTTCTACCTGGGCTTCACCGCCTCCCGCGTCGACGCGGGTGCCCAGGACAACAAGGAGGCCGACGTCGCGGACGAGGCCGGCGAGATCGGCTTCTTCAGCCCGCACAGCTGGCAGCCGCTCGCCCTGGGCGTCGGCGGCGCGCTGGCCTTCCTCGGTGTCGCCGTCGGCTGGTGGCTGCTGTACTTCTCGGCACCCGTCATCATGATCGGCCTCTTCGGCTGGGTGTTCGAGTACTACCGCGGTGAGAACCGCACCCAGTAGGCACACGCCGAACGCAGCGGGAGCCCGGACCCTCCGTCAGGAGAGTCCGGGCTCCCGCCGTTTCCGGCCGTTCGCGCCTTCGGCGCAGTGCCGGTCCCCCGTCTGGGCTACCTGCCGCGCCGGTCCGGAAAACATCTCATAGCGTGACAGTATGAGTCACTCTCCGTGCGCCCGTACCGTCGTCAGCTGCACCCTGCTGGTGACCGCCCTCGGCGTGGGCCTCACCGCCTGCAGCGCGGACGGCAACCCCCTCGCGGACAAGCCGTACGACGCGGCGGACCAGATCTCCTTCAACACCCCCACCGGGACGGGGAAGCGGGCCGACCCCGACAAGCCCCTGGAGGTCGTCGCCAAGAGCGACGAGGACCGCATCACGGACGTGACGGCCCAGGACGCCACCGGTCGCTTCGTGGCGGGCGAACTCGACGCCGACGGCCGCCGGTGGCACAGCACCTCCCCGCTGGCCGCCAACGCCCACTACACGGTCCAGGTCAGCACCGAGGACCAGGACGGCGCACCCGGCCGCAAGACCCTCACCTTCGACACCAGCACGCCCACCACCCGGCAGCGGCTGAAGGTCACCTTCGGCCCCAAGGCCGGCGAGTACGGCGTGGGCCAGCCGGTCACCGCCCAACTCGACCACGGGATCAAGGACAAGGCCCAGCGCGCCATCGTCGAGCGCGCCCTCCGGGTCGACTCCGTCCCGGCCGTCGAGGGCTCCTGGTACTGGGTGAGCGACAAGGAACTCCACTACCGGCCCAAGGACTACTGGCCCGCCCACGCCACCGTCCAGGTGCACAGCAACCTGGACGGCATCAGGATCAGCGACCGCCTGTGGGGCGGCGCCGCCGCGCCGCTGAAGCTCACCATCGGCGACAAGCTCCTCGCCGTCACGGACGCCGCCGCCCACCAGATGACGGTCTACAAGGACGACAAGGAGATCAACCAGATCCCCGTCACCACCGGCAAACCGGGCTTCGAGACCCGCAACGGAGTCAAGGTCGTCCTGGAGAAGCAGTACTTCGTACGCATGCGCGGCACCACGGTCGGCATCGCCGAGGGCACCTCGGACTCCTACGACCTGCCGGTCTACTACGCCACCCGGGTGACCTGGTCAGGTGAGTACGTGCACGCCGCGCCCTGGTCGGTGGGGTCCCAGGGCTACGAGAACGTCAGCCACGGCTGCACCGGCATGAACACCTCGAACGCCGAGTGGTTCTTCGACACCGTCCACCCGGGCGACCTGGTGAAGGTCGTCAACTCCAACGGCAAGGCGATGGAGAACTTCGGCAACGGCTTCGGCGACTGGAACCTCGCCTGGAAGGACTGGCGCAAGGGCAGCGCCCTCACCGACGCCACCCAGGACGGCCAGAAGCCCCAGGACGCGGCGAGAGTGCAGCCGGCCGCACTGTGAATCGCCCTCAAGGGCAGCCGACCCAGGGGCGCGGGGCCGTGACATGTGCGGCTCCGCCGCGTGGGCGCGAACGGCGCCCACCGGCCCGCACCCGCGCACGCACCGCGCCCCGCCCCCTCCTAGGCGCTCTGCAGCCTCGTCTGCCGCAGCAGGGACGCCAGGGCCGAGGCGAACTCCACCGGCTCCACAGGCAGCGTCACAGCCGCGTCCGCCCGGCTCCACGTGGCCAGCCACGCGTCCTGCGGCCGCCCGATCAGCAACAGCACCGGCGGGCAGTTGAACACCTCGTCCTTGATCTGCCGGCACATCCCCATGCCCCCCATCGGCACGGCCTCGCCGTCGAGCACGCACACGTCGATCCCGCCCTTGTCCAACTCGGCGAGGACCGCCGCGGGCGTCGCGCACTCCAGGAACTCGACGAGCGGCACATCGGGAGCCGGCCGCCGGCCGGCGGCGAGCCGCACCTGCTCGCGGGTGTTGGAGTCGTCGCTGTAGACCAGCACCGTGGCGGTCGGCTGCATTGTTCCTCCGATACGCGGGGACGGGAGTCGTCGTACGGACAGGACCGATGGGCCGGATGCTACTCCCCTGAACACCTCGTCAACACCTGTTGGAACACCGCTTCGATGGGCCATCCGGGCAGTACACACGGGGCGGACACTCCGAACGGCACCCCCCGGAGTGAGCGCGAGATAAGCGACCGACATAATGTCGGTCGTGGCGACAGCAACGACAGTAGAAACCGGGCACGCGCACCCGTCGGTCAACAGGCCGAACCTCACCAGCGTCGGAACCATCATCTGGCTGAGTTCCGAGCTGATGTTCTTCGCGGCCCTCTTCGCGATGTACTTCACCCTGCGATCGGTGACCGGTCCGGCGCACTGGAAGGAGATGGCGAGCCATCTCAACATTCCGTTCTCCGCGACCAACACCACGATCCTGGTGCTCTCCTCCCTCACCTGCCAGCTCGGCGTGTTCGCGGCCGAGCGCGGGGACGTGAAGAAGCTCCGGGGCTGGTTCATCGTCACCTTCATCATGGGTGCGATCTTCATCGGCGGTCAGATCTACGAGTACACCGAGCTGGTCAAGAAGGACGGGATCTCGCTCTCCTCCGACCCGTACGGCTCGGTCTTCTACCTGACCACCGGCTTCCACGGCATGCACGTGACGGGCGGCCTCATCGCCTTCCTGTTCGTCCTGGGGCGCACCTATGCGGCGAAGAGGTTCACGCACGAGCAGGCGACCGCGGCCATCGTCGTGTCCTACTACTGGCACTTCGTCGACGTCGTCTGGATCGGCCTCTTCGCCACGATCTACCTGATCAAGTAGCCGGGCCGGCACCACGCGCCGTAGAAGCGCATTTTCCAGAAGCATCGACGCAGAAGATCCTGACACCGGGGTAATCCGTGAAAAAGCTCTCCGCACGACGACGCCATCCGCTGGCGGCGGTCGTCGTCCTACTCCTCGCGCTGGCATGCACAGGAGGGCTGTACGCCGCGTTCGCACCCGCGGGCAAGGCGCAGGCCGATGAAACATCCCAGTCCCTGACCATCGAGGAGGGCAAGAAGCTCTACTCGGTCGGTTGCGCCAGCTGCCACGGCACCGGCGGTCAGGGTTCGTCCGACGGCCCCAGCCTGGTGGGCGTGGGCGCCGCGGCCGTGGACTTCCAGGTCGGCACCGGCCGTATGCCGGCCGCCACCTCGCAGGGTCCGCAGGTCGTCGCGAAGAAGAACATCTACACCCAGGCCCAGATCGACCAGCTCGCGGCGTACATCGCCTCGCTGGGCGCCGGTCCCGAGGTCCCGACCTCGGAGCAGTACGGCCCGGACGGTGCCGACATCGCCAAGGGTGGCGAGCTCTTCCGCACCAACTGCGCGCAGTGCCACAACTTCGTGGGCTCGGGCGGTGCGCTGACCAAGGGCAAGTTCGCCCCGAGCCTTGAGGGTGTCGCCCCGAAGCACATCTACGAGGCCATGCAGACGGGCCCGCAGAACATGCCGTCCTTCCCCGACACGACGCTGTCCGAGAAGAACAAGAAGGACATCATCGCGTACCTCGACGCGGTCAACAGCCCCAAGACGGTGAACCCCGGCGGTCTCAACCTGGGCGGCCTCGGGCCGGTCAGCGAGGGTCTGTTCGCGTGGATCTTCGGTCTCGGTCTGCTGATCGCGGTCGCCGTCTGGGTCGCCGCTCGGACCGCAAAGGCCAAGAAGTCATGAGTAGCCAAGAGATTCCAGAAGAGAACCTGCCCGCTGAGCAGGACCACCACGCGCACGGCGCCGTGAGCGTCGCGGACGAGAGGGACCCGTTCTCGGATCCCGGTCTGCCGCCCCACGAGCACCGCATCCAGGACATCGACGAGCGGGCCGCCAAGCGGTCCGAGCGCGTCGTGGCCATGCTGTTCACGGTGTCGATGCTGGCCACCGTGGGCTTCATCGCCTCCTATGTGACCATCCCGAAAGACAAGTCGATCTTCGTCTTCCCGCTCGGTCACATCAGTGCGCTGAACTTCGCACTGGGCCTGACCCTCGGTGCGGCGCTGTTCTGCATCGGCGCGGGCGCGGTCCACTGGGCCCGCACCCTGATGTCCGACGTGGAGGTCGCCGACGAGCGGCACGCCATCGCGGCCGAGCCGGAGGTCAAGGCCAAGGTCCTGGCCGACTTCAAGCAGGGCGCGAAGGAATCGGCGATCGGCCGGCGCAAGCTGATCCGCACCACGATGTTCGGCGCGCTGACCCTGGTCCCGCTCTCCGGCGTCGTGCTGCTGCGCGACCTCGGCCCGCTGCCGGGCACCTCGCTGCGCCACACGGCGTGGTCGAAGGGCAAGCTGCTCGTCAACATGAACACCAACGAGCCGCTGCGTCCCTCCGACGTCGCCGTCGGCTCGCTGACCTTCGCCAAGCCCGAGGGCGTCGAGGAGTCCCAGGAGGACTTCCAGAACGTGATGGCGAAGGCGGCCCTGATGATCATCCGGCTGCAGCCGGACAACATCAAGGACAAGCGCGAGCTGGAGTGGTCGCACGAGGGCATCGTCGCCTTCTCGAAGATCTGCACCCACGTGGGCTGCCCGATCTCGCTGTACGAGCAGCAGACCCACCACGTGCTCTGCCCGTGCCACCAGTCCACCTTCGACCTCTCCGACGGAGCCCGAGTGATCTTCGGCCCGGCCGGCCACGCCCTGCCGCAGCTGCGCATCGGCGTGAGCGAGGAGGGCTACCTCCAGGCGCTCGGCGACTTCGACGAGCCCGTCGGTCCTGCCTTCTGGGAGCGCGGATGAGCACTTCAGAGACCACAGAGTCCCGCGAGCGCGGGAAGGCGCCGGCCGGCGAGCGTGTCGCCGACTGGGCCGACGGACGGCTCGGGATCTACTCCCTGGCCAAGTCCAACATGCGCAAGATCTTCCCCGACCACTGGTCGTTCATGCTGGGCGAAGTGTGCATGTACAGCTTCATCATCATCATCCTGACGGGTGTGTACCTGACGCTGTTCTTCCACCCGTCGATGAACGAGGTGGCGTACCACGGCAGCTACGTCCCGCTCCAGGGACAGCTGATGTCCGAGGCGTTCAACTCGACCCTGCACATCTCCTTCGACGTGCGCGGTGGCCTGCTCATCCGGCAGATCCACCACTGGGCCGCGCTGATCTTCCTCGCCGGCATGTTCGTGCACATGATGCGCGTGTTCTTCACGGGCGCGTTCCGCAAGCCGCGTGAGATCAACTGGCTGTTCGGCTTCCTGCTGTTCGTCCTGGGCATGTTCACCGGCTTCACCGGTTACTCGCTCCCGGACGACCTGCTCTCCGGCACCGGTGTCCGCTTCACCGAGGGCGCCATCCTGTCGATGCCGATCGTCGGCACGTACATCTCGTACTTCCTCTTCGGCGGCGAGTTCCCCGGCCACGACTTCGTGGCGCGGTTCTACTCGATCCACATCCTGCTGCTGCCGGGCATCATGCTCGGCCTGATGGTGGGCCACCTGATCCTGGTCTTCTACCACAAGCACACGCAGTTCGCGGGTCCCGGAAAGACCGAGAAGAACGTCGTCGGCATGCCGCTGCTGCCGGTCTACATGGCCAAGGCCGGAGGCTTCTTCTTCCTGGTCTTCGGTGTCATCGCGGCCATCGCGGCGACCACCCAGATCAACCCGATCTGGGCCATGGGCCCCTACCGTCCGGACCAGGTGTCCACCGGCGCCCAGCCCGACTGGTACATGGGCTTCGCCGAGGGCCTGATCCGCTACATGCCCGGCTGGGAGATCAACTTCTGGGGCCACACCCTGGTCCTGGGCGTCTTCATCCCGCTGGTCCTGTTCGGTCTGGTCCTGGGCGCGATCGCGCTCTACCCGTTCATCGAGTCCTGGGTCACCGGCGACAAGAGCGAGCACCACATCCTGGACCGCCCGCGCAACGCCCCGACCCGCACCGCCTTCGGTGTCGCCTGGGTGACCGTGTACATGATCGGCCTGATCGGTGGTGGCAACGACCTCATCGCCACCCACTTCCACCTGTCGATCAACGACGTGACCTGGTTCGTCCGGATCTTCTTCTTCGCCGGACCGGTGATCGCGTTCATCGCCACCAAGCGGATCTGCATGGGCCTCCAGCGCCGGGACCGCGACAAGGTGCTGCACGGCCGCGAGACGGGCATCATCAAGCGGCTGCCGCACGGTGAGTTCATCGAGGTCCACGAGCCGCTCTCGCAGGAGCAGCTGCACACCCTCACGGCGCACCACCAGTACGAGCCGGCCCAGATCGGCCCGGCGGTCGACGAGAACGGTGTCGAGCGCAAGATCAAGGGGTCCGAGAAGCTCCGCGCCAAGCTGAGCGGCGCCTACTACGGCGAGGACAACCAGATCCCGAAGCCCACCGTCGAGGAGTACAAGGAGATCACGAGCGGCCACGGCCACCACTGATCGACCGCGTCGCCACGCCACAGCCGAAGGGCCCCCGTCCGTACATCGGACGGGGGCCCTTCGCGGTGCCCGGAGCTGGATAGGGTAGGCGTGGAAACCGGATATGTGGCGTACGACGATCAGGAGCGGCCGTATGAGCGCTGTGACCCCCGCTGGAGGCGACACCGCGGCGGGCCGTTCCTGGCCCGAGGTACTGAACGCGCTGCTGTACGGCCAGGACCAGAGCGCCGACGCCACGGCCTGGGCGATGGACCAGATCATGCGCGGCCAGGCCACCGACGCCCAGATCGCGGGCTTCGTCGTCGCCCTGCGGGCCAAGGGCGAGACCGTCGAGGAGATCAACGGGCTCGTCCGCACGATGTACGAGCACGCCAACGTCATCGAGGTGCCGGGCCGTACGGTCGACATCGTCGGCACCGGCGGCGACGGCGCGAAGACGGTGAACATCTCCACGATGTCGGCGCTCGTGGTGGCCGGCACCGGGGCGAAGGTCGTCAAGCACGGCAACCGCGCGGCCTCCTCCGCGTCCGGGGCCTCCGACGTCCTGGAGAAGCTCGGCGTCAACCTCGACCTGACCCCGCAGCGGGTCGCCGAGGTCGCCGAGGAGGCCGGCATCACCTTCTGCTTCGCCATCAAGTTCCACCCGGCGCTGCGGTACGCGGGCGCCGCGCGCGGCCAGCTGGGCATCCGCACGGTCTTCAACATCCTCGGCCCGCTGACCAACCCGGCACGGGTCCGCGCCCAGGCCGTCGGCGTCGCCGACCCCCGCATGGCCCCCGTCGTCGCGGGCGTCTTCGCCGAGCGCGGCCACTCCTCCCTCGTCTTCCGCGGCGACGACGGCCTCGACGAACTGACGACGACCGCCACGTCCCGCGTCTGGACCGTCCGCGACGGCAAGGTCACGGAGGAGACCTTCGACCCCCGTGACGCCGGCCTCGACCTGGTCCCCGTGGAGGCGCTGCGGGGCGGCGACCCGTCGTACAACGCGGAGGTCGCCCGCAGGCTCCTGGACGGCGAACAGGGCCCGGTACGGGACGCGGTGCTGCTGAACTCGGCGGCGGCGCTGGTGGCCCTGGACCCGGGCACCGGGTCGCTGGCCGAGCAACTGCGGGCGGGTATGGCCAAGGCGGCCGACTCGATCGACTCGGGTGCGGCCAAGCGCACGCTGGTGCGCTGGGCGGCGGCGACGCACAGGTAGGGACCGCGGTCGTCGGTCCGAGGCGCGGTTCGGCACCACCGGACCGCGCCGTCGCGGCTGATCGCCGTCGCGGCGGAGAAAAGAGAAACTCCCCTGTCCCGTCATCCGGACAGAAGTTGCGCGGCGGCGATCACTTCGCCTAGGTTCCTTTTCAGGTCATGAGTGACAGTCATGAGGCCCCGGCCGACTGTCCGGCAACCCTCCGTCCGTGGCGGGGTGCCCCGGGTGAAGACCAGGCCGTAGGCAGCGAGGTCTACGGCAAGCGCGGACCCCTCGAAGCACCAGGGGTCCTGGTCGTACGAGGGAGCCTTCTGTGAGCAAGCGAATGCGATAGGGCGTAGAGCCCCGCCTCCGCGTACCCCTTTTCAGCTTTCCCCGTGCCGTCGACACACCGTCCGGCGCGGCGGTTCCGCTTACCCTCACAGGAGCTCCGTCATGTCCGTCTCCACCGCTGCCTCCGCCCAGTCCGTTTGTGCCCCATTGCCTGTTCTGGGCCGGGATGTCACCGTCCCGCTGGTCACCGGCGGCGAGGTCGCCTACGCCGCCCTCGACTACGCGGCCAGCGCCCCCGCCCTCCAGCGGGTCTGGGACGACGTCGCGGCGTACGCCCCCTACTACGGTAGCGTCCACCGCGGCGCCGGCTACCTCTCCCAGCTCTCCACGGACCTCTTCGAGAACGCCCGCCGGACCGTCGCCGAGTTCCTCGACTGCCGCCCCGACGACCAGCTGGTCTTCACCCGCTCCACCACGGACTCCCTGAACCTCCTGGCCCGCGCCCTCCCCGCCGACTGCCAGGTCTTCGTCTTCGAGACCGAGCACCACGCCTCCCTGCTGCCGTGGCAGGACGCCCGGGTCACCTACCTCAACGCCCCCCGCACCCCGCGGCAGGCCGTCGAGACCCTGGAACGCGCCCTCGCCGCCCGCGACCCCTACGGTCCGGCCCTGGTCTGCGTCACCGGCGCGTCCAACGTCACCGGCGAGCTGTGGCCGGTACGGGAACTCGCGGCGGCCGCCCACGCGCACGGCGCCCGGATCGTCCTGGACGCCGCCCAGCTGGCCCCGCACCACCCGGTCTCCGTCCGGGACCTGGACGTCGACTGGATCGCCTTCTCCGGCCACAAGCTGTACGCCCCCTTCGGCTCCGGCGTCCTCGCCGGCCGCGCCGACTGGCTCCGGGCCGCCGAGCCCTACCTCGCGGGCGGCGGCGCCAGCCGCAAGGTCACCCGGCGTGAGGACGGGGGAGTGGCCGTGGAGTGGCACGAGAGCGCGGCGCGGCACGAGGCGGGGTCGCCCAACGTGATCGGCGCCTACTCCATCGCCTCCGCCTGCAAGGCGCTCACCGAGGCCGGCTTCGACACGCTGGTCGCCCGCGAGCGGCACCTGATCGAGAAGGTGCGGGCGGGGCTGGCCGAGGTCCCGGAGGTCCGGGTCCTCTCCCTCTTCGGCGACGACGCGCCCCGCGTCGGCGTGATCAGCTTCGTGGTGGAGGGCTGGAACAGCAGCCACTTCGCCGCCGCCCTCTCCGCCGAGTACGGCATCGGCGTCCGCGACGGCCTGTTCTGCGCCCACCCGCTGGTCAGGACCCTCCTCGGCTCCGACCCGCAGACCCAGGGCGAGTGCGGGGCGCCGGAGGCGGCACCGGGCGAGAAGTCCCTCAACGCGATCCGCGTGAGCTTCGGGGCGGGGACGCCGGACGAACACGTGGAGCGCTTCGTGACGGCGGTACGGGAACTGGTGACCGACGGTGCCAAGTGGTCCTACCGTACGGAGGACGGCCGCTGCGTCCCGGCGGTGAGCTGACCCACCTTCTTGGGGGCGCGGGGAACTGCGCGACAAGCCACGACGCACCCGCGGGGGACCACGCTGCGGGCCGGTGGGGGCTGATCGCGCAGTTCCCCGCGCCCCCAAAAGAAAGGCGCGCTGCAGCCGACGGCGTCTTCTAGCTGTCCAGGCCGATCGCGAACGCCGCCTCCAGGTCGTGCTGGGAGTACGTGCGGAACGCGACGTGCGTGTCCGTGGCCTCCACGCCGGGGATCTTGCTGATGGAGCCGGGGATGACCTCGGCCAGGTCCTCGTGCTGCTTCACCCGGACCATGGCGATCAGGTCGTACGTGCCGGTGACGGAGAAGACCTCGCTGACGCTTTCCAGCGCGGCGATCCGTTCCGCGATCTCGGGGATCCGGTCCACGCTGGTCTTGATGAGGACGATCGCGGTGATCACGGCTGGTTCTCTCCCTCGGGTGCCGGAGCTGGGGCGACCTTCACTTTAGTCGCCCGCCCGTCGCCCACCACCACCCTTCCAAGGCCGCGCTTCGCGCCCTTCTTTTTCCTGTACCGCACCCACGCGTACCCGAACCCGAGTCCGAAGCCGACCAGGTGGGCGAGGTAGGCGACGCCGGGGCCGGAGGGGGCCTGGTTCAGGGCCACCCACTGGAGGGCCGCCCAGAACGGGAGGACCACCCAGGCCGGGAACCGGAGCGGGAGGAAGAAGAGGAAGGGGAGGAGACTGGTCACGCGGGCGTTGGGGAACAGGTACAGGAACGCTCCGAGCACCGCCGAGATCGCCCCGGACGCGCCCACCAGCGACTGCGGGGACGTGGCGTTGGCGACCGCGTAGCCGAGCAGCGCGAGGTAGCCGCAGCAGAGGTAGAAGAGAGTGAACTCCACGCGGCCCATCCGTTCCTCGGTCATCGCCCCGAAGACGAAGAGGAAGAGCATGTTGCCGAGCAGGTGTACCCAGCCGCCGTGGATGAAGAGCGCGGTGGCCGGGGTGAGCGCCTCCCGCGCCGGACCGTCGAACAGGTCGGCGGGCACCACCCCCCAGTGCCGGAAATACGCCCGCTGGGCGGTCGCGAGGGCCTCTCCGGTGCCGTAGGACGGGTTGAAGCCGGAGGCGGGGCCGAGCACGAAGATCAGGCAGCACACGGCGATCAGGGTGTACGTCATGGGCGCGGACGTGCCCCGCAGACTCCGCAGGGTCCGGGCCGCCGTCGTGTTCCAGTTGCCGATCATGGACATAGAGCATGGCGTAACCGGACGCACCGGTGCAGATCGCCTCGCCGCCGCGGACAGGGCGGCGTCGGGTACCCGCCAGGCCGTAGGGTTACGAGCCACACGCGTCGGGACGGCGCGTCACGGACACTAGAAGGAAGCGAACAAGCCACGATGACGGTTCCCCTGCCGACCGCCACGACGCGGTGGCGCTGCACCCTCTGCGGCAACCTCACCCGCTTCGACGTGACCCGCTCGTCGAAGGTGGTCGAGTACGTCCACCTCGACCTGGCCGGTGAGCCGAAGGTCGAGGAGCGCGAGGTGGTCAGTGAGACCATCGAGTCGGTGCGCTGCCGCTGGTGCAACGCGGTGGACCAGGTGGAACTCGTGGACAGGCCGGGTGCCGACTCCTGAGACCGGGAGCGGCCCCGTACAGGTGATGGGGTGTGACGGATGGTGGAGACCACAGGCGGGGGGCCGGGCGACGGCACCGCCGAGGTGCTTGACCGTCCGTTGCCCGACGGCGTGCGACGGCGTGTCGTACAGATCGTGTCGGACGGCTTCGGCGGTCTGACCGTCGCCGAACTGCCCGCACAGCTGCGGCAGTACGCCCGATTCGCCCCGAATCGCCGGGCCAAGTTCGCGGGGAACGCGATGGCCGCCGCACTGGAGACCGACACCCTCTTCCGGCAGCGGATCGGGGAGAAGCTGAGAGAGGCCCAGCCGGAACTGGCCGGTGCCCTGGACTCCGGCTCCCCGCCCCCGGCCGCGGACCCGCTCGATGTGGCGGCCGCGGCCTATGTACTGCGCCCCATGGGCTGGGTGAAGCTCGTGGCGGCGGCCGGCGAGGAGGCCCAGCGGGCGGATGCCGAGCGGGCCGACGAGGAGAGCCGGGCCGAACTGGAGCGGCTGCGCGAGGAGCTGGACCGGGCCCGGGAGCAGACCCGGTCCGAGACGGAGCGGCTGCGCACCGAGCTGGACGCGGCGAAGAAGGAAGCGGAATCGCTTCACCGCAAGCTGCGGGCCGCGCTGAGCGACGTCAAGCGGGGTGAGGCGGCGCTGCGCAAGCTGCAGGGCGAGATGGAGACGGGGCGGACCGAGGGGCAGTCCCTGGTGTCCGCCGCGGAGAGCGAGAGCCGCCGGCTCAAGGCCCGGCTCGGTGAGGTCGAGGCGGCCCTGGAGGCCAGCCGCCGGGCCGCCCGCGAGGGGCGCAGCGTCGAGGACATGCGGCTGCGGCTGCTGCTCGACACCGTCCTCGACGCCGCCCAGGGGCTGCGCCGGGAGCTGGCCCTGCCGCCGGTGTCGGTGCGGCCCGCCGAGACCGTGGACGCGGTCGAACCGGGACGAATGACCCCGAAGGACATCGCGGCGCGCGCACTGTCCGAGCACGACCCGGCCGTCCTCAACCAGCTGCTCGCCCTGCCCCAGGCGCACTTGGTCGTCGACGGCTACAACGTGACCAAGACCGGCTATCCGCAGATGCCGCTGGAGAAGCAGCGGCTGCGGCTGCTCGGCCAGCTCTCCACGCTCGCCGCCCAGACCGGCGCCGAGGTCACCTGTGTCTTCGACGGCGCCGAGCTGGCCGCGCCGGTGCTGCTCGCCCCGCCGCGCGGGGTCCGGGTCCTCTTTTCCAAGCCGGGCGTCACCGCGGACGAGTTGATCCGCCAGCTGGTGCGCGCCGAGCCGCCGGGGCGCCCGGTGATCGTCGCCTCGACCGACCGGGAGGTCGCCGACGGGGTCGCGAGGGCGGGTGCCCGTCCGGTCGCTTCTGCCATGCTTCTGAAGCGACTGTCCTGAACGTTCAACCCGCATATGCAATGCCCGAATTGACCGAACCGTCACGCAACGTAGCGTCAATCGAGCATCACCGCTCGTGAGTTATGTGCAAAGAGTGCGTTGCGTGACCAGATTTTTCGCTGTTGGGTTTGAACTGATCACGGCGAGGTCACTAGGGTCGGGCCTCGAACCTCCACACGGGTGATCACTCAAACGAAGGAGCCCGTCTCCGTGGCGTCCCATCGTCGACCCAAGCAGCCGAGCCGTGCGCGCGTGACCGTGCTCACGACCGCAGCGGCCGCAGCCGTAGTCCTCAGCGCCAACGCCGCCAACGCGGCGCCCAGCGAGAAGCTGACCAAGGACGAGGTCAAGGCGAAGGTCGACAAGCTCTACGAGGAGGCCGAGCAGGCCACCGAGAAGCTGGACGGCGCCAAGGACAAGCAGCAGAAGCTGCAGAAGGAAATCTCCACGATCCAGGACAACGTGGCCCGTGGTCAGGAAGACCTCAACAAGCTGCGGGACAGTCTCGGTTCGCTGGCCACCGCGCAGTACCGCTCCGGCGGCATCGACCCGTCGGTCCAGCTCTTCCTCTCGTCCGACCCGGACGACTACCTCGACAAGGCCTCCACGCTCGACCAGTTGAGCAGTCAGCAGGTCGAGGCCCTGAAGAAGATTCAGGACAAACAGCGCGAACTCGCCCAGGAGCGGGCAGAGGCCTCCGACAAGCTCAAGGACCTCTCCGCCACCCGCACCGAGCTCGCCAAGCAGAAGTCGGCCGTCCAAGGCAAGCTCGCCGACGCGCAGAAGCTGCTCAACACCCTGACCGCCAAGGAGAAGGCGGCCCTCGACGCCGAGCAGGCCCAGGCCGCCAGCCGCGCCTCCTCCCGCGTGGACCTCGGCAGCACCGGCTCCGCCTCCGGCCGGGCCGCCTCCGCCTTCGCCGCCGCCCAGTCCGTGATCGGCTCGCCGTACGTCTACGGCGCCTCCGGCCCGTCCTCCTTCGACTGCTCGGGCCTGACCTCCTGGGCCTACGCCCAGGCCGGCGTGACCATACCCCGCACCTCCGAGGCGCAGGCCAACGCCGGCACCCGCATCTACAGCGCGAGCGACCTCAAGGTCGGCGACCTGGTCATCTTCTACGGCGACTACCACCACGTCGGCCTCTACGCCGGCAACGGCCAGGTGCTGCACGCCCCGCACACCGGCGCCGTGGTCCGCTACGAGGCGATGAGCGACATGACCTTCGAGTTCGGCGTCCGGATCTGACCACCGCCGAGACTCCGCGCCCCGTCAAGATCGAGATGCCCGGGCGTCCGAACGGGCGAACTGTTTCAGCCTGATGTACCCCCCCGCCCCGCCTGTGACCTGCGTCAGAGGCGGGGCGTCGCGTTGTGCGGCCGGGGAGGGCCTTTGGCCGGTGCGTGTCCGCGCGGCTAGCATCGCCGCGTCCAGTGACGGAAGTCGCCGGACCTACCGCCGGACGGGCGGGAAGTCACGCCTGTGGAGGCTGCGTAGGACCGACCCGCACGGGTCGGCGGCGGCCTGTGAAGCAGGAACCCGCGGTGGCGCCGCTGAGCGGCGCGGACCGGATCTCCTGCCCTGGGCGGGGGAGGGCGTCAATGTCTGGCGCGTTTCCCCCGACGCCGGGGGAGACCGTCGGCGTCCGACGATCGGAAGGAATGCGGCTTCCCGTGGGGTCTCACCGTCTCGTACCGTCGTCCGGGTTCAACCGGGGCGCCGGTGCCGCAATCTGCGTGCTGTCGGCCGCGGCCGCCGCGCTCGGTGCCGTACCGGCGAGCGCCGCCCCGCACGCCGACAGCCGTGCCGAGGTGGACCGGCTGTACCAGCAGGCCGAGGAGGCGACCCAGGCCTACGACAAGGCCGACGAGCGGGCCGGCGCGCTGCGCCGCGAGGTGAACGACTCCCAGGAGCGCATCGCCCGCCAGCAGGAGCGCATCAACACCATGCGGGAGGCGCTCGGTTCGCTCGCCGGCGCCCAGTACCGCTCCGGCGGCATCGACCCCACCGTGGCCCTGCTCTTCTCCGACGACCCGCAGGACTACCTGGACCGGGCCTCCCTCCTCGACCGCATCGACGTCCGCCAGGCCGGGCAGCTCAGGCGGCTCCGGGCGGCGATGCGCGAACTCGCCCAGGAGCGCGCCGAGACCACCGGGAACCTCGCCGAACTGGAGCGCAGCCGCCGGACGGTCGCCGCCCACAAGGCCGTCGTGGAGAGGAAGCTCGCCAAGGCCCGGCAGCTGCTCGACACGCTGCCCGCCGCCGACCGCGCCGCCTTCGAGCACTCCTCCCGCGGCGACGACCGGGCCGGCCTGCCCGACCTCTCCGGCGCCGCCGTCCCCGACGGCCGTGCCGCCGCCGCGATCGCCGCCGCCCGCTCCGCCCTCGGCAGGCCCTACGTCTGGGGCGCCAGCGGCCCCTCCGGCTTCGACTGCTCGGGCCTGATGCAGTGGTCGTACGCGCACGCCGGGCTCCACCTGCCGCGCACCTCGCAGGAGCAGCGCTACGCCGGCCACCAGGTGCCGCTCTCCCAGGCACAACCCGGTGACCTGGTCGTCTACCGCTCCGACGCCAGCCATGTGGGCATGTACGTCGGCAACGGCCAGGTCATCCACGCCCCCTACCCCGGCGCCCCGGTCCGCTACGACCCGGTCGGAATGATGCCGGTCTCCTCCGTCACCAGGCCCTGACTTCCGGGCTCCTGCCCTTACGATCGGAAAGTGGCTGGTCGTGGACGGGTGTGGCGCTCAGGGACGGTCGGGCTGTGTCTGCTGCTCCTGCCGCTGGCCGGCTGCGGCGGCGGGCAGTCGTCGACCGGCACGGCGATGGCCGAGGTGCAGCAGGTCCTGGACCGCCGCTCGGCCGCGGTCCTCGGCCACGACGAGCAGGCGTACGCCGAGACCGGCACCCGGAGCTCGTACGCCGACCTGCGGGCCGTACCGCTCGCGGACTGGAGCTACCGGCTGACCGCCCTCCACTCCGACGGCGCGGGCGCCACCGCCGACGCGCAGCTCAGCTACCGGATACAGGGGTACGACAAGGCACCGGTGACGACGGACCGGACGCTGACCCTCAGCCGCACCGCCGACGGACAGTGGTATGTCACATACGACAAGCCCGCCAAGAAGTCCGGGCAGCAGCTCTGGGACCAGGGGAAGGTGACCGCCGTCAAGAGCACCCGCACCCTCGTCCTCGGCGTCGGCCAGTCCCGGGCCACCCTGCGCGGCTACGCCCACCTCGCCGACACCGCCGTCCCCGAGGTCTCCAAGGCCTGGGGCACGGACTGGACCCAGCGGGTGGTCCTGCTCGTCCCCGGGTCGCTGAACGGCATGGCGGGCCTGCTGGGCGCCCCCGCCGCCAACTACAAGGGCATCGCCGCCGTCACCACCGGCGAGGCGGGCGGTTCGGGGCAGGCCCCGGCGGACCGGGTCATCCTCAACCCGGAGGCGTACGCCGTCCTCGGCACGGTCGGCAGACAGGTCGTCCTCACCCACGAGACGACCCATGTGGCCACCCGCGCGCACACCACGGCCGCCACCCCGCTCTGGCTCTCCGAGGGCTACGCCGACTGGATCGGCTACCTCGACACCGGCCGCACGCCCACCGAGGCGGCCCCCGAACTCGCCCGCGCCGTCGAGGCCGGGGACGTCCCCGCGGACCTCCCGGCCGACCAGGACTTCGGCTTCACCGACGACCCCACCAAGCTGGCCCAGGCCTATGAGGGCGGCTGGCTGGCCTGCCGGATGATCGCCGCCCACTGGGGCGAGGAGAAGCTCGGCGCCTTCTACCGGGCCGTCGGCGCCCACAAGCAGCGCCCGGGCGCGGTGGAGGACGCACTGAAGACCGAACTCGGCACGACCCTGCCGGACTTCACCGCCCGCTGGCGCGACTACCTGACGGCTCAGCTGGGCGACTGAGCCGGCCGCACCCGGGCTCAGGAGGAGACCGGGGTCTCCTCCGTGTGGGTCGCCTGGGCCGGGAAGGGGGCGACGGCGGTCTCGGTCACCGTGGCGCGCCACAGGATGCGGGCCGCCGCGACCGTCGCCGCGACCAGCAGGCCGTTGCGCAGGGCCAGCAGGGTGATGCCGTACCAGTCGCTGACGACGATGTGCGAGAAGCCGACCGGGAACTCCAGGACCGTCACGAAGGCCGCCAGGAGGAGCAGGACGGCCGGGAGGGCCATGCGGCTGGCGCGGAAGCAGAGACAGACGGCGGCCAGGCCCACCAGCCAGACCATGTACTGGGGGCTGATCACCCGGCTGGTGACCGTGAACATCAGGACGGCGGTGAAGGCCGCGTCCGCGAGCGTGTGGGAGCGGAAGCGGACCGCCGACAGCCGCCACAGCAGCAGCCAGCCGAACGCGACCGCGGTCAGCAGCAGGGCCGCCGTGCTCACCGCCTGCACGTGCGGGCCGAGGAATTCGATCGAGCCGTAGTTGAGCAGCACCTCGCCGTGCCAGCCGAAGTGCCGGGCCACATGGAAGACCAGCGCGCCGAGGGACTCCACCTCGGTGCCCCGGTCCCGCTGGAAGGTCAGGAACGAGAACGCGCCCGGCATGGCCACCGCGAACAGCGCCCCGACCGCGCCCGCGGTGAGGGCCGCCGACGCCCAGGACCGCCGCCGTACGGCACCGACCAGCAGCAGCGCCGGCCACACCTTGACCATGGCGCCGAAGCCCGCCAGCGCGCCCATGAGCCGGGGGTGCCGGGCCCCGGCGAGCAGCGCCGCGACGGCGACGGCGGTGACCATCAGGTCGTAGCGGGAGTAGACGGTCGGGCCGAGCAGCGGGACCCCCAGCACCCAGACCCAGGCGCCGCGCAGGGTGCGGCCGGGGCGCAGGCCGGCGTAGAGGAGGAGGGCGAGGACCACCGCGTCCGCGAGGCAGGCCAGCGCGAAGAAGGCGGTCGGGTAGTCCAGGAAGGGGAGCAGCCCGGGGGAGAGGATCGCCAGGGCGGCCGCGGGCGGGTACTGCCAGGTGACGTCGTCCAGGGGAAACGTTCCGTGCCGCAGGACCTCGTACCAGCCCTGGTAGATGACGGAGACGTCGCTGGTGACGTCCGCGCCCGGGAACACGAACACCTTCAGGACGAACAGCAGCAGCACCAGCCGGGTGGTACCCCAGACAACCAGCAGCGACGCCAGGGCACGCCGCGCGCCCGTCCTGTCCACCTGAGCCCCTGTCCGTCGGCATCGCCGGGTCGAATCGGCCACATGATCTCCCGGCGTCCTGTGCGGGGGCCATGAAGCACGGCCGAACACACTGTGCAGGTAGGGTCGGCGCCGATGGACAAGACCCTCGTCGTGACCAATGACTTCCCGCCCCGGCCGGGCGGAATCCAGGCCTTCCTGCACAACATGGTCCTGCGCCTGGACCCCGAGCGGGTCGTCGTCTACGCGTCCACGTGGAAGCGGGGCCGGGAGGGCGCCGAGGCCACCGCCGCATTCGACGCCGAGCAGCCCTTCACCGTCGTACGCGACCGTACGACGATGCTGCTGCCGACGCCAGGGGCGACCCGGACGGCGGTCGGGCTGCTGCGCGAGCACGGGTGCACGTCCGTGTGGTTCGGGGCGGCGGCGCCGCTGGGCCTGATGGCGCCCGCGCTGCGCAGGGCCGGCGCGCGGCGGCTGGTCGCCACCACCCACGGGCACGAGGCGGGCTGGGCCCAGCTGCCCGCGGCCCGGCAGCTGCTCGGCCGGATCGGCGACGCGACCGACACGATCACCTACCTCGGCGAGTACACGCGGTCCCGGATCGCGACCGCGCTCAGCGCGCAGGCGGCGGGGCGGATGGTGCAGCTGCCGCCGGGGGTGGACGAGAAGACCTTCCATCCCGGCTCTGGCGGGGCGGCGGTGCGGGCGCGGCTGGGGCTGAGCGACCGGCCGGTGGTGGTGTGCGTGTCGCGGCTGGTGCCGCGCAAGGGGCAGGACACGCTGATCCTCGCGATGCCGCTGATCCTGGCCGCCGAGCCGGACGCGGTGCTGCTGATCGTGGGCGGCGGGCCGTACGAGAAGGAGCTGCGGCACCTGGTCCGGGAGACCGGGGTCGAGGCGTCGGTGCGGTTCACGGGGGCCGTGCCGTGGGCCGAGCTGCCGGCCCACTTCGGCGCGGGCGACGTGTTCGCCATGCCGTGCCGGACCCGGCGGGGCGGGCTGGACGTGGAGGGGCTCGGGATCGTGTACCTGGAGGCCTCGGCGACCGGGCTGCCGGTGGTGGCGGGGGACTCCGGCGGGGCGCCGGACGCGGTGCTCGACGGGGAGACCGGGTGGGTGGTGCGGGGCGGCTCCGCCGAGGAGACCGCGGAGCGCGTCGTGGCGCTCCTGGGGGACTCCGAACTGCGTCGGCGGATGGGGGAGCGCGGGCGGCAGTGGGTCGAGGAGCGGTGGCGGTGGGATCTCCTTGCGGAGAGACTGGAGGCGTTGCTCTAGAGGGGGTGGGTGGTCGGTCGGCTGCGGGCCGGTGGGGGCCTTTCGCGCAGTTCCCCGCGCCCCTGACAAGGCGCCAGGCTTCCTTCGTCGCCGCCACCCGGGAAAAGTCTGTTCCAAACGCTCGGTCCAACTCTGCCGCAGGCCTAGGCGGAACCGGAAAATCCGCACATGCTGCGCGCATGACAGCAAAACTGATGCAGCGTCAGCTGACTAGACGTCACATCCTGGGCATGATCGCCCTCCAGACCGCCGCCGCGGCCGGTCTCACCCGTGTCGGTCTCCAGTCGGCGCAGGCCGCCGAGGAAGCGGCCGACGTCGACAACGCACCCGCGATCGTCATCGGTTCGGGGTACGGCGGGGCCGTGGCCGCGCTCCGCCTCGGCCAGGCCGGGGTGCGCACCCTCATGATCGAGATGGGCCAGCTGTGGAACACGGCAGGCTCCGACGGCAAGATCTTCTGTTCCACCGCCGCCCCGGACAAGCGGTCCATGTGGTTCAAGACCCGCACCGAGGCCCCGCTCGCCACCTTCCTCTGGCTGGACGTCGTCAACAAGGACATCGCCTCCTATCCCGGAGTGCTCGACCGGGTGCACTACGACAACATGTCCGTGTACGTGGGGCGCGGTGTGGGCGGCGGGTCGCTGGTCAACGGGGGGATGGCGGTCACCCCGCGCCAGTCGTACTTCACCGAGCAGTTCCCGACCGTGGACGCGAGCGCGATGTACAACACGTACTTCCCGCGCGCCCGCACGATGCTCGGCGTCAACACCGTCGACGCCACCTGGTTCGAGTCGACCGAGTGGTACCAGTTCACCCGGACCTCCCGGAAGGCCGCCGCCAACACCGGGCTCACGACCACCTTCGTGCCCAACGTCTACGACTTCGGGTACATGCAGCAGGAGGCCGCAGGCACCGCCACCAAGTCCGCGCTCGCCCAGGAGGTCATCTACGGCAACAACTACGGCAAGAAGAGCCTCGACAAGACCTACCTCGCCGCCGCCCTCGGCACCGGCAACCTCACCATCCACACCCTGGAGAGGGTGAAGGCGATCACGCGGGCGAGCGACGGGTCGTACCTGCTGAGCGTCGACCGGATCGACACCACCGGGGCCGTCGTCGAGAGCAAGCAGTACAGCTGCACCTACCTGTTCCTCGGCGGCGGGAGTCTCGGGACCACCGAGCTGCTCGTCCGGGCCCGGGACACCGGGGCGCTGCCCGCGCTCAACTCCAGTGTGGGGGCGGGCTGGAGCACCAACGGCAACACCATGCTGGGGCGCGCCAACCACATCTGGGACACCACCGGCGCCAACCAGGCGACCATGCCGGTCATGGGCATCGACGACTGGGCCAACACCGACAACCCGGTCTTCGCGGAGATCGCCCCGCTGCCCATCGGGTTCGAGACCTGGGTGAGCCTGTACCTGGCGATCACCAAGAACCCGCAACGGGCCTCCTTCACCTACGACGCGGCGAGCGACGGGGTGAAGCTGGGCTGGACCGCGGCCCAGAGCGCGGTCTCGGTCGCCATGGCCAAGAAGCTGTTCGACCGGATCAACCTGGCCAACGCCACGATCTACCGGTACGACCTGTTCGGGTCCAGCAGCAAGGTCTTCGCCGACGACTTCTGCTACCACCCGCTCGGCGGCTGCGTACTGGGCCAGGCGACCGACAACTACGGCCGGGTGAAGGGGTATTCGAAGCTGTACGTCACGGACGGCTCGCTCGTGCCCGGGAACATCGGCGTGAACCCGTTCGTCACCATCACCGCGCTCGCCGAGCGGGCGATGGAACGGGTCCTCGCCGAGGACTTCTGAGCACCGCAAGGACGCCCCGGGTGCCGCTCTACTTCTGGTAGATGGCCTCGATCTCGTCCGCGTAGTCCTTCGCCACCACGTTGCGCTTGAGCTTCAGGGACGGCGTCAGGTGGCCCGACTCCTCCGAGAACGGGGAGGACAGAATGCGGAACTTCCGCACCGATTCCGCCTTCGACACCGCGGCGTTGCCGTCGTCGACAGCATCCTGGATCGCCGCGATCAGATCCGGGTCGTCACGCAGCGACGCCGCGGTGGAACCCGCCGGCTTGCCGTGGTCGGCCGCCCAGCGGCCGAGGAACTCGTCGTCGACGGTGATCAGCGCGCCCACGAACGGCCGCCCGTCGCCGACCACCATGCACTCCGCGACCAGCGCGTGCGCGCGGATCCGGTCCTCGATCACGGCCGGGGCGACGTTCTTGCCGCCCGCGGTGACGATGATCTCCTTCTTGCGGCCGGTGATCCTGAGGTAGCCGTCCTCGTCCAGGGTGCCGATGTCCCCGGTGTGGAACCAGCCGTCGGCCAGCGCCTCGGCGGTCGCGGCCTCGTTGTTCCAGTAGCCCTTGAACAGGTGCTCGCCGTGCAGCAGCACCTCGCCGTCGTCCGCGATGCGGATCACCGAACCGGGCAGCGGCTGCCCGACCGTGCCGATCTTGGTCCGGTCCCAGGGGTTGAACGCGGTCGCCGCGCAGGACTCGGTCAGGCCGTAGCCCTCCAGGACCGTGAAGCCGATGCCCCGGAAGAAGTGGCCCAGCCGCTCACCGAGCGGGGCGCCGCCGGAGATCGCGTACTCGCCCCTGCCGCCGAGCACCGCGCGCAGCTTGCTGTAGACGAGCTTGTCGAAGGTCCTGTGCTTGATCTTCAGGCCGAGCGTCGGGCCCGACGGGGTGTCCAGCGCCTTGCTGTACGCGATCGCGGTGTCCGCGGCCTTGTCGAAGATCTTGCCCTTGCCGTCCGCCTGCGCCTTGGCGCGCGCCGAGTTGTAGACCTTCTCGAAGACGCGCGGGACGCCGAGGATCAGCGTCGGCCGGAACGCGGCCAGCTCGTCGGTGAGGTTCTTGATGTCCGGGACGCAGCCCAGCTTGATCGGCGCCATCATCGGGGCGATCTGGACGAGCCGGCCGAAGACGTGCGCGAGCGGGAGGAAGAGGAGGACCGAACACTCGCCGGTGCGGAACAGCGGGCGCAGCCGCTCCACGATGTTGCCGCACTCCGCGAAGAAGGCGCGGTGGGTGAGGACGCAGCCCTTGGGGCGGCCGGTCGTACCGCTCGTGTAGACGATGGTCGCCGGGTCGTCCGCCTTCGCCTGCGAGCTGCGCTCGTCGACCGTGGCGTCGGTGACGCCCTGGCCGAGTCTGCCGAGCTCCTCCAGGGCGCCGGCCTCGATCTGCCAGACGTGCTTGAGGGCGGGCAGTGTCTCGCGCACCGACTCGACGGCGGCCGTGTGGCCGTCGAGTTCGACGATGCAGGCGGTCGCGCCGGAGTCGCTGAGGATCCACTGCACCTGCTCCGGCGAGCTGGTCTCGTACACCGGCACGGTGACCGCGCCGGCGCTCCAGATCGCGAAGTCGAGGAGCGTCCACTCGTAGCGGGTGCGGGACATCAGGCCGACCCGGTCGCCCGGCTGGATGCCGGAGGCGATGAGGCCCTTCGCCGCCGCGTGCACCTCGGCCAGGAAGGCGGTGGCGGTCACGTCCGTCCACACACCCCCGACCTTGCGGGCCATGACGGCTACGTCGGGATGCTGCGCGGCGTTTCTGCGGACGATGTCGGTCAGATTGCCGTCCGCGGGGACCTCGTACAAAGCCGGAAGGCTGAACTCGCGCAAGACTGCTGCTCCTCATAGGGCGCCGACGCCACGACGTTGTGCGATGCGACGGTGCGGTCCAAGGCTCGGGCAGGTACTCAGGGCATCGTCACGGGCTGGAAGATCCGTTGGTTGAAATCCTGAGCACGACTGGACTGCCCGGACGTTACCCGCCGGTATGGCTTCTTCGACAGGGGGGTCCGGCGAGATGTTCGGTGCGTCACACAGGTTGGTGTTCTTTTGCGTACGGTAGTCCAAGGCCTTAGTGACTGACCAGTAACCGCAGGTCCGGCCATCGCCTGTTCACGTTTGCCGCACAGGCCTACGCTTGATCACCATGGCAGCAACACCCCCGGGCACCCGAAGGGCCCGCGTCCACGTGGTCAGCGACGTGCACGGCAACGTCCGTGACCTGGCCAGGGCCGGTGACGGCGCCGACGCCCTGATCTGTCTCGGCGACCTGGTCCTCTTCCTCGACTACGCCGACCACTCCCGCGGTATCTTCCCCGACCTGTTCGGCGTCGAGAACGCCGACCGCCTCGTCGAACTCCGCACCGCCCGCCGCTTCGAGGAGGCCCGGGAACTCGGCGCCCGGCTCTGGGGCGGCATCGGCATGGACCGCGCCGCCGCCATCGAGAAGGCCGTGCGCAAGCAGTACGCCGAGATGTTCGCCGCGCTCCCGACACCGACGTACGCGACCTACGGCAATGTCGACATGCCACCGCTCTGGCCGGAGTACGCAGGGCCGGGCACCACGGTGCTGGACGGCGAGCGGGTCGAGATCGGCGGGTGGGTCTTCGGCTTCGTCGGCGGCGGGCTGCGCACCCCCATGCGCACCCCCTACGAGATCTCCGACGAGGAGTACGCGGCGAAGATCGAGGCGCTCGGCGAGGTCGACGTGCTCTGCACGCACATCCCGCCGGAGGTGCCGGAGCTGGTGTACGACACGGTGGCGCGCCGGTTCGAACGGGGCAGCCGGGCGCTGCTGGACGCCATCCGCCGCACCCGCCCCCGGTATTCGCTCTTCGGCCACGTCCACCAGCCGCTGGTGAAGCGGATGCGGATCGGGGCCACCGAGTGCGTGAACGTCGGGCACTTCGCCGGTACCGGCCGGCCCTGGGCGCTGGAATGGTGACGACCCCGGACAGGGGGTGAAGTCGGCTGGTCGGACGCGCGGTAGCCTTCACGCGGCACACGCGTGCGTACGCCCGCGCACGCCGACCCCTTTACTGGTCCCACCGGTCCCACCGGCCCGTATCTGGAGGAGCCACGGCGATGGCGGAACACACCAGCTCGAACATCACGATCGAGGCGGCCCCGGCCGACGTCATGGCGGTGATCGCCGACTTCGGGCGCTACCCGGACTGGACCGGTGAAGTGAAGGAGGCGGAGGTCCTCAAGACCGACGCCCGGGGCCGTGCCGAGCAGGTCCGCCTGGTCATGGACGCCGGCGCGATCAAGGACGACCAGGTCCTCGGGTACACCTGGACCGGCGACAACGAGGTCTCCTGGACGCTGGTGAAGTCCCAGATGCTCCGCTCCCTGGACGGCTCGTACCTCCTGAAGCCGGCGGGCGCGGGCTCCACCGAGGTCACGTACTCGCTGACGGTCGACGTGAAGATCCCGATGCTCGGCATGATCAAGCGCAAGGCGGAGAAGGTCATCATCGACCGGGCACTGGCGGGACTGAAGAAGAGGGTGGAGTCGGGGGAGAAGTGAGGTAGGGGTACCCGTGGTCTCGAGGCTTGCCTAGCTGCGGGCAGGCGTGCCGCAGGGCGGCACGGGTGGGCGCGGCGGCACCCTGCGAGCGCCGGTAAGCGTCCCCACCCCCCGCCCCCGACGCCGGGCACCGATCAAGCAAGGCCCGCTTCGGTTACGGTTCACCCTCATGCGCACCATCCTGATCACCGGCCCGGGCGGCAGCGGCCGTACGACCGTCGCCGCGGCCACCGCCCTGCGCGCCGCGGCCGACGGCACCCCCACCCTCGTTCTCGGTGCCGACCGCACGGACACCCTCGGCGCCGCCCTGGGCACGGCGACAGGACCGGAGCCCACCCGCGTCACCCCCACCCTCACCGCCTGGCGCCCGGACGCCGCCGCCCGCTTCCGCGAGGACCTCACCGCCTTCCAGACCCGCGCCGCGAACGTCCTCGACCTGCTCGGCGCCTCCCGCCTGGACGCCGAGGAGCTCACCCCCCTGCCCGGCGCCGAGGAACTCTCCTTCCTCCGCGCCCTGCGCGACGCCGCCCTCTCCGAGCGCTACGAGCTGCTCGTCGTGGACCTCCCGCCCGCCCCGCAGGCGCTCGCCCTCCTCTCCCTCCCCGAGGAGCTCCGCCGCTACCTGCGCCGCCTGCTCCCGCCCGAGCGGCAGGCGGCCCGCGCCCTGCGCCCCGTCCTCGGCCGCCTCGCCGGCGTCCCCATGCCCGCCGACTGGCTCTACGAGACGGCAGCCCGCTGGGACGTCGAGCTCGCCGCCGTGGCGGCCGTCCTCGCCGACCGCGACACCGCCGTACGCCTGGTCGCCGAACCCGGCCCGGCCGGCGCCGACGCCGTCCGCACCGCCCGCCTCGGCCTCGCCCTGCACGGCCTGCGCGCCGCGACCCTGGTCGCCAACCGCGTGCTGCCCGAGGCCACCCCCCTGCACGCCCTCGTCGCCCAGCAGCGCAAGGCCCTCGCGGAGTGGGGAGAGTCGTACGACGTCACCGCCGTCGCCCACCTCGGCCACGACCCGCGCGGCACCGACGACCTCGCCGCGCTCTCCGTACCCGGTGTCAACGCCGTGCCCGCCCCGGTCGAGTGGCAGGTCGCCGACCGGATCGAGGCGGACGGCGTCCTCGTCTGGCACATCCCGCTGCCCGGCGCGATACGGGACGACCTCGACCTCGTCCGGCGCGGCGACGAGATCGTGATCACCGTGGGCGGCTTCCGCCGGATCGTCGCCCTGCCGTCGGCCCTGCGCCGCTGCACCGTCGCCGGGGCCGCCCTGCGCGACGGCGAGCTGCGCCTGCGGTTCGCGCCGGACCCGGAGCTGTGGCCGCGCTGACGGTGAAACCGGTACGCCCGTTCGGGTAACGTCGTAGAGACGAACCGTAGTCAGGAGTCCGTCATGAGCGAAGAGCGCCCCGCAGCCGACGCCTCCGAGGCCGCGGACGAGGTACGGGCGACGGACGACGACGCCTGGGCCACCGCCTGCGCCGAGGACCTGGAGGCGGAGAAGGCCCGCCGCCGCACCCAGTACGGCCCGCCCCCCGGGTCGGCCGCCGAGGAACTGCGCAGGCTCGTCGACGCCGTCGCCGACAAGCTCTCCGGCATCCAGACCCCGCTGCTCGGCGCGGTCGCCGGACCCGCCGCCCAGCAGGTGGTCCGGCAGGTCGTCCAGCAGGCGAAGAACGCCGTCGAGCCCGTCCTGGAGCGCAACCCGGACGTCTTCGACCACCTGGCCGCCGCCGGCAGCGAACTCCTCGCCGCCTACCGCTCCGCGGTCCAGACCCACGAGACCCGCTGGACCTCCGGCAGCCCCGACAAGGGCGAGGAGCCCGGCCCCGGCGAGCGCATCGACCTCGACTGACAGCCCCCTCGGGTACGGTTGGCCGTAGCGGGGCTCGACCGAAACTGAGGGATTCATGGGACTCACCATCGGCGTCGACATCGGCGGCACGAAGATCGCGGCCGGCGTGGTCGATGAGGAAGGCAACATCCTCTCGACCCACAAGGTGCCGACCCCGGGTACGCCCGAGGGCATCGTGGACGCCATTGCTTCCGCCGTAGAGGGTGCGCGCGCCGGGCACGAGATCGTCGGCGTGGGCATCGGCGCCGCCGGTTACGTGAACCGGCAGCGTTCCACGGTCTACTTCGCGCCCAACATCGACTGGCGCCAGGAGCCGTTGAAGGAGGAGGTCGAGGCCCGCGTCGGCCTCCCCGTGGTCGTGGAGAACGACGCCAACGCCGCGGCCTGGGGCGAGTACAAGTTCGGCGCGGGCAAGGGCCACCGCAACGTCATCTGCATCACCCTCGGCACCGGCCTCGGCGGCGGCATCATCATCGGCAACAAGCTGCGCCGCGGGCATTTCGGGGTCGCCGCCGAGTTCGGCCACATCCGGATGGTCCCGGACGGGCTGCTGTGCGGCTGCGGCTCGCAGGGCTGCTGGGAGCAGTACGCCTCCGGCCGTGCCCTGGTCAGGTACGCCAAGCAGCGCGCCAACGCCACCCCGGAGAACGCCGAGGTCCTCCTCGCCCTCGGTGACGGCACCCCCGAGGGCATCGAGGGCAAGCACATCTCCGTGGCCGCCCGGCAGGGCGACCCGGTCGCCGTCGACTCCTACCGCGAGCTCGCCCGCTGGGCCGGCGCCGGCCTCGCCGACCTGGCCTCCCTCTTCGACCCCTCCGCGTTCATCGTCGGCGGCGGCCTCTCGGACGAGGGCGAACTGGTCCTCGACCCGATCCGCAAGTCCTACAAGCGCTGGCTGGTAGGCGGCAACTGGCGCCCGGTCGCCGAGGTCATCGCGGCCCAGCTGGGCAACGAGGCGGGCCTGGTGGGCGCGGCGGACCTGGCCCGGGAGCCCGACCCGATCATGTAACGCCCTGGACTTCTCGGGAGGCGGCAACCGCAACTCCCCAGGGGCGCGGGGAACTGCGCGACCGGCCACGACGCGGCACGTCGCGCACCCACCTCGCGCCCCACCCCAGAAGGCGCACGATCCCTCTCCGGGCGTACATTGATCGATATGGCGTCGCTCCCCAACTCCCACACAGAGCCCGACGGTTCCGCCGTCATCCGCGTCCTCGGCTACAACGTCCGCTCCCTGCGGGACGACACCGACGCCCTCGCCCGCGTCATCAAGGCCTGCGCCCCCGATCTGGTCCTGATCCAGGAAGCCCCCCGCTTCTTCCGCTGGCGCAAGAAGCTCGCCCGCCTGGCCTCCGCCGCCGACCTGGTGATCCTCACCGGAGGCGGCACGGCGGCCGGCCCGGCGATCCTCTGCGACCTCCGCGCCACCGTCGAGCGCACCGAGGACGTCCTCCTCCCCCTCACCCCGGGCCTGCACCGCCGCGGCCTCGCGACCGCCGTCGTCCGGTTCGGCCGCGCCCGCCTCGGCGTCACCAGCTTCCACCTCAGCCTCCAGCAGGACGAGCGCTACGAGCAGGGCGGCTTGCTCCTCGACCGGGTCGCCGGCATGGGCGTGGAGCACGCCGTCGTGGGCGGCGACCTCAACGACCGCCCCGACGGCCGCACCTTCCGCCGCCTGGCCGACGCCTACCAGGACTGCCGTACCACCGCGCCCTGGGGCGGCGAGCTCACCTCCCCGTCCACCGACCCCCACCAGCGCATCGACGCCGTTTTCGCGACGAAGGGCATCGAGGTGCTCGGCTGCGGCGTACCCACCGGCCTTCCCGGCATCACCGACAGGGACCTGAGAGCGGCCACCGACCACCTCCCGGTCCTGGCCGCCCTCAGGGTCCCCGCCGCCTCCTAGCCCGCTACGGCCGCTCCTTCACCCTGTCCACGACGGCCCAGCTGTCGAGGTACGAGAGCTGGGTGTACGTCTTCATGGCCGCGCCGTCGCCGGAGGTGCGGATGTCGCGGAAGCCGAGGAATTCGTAGGTCAGGGGGTCGAAGACGAAGTAGCCGCCGAAGCCCACCGAGCCCTTCGGGAGCGTCGGGTCGTCGTAGGTGATGGCCACCCCGATGCGCCCCTTCGCGTCCTTCTGGCCCGGTACGGCCGTCACCCCCGGCACCATGCCGAGCGCCTCGTAGGCCGCGGGACGCAGCCCCGCCGGCATCACCGGGACCAGCTTCAGCAGCCCGGCGAGGCTGAAGTGGACGTTCGACCAGTCCTGGTCGGAGAGCTCGTCGAGCGAGGTCTTCCGGCCGCCGTACTCGTTGGTGATCGACAGGATCAGCCGCTCGGGGTCGGTCGGCAGCTTCCGCAGCGTGCCCCAGTCCCGCGGCGGCCAGCTGCTCTCGCCCTTCTTCAGCGGCGGCGACCACCAGCCCTTGCCGATCTCCATGACCCAGGACCGCCTGGAGCCGTCCACGGAATGCCAGTTCTCGTCGACATAGCTCTTCGTGACACCGGTCTGCTGGTCCGTCTCCTTGATGATCTCCTTCGTGTAGATGTACTGGTCGTCGCGCGGGCTGGCCGTCCGCTCGTGCTCGCGCGCGTACGCGGCGGCCCCCCTGAGCACCGTCTGCGCGCTCACGTCCCGCATGGCCGGCGCGCTGGTCGCCGGCGGTTTCGCGGTCCGGTGGGTGCCCGCACCGGCACCGGCACCGGCACCGCTGTCGTTCCGTACGGCGACGAGCACACCGGCCGCGACCGCGGCGGCGAGCCCGGCCGTCAGGGCGATGCGCAGCACGGGACGGCGGGGCGGCCGTACGCGGGGGGCGGTCCCGTGGACCGCGGTGAGCAGCCGGTCCCGGGCCCGGCGCCTGGTCTCCTCGTCGAGCGGGGGAGCCCCCGTGTCGAAGTCCCTCAGCTCACGCAGTTCGTCGATGTCACGCATGGGCGTCTGCCTCTCGGAAAGCCGTCGGATCGGTTCCGCCCAGTGCTTCGCGCAATCTGCCGCGAGCCCGGTGCAGCCGTGATCTGACGGTGCCGACCGGCACGCCGAGCGCCTCGGCGGCCTCCTCGTAGTCGAGGCCGGCCCACGCCACCAGCAGTACGACGTCGCGATGGCGGGCGGACAACCCGCCCAGCGCGGCCGCCAGTTCCCGGCGCACCCCCGTGGCACCGGCCCTGGCGACCGCGCGGGCGCCCCTTTGCGCCTAAACCGGCGCCGCTCTCGCGGAGGTGGTTGCTCGCCGTCGTGGCTCCCCAATGCGTGCTCGCGGTGGTGGCCGGTGCCACACCGAACCGATGCACACCGGGTGCTGCACGGGAACCGTTGTCTCCGCCATCAGATCCTCCGCCGTCTCAGGACCCAGCCGCCGGGCCGCGTAACGGTGTACGGCGTCGGCATGCCGGTCGAAGAGCACGGCGAACCGCTCGGGCTCGTCCCGGGACCGCACGATCACCCGGGCGTCGCTGTCCTCGCGATCCTCGTCGCGGGTGCCGGTGCCCGGTGGTCCGACGGCCATCGGGGCTCCTTTCCGTTCGTTCGAACGCCTCGAAGGCTTGGGCTGGGGTGTTCACCTCTCCTTCGCCGGTCGGCGCAAGCGGGTTCCCTTTTCCCGGGCCGGGGCGCCGCCGAAAAGCCCGAGGGCCCGTCCGGAGTCACTCCGGACGGGCCCTCGGGTGGGCGCGGGTCGATCGGCGGACCGGTCAGACGACGGCTCCCCTGCCGGGGTCGCCGTCCTCCTCGTCGTCGGTCTTCATCCTGGTCACCAGCGTGACGAAGCCGCCCAGGAAGCCGCCGATGCCCAGCGTCGTCAGCCACCAGGTCATGTCCCAGCCCAGCAGCACCGCGAGCAGCAGCAGGATCGGCCCGCCCACCACGCCCAGCCAGGCGAACTTGGCCGTGGCGTCGGCCTCCGGCAGCGGCGGCGGCTCGGGCGGCACGAAGTGCCCCTCGTCGTCATCGTCGAAGTCGTCCTCGGACGGCTCCGGCGCCGTGTAGTCGCGCGGGCCCACGCCGGGCGCGAAGGAGACGGAACCGCCCAGCGGCTGCACGGGCCGCTGCTCCTCGGCCGCCGCGGCTCCCGTCCCGGCGGCCTCCGTGTTCCCGTCGGCGTTCGCCTCGGTGTTCGCCTCGGCCGTCCCGTCCTCGTCCATCGCGGGCAGCGCCAGGTCCTTCACCGGCTTGTACGGCGTCGTGCCCGGCGGATCCGGCGGTTCGTCGCCGTACCCCGCGACGATCGCCGCCCAGGCGGCCGCCTCGTCGAAGGGCACCCCCGTCTCGTCCGGCTCGCGGTCCTCGCGGTCGGAGTCGTGCTCAGCCAACTGCGGCCGTCCCTTCCTTGCCGACACTGGGTGCGAGCCGGCCGATGAAGGCGAGGCTCTCCTCGAAGATCCGGTCCGCGTCATGGTCCAACGTCGCGACGTGGTAACTCTGTTCCAGCACGACCTCCGTTACGTCCGTGGACGACACCCGGCTCAGGATGCGGGCGGAATCCACCGCCGGCACCACATGGTCCTCGGCGCTGCGCAGGAGCAGCAGCGGCTGGGTCACCTGCGGCAGCTCCTTGTCCACCTGGCGGAAGAGGTTCCGCAGCGAGTGCGCGCTGTGCAGCGGCACCCGGTCGTACCCCGTCTCCGCGGCGCCCGGCTTGGCGATGTCGCTGGCGATGCCCTTCGTCGTGCGCACGAGATGCCGCGCCACCGGAAGGGCGTACGCGGACAGGCCGTGCACCTTGTTCGCCGGGTTGACGATCACCACGCCGTCCACACCCGTACCGTTCCGCGCGGCCAGCCGGAGCGCCAGCGTGCCGCCCATGGACAGGCCCGCCACGAAGATCTGGGAGCAGCGCTCGCGCAGCAGCCGCAGCTCGCGGTCCACCTCCGCGTACCAGTCCTGCCAGCCGGTGACCACCAGGTCCTCCCAGCGGGTGCCGTGTCCGGGCAGCAGGGGCACGGACACGGTCAGGCCGTGTGCCGCATGGTGTTCGGCCCAGGGGCGCAGCGACTGGGGCGATCCGGTGAAGCCGTGGCAGAGGAGGACGCCGGCCTCCCCGCCGTCATGGCGGTACGGCTCGGCTCCGGGGAGAACCGGCACCTTCGGTCTCCAATTCATTCGAGTTCGTTCGAGTACGTTCGAAATCGTTCGGCGGGGGTGGAACTGCGAGAGCCGTGGACGACGACTTCAGTTGTGCTTCACCGTACGCGACGGCACTGACACCGACCAGGGTCGTCGGGCCCATTCCCGGCGCTCCGGGTTAAGGTCTGATCGACGGAAACAGGAGGCACTCGGTGTTGTACGGCGCGATGAAGGTCGCTATCGGGGGACCGCTGAAGGTCACCTTCAGACCCTGGGTGGAGGGTCTGGAGAACGTCCCGGCCGAGGGCCCGGCGATTCTGGCGAGCAACCATCTGTCCTTCTCGGACTCGTTCTTCCTGCCCGCGGTGCTGGACCGCAAGGTCACCTTCATCGCGAAGGCCGAGTACTTCACCACACCCGGGCTGAAGGGCCGCCTCACGGCCGCCTTCTTCAAGGGCGTCGGCCAGCTCCCCGTCGACCGCTCCGGAGCCCGCGGCGCCGGCGAGGCCGCGGTGCAGAGCGGCATAGACGTACTGGAGCGCGGCGAGTTGTTCGGCATCTACCCGGAGGGCACCCGCTCGCCCGACGGCCGCCTCTACCGGGGCAAGCCCGGCGGCCTCGCGCGCGTGGCGCTCGCGACCGGCGCCCCGGTCGTGCCGGTCGCCATGATCGACACGGAGAAGATCCAGCCGCCGGGGCAGGTGATGCCCAAGCTGATGCGGCCGGGCATCCGGATCGGCAAGCCGCTGGACTTCAGCCGCTACCAGGGCATGGAGCACGACCGGTTCGTGCTGCGCGCGGTGACCGACGAGGTCATGTACGAGATCATGAAGCTCTCCGGCCAGGAGTACGTGGACATCTACGCGACGGCCGCCAAGCGGCAGATCGCGGAGGCCGCCAAGGCCGAGAAGGACGCGGCGAAGGCCGAGAAGAAGGCCGCCGAGTCCTAGACCGGCGGCGGGGGCCCGCGGCCGGGGGGACCGGCGGCCGGGGAGTGGCAGGGGGACTGGGGGACATGAGCAAGCGGGAACGCGTCATACGGATGTCGGTCGAGCAGCCGCTGTGGCGTGCCCTCACCGGCTACCGCGTACTGACCCTGCTGTACGCGATCGGCCTGTTCGCCACGGCCTACGACGACTACGACCGCGCGGGCGTCGCCATCGCCTACTACGCCGTCCTGACCGTCTGGACCCTGGCGACCCTGCCCCGCGTACAGAACGCGGCGGCCTGCACCAAGCGCTTCCTCGCCGTCGACCTCGCCGTCGCGCTCACCGGCATCGTGCTGACCCCCTGGGTGGTCACCCAGGGCCACATCGACCGGGGCGGCCCTACCCTGCCGTCGATCTGGACCGCCGGCTCGGTCCTCGCCTACGCCCTCAAGGGCGGCTGGCGCTGGGCCGCGTTCGCCTCCACACCGGTGGCCGCCGCCAACCTGATCGAGCGCGGCCACCCGGCCCGCGACACCGTCCACAACGTGATCCTGGTCTGGGTCGCCTCCATCGCCATCGGGTACGTCGTCGAGGTCGCCCGCGCCTCCGAGCGCACCCTCGCCCGCGCCCTGGAGATCGAGGCGGCGACCCGGGAACGGGAGCGGCTCGCCCGGGACATCCACGACGGCGTGCTCCAGGTGCTCGCCATGGTGCAGCGGCGCGGCGCGGTCCTCGGCGGCGAGGCGGGCGAACTGGGGCGGCTGGCCGGCGAGCAGGAGGTGGCCCTGCGGACGCTGGTCTCCGGCGGCCTGGTGCCGCCCTCGCGGCTCTCGGAGGACGAGGCCGAGGGCGCGGTCGTACGCCTGGTCGAGGAACCGGACGACGGCGGTCCCGTGGACCTGCGCACGCTGCTCTCGCGGTACGCCGGGTCCCGGGTCAGCCTCGCCGAGCCGGGCGCCCCGGTGGAGCTGCCGCCGTGCGCCGCACGCGAGTTGGCCGCCGCCGTCGGGGCCGCCCTGGACAATGTGCGCAGGCACGCGGGCGAGGCGGCCCGGGCCTGGATCCTGGTCGAGGACGAGCCCGGCGAGGTCGTGGTGACCGTACGGGACGACGGCCCCGGCATTCCGGAGGGCAGGCTCGCCCAGGCCGAGGGCGAAGGGCGGCTCGGGGTGGCCCAGTCGATCCGGGGGCGGCTGCGCGACCTCGGCGGCAGCGCCGAGCTGTTCTCGACTCCCGGGCAGGGCACGGAAGTAGAGCTGAAGGTACCGAAGGTCTCCCCGGGGAAGGCGGAGCGGCGATGAGCATCAAGGTCATGGTGGTCGACGACCACCCGATGTGGCGGGACGCGGTCGCCCGTGACCTGGCCGAGTCCGGTTTCGAGGTGGTCGCCACCGCGGGCGACGGCGAGCAGGCGGTGCGCCGCGCCAAGGCCGCCGCGCCCGACGTCCTCGTCCTGGACCTCAACCTGCCGGCCAAGCCGGGCGTCCAGGTCTGCAAGGAACTCGTCGGCCACAACCCGGCGTTGCGGGTCCTGGTCCTCTCCGCGAGCGGGGAGCACGCGGACGTCCTGGAGGCCGTGAAGTCCGGCGCGACCGGCTATCTGCTGAAGTCGGCTTCCACGGAGGAGCTCCTTGACGCGGTCCGCCGTACCGCCGTCGGCGACCCGGTGTTCACGCCCGGCCTCGCCGGTCTGGTCCTCGGCGAGTACCGCCGGCTGGCCTCCGAACCCGCCCCGGAGGCCGACGCCGACCGGCCCGACGCGCCCCGGCTCACCGACCGCGAGACGGAGGTGCTGCGCCTGGTCGCCAAGGGCCTGAGCTACAAGCAGATCGCCGAACGCCTGGTCATCTCCCACCGCACGGTCCAGAACCACGTCCAGAACACCCTCGGCAAACTCCAGCTGCACAACAGGGTGGAGCTGGTGCGGTACGCGATAGAGGCCGGCCTCGACGACGACTGAGCCGACGGCCGATCCGACGACTGATCTGATCTGATCTTCGGGCGGCCGTAAACCAACCGCCTGACAATTCACCGGAATTGCCCTTCCGCGCCCATCCCTGTGTGAGCTGGATCACCATTAGCGTGAGTCCCACCAGGCAACCGCGGCGAAGGGACATTTCCATGCGGGTCGGAGTACTGACCGGAGGCGGCGACTGCCCCGGGCTCAACGCCGTCATCCGGGGCGTCGTCCGCAAGGGCGTGCAGGAGTACGGCTACGACTTCGTCGGCTTCCGGGACGGCTGGCGCGGACCCCTCGAAGGCGACACCGTCCGCCTCGACATCCCCGCCGTACGCGGCATCCTGCCCCGTGGCGGCACCATCCTCGGCTCCTCGCGGACCAATCCGCTCAAGCAGGAGAACGGCATCCGCCGGATCAAGGACAACCTCGCCAAGCTGGAGGTCGACGCGCTGATCGCGATCGGCGGCGAGGACACCCTCGGCGTCGCCGCCCGCCTCACCGACGAGTACGGCGTGCCCGTCGTCGGCGTCCCGAAGACCATCGACAACGACCTGTCCGCCACCGACTACACCTTCGGCTTCGACACCGCCGTCGGCATCGCCACCGAGGCCATCGACCGGCTGCACACCACCGCCGAGTCCCACATGCGGGTCCTGGTCTGCGAGGTGATGGGCCGGCACGCCGGCTGGATCGCCATCCACTCCGGACTCGCCGGCGGCGCCAACGTCATCCTCATCCCGGAACAGCGCTTCGACGTCGACCAGGTGTGCGCCTGGGTCACCTCCCGCTTCAAGGCGTCCTACGCCCCGATCGTGGTCGTCGCCGAGGGCGCCATGCCCAAGGACGGCGAGATGGTCCTCAAGGACGGCACGCTGGACTCCTTCGGGCACGTCCGGCTCTCCGGGGTCGGCGAGTGGCTGGCCAAGGAGATCGAGAAGCGCACCGGCAAGGAGGCCCGGACCACCGTCCTCGGGCACATCCAGCGCGGCGGTACGCCCAGCGCCTTCGACCGCTGGCTCGCCACCCGCTTCGGCCTGCACGCGGTCGACGCCGTCCGCGACGGCGACTTCGGCAAGATGGTCGCCCTGCGCGGCACCGACATCGTCCGCGTCCCGATCGCCGAGGCCACGGCCAAGCTCAAGACCGTGGACGTGAAGCTGTACGAGGAGGTCGGGGTCTTCTTCGGCTGACCCCCGGACCCCCTGCCCGGCTCGCGCGCCGCCACGGCCACCGTGACGGCGCGCAGTGGCGCCCTCTACAAGGCCGAGCTTTTACGCAACGGCTGAGGCGAGACACCTGAGGGGCGCGGGGAACTGCGCGACCAGCCCCCACGCGCCCGCACCCGAAACTCAAGCCTGGACGGTTCCGGTACCGCGCAACTGCCCCACCAGCTCCCGCACCACCGCGGCCCCGTTCAACGTGAGCACCGACTCCGGATGGAACTGCACCCCGGCGAACCCGGGCCCCCGCAAGGCATGCACCTCACCGTTCTCCGCCCGGCTCACCTCCACCCCGTGCGCCGCCAGCTCCCGCGCCGCCTCCTCGTCGCAGCGGGCCACGAAGCTGTTGTAGAAGCCGACCGTCTCCGGCCGCCCGAACAGGTCCACGGTCGTCTGCGCCCCCTGGTAGGGGACCTCCTTGCGGACGATCTCCAGCCCCAGCTCCGCCGCGATCAGCTCGTGCCCGAGGCAGACGCCCAGCACCCCGTGCTGGTGCTCGCGGATCACGGTCGCCGTCAGCTCCCGCAGGAACCGCATCTTCGGATCATGCAGGTCGGACGGGTCGCCGGGCCCGGGGCCCAGCACCACCGGACCCTCGTGCGCGCGCACGGCCGCCCGCAGCCCCGGCTCGTCGTAGCGCCGGACGCTGACGTCGAGCCCGCCGGCCCGCAGCACGTGCGCGAGCATCGCCGTGAACGTGTCCTCGCCGTCGACCACGAGCGCGTGCCCGGACAGTTCCCCGGTCCGCTCCTGCATCCGCAGCCAGAACGGCGCCAGGGAGGCCCGCCGCCCGTCCAGCGCGGCCCGCACCCGGGGGTCGTCGGCAAGCCGCGGCCCCGTCCGTTCCACGCGCGGCCGGGCCGGCCGTACCCCGAGGGCGGCCAGCACCCCCGCCACCTTGGCGTGCGTCTCGGCGACCTCGCCCACCGGGTCCGAGCCGCGTACCAGGGTGGCGCCGACGGGGACCCGCAGCCGGCCGTCCGCGTCGATGTCCGCGGTGCGGATCAGGATGGGGGAGTCGAGGGTCTGGGCGCCGCCGGAGTCGCGGCCGAGCAGCGCCAGCGCACCCGCGTAGTAGCCGCGCCCGCCCACCTCGTGCCGCTCGATCACCCGGCAGGCGTTCTGCACCGGGGAGCCGGTCACGGTCGCCGCGAACATGGTCTCCCGCAGCACCTCCCGCACGTCCAGCGAGGACCGGCCGCGCAGCTCGTACTCGGTGTGCGCGAGGTGCGCCATCTCCTTCAGCCGGGGCCCGACGACGACACCGCCCATGTCGCCCACCGTGCACATCATCTTGAGCTCCTCGTCGACGACCATCGACAGCTCCTCGATCTCCTTGCCGTCGGCGAGGAAGTCGAGCAGGTGTTCGGGGGTGGGGCCCTCGGCCGGGTAGCGGTACGTGCCGCTGATCGGGTTCATCACCACCGTGCCGCCGGACATCCGCACGTGCACCTCCGGACTGGCGCCGACCAGCGTCCGGTCCCCGGTGTGCACCACGAACGTCCAGTACGCGCCCCGTTCGCCCTCAAGGAGCCGGCGGAACAGCGC
Organism: Streptomyces sp. NPDC048291; assembly: GCF_043201715.1. Taxonomy (NCBI): domain Bacteria; kingdom Bacillati; phylum Actinomycetota; class Actinomycetes; order Kitasatosporales; family Streptomycetaceae; genus Streptomyces; species Streptomyces sp. NPDC048291. The sequence goes on from NZ_JBICZC010000001.1 coordinate 550,330, forward strand.
CAGCGCGTCGGCGCGCCCGAAGCCCGGGATGTCGCCCTCGTACGTCCGTCGGATCACGAAGTTCGCGCCCTCGCCGCGGCCGATCTCCTCGCGCAGCACCCGGTCGACGATCTCCGCGTAGGCGTCGTCGTCGACGTCGAAGGCGCCGGACTCGACGCGGACGTGGTGGGAGGGGAGGGCGGCGAGGGCCTCGTCGAGTGGAATGTGACATACCACCGTCGGGGTCAGGACCAGCAGCGGTGTCCCGTCGTCCCGCACGTCGAACCCCCGCTCCCGGATCTGCCGGTACGGGACCAGCGCCAGCCCCTCCCCGGGCAGGTCGGCGAGCCGGTCGCGGGCGGTGACCGGGCCGAGCAGGAGTTCCACCGTGTTCCCGTCGTGGCCGGGGGTGCGGCGGCGGAGCAGGGCGAAGGGACGGTCGTCGTGGAGCAGCTGGGTCAGGTCCATGGTTCCTCTGCCTGGTGAGACTGGTGAGGGAGGAACGGCCCCGGAAACACCGAAGGCCGCCCCTCCGGGCGGCCTTCGCGAAGTCTTGCGTACGCGCAGTCAGTGGGCCGCCGGAGAAGCGGTCCACCACCAGTTCTGGGTCGAATGCGCGAACATGCGCGAAACCCTACCCCACCGAGCGCCCTGTCCACAGGACAATCACTCTGTCTCACCAGTCGAGCGGGAGGAAAACATGGCGACACGACCCCGTAATGTTTACGAGGTGACCGTGAACGCTAAGACCAGCCTCGGTGCTGGCAACACCTGGCGAAACCTGCCCGCGGCGCAGCAGCCCGAGTACCCCGACCCCGAGGCTCTGCGCACCGTCGTTGCGGAGCTGGAGTCGTATCCGCCGCTCGTCTTCGCGGGCGAGTGCGACCAGCTGCGCGCCCGGATGGCGGCCGTCGCCAAGGGCGAGGCGTTCCTGCTCCAGGGCGGCGACTGCGCCGAGGCCTTCGACGCGGTGTCCGCCGACCACATCCGCAACAAGCTCAAGACCCTCCTCCAGATGGGTGCCGTACTGACGTACGCGGCGTCGGTGCCCGTGGTGAAGGTGGGGCGGATCGCCGGCCAGTACAGCAAGCCGCGCTCCAAGGGGACCGAGACCCGCAACGGCGTGACCCTGCCGACGTACCGCGGCGACTCGGTCAACGGCTTCGACTTCGACGAGAAGGCCCGCATCCCGGACCCCGAGCGGCTGAAGCGGATGTACAACGCCTCCGCCTCGACGCTGAACCTGGTGCGCGCCTTCACCACCGGCGGCTACGCCGACCTGCGCCAGGTGCACGCCTGGAACCAGGACTTCGTGAAGTCCTCGCCGTCCGGCCAGCGCTACGAGCAGCTGGCCCGCGAGATCGACAACGCGCTGAACTTCATGCAGGCCTGCGGTGCGGAGCCCGAGGAGTTCAAGACGGTCGAGTTCTTCTCCTCGCACGAGGCGCTGCTGCTCGACTACGAGTCCGCCCTGACCAGGGTCGACTCGCGCACCGGCAAGCTGTACGACGTCTCCGCGCACATGGTGTGGATCGGTGAGCGCACCCGGCAGCTGGACGGGGCGCACATCGAGTTCGCCTCGAAGATCCGCAACCCGATCGGTCTCAAGCTCGGCCCGACGACGACCGCCGAGGACGCGCTGAAGTACATCGACCGCCTCGACCCGGACCGCGAGCCCGGCCGGCTGACCTTCGTCGTCCGGATGGGCGCCGACAAGGTCCGCGACAAGCTCCCCGAGCTGGTCGAGAAGGTCACCGCCTCGGGCGCCACCGTGGCCTGGGTGACCGACCCGATGCACGGCAACACCTTCGAGGCGGCCTCGGGCCACAAGACCCGCCGCTTCGACGACGTGCTCGACGAGGTCAAGGGCTTCTTCGAGGTCCACAAGGCGCTCGGCACCCACCCGGGCGGCATCCACGTGGAGCTCACCGGCGACGACGTCACCGAGTGCGTGGGCGGCGGCGACGAGATCTTCGTCGACGACCTGCACCAGCGCTACGAGACGGCCTGCGACCCGCGGCTGAACCGCAGCCAGTCCCTGGACCTGGCGTTCCTCGTCGCGGAGATGTACCGCGACCAGTAGGGCGGACTCGGGTTTCACAGGGGGGTGGGGCGCGGATCACATGCGATCCGCGCCCCACCCCACTTTTGCGCTCGCCGGGTGATGGGTAAGGTTAGGTTTGCCTCACCGGTCATCGGGGCGGCACACTGATCGATCCCGGCGGGAGGTGAATCCGCGTGTACGTCTGCAGCTGCTTCGGGGTGACCGAGGCGCAGGTCAAGCAGCACGCGGAGGACGGCGCCTGCACCCCCCGCCAGATAGCGTCCGCCTGCAAGGCGGGCACGGACTGCGGTTCGTGCGTCCGCCGCATCCAGGCGATCCTCGGCCGCGGCAACTGCCCGCGCCGCGACCTGGCGGACCAGGGCCGCCCGGTGCTCTCCGAACTGGACGAGGCGGCCTAGCCTCAGCTGCTGCTCTCCGGCTGCTCGATGATCTGCGCGATGTAGAGCGCCTCGCCGAGCTTCTCCACCAGTTCCAGCTGGGTGTCGAGGTAGTCGATGTGCTGTTCCTCGTCGGCCAGGATGTCCTCGAAGATGTTCGCGGACGTGACGTCGCCCTTCTCGCGCATCATCTTGATCCCGCGCTTGAGGCGGTCGATCGCCTCCACCTCGACCTGCCGGTCGGCCTCGAACATCTCCTTGACGGTCTGCCCCACGCGGACGTGGAACAGCCGCTGGTAGTTGGGCAGCCCCTCCAGGAACAGGATCCGGTCGGTGAGCACCTCGGCGTGCTTCATCTCGTCGAACGACTCGTGCCGGGTGTACTTCGCGAGCTTGTACCAGCCGAAGTTCTCCTGCATCTTCGCGTGCAGGAAGTACTGGTTGATCGCGGTGAGCTCACCGGTGAGCTGCTCGTTGAGGAATTCGATGACCTCGGGGTCGCCCTGCATCGCAGAGGCTCCTTCCACGGACTGGGGTGTTTGCGGCGCATGATTGCACCGGCGTAGAAGATCGTCCAGTAAGTGTTGACTTAGTAAGTAAGTGCATACTTGACGCCAGTTGCCCGATTTGCCGATCGGTGGGCGGTCTGCCTGGTCAGATGCACCGCCCCTGGTCTGTCAGGATGGAAGGCATGGGTCATCCGGTGGAACGCGCGTCTCGGGAAACCGCGGGAGCCGGGCTTCCGCCGGGACAGCGACTGCAGCGCGGCTGGCCGGTCACCCACTACGGCCCGGTGCCCAAGTTCCGGCCCGAGCGCTGGGAGTTCCGGATCTTCGGCGCCACCGCCGACGGGGACGCGCACGTCTGGAACCACGAGCAGTTCACCGCCCTGCCGTACGCCACCGTGGTCGCCGACCTGCACTGCGTGACGAAGTTCAGCATGCTCGGCGCGGAGTGGGGCGGGATCCCGGCCCGGACCGTCCTGGAACTCGCGCCGCCCGCCCCCGATGTCACCCATGTGATGGTCTGGGCGGAGTACGGCTTCAGCTCCAACCTGCGCCTCGCGGACTTCGCCGCCGAGCGCACCCTCTTCGCCACCCACAAGGACGGTGAACTGCTCACCGCCGAGCACGGGTTCCCGGTCCGCCTGGTCGTCCCCCACCTGTATGCCTGGAAGGGCCCCAAGTGGGTCCGCGGCATCGAGTACATGACCGCCGACCGCCGAGGCTTCTGGGAGGAGCGCGGCTACCACAACATCGGCGACCCCTGGAAGGAACAGCGCTTCTCCTACCAGGAGGGACCGGGGGACGGCCCGGAACTCTGAGCCGCGCCGACGGCCCGGCTCAGCTCTCCCGGAGCCGCTTGAGGCGCTCGACGTCGGCCGCGTGCCCCTCCGGGCCGCCGGGCGTCTCGATGACCAGCGGCACGCCCGCGGTCGCCGGGTGCGTCATCAGCGCACGGAACGGGTCCTCGCCGATGTGCCCGGAGCCGATGTTCTCGTGCCGGTCCTTGTGCGCGCCCACCACGTCCTTCGAGTCGTTGGCGTGGATCAGCTTCAGCCGCCCCTCGCCGACCGTCGACACGAGAAGGTCCAGCGTCCGGTGCATCCCGCTCGTCCCGGTCAGGTCGTGCCCGGCGGCGAAGACGTGGCAGGTGTCCAGGCAGACGCCCAGCTTCGGATGGGCGTCCAGCGCCTCGAAGTACGGGCCGAAGTCCCAGGTCCGCGAGCAGAGCGAGGCGCCCTGTCCGGCGGTGGACTCCAGCAGCAGGAACGGGTCGTCGTCGTGGGTCAGCTCGTCGAGCAGCGGCAGCAGACGCGCCCGCACCTGCTTCAGCGCCACGTCCCGGGCCCGTCCGCCGGTCGCGCTGCCGGTGTGCACGACGACCCCCAGCGCCCCGATCTCCCGGCCGCGCCGCAGCGAGTGCCGCAGCGACTCCACCGACTTCTCCACGGTCGCCTCGGTGTGCGAGCCGAAGTTGATCAGGTACGGGGCGTGCACGTACGCCGGGATCGACTCCTCCGCGCAGGCCGCGCGGAACGCCTCGTCCTGCTTGGGGTTGCCCGCCGGGGTGGCCCAGCCGCGCGGGTTGGCGACGAAGACCTGCACGGTCTCGGCCTTCAGCTCACGGGCGTAGGACAGCCCCACGGAGTGCAGACCGCCGGCCACCGGGACGTGGCCGCCGACGGGGTTGCGGGCGGGACCTGACTGCTGACTCTTCACCCGTCAAGGGTGTCACGGCGCCGCCCGCGCCCGGTCAGCGGATGGTGATCGTGATCGTCGACCCCTTGGGCGCCTGCTCGCCGGCGTCCACCGACTGCTTCCGCACGGTGTTGCCGAACAGCCCGAGCAGCCCGCGGTCCTCCTTGACCTGGAAGCCGGACTGCTCCAGCAGCTTGGTCGCGTCGTCCACGGTGGCCCCGACCACGCTCGGCACCTCGACCAGCTCCGGGCCCTTGGACAGCGTCAGCGTCACGGTGTCGCCCTCGGCGGCCTGCGCGTCACCGGCCGGGGTCTGCCGGGCGACCTGCCCCTGGTCGTACTCGGAGTTGACCTCGGTGGCGGACACCGTCACCTTCAGCCCGGCCTCCTGGAGCTCCTGCCGGGCGTCGTCCAGGCCGTCGCCGGTGACGTCCGGGACGTCGACCGGGGCGCCCTTGCTGACGACGAGCGCGATGGCGGTCCCCGCGTGCCGCTTGGTCCCCGCCCCCGGATCGGTTGAGATGACCGTCCCCTTGGCCACGTCCTCGCTGAACTCCCGGGTCACCATGCCCGGTTCCAGCCCGTCCGCCGTGAGCAGCAGCCTGGCCCTGGCCACCGTCCGCCCCTGCACGTCCGGCACGGTCACCGTCTCGGGGCCGTCCGAGACGGTGAGCGCCACCGAGTCGTTGCTGCGGATGCGCTTGCCGGCCGCCGGGTCGGTGCTGATCACCGTGCCCCGCTTCACCGTGTCGCTGTAGGCGTGCTCGACCGACCCGACGTCGAGCCCGGCCTCCTTCAGCCGCGCGGTGGCCTGGGCCTCGGTCTTCGACAGCAGCGGCGGGACCTTGGTGAACTGCCCGGAGTTGATGTACCAGACGCCGGCGCCCGCGCCAAGGACGATCAGTACGGCGACGACCAGCGTCAGCAGCCCGCGCCGGGACCGACGGCCCCCGCGCCGCCGGTCGGACGGGGGTGCCCCCGCGCGAGCGAACCCGAGCGTGGGGGCGGGCGGCGCCTCGAACCTGCTGGTCCGCAGCACCCCCTCGTCCTCCTCGTTGACGGGCAGCGGCCGGGGCACGGTCAGCGACCGGGGTATGACACTGGTCCGGTCCTCGGCGATGTCGTGCGCCTCCGCCAGCGCCTGCGGCGGTACGGCGTCCAGCTGCTCGGCGCCGAGCCTGCTCCGCGCCTCCCGCAGCAGGGCGAGCAGCGCGACGGCGTCGTACGGCCGGACCGCGGGGTTGCGGGCGGTCCCGAGGGCGACCAGCTCGTCCAGCTCGCGGGCGAGCCCCGGCACGACGGCGGACGGCGCCGGCACGTCCTCGTGCAGATGCTTGTAGAGGATCACCGCGGCCGAGTCCGCGTCGTGCGGCTTCTCCCCGGTGAGCATCTCGTACAGCACGACACCGCACGCGTAGACGTCGACCCGCGGATCGGCGGTCCCGTTCTCGACCTGCTCGGGCGCCAGGTACGACAGGGTGCCGAGCACGGCACCGGTCGTACTGGTGACGGAGTCCACGGACCGCACCAGCCCGAAGTCCGCGACCTTGACCCGCCCGTCGTCCCCTATCAACACGTTCTCGGGCTTCATGTCCCGGTGCACGAACCCGGCCCGGTGCGCGGCGCCCAGCGCGGCCAGCACCGGCTCCAGGATGCCCAGCGCGGCCCGCGGCTGCAGCGCGCCGCGCTCGCGCAGCACGTCACGCAGGGTGCAGCCGGCGACGTACTCCATGGCGAGATACACGTACGACCGGTCGGCCCCCTGGTCGTAGACCTGGACCACGTTCGGGTGGGCCAGCCGGGCGACCGACTTGGCCTCCCGGATGAACCGCTCGACGAAGGAGACGTCGGCGGCGAGCGCCGGGTGCATCACCTTCAGCGCGAGCACACGGTCCAGCCGGACGTCCAGGGCCCGGTAGACCGTGGCCATCCCGCCGACGGCGATCCGCGCGTCGACGCGATACCGGCCGTCGAGCACCTGCCCGACAAGGGGGTCCTGAAGGGTCGTATCCACCCAGCGAGTGTACGAGCACCGGCTGACACCCCCACAGGTGAGACCGCTTTCCCCGGGTGACTGCAGCGCACCTGTGACGCTTTGCACCTGGCTGGAATACATCCCCACCGCCCGGCAGCCGCCGACGACGCCCGGCCCCCGGGCATGCTTTCTCCCCCTTCCGGCAGCCGCCGACGGTGCTCAGCCCCCACGGGGGAGCCCGGCCTTCCAGCGAACGGTTTCGGGCGGTGCGCGGGTGGGCGAGCACGGGAGCGGTCCGGCGTTCAGAACGCAGGGCGCTCGGGGTCCAGCACGGCCAGGCCCTCCGCAGGAGAGGACGCCTCCGCGAGGTACCGGCGGGGAATCCGCCCCGCCAGCCGGGCCAGCCGCCCCGCCTCCACCCCGGCCCGCATGGCGTGAGCCATCCGCTCGGGATCCTGGGCCCGCGTCACCGCCGACGCCAGCATCACCCCGGCACACCCCAGCTCCATCGCCAGCACCACGTCCGACGCCGTACCGGCCCCCGCGTCCAGGATCACCGGCACACGCGCCTGCTCGACGATCAGCTGGAAGTTGTGCGGGTTGCGGATCCCGAGCCCCGACCCGATCGGCGACCCGAGCGGCATCACCGCGGCGCACCCCACGTCCTCCAGCTTCCGGGCGAGGACAGGATCGTCGTTCGTGTACGGCAGCACCGTGAACCCGTCGTCGACCAGCGTCTCCGCCGCGTCCAGCGTCTCGACCGGGTCCGGCAGCAGCGTCCGCTCGTCGGCGATGACCTCCAGCTTGACCAGGTCGGTCCCCAGCGCCTCCCGCGCCAGCCGGGCCGTCAGTACGGCCTCCCCGGCCGTGTAGCAGCCCGCGGTGTTCGGCAGCACCCGGATCCCGAGCCGGTCGAGCACCGACAGCACCGACCCTCGTACCCCCGGGTCCACCCGGCGCATCGCGACCGTGGTCAGCTCGGTCCCGGACGCGACGAGCGCCCGCTCCAGCACCTCCAGGCTGGGCGCACCCCCGGTACCCATGATCAACCGGGAGGAGAACGTCGTACCCCCGAGGACGAACGGATCGTCGGCCATGGCGCTCAGCCTCCCTGCACGGCGGTCAGGACTTCCACCCGGTCGCCGTCGGCGAGCCCGGTCGTCGCCCACTGCCCGCGCGGTACGACGGTCTCGTTGACGGCCGCGGCCACCCCGGAGGGCGCGGCCGTGAGGGACCGTACGAGCGCGTCGAGAGCGGTGCCCGGGGCGATCTCCCGGCGCTCCCCGTTGACGGAGATGGTGACGGAGATGTTCATGCGGTCTGCTCCACGAGTACGTCGGAAACCGGGCCGAAGCGCCTCGGTGTGAACGGACGGGCCTCCGCCGGCAGCTCGCCGCCGGTCAGCAGCTCCGCCATCACGTCTCCGGTGACCGGCGTGAGCAGCACCCCGTTGCGGTAGTGGCCGGTGGCCAGCAGCAGTCCGTCGAGGCGGGTCGGCCCGAGCAGCGGCGCGTTGTCGGGGGAGCCGGGGCGCAGTCCGGCCCGGGTCTCGGTCAGGGGGAGCTCGGTGATCCCGGGCACCAGCTCGTGCGCGTCGCGCAGCAGCTCGTACACGCCGCCCGCGGTGACCGCCGTGTCCCAGCCCAGCTCCTCGCTGGTCGCGCCGACCACCAGTTCGCCGTTCTCCCGGGGCACCAGGTAGACGTTCCCGCCGCGCACCACGGCCCGTACGGTCCGGCTGAGGAACGGCGCGTACGGGGCGGGCACGGTCAGCCGCAGCACCTGCCCCTTCACCGGCCGCACCGGCGGCAGCACGTCGGCGGGCACGCCCGCGAGCCGCCCGCTCAGGCTTCCGCCGGCGAGCACCACCTGCCCGGCGCCCCACGTGTCACCCGCGCGGGTGCGGACACCGGTGGCCCGCTCCCGCGCCACCTCCAGGCGCTCGGCCCAGTCCCGGTGGAACACCACCCCGGCCCGCTCGCACGCGGTCAGCAGCGCGGCCGAGAGCCGGCGCGGGTCGATCTGGTGGTCGCCGTCGACCCGCAGCCCGCCGCGCACACCGGGCGCGAGCATCGGCTCGAGCCGCCGGCACTCCCGCCCGGACAGCCACTCGGACTCCAGGCCCGACTGCTGCTGGAGGGCGTGCAGCTCGCGCAGATGGGCGCGGTCGTCGGCGTCCAGCGCGACCGCGAGGGTGCCGCACCGCCGGTAGCCGAGGTCGTGGCCGGTGAGCTCGGTCAGCTCGGCGGCGAAGGCGGGATAGCGGCGGGCGGAGGCCAGGTTGAGCCCCAGCAGGGTCTGCTCGCCGTAGTGCAGCTCGGTGACGGCGGCCAGCATCCCGGCCGCGACCTGCGCGGCCCCGCCGCCCGGCGCGGGGTCGACCACCGCGACGGCGAGCCCGCGCTGGGCCGCCCGCCAGGCCGTGACCAGGCCGATGATGCCGCCCCCGATGACGAGGACGTCGGACGTACGTGAGGACATGGGCGTCCAGCCCCTCCCTTCGCCGGCATGACCCGGATCAGGTTCGTACGGTCGGAGGCCGCCAGCCTCCCTCTCAGCCCGGTGCGTCCGGGCTCCCGCGTGTGCTTCCCCGCCACCCTAGCCCGCGGGGCTCGGCCCTTGTAAGACGGCCTCGGCCGGCGCTGTGGACAGCGCAGCCGAGCGTGCGGCGGCCGACGCTGTGGAACAGGTCACCCGCCGCGCCCCTGACTGACTCATTGTCAGTTGTCTATCGTTCTTGTCTATGGTGATCACGTGAGCGAGCAGACGCAGCGACGGAGCACGTCACAGACGCGGCGCGTGGTCGTCGTGGGCGCGGGCATGGCCGGGGTGCAGACCGCCGTCGCCCTGCGCGACCAGGGGTTCACCGGGAGCGTCACGCTGATCGGCGCCGAGCCGCACCAGCCGTACGACCGGCCGCCGCTCTCCAAGGCCGTGCTGCTCGGCAAGTCGGAGGGCTCCGCCTTCGAGGTCGACTTCGAGGCGCTCGGCATCGAGCTGGCGCTCGGTCGCGAGGCACTGGGCGTGCGCACCGCCGACCGCGAGCTGGACACCGAGACCGGACCGGTGCCCTACGACGTCCTGGTCCTCGCCACCGGCGCCGAACCGATCACGCTGCCCGGCACCGAGGGTGTGCCCGGCGTCCATCTGCTGCGCACCCTGGACGACGCCGAGCGGCTGCGGCCCGTGCTCGCCCGGCAGCACGACATCGTGGTCGTCGGCGCCGGCTGGATCGGCGCCGAGTTCGCCACCGCGGCCCGCGAGGCCGGCTGCGCGGTCACCGTGGTCGAGGCGGCCGACCGCCCGCTCGCGGGAGCGCTCCCCGCCGAGGTCGCCGCGCCGATGGCCGCCTGGTACGCGGACAGCGGCACCGACCTGCGCACGCACGCGCGCGTGGCGGGCGTCGAACCCGGCGCGGTGGTGCTCGACGACGGCTCGCGGCTGCCCGCGGGCGCCGTCGTGGTCGGCATCGGCGCCCGCCCCGCCACCGCCTGGCTGGCCGGCTCCGGCATCGAGCTGGGCGCACACCGCGAGGTGCTCGCCGACGACCGCCTGCGCACCAACGTCCCCGACGTCTACGCCGTCGGCGACTGCGCGTCCTTCCCGTCCGGCCGCTACGGCGAGCGCCTGCTGATCCACCACTGGGACAACGCCCTCCAGGGCCCGCGCACGGTCGCCGCCAACATCCTCGGCGAGACCGACGCCGTCTACGACCCGGTGCCGTACTTCTGGTCCGAACAGTTCGGCCGCTTCGTGCAGTACGCGGGCCATCACGCCGCGGCCGACCGGCTGGTGTGGCGCGGCGACCCGGCCGGCCCGTCCTGGAGCGTCTGCTGGCTGAGCGAAACCCGCCTGGTCGCCCTGCTGGCGGTAGGCCGCCCCCGCGACCTGGCCCAGGGCCGCCGCCTGATCGAGGCGGGGCGCCATATGGACGCCGAGGCATTGGCGGACCCCGGACGTCCCTTGAAGGATGCAACGGACGGCTGAACAGAGCCCCGTAAGGGGCGCGGGGAACTGCGCGACCAGCCCCCACGATGCCGCACCCGAACACCCACCCATCGCGGCCGAACCGCCAAAGCGCCTACCCTTGACCCCGTGACCGAGATTGACACGAAGATCGATGCTCTCGTCCCCGCCTGGCTCACCGTCCCCGACATCGCAGAGATGATGGACGTCGAGGTGACGCGCGTGCGGCAGCTGGTCAAGGAGGGCCAGCTCATCGCCGTCCGCCGCGGTGAGAACAGGGCGCTGCACGTCCCCGCCGCCTTCATCGACGGCGACAAGGTCGTCAAGGGCCTGTCCGGGACCCTGACGCTCCTGCGGGACGACGGCTTCAGCGACGAAGAGATGCTGGAGTGGCTTTTCACTCCCGACGAGACCCTGCCCGGCACCCCCGCGCAGGCGCTCAGCGAGAATCGCGGCACGGAGGTGAAGCGCCGCGCCCAGGCGCTCGCCGTCTGAGGCAGCCAGTACCGACACCACGGGGGACCACCGATGACCGACACCGCCCGCGCCCAGCTGGCCGACGCCCGCCTCTACCTGTGCACGGACGCCCGTAAGGAGCAGGGCGACCTCACGGAGTTCCTGGACGCGGTCCTGGCGGGCGGTGTCGACATCGTGCAGCTGCGTGACAAGGGCATGGAGGCCGCCGAGGAGCTGGAGCACCTCGCCGTGGTCGCCGACGCCTGCGCCCGGCACGGCAAGCTGCTCGCGGTCAACGACCGCGCCGACGTGGCGCACGCGGCCGGCGCCGACGTGCTCCACCTCGGCCAGGGCGACCTGCCGGTCCCGGCCGCCCGGGCGATCCTCGGCCCGGACGTCCTGATCGGCCGCTCCACGCACGCCGAGTCCGAGGCCGCCGAGGCCGCCGTGCAGGACGGCGTGGACTACTTCTGCACCGGCCCCTGCTGGCCCACCCCCACCAAGCCCGGTCGCCCCGCCCCCGGCCTCGGCCTGGTGCGGTACACCGCCGCCCTGGGCACCGACCGCCCCTGGTTCGCGATCGGCGGCATCGACCTCGGCAACCTCGACCAGGTGCTGGACGCGGGCGCCCGCCGGGTGGTCGTCGTCCGCGCGCTCACCGCCGCCGACGACCCGGGCGCGGCGGCGGCCGAGTTCGCGAAGCGACTGCGGGCGCTGTAGCCGCAGCGGCAGCCGTATCCGCAGCCGCAGTGTGGTGGCCGGCTGTCCGGAAACTTGTCCAGTATCCGGACACGAGGTCCACCAGATGTCGACAATTCGGGCAAATGTCCCGACTGCGGTTGGGTGACCGGCCGCCCCTGACTAACCTGCGGGTATGGCCCTTGGAACCGCATCCACCAGGACTGACCGCGCACGCACCGTGCGCGACATGCTCGCCACCGGCAAGACCACGTACTCGTTCGAGTTCTCGGCGCCGAAGACCCCCAAGGGTGAGCGGAACCTGTGGAGTGCGCTCCGGCGGGTCGAGGCGGTCGCCCCCGACTTCGTCTCCGTGACCTACGGCGCCGGCGGTTCCACCCGCGCCGGCACGGTCAGGGAGACCGAGCAGATCGTCGCGGACACCACGCTCACCCCGGTCGCCCACCTCACTGCGGTCGACCACTCGCTCGCCGAACTGCGCAACATCATCGGCCAGTACGCGGACGCCGGGATCCGCAACATGCTCGCCGTGCGCGGCGACCCGCCCGGCGACCCGATGGGGGACTGGGTGGCGCACCCGCAGGGGCTGACCTACGCGGCCGAACTCGTCCGCCTCATCAAGGAGTCGGGCGACTTCTGCGTGGGCGTCGCCGCCTTCCCGGAGATGCACCCGCGCTCCAGCGACTGGGACACCGACGTCCGGCACTTCGTCGACAAGTGCCGCGCGGGCGCCGACTACGCCATCACGCAGATGTTCTTCGAGCCCGAGTCGTATCTTCGCCTTCGTGACCGGGTCGCCGCGGCCGGTTGCGAGACGCCGGTGATTCCGGAAATCCTGCCCGTCACCAGTGTGAAGATGCTGGAACGGCTGCCCAAACTCAGCAACGCGGCCTTCCCGGACGCCCTGAAAGAGCGGATCCTCACAGCAAAAGAGGATCCGGCGGCGGTACGCTCCATTGGCATCGAACACGCCACGGAGTTCTGCGCGCGGCTGCTGGCCGAGGGAGTGCCAGGACTGCACTTCATCACGCTCAACAACTCCACGGCGACGCTGGAAATCTACGAGAACCTGGGCCTGCACCATCCCCCGCGGGCCTAGACCGGCCGCACCGGAGTACGACACACTGCGTAGCGGTCACAGGGAGAGGGGCGTACATGGGCTGGACGGTCCTCTACGTAGCGTTCGGCATCGTCGCGCTGTGGTTGCTCGGCGAGGTACTGCTGCAGTACAAGGCGCGGCTGCGCTGGCGGCTGCTCGCCTTCGTGGGCTTCCTCGGCGTCGTCTTCGGTGTCCTGATCCCGTCGGTCGTCGTGATCGGTGTGGGCGCGATCGCCTTCGCGGTCGGCCAGACCTACGTCACGCTGTCCTTCCGCCGCGGCTTCGAGGCCGGCTGGGCGGTCAAGCGCCCCGGTGCGGACGGTGAGGGCGGCGGCCTGACCAAGCGCCGCCGCGGCGAGCCGGACGAGGACCCGGGCCTGGAGGCCACCGACCCGGACGCGGCCGACGCCGCCTACGCCGAGCAGCAGGGCGCCTACGCCGCGGCCCCGGGCGGCGGCGATCCGTCCTACGGCGGTGACGAGTACGACCGCGACGACGTGTTCACCCCGGCGGCCCGCACCATGGAGCCCGGCGCGGCCGAGGCGACCGCGGTGTACGAGCCGCAGCCGATGCCCGACGACACCGGCTCCTACGGCGTCTACCGCGACACCGGTTACGCCGCGACCGGCGACCAGCAGGCCGCCTACGCGGCCGCCGCCCAGGACCAGGGGTACGCCGCCCAGGGCACCGACCAGAACTACGCCTACGACTACTCCGGCTACGGCCAGCAGCAGTACGGCTACGACACGAGCGGCGGCCAGCAGCAGTACGCCAACTACTCCGACCCGTACATCGGCAACCAGACCTACGGCGGAGCCGGGTACGACCAGTCGTCGTACGGCACCCAGCAGTACGACCAGCAGGGCTACGCCCAGGGCCAGTACGGCACCGGCACCGGCACCGGCGGCTACGGCGAGACCCCGGCGGGTGGTGTCTGGGTCCCGCAGCAGCGCGCCGACGAGACCTACGGCGGCGAACTCCCGCAGGAGCAGCAGTACCCCTACCAGGGCCAGGGCGACGGGCAGGGGCAGCAGCAGGGCCACCAGGGCAACGGGTACGACGAGCAGTACCGTTTCTGAACCGTCCTGACGGTGTTCTGAGCCGTCCTGGCGGCACCGCGTCTCACTGCGAGCCGCGGAACTCCGGCCCCTCCACGATCAGCCCGGCCACCAGCGCCCCCGACATGCCCGCGTGCGGAAGCCCGCCACCGGGGTGGGACCAGTCGCCCACCCGGTACAGGCCCGGCACCCGGGTCGTGTTGGCCGGGTGCAGGAAGCGGCCCCGGCCGGCGGCCAGGGCCGGTGCGGAGATCTCCCCGAACCCCTGCGCGTCCGTCACCTGTTCCGGCGCCCGTGTCTCGTGCCAGAGCAGGCGCTCCCGCAGCCCCGGCACGGCGGCCTCGGCGGCTTCGAGCAGGAAGTCCGTGTAGGCGAGGGCCGTACTCTCCTTCTCCCAGTCGGCCTCGGTCGACAGGACCGCCGACAGCACCACGGACTCGTGGTTCTCGTCCGGTCTGAGCGCCGGGTCGCCGGGACGCAGGACCGTGACGGTGGGGCGCACCGGCCGGTCGCCGCCGGGTGCGGTCAGCAGGTCCAGCTCGGTCTGGTCGTCCGGCGCGTGCACGACCGTGCGGTGCACCGCACCGGCCTCCGGGCCGCCCCGGAGCGCGAGCAGCACGCTGAACCGGCCCGGGCGCGCCACCGCCGCGTCGGCCCGTACGTCACCGTCCGCGTCCAGTTGCCAACCCGTCGACCGGGTGAGGGCGTTGAGGCGCACCGGATCCACGCCGGCCACCACATGGTCCGCGTCGACCGCCCGGCCGTCGGCCAGCTCCACCCCCACCGCCCGGCCGTCCTCCGCCAGGATCCCGGTGACCTCCGCCCCGAAGACGAACTCGACCCGCCGCTGCACGCACCGCTCGTACACCGCGCGCGCCAACTCCCGTATGCCGCCGCGCACGTACCAGATGCCGAAGGCGTGCTCCAGATACGGCAGTACGGCCGCGCTCGCCGGAGTGTCCCGGGGGTTGAGGCCGTAACCGATCGCGTGGCTGTTCAGAAGCGCGGCCAGCCGCTCGTCGCGCAGCTCCCAGGCGCCGATCTCCGCGAGCGTGGCCGCCCGGCGCGTGCGCAGCAGCTTCTTGTGCGGGACCGACGGGTACGGCTCGCGCTCGGCCAGCACCTGCCAGTTCGGCCACAGCGGCTCCTCCAGGAGCGGGCGCCGGGTGCGGTCCCAGGCCTCCCGGGCCCGCACCAGGAAGTCTCCCCAGCGCTGCCCGGCGCCGGCGCCGAGGGCCTCGTCCAGGGCGGCGACGACGCCCGCGCGGGACGCGTTCGGCAGGGACACCTCGGTGCCGTCCGCGAAGACGTGCCGGGCCGACGGGTCCACCTGGACCAGCTCGACGCACTCCTCCAGCGGCTCCTTGCCGGTCTTGACGAACAGATCCCGGTACACGGCGGGCAGCGGCAGCAGACCGGGGCCGGTGTCGAAGGCGAACCCGTCGCGCTCGAACCGGCGCACCTCGCCGCCGTACGTCTCCGTGCGCTCGTACACCGTCACCCGGTGGCCCGCGACGGCCAGCCGGGCAGCCGCCGCCATGGCGCCCATCCCGGCGCCGATCACCGCAATCCGTCCCATGCCCGCGACTTTATCGACCGCCACCGACAGCGCGGTCCGGCGGGCCGTCAGCCCGGTGGCGGGGGCAGGTGCGCGGCCAGCCGCCGTTCCTCCCGGCGCTGGGCCCGGCGGCGCCGGAACCGCCGGATCCGGGAGATCAGGAACACCAGCACGATCAGGCCGGTCGCCAGCAGCACCGCCGCGACGACCGCCGCGGCGAGCGGGTGGAACATCGCGAACGACACGATCCCGGCGACCCCGAGATCCTCGGCGAAGCTCAGCACGATGTTGCTGAACGGCTCCGGCGAGGTGTTGACCGCCATCCGGGTCCCGGCCTTCACGGTGTGGCTGGCCAGGGCCGTGGAACCGCCGACCAGCCCGGCCACCACGTCGTTGACCGAGCCGCTGTGCCCGGCGAGCAGCGCGCCGACCCAGGCGCCCGCCACCGGCCGGATCACCGTGTGCACGGAGTCCCACACCGAGTCGACGTACGGGATCTTGTCGGCGACCGCCTCGCACAGGAACAGCACGCCCGCGACGATCAGCACCTCGGGGCGCTGGAGCGTCTCGGGGACGTCGTCGCTCAGGCCCGTCGCGCCGAAGAGACCGAGCAGCAGCACCACCGCGTAGGCGTTGATTCCGCTGGCCCAGCCGCTGGTGAAGACCAAGGGGAGTACCGACACGGACGCGATCGTAACCAGTCCGGGGCCGCGCGTCCTGGGCGTCGGTGCGCAGACCTGAGTACGTCTACCCAGGGACCCAGTTGAGTACGCGGACGGATGGGCCGCGACCTGCGGGAACGAGAGAGTGGGGACACGGAAAGGGGCGCGGGGTCCGGTACCGCCGACACGGGGCGGCGGAACGGCACCCTCGCCCTTGACCGCTCCTTCCGCCGATTCGCGTCGGCGGAAGCGAGACACGGGGGAGAGGGGACCCGGGGGAACAGCGGGAAACCGGGGGAACACGGGGGTGCACGGAAGGCGCCGGTCCGACGGCGGCCCGCGGGGGACGCGGCCGTCGGCGGCCGGCGCTTTCGCACGCCCACGCGCGCGTGGGCGTGCGAACCGGTCCGGGAAGGGCTCAGCCCTTCCCGCTCACCCGCCCCTGCAGGAGCCGGGACAGCGCCGCGTGGACGTCGTCCAGGGAGCGCTCCGGCTGGAAGGACTGCCAGTCCAGGGCCGCCACCAGCACCATCCCGACCAGCGCGGCAGCCGTCAGCTGGACGTCGATCTCCTCGCTGAACTCGCCGTTCTCCACCCCCTCGCGCAGCACCCCCTCGACGACCGCGACGGCCTGCTGCCTGACCACCATCAGCGTCGACTGCCAGGCCCGGTTGGTGCGCCACAGCTCCGCGACGTAGAGCTGCGTGAAGGCCGGGTAGCGGTCGATGAAGACCAGGCCCGCGCGGACCATCGCGTCCAGCGCGTCGACCCGGCTGCCGCCCTCCCGCGCGGTCCGCTCGGCGGCATCCCTGAGGGAGGCGGTGAGCAGGCCCACGCCGTGCCGCAGCAACTCCTCGAAGAGGACCGACTTGCTCGCGAAGTTGTAGTAGACCGTGCCCTTCGCGACGCCTGCCCGTTCGGCGATCTCGTCCACCGTGGTGGCCGAGAAGCCCTGCTCGGCGATGAGCGTGACGGCGGCCTCGTAGAGCTTCTGCCGGGTGGCCTCACGGCGTGTGCTGCCGCCCGTGGCGCTGCTGCTTTCCATGGTCCCGATTCTCACAGGAACGGCGGCCCCCGCGGGCACGGAAGAGGAGGTCATGGAGGTCCTCACAGGCTCAGTTCAGGATGCAGCCGGTCCAGCGTCCACACCTGGCGGCGCCGGGCGGAGACGGCGGTGAGCGCCAGGGCACCCGCCGTGAACGCCACCAGGACGGCGCAGGCCTGCCACACCGGCCCCAGACCGCCGCCCGTGATCAGCCGCCGCAGCGCCGCCACGACGTAGCTCATCGGGAGGAACGGGTGGATCGCGTTGAAGAAGCCCGGACTGGTCTGCACGGGATACGTGCCGCCCGCCGACGTCAGCTGGAGCATCAGCAGGGCGAGGACCAGGATCCGTCCCGCCGCCCCGAAGCGCGCGTTCAGCCACTGCACGATCGCCGCGAAACAGGCCGCCACCAGGAACAGGAACCCGACCGTCCCGGCCGCGCGGACCATCTGCAGCCCGATCGCCCAGTGCAGTACGGCCATCAGGGCGGACGTCTGCAGCACCCCGACCGCGGCCACCGGCAGCCAGCCCGCCAGCGCGATCCGCCAGGCCGCCGAACCGGCCGCCAGGGCACGCCGGTTGAGCGGCTGGATCAGCATGTAGGCCACCATCGCGCCGACCCACAGGGAGAGCGGGATGAAGTACGGGGCGAACCCGGTGCCGTAGTTGGGCGCCTTGTGCAGGTCGTGCGAGGCGAGCCGGACCGGGTCGGACATCACTCCGGTGCGTTCGTCACGGTCCTGCTTGTCGTAGTCGGGGATCTTCGCCGCGCCGTCGTGCAGGCCGCCGGCGAGCGTGTCGGACCCGTCGGCGAGCTTGTACATCCCGCCGTTGAGGTCGTAGGCGCCGGACTCCAGCCTGCCGAGGCCGCTGTCGAGGCCGGTGGCGCCGGCGGTGGCGGTGCCGAGTCCGGTGTGCAGCTTCGCGGCGCCCGCGGCGACCCGGGCCGCGCCGTCGTTCAGCCTGTCGATCTTCCTGACGGCGTCGGCGACGTCCTCGGAGAGGTGCGGGGCGCGGTCGGCGAGGGCCCGCGCCTGGGTCTGGAGCGTGCCGAGGTTCTCGTCGAGCGTCTTCAGGTCGCCGTTCTGGTCGGCGATCAGCGTGTTCAGGTCGTCGGCGACGGCGGCCACGTCGTCGGCCGCGTCCCTGGCCTTCTTCAGGTCGGGGCAGACCGGGTCGGTCAGCAGGTCCGCCGAGCAGCGCGCGGCGTAGACCTGGTCCAGCGTGTCGGCCGCCGCGTGGGCGGTCCTGCCGGCCGCCGGAGCCGTCTTCACCAGGACGCCCAGGTTGTCCCGGACGGTCCCTGCCGAGTCGGCGACCAGCCGGGCGGTGTCACCGATGGTCTTCTCGTTCTCCGCCAGGTACGGGCCGACCTTGCCGTAGACCCCGTCGACCCGGTCCGCCAGGGCCTGGGTGCCGTCCGCGACCTGCCGCGAGCCGTCGGCCAGCGTACCGGCGCCCGCGTCCAGCTTCTTGATCCCCTTGGCGAGCTTCGCGCTGCCGGTCCTGGCGTCCGTCAGGCCGTCCGCGAGGTCCTTCGACCCCTTCTCGGCCTTCCCGATGCCGCCGGCCAGGGTGTCGGCGCCCTCGGCGGCCTTCACGGTCTGCCCGTGGATGTCGGCGAACGAGATGAAGATCCGGTCCAGGAAGGAGCGGGACGCCTTGGTGGAGGCCGCCGAGCGCACCTCGTTGAAGACCGTGCGGGAGATCTGCCCGACGATGTAGTTGTTCGCGTCGTTCGTACGCACCTGGAGCGCGCCGGTCTCCGGCGAGTCGCCCGCGCTGGAGGCGATGCGCGCGCTGAAGTCGGCGGGCATGGTCAGCGACAGGTAGTACGTGCCGTTCTCGACGCCCCTGCGGGCCTCGGCGGCACTCACCTCCTGCCAGTCGAAGGTCCCGCTGTCCTTCAGCCCGGCCACGAGGTCGTCGCCCGCGGTGAGCCTGCTGCCGCTCGCGGTCGCCCCCTTGTCGTCGTTCACGAGCGCCACGGGGATGCGGTCGAGGCGGCCGTAGGGATCCCAGAACGACCACAGGTACAGCGCGCCGTACAGCAGCGGCAGCACCAGCAGGGCCACCAGGGCCGCGCGCGGCAGCCGGCCCCGTCCGAAGCGCCTGAGCTCAAGCGCGGCCAGTCGTGGCGAGCGCATCGCCAACCCCCTTCTCTTCCTCTGACTCGTCTTCCTCCGCTGCCGCCGCGGTCCCGGTGCGTACGACGACGGCCCCCGCCATCGCCCGTCCGCACACCGCCACCACCGTCGTCCCGGCCTCGGCGATCGACGCCAACAGCGCCCGCACCTGGGCCCGTTCGGACTCCGACAGCTTCAGGTCCGCGTCGTCCACGGCCAGCAGCCGCGGCTTCCCGACCAGCGCCAGCGCCACGGACAGCCGCAGCGCCTCGATCCGCTCCAGATCCCGTACGGCGGTCCGGGCGCCCTTGGGCAGCGACTCCGGGTCGAGCCCGGCCGCGGCCAGGGCGTCGTCGATCCGCTGCCGGGCCCGCGCCCCGCGCTCCGCGCGCGGACGCAGCAGTGCGCGCAGGGAGTCGCCGAACCGGCGCTGCAGCAGGGCCCGTTCGCGCAGGTGCTCGCCGACGGTCAGGGCGGGTTCGAGGTCGGTGACCCCGGCCACGTTGGCCACCGCGCTGATCCGGCGCACCGCCGACAGCTGTTTCGGCAGCCGGGCCGCGCCGACGGTCGCGGTGCCCTCGGTGGCCTTCATCCGGCCGGTGAGCGCGAGCAGCAGACAGGTGCGGCCGGAGCCGGACGGCCCCTCCACCGCGATCAGCGCGCCGGGCCCGGCGTCCAGGGAGATCCCCCGGAACGCCCAGCCCCGCGGGCCCTTGAGCCCGAGGCGCTCGGCCGTGACAGGTACGCCGTGCACAGGTTCCCCCCTGCTCTTTCTTCCAACTTTTTTCGCGGAACTTTTTGAACTGACTGGTCAGTGCAAAAGCTACTCCGAACCTACGATCGAAGCAAAAGTCCAGGTCAGAACGGATTGTCAGTGCCATACCCCACGATGGGCACATACGGCACCCCGTGTGAGGGCGCCGTCACTCAGACGACAGGAGGTTCGTCATGGCCAACTCGTCAGCGTCCGCCGCCCACCGGCGCCGCGCCACCGGCCCTGCCCCCTCACTGACCGGCCCGGCGAGCGATGTGCACCCCGTGCTCCGCCGGGCCACGGCCCCGCCCGCCGCCCTCGACCTGCTCACCCAGGCCCGTGCCGCCCTCGACGAGGCCGAACTGCTCGACACCTCCAACGAGCGCTACGCGACCGCCCACCTGGCCGCCCTGCGCACCGCAGCCGCCGTGCTCGCCGCCCGCGCCCGCCCCGAGACCTCGCCCCGGCGCCGGGCCAGGATCCGCAGCGCCTGGGAGGTGCTCCCCGAGGTCGCGCCCGAGCTCACCGAGTGGAGCGCGCTGTTCGCCTCCGGCGCCGCCCGCCGGGCCCGTGCCGAGGCCGGCATCCAGGGCGCGGCCGGCCGCCGGGACGCCGACGACCTCATACGCGACGTGGCGATGTTCCTCCGTATCGTCGAGCGGATGCTCGTCCTCCAGCCGGTGCTGCCGCAGCCGCGCCGCCAGGACGGGGAGCGGCCCGCCGGCGACCCGGGAAGGGAGCTGCCCGACACGGGATGACCAGGCGGGGCGGCGGGGGCGACAGACGGCGGAGGCAATAGGGCGCGGGCGGCGGAGGCAATAGGGTGGAGAGCGCCTGAAGCCTTCCCGCCTCCCGCACCCCGGGCCGGGCAGGCACCCCGTTCGCGCCGCCGGGCAACAGGCGGTGCCGCGCCGAGGAGTCAACTGCCGTGCCGGACCCCACTCGACCCCGCGCTTCTCTCCGTACCGCCGTGGTCTGGGAGGTTCTTCAGGACGCCCTCGACCGCCGGGTCAAGGCCACCGGCCGGGACGCGCTGGACGTCCTGGACACCGGCGGCGGCAGCGGCAACTTCGCCGTCCCCCTGGCCCGCCTCGGCCACCGCGTCACCGTCGTCGACCCGAGCCCGAACGCCCTGTTCGCGCTGGAGCGCCGGGCCGCCGAGGCCGGCGTGGCCGACCGGGTCAAGGGCGTCCAGGGCGACGTCCTCGGCCTGTTCGACGTGGTCGAGCGCGGCGCCCACGACGTGGTCCTCTGCCACGGAGTCCTGGAACACGTCGACGACCCGGCCGAGGGCGTGCGCAACACGGTGGCCGCGCTGCGCTCCGAGGGCGTCCTCAGTCTCCTCGCCGCCGGACTCGGCGGGGCCGTGGTCGCCCGTGCCCTCGCCGGCCACTTCACGGAGGCCAAGCAGGCCCTGGAGGACCCCGAGGGGCGCTGGGGCAGCGGCGACCCGATGCCGCGCCGTTTCACCGCCGAGCAGCTCACCGGCCTGGTCGAGGGCGCGGGCCTGGCCGTGACCGCCGTGCACGGCGTGCGGGTCTTCGCCGACCTGGTCCCCGGCGTCCTGGTGGACACCGAGCCGGGCGCCCTGGACGCCCTCCTCAAGCTGGAGGCCGCCGCGGCCGAACTCCCCGCCTTCCACGCCGTCGCCACCCAGCTGCACGTGCTCGGTGAGACACCGGGTGCCACCGGGGTCTGAGATCCTCCTGAGGCGAGCCGCTGATCAGGGGCTCGACAGCGGATGGAGTACGCCACAGGCCCCCCGATCGAGGGGTTTGCGCCGTATGATCGAGGGAGACCAACCCGGCATGACGGGTCGGCTCCCGGGGAATGGAAGCCTCAGCGAGCCGGGACTGCCATGGCGGGTTCCGGTTGGCCAATTGGCCTAGAGGGGCGGGTTTCACGGGGGCGATTCCCTGCCTATCCTGAAGGGACCCCCCGGGTCGCCCCGGCGACTGCACGATGAGGAGGACGCCGTGCCGCTCTCGGAGCACGAGCAGCGAATGCTTGAGCAGATGGAGCGAGCGCTGTACGCCGAAGACCCCAAGTTCGCGACAGCGCTTGAGGGAAGCGGCCTGCGGACGTACACCCGGCGCCGGGTCTACCAGTCGGTGGCCGGCTTCCTCGTGGGTATCGCGCTCCTCATCGCCGGAATGGTCGTCCAGCAGGTCTGGGTCAGCGTGGTGGGCTTCCTCGTCATGCTCGGCTGCGCGGTCCTCGCCGTCACCGGCTGGCGCAAGGCCCCCAAGCCCGGCGAGCAGCCCGCGGCGGGGCCGCAGGCCCGCCGCCAGGGCCGGCCGAAGCGGTCCATGATGGACCGCATCGAGGAGCGCTGGCAGCGCCGCCGTGACGAGCAGGGCCACTGACGGCTTCGCCGGAGGGGCCGACAGAACGTGCCTGAGGGGTGACCGTCACCGGACGGTCACCCCTCAGGCGTTGCCGGGCACCGCACCCTTGCCGCGGGCCGGTGGGGGTTGTTCGCGCAGTTCCCCGCGCCCCTTGCGGGGCGCACCCCAGCCGCGGGCAGCCGCACCGCTGCGGGCCGGTGGGGGTTGTTCACGCAGTTCCCCGCGCCCCTTGCGGGGCTGCTTAGCTGCGGGCAGTCGTGCCGCTGGGGCGGCGCCGGGTGTGAGCGAGCCCACCCCCGGCGCCGCCCCGTCAGCCTTCCTGCTCCGTCGGCTTTCGCAAGGTCGGTCGGGCCGTCGCCACCCGGTCCCGCAGCCGGGTCCAGGCTGCCGACGTCGCCCACACCGCGCGCACGCTCGACCGCGGAGCGAACAGGGCCCGCAGGCGCGTGGGCACGCCGACCGTGCCGTTGAACGCGGCCGTCACCCGGCGGACGTCGTCCGCGAGACCCGCCGTCGGCCGCGGCCGTGGCGCGTACAGCACCTGTTCGACCGCGTCCGCCACCCGGTGCACCGAGTCCCCGGCGGCCGGATCGAGACTGCCGAGCCGGACGATCCGGGCAGCCGCGTTGCGCGGGGTCAGCGATTCGTCCGGCAGGATGCCGAAATCCCAGGCGGTGTCGGTCAGTTCCAGCCAGACGGCCAGCGTGTGGGCCGCCATGCCCGAGGGCGTACGGTCGTGCGCCCCGAGCCGGCTCGCCCGCGCCCGCTGCCGGTACAGCAGCGGCGACAGCGGCACCGCCAGTACGGCGAGACCGCCGAGCGCCCACAGGGCCAGCTGCCACCACGGCGGCCCGCCGTCGCCGCTCTGCACCGTGGCCGCCGCGGACGGGCTGGCGCAGCCGCCCTCCTTGCGCAGCTGCGGCGTGCAGCTCTCGCTCTGCGAGGCCGAGGCCGACGGCTCCGCCGAGGCGCCCTTGGAGGGCAGGGTCTCGTCCGGCACGGAGGAGCCGGGCGTCTGCGACACCGTGTACGAGGGGGTCGTGCCCCGGGTCGGGGTCGGCTCGAAGCGGGTCCAGCCCACGCCCTCGAAGTACAGCTCCGGCCAGGCGTGCGCGTCCTTCAGGCCCACCGACACCGTGCCGTCGGCCTGCGGGGTGCCCGGCGCGAAGCCCACCGCGACCCGGGCCGGGATGCCCAGCGTCCGGGCCATCGCCGCCATCGCGAAGGAGAAGTGCACGCAGAAACCGCGCTTCTGCTTCAGGAAGTTCGCGATCGCGCCCTCGCCCCGGCCGACCTCCACCTGGGTGTCGTACTGGAAGCCGCCCGTCACCGCGAAGTAGTCCTGGAGCTTGACCGCCTCCTCGTAGTGGTTCGCCGAGCCCGCGGTGACCTCCTTCGCCGTCTGCGCCACCACCGACGGCAGCGAGGAGGGCACCTTGGTGTACTCCTTCTCCATCGCCGCCGAGGCATCCGGCGCCGAAGCCAGCTGCTCCGCCGTCGGCTGCACGTCCAGGCTGGTGACCTGGTAGGTCTCGCCGCGCGTGTTCTGCCCGTGGTCGCCGACGAGGGTCATCCCGACCGGCTCGTAGCGCCAGGTGCCGGCCACCTTCACCCCGCTCGGCGGGTAGGGCATCGGCAGCCAGTCCTGGGCGTACCAGTCGGCGGCCGCGATCGTCGACTGCACCGTCGTCCGCTTGACGTCGGCGCCCAGTCCCGCCGGAGTCGGGAACCTGCCCGGCACACCGGTGATGTGCCGCTGGGCCGGCTTCCAGGTGGTGCCGTCGAAGTCGTCGAGGGACACGATCCGCAGGTAGAGGTCGGAGACGTCGTCGCTGGTGGTCCGCACGGACAGCACCTGGCGGTCCTCGTCCACGTTGAGGCTGTCCCGCAGCGAGACCAGCGGGTTGACCGCGGAGATCGTGCCGCCGTTCCCGTTGCCCACGCCGACACCGGCCCCGGCGCCGTCCAGCAGGCCGCCCTGGATCGAGGGCATCACGAACGGCACGAACAGGGCGACGCTCAGCACGGCGAAGCCGATCCGGCGCCCGGTGCGCACCGGGGCCACCGCGCCGCTCTCCTGGCCGCCCGGGGTGCGCGCGGCCCCGCCGAACACCCGGCCCCACTGCGCGAGCCGGTCCCGGCCCTCGGCGAGCAGCAGCATCAGGTAGCCGGCCGCCGCCACCAGGAACCACAGCCAGTCGGTCGGCCCGTCGG
Organism: Streptomyces sp. NPDC048291; assembly: GCF_043201715.1. Classification (NCBI taxonomy): domain Bacteria; kingdom Bacillati; phylum Actinomycetota; class Actinomycetes; order Kitasatosporales; family Streptomycetaceae; genus Streptomyces; species Streptomyces sp. NPDC048291. Next base: position 574,912 of record NZ_JBICZC010000001.1, read on the forward strand.
ACAGCCCCGCCGCCACCGAGTACAGCGCGAGCAGCGGCAGCCCGGCCGGGGCCGCGCTGCGGAAGGTCACCGCGAGGGTGTCCACGGCCAGTCCGACGACCAGCACCCCGCCGATCACCATCAGCCGGATGCCGGGCGTCAGCGGCGCGGGTATCGCGTACCGGCTGACGTCGTCCGAGCCCTGCTGGAGCAGGTCGCCGAGGTAGCGGAAGGTGTCAGGGCCGGGGATCACGCCGGCGATCGCGTGGCTCCGGGCGAAGACCACGGTCAGCATCAGCAGCGTGACCAGGGCCTGCGCGGCCACGGTCAGGGACCGGGCCAGCGGCACCCGCCGGGCGGCCGCGCCCACGCCCGTCTGCACCGCCAGCAGGAACGCCGCCTGGAACAGCCACGTCGTCGGGGAGACCAGCGGCAGCAGGGAGCAGGACGCCATCAGCGTCGCCGCCGCCGCGGTGAGCGCGAGCCGGGCGCGTCCGCTCATCGCCATGCCTCCCCGCTCAGCGCGGCCGTCCCGGTGCGCTCCCGGTCGGCCTGCCGCCACAGCTCGGCCACCGAGGCGCCGCGCTCCACGCTGACGGCCGTCCAGCCGGCCTCGCGCAGCATCCGCAGCCGCTCCTCGTGCGCGTCGCCGGGAGCGGGCCCGTCGGCCGGCTCCCTGACCCAGGTGTCCGGGTCCAGCACGAAGGCCACGGCACCGCCGCTGCGCTGGCGCATCTTCGCGGCCACCGTCGCCTGTTCCTCGTCGAGGTCGCCCAGGAAGGCCACCAGCAGCCCCTCGTTCCCGCCGCGCAGCACGTCGTAGGCCCGGGACAGTCCCGAGCCGTCCGAGTGGTCGATCACCGCGAGGGTGTCCATCATCAGCCCGGCCGCCTCCGCCGACTCCTGGCCGGAGCCCGCGAAACCGTCGGCGCCCTCGCCGGGCACCGAGCTGCCGGTGTCGGTCAACAGCCGGACCGAGAAGCCGCGTTCGAGCATGTGGACCAGGACCGAGGCGGCACCGGACACCGCCCATTCGAACGCCGAGTCCGGGCCCGCGCCCTCGTAGGCGCCGCCCCGGGTGTCGAGGAGGACCGTGCAGCGGGCGCGCTGCGGCTGCTCCTCGCGGCGCACCATCAGCTCGCCGTAGCGGGCGGTGGAGCGCCAGTGCACCCGGCGCAGGTCGTCGCCGTACCGGTAGCCGCGCGGGATCACGTCGTCCTCGCCGGCCAGGGCCAGCGAGCGCTGCCGTCCGTCGCCGTAGCCCTTCGCCTCGCCGCTGAGCCGGATCGGCGGCAGCGGCTCGACCTTCGGGATCACGGTCAGGGTGTCGAAGGTCGAGAAGGAGCGGGTCAGTTCGCACATGCCGAACGGGTCGGTCAGGCGCAGCTGGAGCGGGCCCAGCGGATAGCGGCCGCGCAGGTCCGAACGGACCCGGTAGGACACCTCGCGACGGCCCCCCGGCTCCACCCGGTCCAGGACGAAGCGGGGGCGCGGGCCGAGGACGTAGGGCACCCGGTCCTGGAGCATCAGCAGGCCGGTGGGCAGCCGCGAGACGTTGTCCATCCGCAGGTGGACCCGGGCCTCGCTGCCGGCCGGCACCCGCGCGGGGGAGAGCCGGCGGCTGCCCGACACCCGGTAGCGGGTGCGGTAGAGCACGGCCACGCAGAGCAGCGGCAGCACGGCGAGCAGCAGCCCGACCCGGCGCAGGTCGGCCTGGCCGAGGATGTAGGCGCAGATCACCGCCGCGATGCCGGCCGCGAGGAAGGACCGGCCGCGGGTGGTCAGCCCGGCCAGGGCCGTGCGGAACCCGCCCGTCTCCTCGCGGCCGGCCTCCGCCGGGGCAGCCATCACAGACTCCGCGGGGGCTGCTGGGGATAGGCCGGCACGCCCCGGCCGAGACCGCCGAGGCCGGTCTGCTGCTGGGGGGCCGCGGGCACCGGGGTGGACTGCAGGATCTCCTGGACGACCTGCTCGGCGGTGCGCCGGTTGAGCTGGGCCTGGGCGGTGGGCAGCAGCCGGTGCGCCAGGACCGCGACGGCGAGCGCCTGCACGTCGTCCGGCAGCGCGTACTCCCGGCCGCTCAGGGCCGCCGCCGCCTTCGCCGCGCGCAGCAGGTGCAGCGTCGCGCGCGGGGAGGCGCCGAGTCTGAGGTCGGGGTGGTTGCGGGTGGCGGCGACCAGGTCCACCGCGTACCTGCGGACCGGCGCGGCGACGTGGACCCCGCGCACGGCCTCGATCAGCTTCACGACGTCATGGGCGTGTGCCACCGGCTGGAGGTCGTCCAGGGGGTTGACCGAGCCGTGGATGTCGAGCATCTGCAACTCGGCCTCCACGCTGGGGTAGCCCACCGAGACACGGGCCATGAAGCGGTCCCGCTGGGCCTCGGGCAGCGGATAGGTGCCCTCCATCTCGACCGGGTTCTGGGTCGCCACCACCATGAACGGGCTGGGCAGTTCGTAGGTCTGCCCGTCGATGGTGACCTGCCGCTCCTCCATCGACTCCAGCAGCGCGGACTGGGTCTTGGGCGAGGCGCGGTTGATCTCGTCGCCGATCACGATCTGCGCGAAGATGGCGCCCGGCTTGAACTCGAAGTCCCGGCGCTGCTGGTCCCAGATGGACACGCCGGTGATGTCCGACGGCAGCAGGTCGGGCGTGAACTGGATGCGCCGCACCGTGCAGTCGATGGACCGCGCCAACGCCTTCGCCAGCATCGTCTTGCCCACGCCCGGGACGTCCTCGATCAGAAGATGTCCCTCGGCCAGCAGCACGGTCAGCGAAAGCCGTACGACCTCGGGCTTGCCCTCGATCACACCCTCCACCGAACTGCGGACCCGCTCCACAGTGGCGGTCAGATCAGTGAGGCTCGCTCGATCGTCATAGGTCGTCACCCGGCCCTCCTCGGCCCGTTATTGCCCGGCCGGTGCGTCGTCTCGCACAACCGGCCCACCCCGAATCACGGACACCACGCGTGAATGGTTCCGCGCGACGTCTCACACCGCATTCTTGCTGCCGTTACCGATTCGTGTCACTCGCCTGTGGACAACTGCCCGCAGTATGTCGGTCTTACGGCCTTTCGACCGCCTATTCGACAGGGGGTCGACAGCTTACGGCGGGCCCGTTCCGGGGCGCACGGTCTGCTCGGCGGACCGGAGCGCGGCGCCGGGGCCGGGATCGGGGCCAGGGGGTCCAGGAGGGTGTGACGCGCCCGGATCGGGCCGGGGAGGCGGCCCGGTCCGGGCGGGTGGAGCCTTCGGTGTGGCCGGTCAGGCCGGGTCGATCTCGCGCAGGAGGCCGCTGCGGACGTCGAAGACGAAGCCGCGTACGTCGTCGGTGTGCTGCAGGAACGGCGAGGTGCGCACCCGCTGCATGGACTGCCGGACGTCCTGGTCGACGTCCCGGAAGGACTCCACCGCCCAGGCCGGGCGCTGGCCGACCTCCATCTCCAGCTCGGTGCGGAAGTCCTCGGTGAGGGCCTCCAGACCGCAGCCGGTGTGGTGGATCAGCACGATGCTGCGGGTGCCGAGCTTGCGCTGGCTGATGGTGAGGGAGCGGATCACGTCGTCGGTGACCACACCGCCGGCGTTGCGGATGGTGTGGCAGTCGCCGAGCTGCAGGCCGAGTGCCTTGTGCAGGTCGAGACGGGCGTCCATGCAGGCCACCACGGCCACGTGCAGCACGGGCCGGGCGTCCATGCCGGGGTCGGTGAAGGCGGACGCGTAGGTCCGGTTGGCGTCGACCAGGCGGTCCGTCACGGTGCCGTCCGTGGTTATGGCGCCTTCGGATCCAGTGGGAACTGCTGCGGAAGTCGTCATAGTCATGACGTTACTGGTCACGCGCGTTCAGGGCCTGCTGTGAGAGGGGACAAAGAACGTCATCGTGGCTTGTTGTGAGCTAACCCACACGGAGGGCAAAACGCGTCCGCACGGGTGATTTCCGATGAATCCCCGTCCCGGCCGGGACGCCGTACGCGCCGCGCAGGCCGGTTGATTGACCGCGCGACACGGTGGACTAAAGTGACGCGAAGCGGGAGGCGAGGCTCTCCCCGCTGGTGAAATCCCCTGGAGACCCCGGCACTGTGCCCGGGCCGTCTCCCCACGTGCGCGGTGCGCGTACCGAGCGGGCGGGGACCCGGCGGTGCGTCCCCGTGCCGGAACTGAGAGGCCCCCTTGAGCCAGAGTCGACATGTCCCGGTGATGCTCCAGCGGTGCCTGGATCTGCTGGCGCCCGCTCTGGAGCGGCCGGGCAGTGTGGTCGTCGACTGCACCCTCGGCCTCGGCGGCCACAGCGAGGCGCTGCTGACCCGCTTCCCCGAGGCCCGCCTGGTCGCCCTGGACCGCGACAAGGAGGCCCTGCGCCTGTCCGGCGAGCGGCTCGCCCCCTTCGGTGACCGCGCCACCCTGGTGCACGCCGTCTACGACGAGCTCCCCGCCGTACTCGAACGCCTCGGCATCGCGCGCGTGCAGGGCGTGCTCTTCGACCTCGGCGTCTCCTCCATGCAACTCGACGAGGCCGACCGCGGCTTCGCCTACGCCCAGGACGCGCCCCTGGACATGCGCATGGACCAGACGACCGGCATCAGCGCCGCCGAGGTCCTCAACACCTACCCGGCCGGTGATCTCGTCCGCGTCCTGTTCCAGTACGGCGAGGAGAAGCAGGCCAAGCGGATCGTCTCGGCGGTCGTCCGGGAGCGCGAGAAGGAGCCGTTCACCAACAGCGCCCGGCTCGTCGAGCTGATCCGGGACGCGCTGCCGCAGGCCGCCAAGCGCACCGGCGGCAACCCGGCCAAGCGCACCTTCCAGGCGCTGCGCATCGAGGTCAACGGCGAACTCGCCGTGCTGGAAAGGGCGATCCCGGCCGCCGTGAAGGCCCTCGCGGTCGGCGGGCGGATCGCCGTGCTGTCGTACCACTCGCTCGAGGACCGTCTCGTCAAGCAGGTGTTCGCGGCCGGCGCCGCCACCACCGCGCCGCCCGGGCTGCCGGTCGTGCCCGAGCAGTACCAGCCCCGGCTCAAGCTGCTCACGCGCGGTGCCGAACTTCCCACCGAGGAAGAGGTCGCCGAGAACCGCAGGGCCGCTCCGGCGCGTCTTCGGGGAGTCCAGCGCATCAGGGAGGAAGCCGAGTGAGCGAGCGGGGGACGTGTGAGTAGGAAACCCGAGCTGCGCGGGCGGGCGGCCCGGCTCGCCCGGCTGTTTCCGGCCGGCCGCGCCCGCCAGGCCGCCCGCACCCCGTTCGTCCTGCTCGTCGTCCTGCTCCTCGGCGGCGGCCTGATCGGCCTGCTGGTGCTGAACTCGGCGCTCAGCGAGGGCTCGTTCAAACTCGACGACCTGCAGAAGCGGACGAAGAACCTCACCGACGAGGAACAGGCGCTGCAGCGGGACATCGACGCCTACTCCGCCCCCGACGCCCTCCAGCGCCGCGCCCGCGAACTCGGCATGGTCCCCGGTGGCGACCCGGTCTTCCTCGGCCCGGACGGCACCGTGAAGGGCGTCCCCAGCCCCGCCGCCCTCCGGCAGACCACCGTGCCGCCCGCCCCCGAGGCGCTCGGCACGCGGTCCGCCGGCGCGCCCGCACCGACGGTCTCCGACTCCGCGCCGGTGACGGCGCCCGCGACCGCCGCGCCGGGGACGACCCCCACGCAGACAGCCACGCCGACGGCCACGCCGACACCCGACCCGGCCCTCACGCCCGGGACACCCCCGACCACGACCCCCGGCAGGTGACGGAAGTGCCAGACACTTCTGGAAACAGGCAGCCGCCGCGCCGCCGTGTCCCCGGCCCCGCCAAGCCGCCCCGCCCCCGGGACCCCAGGGGCGCCGTCCGGAGCCGGTCCGCCCCCGGTCCCGGCGCCCGCCCGGTGCGCCGCCCGGGCGGACCGCGCCCCCCGGCCGCACCCCCGCTGCGCCTCGGCAGCCCGCGCCCCCGGCTGCGCATGGTCGGCCTCGCCCTGACCCTGGTGCTGATGGTCTTCGTCGGCCGCCTGCTCCAGGTCCAGGCCGTCGACGCCAGCGCGTACGCGGCCAAGGCCGAGCAGAACCGGTACGTCGTGCACACCCTGGCCGCCGAGCGCGGCGGGATCACCGACCGCAACGGCGTGGCGCTGGCGATCAGCGAGGACGCGTACGACATCACCGCCGACCCCACGATGTTCACCAGCAAGCAGCTGAAGGTGAACGACGGACCCGAGCAGGCCGCCGCGCTGCTCTCCCCGATCCTCGGCAAGAGCCAGGCGGACCTCCTCAAGCTGCTGCGGCCCGAGAACAAGGAGCTGCGCTACGTCCGGCTCGCCACCCGGCAGACCCCGCAGGTCTGGAAGCAGATCAAGGACCTGAAGTCCGCGCTCACCACCAAGGCCGAGACCGACAGCGCCACCGTGAACGTGCTGGCGGGCGTCTTCGCCGACCCGAGCAGCCAGCGCGTGTACCCCAACGGCGACCTGGCCGCCGGGATACTGGGCTGGGTCAACGCCGACGGCAAGGGCGGCGGCGGCATCGAGCAGCAGCTCGACAAGGAGCTGACCGGCAAGGACGGCAAGATCCGCTACGCCCAGTCCGGCGGCCGTGAGGTGCCCACCGCGGGCTCCACCGAGACCCCGGCCGTGCCCGGCTCCGACGTCGAGCTCACCATCGACCGGGACATCCAGTGGGCGGCGCAGAACGCCATCACCGAGCAGGTCAAGAAGTCGAAGGCGGACCGCGGCTACGTGGTCGTCCAGGACACGCAGACCGGGCAGATCCTGGCGATGGCCAACTCGCCCGGCTTCGACCCGAACGACCTGTCGACGGCCGACGCCGACGCGATGGGCAACGCGGCCGTCCAGGACGCCTACGAGCCCGGCTCCACCGCCAAGGTGATGTCGATGGCGGCCGTCCTGGAGGAGAACGCCGCCACCCCGCTCACCCACGTGGTGGTGCCCAACCGGCTGCACCGCGGCGACCGGCTCTTCAAGGACGACGTCGACCACGACACCTGGTACCTCACGCTCAACGGCGTGCTCGCCAAGTCCAGCAACATCGGCACCATCCTCGCCACCGGCCAGCTCGGCAGGACCCAGGAGAAGGCCAACCAGGTCCTCTACTCGTACCTGCGCAAGTTCGGCATCGGCAGCTACTCCGGGCTGGGCTTCCCCGGCGAGACCAAGGGCATCCTGGCCGCCCCGGACAAGTGGTCGACCTCGCAGCAGTACACGATTCCTTTCGGTCAGGGCTTCTCCATCAACGCCATGCAGGCGGCCTCCGTCTACTCGACGATCGCCAACGGCGGGGTCCGCGTCGAGCCGACGCTGGTGCGCGGCGCCAAGGGTGCCGACGGCCGCTTCACCCCGGCCGTCCAGCCCGAGAAGACCCGCGTGATCAGCCAGAAGACGGCCAAGACCCTCGCCGAGATGCTGGAGTCCGTCGTGGACGACGAGCAGGGCACCGGCGCCAAGGCGGCCATCCCCGGCTACAACGTCGCGGGGAAGACCGGCACCGCCAACCGAGTGGATCCGGCCACCGGCAGGTACCGCGGCTACACCTCGTCGTTCGCCGGGTTCGCACCCGCCGACAAGCCCCGTATCACCGTCTACTGCGCCATCCAGAACGCCACCGCCGGCAGCTACTTCGGCGGCCAGATCTGCGGCCCGATCTACAAGCAGGTGATGGAGTTCGCCCTCAAGACCCTCCAGATCCCGCCGACCGGCGCCAAGGCGGCCGATCTGCCCGTCGACTACAAGCCCTGATCAGCGCCCCAGCACTTCGCACAGACCACCAGGAACGAGCTCGTGACAACGATCACCCCCGATCCCGGGAACCACGGGACGCCGCGCCCCTCGCTTCGCTCGCAGGAGGGTGCGCCCGGTACGCTCACCGCCGTGCCACACGCTGATCAGTCCCAAACCACCCAGAAGGGCGCTTCCGTGACATATCCGGGGCCGCCCAGGCCGGTTCAGGTCTCCGCAACACCCCTCGCGGAGCTCGCCGATCAGCTGGGTGCCGCCGAGCCGGAACCCGCGAAACGCACGGTCGACGTCACGGGCATCACCCATGACTCGCGCGCGGTCCGCCCCGGCGACCTGTACGCGGCCCTGCCGGGCGCCCGGCTGCACGGCGCCGACTTCGCCGCCCAGGCCGCCGGCCTCGGCGCGGTCGCCGTACTGACCGACCCGACGGGCGCCGACCGCGCCGCCGCGACCGGCCTGCCGGTCCTGGTCGTCGACGACCCGCGCGCGCGGATGGGCGAGCTGGCGGCGACCATCTACGGCCGCCCGGGCCGCGACCTGCTCCAGATCGGCATCACCGGCACGTCCGGGAAGACCACCACGGCGTACCTGGTCGAGGGCGGCCTGAAGACCACGCGCAGCACCGGTCTCATCGGCACCGTCGAGATGCGCATCGGCGACGAGCGCATCAAGTCCGAGCGCACCACCCCCGAGGCCACCGACCTCCAGGCCCTGTTCGCCGTGATGCGCGAGCGCGGGGTCGAGGCGGTCGCCATGGAGGTCTCCAGCCACGCCCTGGTCCTCGGCCGGGTCGACGGCTGCGTCTTCGACATCGCCGTCTTCACCAACCTCAGCCCGGAACACATGGAGTTCCACTCCGACATGGAGGACTACTACCGGGCCAAGGCACGGCTGTTCACCCCGGACCGCAGCAGACGGGGTGTGGTCAACGTCGACGACGAGTACGGCCGCCGGCTCGCCCGGGAGGCGTCCGTCCCGGTCGTCACCTACTCCGCGGAGGGCCACCCCGACGCCGACTGGCGGGCCGCGGACGTGCACATCGGCCCGATGGACTCGACGTTCACCGTCTTCGGGCCCGAGGGCGTGCGGGTCGCCGCCAAGTCGCCGCTGCCGGGCCCCTTCAACGTGGCGAACAGCCTCGCCGCGATCGTCGCCCTCGCCGCCGCCGGGCTCGACCCGCAGACCGCCGCCGACGGCATCGCCGCCGTGCCCGGTGTGCCGGGCCGCCTGGAGCGGGTGGACGCCGGGCAGCCCTACCTCGCGGTCGTCGACTACGCCCACAAGACGGACGCCGTCGAGTCGGTGCTGCGGGCCCTGCGCAAGGTCACCAAGGGCCGGCTGCACATCGTCCTCGGCTGCGGCGGGGACCGCGACCGGACCAAGCGGGCCCCGATGGGCGCCGCCGCGGCCCGGCTCGCCGACAGCGCCGTACTGACCTCCGACAACCCCCGCTCCGAGGACCCCCTCGCCATCCTCGCGACCATGCTCGAAGGCGCCGCCTCGGTACCCGCCCACGAGCGCGGCGAGGTGCTCCTCTTCGAGGACCGGGCCGCCGCGATCGAGGCCGCCGTCGCCCGCGCGCACCCCGGCGACACCGTACTGGTGGCCGGCAAGGGCCATGAGCAGGGCCAGGACATCGCCGGCGTGATCCGTCCCTTCGACGACCGCCAAGTGCTTCGCGAAGCTATCCAGAAGACCCAGGGATGAACTTGTGATCGCCCTCTCTCTCGCCGAGATCGCAGAAGTCGTCGGCGGGCAGACGCACGACATACCGGATCCGTCCGTCCAGGTCACCGGCGAAGTCGTCCGGGACTCCCGCGAGGTGGGGCCGGGCAGTCTGTTCGCCGCCTTCGTGGGCGAGCGCGCGGACGGCCACGACTTCGCCGCCCAGGTCGTCGAGCAGGGCGCGGTCGCCGTACTGGCGTCGCGCCCCGTCGGCGTGCCCGCGATCGTCGTGGACGACGTCCAGACCGCCCTCGGTGCCCTCGCGCGTCATGTCGTACGACGGCTCGGCGCGACCCTCGTGGCGCTGACCGGCTCGGCCGGCAAGACCAGTACCAAGGACCTCATCGCCCAGGTGCTTCGCACCAAGGCGCCGACCGTCTTCACGCCCGGCTCGCTCAACAACGAGATCGGGCTGCCGCTGACCGCACTGTCCGCCACCGGGGAGACGAAGTTCCTGGTGCTGGAGATGGGCGCCCGCGGCATCGGCCACATCCGCTACCTCACCGATCTGACGCCCCCGAAGATCGGCCTGGTCCTGAACGTCGGCACCGCCCACATCGGCGAGTTCGGCGGCCGGGAGCAGATCGCCCAGGCGAAGGGCGAGTTGGTGGAGGCGCTGCCCGCGGCCGAGGACGGCGGCGTCGCGGTCCTCAACGCGGACGACCCGTTGGTGCGGGCCATGGCCTCCCGTACCAAGGCGAAGGTGGTCCTTTTCGGAGAGTCGGCCGAAGCGGACGTACGGGCCGAGAACGTACGACTCACGGACACGGGACAGCCCGCGTTCAGCCTTCACACACCCTCCGGTGCAAGCGATGTGACCATGCGCCTGTACGGTGAGCACCACGTGTCGAACGCGCTCGCCGCGGCCGCCGTCGCCCATGAGCTGGGCATGTCCGCGGAAGAGATCGCCCTCGCGCTCTCCGAGGCGGGCTCCCTCTCCCGCTGGCGTATGGAGGTCACCGAGCGCCCGGACGGCGTGACCATCGTCAACGACGCCTACAACGCCAACCCCGAGTCCATGCGAGCCGCGCTGCGCGCGCTCGCGGCCATGGGCACAGCCTCACAGGCAAGGGGGGGACGCACGTGGGCGGTGCTCGGCAAGATGGCCGAGCTCGGGGACGAGGCGCTCGCCGAGCACGACGCGGTCGGACGGCTCGCCGTCCGGCTCAATGTCGGCAAGCTCGTCGCCGTCGGGGGAGTGGAAGCCTCCTGGCTGCAACTGGGCGCATATAACGAGGGTTCGTGGGGTGAGGAGTCGGTGCACGTGTCCGACGCACAGGCGGCGGTCGACCTGTTGCGCAGCGAGTTGCGCCCGGGGGACGTCGTCCTCGTGAAGGCGTCACGGTCGGTGGGCCTGGAGAGCGTTGCGCAGGCGCTCCTCCAGACCGGTGCCGAGGGTGTTGATGCCCGATGATGAAGCAGATCCTCTTCTCGGGCGTCATCGGTCTCTTCCTGACGCTGATCGGCACCCCGCTGCTGATCAAGCTCCTCGCCCGCAAGGGCTACGGCCAGTACATCCGTGACGACGGCCCGCGCGAGCACGCCAGCAAGCGCGGTACGCCGACGATGGGCGGTATCGCCTTCATCCTGGCGACGGTCGCCGCCTACTTCCTGTCCAAGGTGATCACCGGCTACACCCCGACCTACTCGGGCGTGCTGGTGCTCGGCCTGATGTGCGGGATGGGCCTGGTCGGCTTCCTGGACGACTACATCAAGATCGTCAAGCGGCGCTCGCTCGGTCTGCGGGCCAAGGCGAAGATGGCCGGGCAGCTGATCGTCGGCATCTCCTTCGCGGTGCTCTCGCTGCAGTTCGCCGACGCCCGCGGCAACACCCCGGCCTCCACCAAGCTGTCCTTCATCACGGACTTCGGCTGGACCATCGGCCCGGTGCTGTTCGTGGTCTGGGCGCTGTTCATGATCCTCGCGATGTCCAACGGCGTGAACCTGACGGACGGTCTGGACGGTCTGGCCACCGGCGCCTCCGTGCTCGTCTTCGGCGCCTACACGTTCATCGGCGTCTGGCAGTTCCAGGAGTCCTGCGCCAACGCGACGACCCTGACCAACCCCAACGCCTGCTACGAGGTGCGCGACCCGCTGGACCTCGCGGTCATCGCCTCCGCGCTGATGGGTTCCTGCCTCGGCTTCCTGTGGTGGAACACCTCGCCGGCCAAGATCTTCATGGGCGACACCGGTTCGCTCGCGCTCGGCGGTGTCCTGACGGGCCTGGCGATCCTCTCCCGCACGGAGCTGCTCGTCGCCATCATGGGCGGCCTGTTCGTCCTCATCACCATGTCGGTCGTCATCCAGGTCGGCTCCTTCCGGCTCACTGGCAAGCGCGTCTTCCGGATGGCACCACTCCAGCACCACTTCGAACTCAAGGGCTGGTCCGAAGTCCTTGTGGTGGTCCGCTTCTGGATCATCCAGGGCATCTGTGTGATTGTCGGACTCGGGCTCTTCTACGCAGGATGGGCAGCGGACAAGTGACCGACTGGCAGGGCAAGCACGTCACCGTCGCCGGGCTCGGCGTCTCCGGTGTCCCGGCGGCCAAGGTGCTGCACGCGCGCGGGGCGGTCGTCACGGTCGTCAACGACGGCGACGACGCACGCGCGCGTGAACAGGCCGCCGAACTGGAGGCGCTGGGCGTCACGGTACGGCTCGGTGACGGCGCGACCCTGCCCGAGGGCACCGAGCTGATCGTCACGGCGCCCGGCTGGAAGCCGGACAAGCCGCTGTTCACGGCGGCCCGCGCGGCCGGCATCGAGATCTGGGGCGACGTCGAACTGGCCTGGCGGCTCCGCGGCCCCGGCGCCGCCCCCTGGCTCGCCGTCACCGGCACCAACGGCAAGACCACCACCGTCCAGATGCTGGCGTCGATCCTGAAGGCCGCGGGCCTGCGCACGGCCGCCGTCGGCAACATCGGCGTCTCCCTGCTCGACGCGGTCCTCGGCGACGAGGAGTACGACGTCCTCGCGGTGGAGCTGTCCAGCTACCAGCTGCACTGGGCGCCCTCGCTGCGCGCCCACTCCGCGGCCGTGCTGAACCTCGCCCCGGACCACCTCGACTGGCACGGCTCCATGGAGGCGTACGCCAAGGACAAGGGCCGCATCTACGAGGGCAACCGGGTCGCCTGCGTCTACAACGTCGCCGACAAGCTCACCGAGGAGCTGGTGCGCGAGGCCGACGTCGAGGAGGGCTGCCGGGCCATCGGCTTCACCCTCGGCACCCCGGGCCCCTCCCAGCTCGGCGTCGTGGACGGCATCCTCGTCGACCGCGCCTTCGTCGAGAACCGGCAGAAGAACGCCCAGGAGCTGGCCGAGGTCTCCGACGTCAACCCGCCGGCCCCGCACAACATCGCCAACGCCCTTGCCGCCGCGGCCCTCGCGCGCGCCTTCGGGGTGCCGCCCACGGCCGTACGCGACGGGCTGCGGGCCTTCACTCCGGACGCCCACCGCATCGCGCACGTGGCCGACATGGACGGGGTCGCCTACGTCGACGACTCCAAGGCGACCAACACCCACGCGGCCGAAGCCTCGTTGGCATCATATGAGTCGATCGTATGGATTGCGGGCGGTCTGGCGAAGGGCGCGACCTTCGACGAGCTGGTCGCCAAGTCGGCAAAGCGGCTTCGCGGTGTGGTGCTCATCGGCGCCGATCGCGCCCTCATCCGGGACGCCCTCGCGCGACACGCGCCGGAAGTCCCGGTCGTCGACCTCGACCGGACCGACACTGGGGCGATGCTCGCGGCGGTCCAGGAGGCCCGGCGGCTGGCGGTCGAGGGCGACACGGTGCTCCTTGCGCCCGCCTGTGCCTCCATGGACATGTTCGCCAACTACAACCAGCGCGGTGACGCGTTCGCCCAGGCTGTTCGCGAACTCGGCGCCTGACCCGGCCGCCTGCCGGGCGACCTTGGGAGGGACGCGTGGGACGGTCGACGTTCAGCGGAGGCGTTGATGTCCGGTAGCCGCACCGGCCGCCCGCCCGTACAGCGGGCGGTCCGCCGCCCCGCCGCGCCCCGCGCCGCGCGCGAGAACCCGCTGCGGCGGTTCTACCTGCGCGCCCAACGGGCCTGGGACCGGCCGCTGACCGCGTACTACCTGATCCTCGGCGGCAGTCTGCTGATCATCGTGCTGGGTCTGGTGATGGTCTACTCGGCCTCCCAGATCACCGCGCTGCAGATGTCGCTGCCCGGCTCGTTCTTCTTCCGGAAGCAGTTCCTGGCCGCCTGCATCGGCGGCGTGCTGCTGCTCGTGGCCTCCCGCATGCCGGTGAAGCTGCACCGGGCGCTCGCCTACCCGATCCTCGCCGGCGCCGTCTTCATGATGGCGCTCGTGCAGGTCCCCGGGATAGGGATGTCCGTCAACGGCAACCAGAACTGGATCTCGCTCGGCGGCTCCTTCCAGATCCAGCCCAGCGAGTTCGGCAAGCTCGCCCTGGTGCTGTGGGGCGCCGACCTGATGGCGCGCAAACAGGAGAAGCGGCTGCTGACCCAGTGGAAGCACATGCTGGTGCCGCTCGTTCCGGTGAGCTTCCTGCTGCTCGGGCTGATCATGCTCGGCGGCGACATGGGCACGGCGATCATCCTCACCGCGATCCTGTTCGGCCTGCTGTGGCTGGCGGGGGCCCCGACCCGGCTGTTCGCCGCCGTGCTGTCCATCGCGGGCGTGCTCGGTGTGATCCTCATCAAGACCAGCCCCAACCGGATGGCCCGGCTCGCCTGCATCGGCGCCACCGAGCCGAGGAGCGGCGTCGCCGACTGCTGGCAGGCGGTTCATGGCATCTACGCCCTGGCCTCCGGCGGGCTCTTCGGATCCGGCCTCGGCGCGAGTGTGGAGAAATGGGGACAACTCCCCGAAGCCCACACCGACTTCATCTTCGCCGTCACCGGTGAGGAACTGGGTCTGGCGGGGACGCTGTCGGTACTGGCCCTCTTCGCGGCTCTAGGCTATGCGGGTATCCGCGTGGCCGGACGCACGGAGGACCCCTTCGTGAGGTACGCCGCGGGAGGCGTGACCACCTGGATCACCGCCCAGGCGGTGATCAACATCGGTGCGGTGCTCGGCCTGCTGCCGATCGCCGGCGTCCCCCTCCCGCTGTTCTCCTACGGAGGCTCCGCCCTGCTGCCGACCATGTTCGCCATCGGGTTGCTGATCGCCTTCGCGCGCGACGAGCCCGGTGCGCGGGCGGCGCTTGCGATGCGGCAACCTCGCTTTGGTAGAAAGCGGGGAGCCGGGGGCCCTCAGGGGCCTCGGAGATGGAACACGATGCGACGGCGGGCCCCCGCGGCCCGCCCGTCCGGAGAGCGGTGAATTTCGGTGCATGTCGTACTCGCCGGCGGGGGTACCGCGGGCCACATCGAGCCCGCGCTCGCCCTCGCGGACGCCCTGCGCAGGCAGGACCCCACCGTGGGGATCACGGCCCTGGGCACGGAACGCGGCCTGGAGACCACGCTCGTCCCGCAGCGCGGCTACGAGCTGGCGCTGATCCCGGCGGTGCCACTGCCCCGCAGGCCCACCCCCGAGCTGATCACCGTCCCCGGCCGGCTGCGCGGCACCATCAAGGCGGCCGAGCAGATCCTGGAGCGCACCAAGGCGGACTGTGTCGCGGGCTTCGGCGGCTATGTCGCCCTGCCCGCCTACCTCGCCGCCAAGCGCCTCGGCGTGCCGATCGTGATCCACGAGGCCAACGCCCGCCCCGGCCTGGCCAACAAGATCGGCTCCCGGTACGCCGCCAAGGTCGCGGTCTCCACCCCGGACAGCAAGCTGCGCGACGCCCGCTACATCGGCATCCCGCTGCGCCGCTCCATCGCCACCCTGGACCGCGCCGCCGCCCGACCCGAGGCCCGCCACCGCTTCGGCCTCGACCCCAACCTGCCCACGCTGCTGGTCTCCGGCGGCTCCCAGGGCGCCCGCCGCCTCAACGAGGTCGTGCAGCAGGTCGCGCCCTGGCTGCAGCAGGCCGGCATCCAGATCCTGCACGCGGTCGGCCCGAAGAACGAACTGCCGCAGGTGCACCAGATGCCGGGGATGCCGCCCTACATCCCGGTAAGTTACCTGGACCGGATGGACCTCGCGTACGCCGCGGCCGACATGATGCTCTGCCGCGCGGGCGCGATGACCGTCGCCGAGCTCTCCGCCGTCGGACTCCCGGCCGCCTACGTCCCGCTGCCCATCGGCAACGGCGAACAGCGGCTGAACGCCCAGCCGGTGGTCAAGGCCGGCGGCGGCCTGCTGGTCGACGACGCGGAACTCACCCCGGAATGGGTGCAGCAGAACGTCCTGCCCGTGCTCGCCGACCCGCACCGGCTGTACGAGATGTCCCGCGCGGCGAGCGAGTTCGGCCGCCGGGACGCCGACGACCTGCTCGTCGGCATGGTGTACGAGGCGATCGCCTCGAGCCGATAGGACCGTATGACGAAGGGCAAGTGAGCAGCGTGGCCGGATCGACCACCGCCGAACGCGGTGAACGCCAGCAGGAGTCGTCCGGCCCGCCGCTCGTCCGTCGGCTGCGGAACCGCCGCTTTCGCAGGATCGTCATCCTGGTCCTGTCCGTGGTGCTCCTCGGCTCCGGCTCCGTGTGGCTGCTGTACGGCTCCCCGTGGCTGCGCGTCCGCCATGTCTCCGTCTCCGGTACAGCCGTTCTGACCCCCGAGCAGGTCCTGGAGGCCGCAGACGTCCCCGTCGGGGCGCCGCTGGTCTCCGTCGACACCGACGGGATCGAGGCCCGGCTGCGCCGGAAACTGCCCCGCATCGACACGGTGGACGTGGTCCGTTCCTGGCCCCGCGGAATCGGGCTGAAAGTGACCGAGCGTACTCCCGTACTGCTCATCGAAAAGGGCGGGTTTTTCACCGAAGTGGACAGGGAAGGCGTCCGGTTCGCCACGGTTTCGCAGGCGCCGAAAGGCGTCCCGGCGCTGGAATTGAGTCTGTCCCGGTCGGGTTCGGCGACCGCGAGCCTGCGCCGGTTCGGCACCGACCGGCTGGTGCGGGAGGCGGTCGACGTCGCGCGTGCCATTCCGGCCGTCGTCCGCCGGGACACCCGGACCCTCAAGGTCCGTTCCTACGACGACATCTCGCTGGAGTTGGGCGGCGGCCGTGTCGTGGAGTGGGGCAGTTCCGAGAACGGCGCCGCGAAGGCGCGTACGCTCACCGCACTCCTGAAAGCCGCTCCGGGCGCCCGGCACTTCGACGTGAGTGTTCCCACCGCCCCTGCGTCATCGGCGAGTTGACGCACATCAGCGCAGGCCAGCACCCTGGTTGGGCACTGCTACGGCTGATCACATAGGGTGAAAAGAAAAACGGGAGGTTCGGCGTGTTCGTTGAACGGGCGCCACTTGTCGACTTAGTGTCCTGTTCAGAAGACTTCAAGGAACGGACACACTGGTAACCCTAAACTTCAACGTTAGGGTTCGGGTCGGCGCTACGGACCGTCCCAATCGGCATCTGCCGTCCCGCGCGGGCACCGCACGTGGACGGCAACGTAATTCGAGGCGAGAGGCCTTCGACGTGGCAGCACCGCAGAACTACCTCGCAGTCATCAAGGTCATCGGTGTCGGCGGCGGTGGTGTCAATGCCATCAACCGGATGATCGAGGTCGGCCTCAAGGGCGTCGAGTTCATCGCCATCAACACCGACGCACAGGCGCTGTTGATGAGCGACGCCGACGTCAAGCTCGACGTCGGCCGTGAACTCACCCGCGGACTCGGCGCCGGCGCCAACCCGGCCGTCGGCCGCAAGGCCGCCGAGGACCACCGCGAGGAGATCGAGGAGGTCCTCAAGGGGGCCGACATGGTCTTCGTGACGGCCGGCGAAGGCGGCGGCACCGGCACCGGCGGCGCGCCCGTCGTGGCCAACATCGCGCGCTCCCTCGGCGCCCTCACCATCGGCGTGGTCACCCGCCCGTTCACCTTCGAGGGCCGGCGCCGCGCCAACCAGGCCGAGGACGGCATCGCCGAACTCCGCGAAGAGGTCGACACCCTCATCGTCATCCCGAACGACCGGCTGCTGTCCATCTCGGACCGCCAGGTCTCGGTGCTCGACGCCTTCAAGTCGGCCGACCAGGTCCTGCTCTCCGGTGTCCAGGGCATCACCGACCTCATCACCACCCCCGGCCTGATCAACCTCGACTTCGCCGACGTCAAGTCGGTCATGTCCGAGGCCGGTTCGGCCCTCATGGGCATCGGCTCGGCCCGCGGCGACGACCGCGCGGTGGCCGCCGCCGAGATGGCGATCTCCTCGCCGCTCCTGGAGGCCTCCATCGACGGCGCCCGGGGCGTCCTGCTCTCCATCTCCGGCGGCTCCGACCTCGGCCTGTTCGAGATCAACGAGGCCGCCCAGCTGGTCAGCGAGGCCGCCCACCCCGAGGCCAACATCATCTTCGGCGCGGTCATCGACGACGCCCTCGGCGACGAGGTCCGCGTCACCGTCATCGCGGCCGGCTTCGACGGGGGCCAGCCCCCGGCCCGCCGGGACAACGTGCTCGGCTCGTCCTCGGCCTCCGCCCGCCGCGAGGAGCCCGCTCCCGCCCGGCGCGAGCCCGAGCGCCCCTCCTTCGGCTCGCTCGGCAGCGTGACCCCGAAGGAGGAGCCGGAGCCGGCGCCCGAGCCGGTGGCCGACATCCCGGTCGCCCCGCCGGTCCCGCCGTCCCGTTCCTACACGGACAGCGCGGCCGAGGAACTGGACGTACCGGACTTCCTCAAGTGATCCTTACGACGTGATAGGACAGCGCGAGACCGTGAGCGGCGCGCACTTCGTCTTCACCGACAGGTGGGGCGGGGTGAGCGCCGCTCCGTACGAGGAGCTCAACCTGGGCGGGGCGGTCGGCGACGACCCCGGCGTGGTACGGACCAACCGGGAGATCGCCGCCAAGTCGCTCGGCCTGGACCCCGGACTGGTGGTCTGGATGAACCAGGTCCACGGAAACGACGTCGCCGTCGTGGACGAACCCTGGGGAGACCGGCCGGTACCCGAGGTCGATGCGGTGGTCACCGCGCGCCGGGGGCTCGCCCTCGCCGTGCTCACCGCCGACTGCACGCCGGTCCTGCTGGCCGACCCGGCCGCCGGGATCGTGGCCGCCGCCCACGCGGGCCGGCCCGGCATGATCGCCGGAGTCGTCCCCGCCGCCGTGCGCGCCATGACGGAACTCGGCGCCGACCCGGGCCGGATCGTCGCCCGCACCGGACCCGCCGTCTGCGGCCGGTGCTACGAGGTGCCGGAGGCGATGCGCGCCGAGGTGGCCGCCGTCGAGCCGACGGCGCGCGCCGAGACCAGCTGGGGCACTCCGGCGGTGGACGTGAGCGCCGGAGTGCACGCACAGCTCGCGCGCGCCGGAGTGCTCGACCGGGCGCAGTCGCCGGTGTGCACGCTGGAGTCGGGCGATCACTTCTCGTACCGGAGGGACCGCACCACCGGGCGGCTCGCCGGCTATGTATGGCTGGACTGATGGGGCATGACGGACCGTAAGACCGAGATCGCCGCGAACCTGGCGAAAGTGGAGGAGCGCATCGCCGCCGCCTGTGCTGCGGCCGGGCGCAAGCGGGAGGAGGTGACCCTGATCGTGGTCACCAAGACCTACCCGGCGAGCGACGTGCGGATCCTGTCGGGGCTCGGGGTGCGCCACGTCGCCGAGAACCGGGACCAGGACGCGGCCCCCAAGGCCGCCGAATGTTCGGATCTGCCCTTGATCTGGCACTTTGTCGGTCAACTCCAGACCAATAAAGTGCGATCCGTGGTGGGATACGCGGGTCTCGTGCAGTCCGTCGATCGCCCCAGGCTCGTGGACGCGCTGTCCAGGGAGGCGGTGCGGGCCGGACGCGAGGTCGGGTGCCTCCTCCAGGTCGCGCTCGACGCGGGCGCGAACGGCCGGGGGGAGCGCGGCGGCGTGGCGCCGGACGGAATCGAAGAGTTGGCCGCCCTCGTCGCCCGTTCGCCGGGACTTCGGCTCGACGGACTCATGACCGTCGCTCCGCTCACCGGGGAGTACGCGGGGCGCCAACGCGCGGCGTTCGAGCGGTTGATGGATTTGTCGACCGACCTGCGCCGAGACCATCCGGCTGCGAACATGGTCTCCGCAGGGATGAGTGCGGACCTTGAGGAAGCCGTGGCCGCCGGGGCGACACATGTACGCGTCGGCACCGCGGTACTCGGAGTCCGCCCCAGGCTCGGGTAACGTCGCCAAGAAGTCGGACCACAGCAGAAAATATGGTCAATGCCGCCCCAAGGCGGTCACAACGACCTTGTGGATCGCGGGACTTGGCAGTCGTCACCGATCCACCACAGAGCGGAGGACTCAGAGCATGGCCGGCGCGATGCGCAAGATGGCGGTCTACCTCGGCCTCGTGGAGGACGATGGGTACGACGGCCGCGGTTTCGACCCAGACGACGACTTCGAGCCCGAACTGGACCCGGAGCCCGAGCGGGACCACCGGCGGCACGAGCCGCCACACCAGTCCCACGGTTCACACCTGTCCCAAAGGGACGATTCGGTACGAGTGGTGCAACCGTCGCCCCCGCGCGAACCGGTGTCGCATTCCGCCGCGCTCCCCGCGGAATCGGGACGCCCGGCGCGCATCGCCCCCGTGGCGTCCATCACACAAGAACGCGCAAGCCTGGAGAAGAACGCACCGGTGATCATGCCCAAGGTCGTGTCGGAACGAGAGCCTTACCGGATCACCACACTTCACCCCCGGACCTACAACGAGGCCCGTACCATCGGGGAACACTTCCGTGAGGGCACCCCGGTGATCATGAATCTGACTGAGATGGATGACACAGACGCGAAGCGACTTGTCGACTTTGCGGCTGGTTTGGTGTTTGGTCTTCACGGAAGCATCGAGCGGGTGACGCAGAAGGTGTTCCTGTTGTCGCCTGCTAACGTCGATGTCACGGCGGAGGACAAGGCCCGCATCGCAGAGGGCGGGTTCTTCAACCAGAGCTGAGACGCAAGACCGGTACTAGGCACGGAAACAGGGGAGAGGGAAAGCACGGATCATGAGCGTGTTCCTGGATGTGATCTACATCGCGCTGATGTGCTTCCTCATCGTGCTCATCTTCCGGTTGGTCATGGACTACGTGTTCCAGTTCGCCCGCTCATGGCAACCCGGCAAGGCGATGGTGGTCGTACTTGAGGCCACCTACACTGTCACCGATCCACCGCTCAAGCTTCTGCGGCGGTTCATTCCGCCGCTGCGTCTCGGGGGCGTGGCACTCGACCTGTCCTTCTTCGTACTGATGATCATCGTCTACATCCTGATCGCGATCGTTGGTCGGCTGTGATGAGCGATGTGACCTACCGTCTTGCCGATGCCGA
The DNA here is from genome assembly GCF_043201715.1 of Streptomyces sp. NPDC048291. Lineage (NCBI taxonomy): Bacteria > Bacillati > Actinomycetota > Actinomycetes > Kitasatosporales > Streptomycetaceae > Streptomyces > Streptomyces sp. NPDC048291. Next base: position 595,637 of record NZ_JBICZC010000001.1, read on the forward strand.
CGACTACGTTGAGGTGAAGAGATGCCGTTGACCCCCGAGGACGTGCGGAACAAGCAGTTCACGACCGTCCGCCTCCGAGAAGGCTATGACGAGGACGAGGTCGATGCCTTCCTCGACGAGGTCGAAGCCGAACTGACGCGCCTGCTCCGCGAGAACGAGGACCTGCGCGCCAAGCTGGCCGCGGCCACGCGCGCTGCTGCCCAGAACCAGCAGAACATGCGCAAGCCTCCGGAGCCGCAGGACCAGGGCGGTATGCCCCAGGGCGGAATGCCGCAGCAGGGCATGCCTCAGCAGGGTGGCATGCCGCAGCAGGGCATGCCTCAGGGCGGTATGCCGCAGCAGGGCATGCGAGGTCCCGGCGCTCCGGTGCCCGCCGGCATATCGGGCCCGCCGCAGCAGCAGATGGGTGGCCCCATGGGCGGTCCCCCGCAGCTGCCGAGCGGCGCCCCGCAGCTGCCGGCCGGTCCCAGTGGCCAGGGTCCGCAGGGTCCCGGTCCGATGGGTCAGGGTCCGATGGGTCCCGGCCCCATGGGTCAGGGTCCGATGGGGCAGGGCCCCATGGGTCAGGGTCCCGGCCCGATGGGTCAGGGTCCGATGGGTCAGGGTCCCGGTCCGATGGGCCAGGGCATGGGCCCGATGGGTGGCCAGCCCCCCATGCAGCAGCAGATGGGTGGCCCGATGGGCGGCCCCATGGGCGGTCCGATGGGCGGCCCCGGTCAGGGCCCCGGTGGCGACAGCGCCGCCCGTGTCCTCTCGCTGGCCCAGCAGACCGCCGACCAGGCGATCGCCGAGGCCCGCTCCGAGGCCAACAAGATCGTCGGCGAGGCCCGCAGCCGCGCCGAGGGTCTCGAGCGTGACGCCCGTGCCAAGGCCGACGCGCTGGAGCGGGACGCGCAGGAGAAGCACCGCGTCGCGATGGGCTCCCTGGAGTCCGCGCGCGCCACGCTGGAGCGCAAGGTCGAGGACCTGCGCGGCTTCGAGCGCGAGTACCGCACGCGTCTGAAGTCGTACCTGGAGTCGCAGCTGCGTCAGCTGGAGACCCAGGCCGACGACTCCCTGGCGCCCCCGCGCACCCCGGCCGCGGCCTCCCTCCCGCCGTCCCCGGCGCCCTCCATGGCCCCGGCCGGCGCGAGCGCCCCGTCCTACGGCGGCAACCCGTCCATGGGCGGTCCGTCCATGGGTGGCCCGTCGATGGGCGCCCCGTCCCCCGCTGCCCCGTCCTACGGCGGCCAGCAGCAGATGACGCCGGCGATGACCCAGCCGATGGCACCGGTTCGCCCGCAGGGCCCCTCTCCGATGGGCCAGGCGCCGTCCCCGATGCGCGGCTTCCTGATCGACGAGGACGACAACTGACGGCGGGCGCGTAGCGCGCGCGTAGCCGTCGGCAGAGCACCAGAGGGCGGGGCCCCGGATTCCGATCCGGGGCCCCGCCCTTTTTACGCGGGTTGCGTCCCACCCGCTTCCCAACGGCGCCCACCACCCCCACCAGGGGCGCGGGGAACCGCGCACGATGCGGGCTCCGACCTGGAGGTGTGAGGGGGCGGCGTTTGGAGGGGCGCGGGGAACCGCGCACGGTGCGGGCTCCGACCCGCAGGTGTGAGGCGGCGGCGCTTGAAGGGGCGCGGGGAACCGCGCACGGTGCGGGCTCCGACCTGGAGGTGTGAGGCGGCGGCGCTTGAAGGGGCGCGGGGAACCGCGCACGGTGCGGGCTCCGACCCGCAGGTGTGAGGCGGCGGCGCTTGAAGGGGCGCGGGGAACCGCGCACGCTCACGGTCCCGGCCCGCAGGTGTGAGGGGGGCGGCGTTTGGAGGGGCGCGGGGAACCGCGCACGTCAGGTGGTCCGACCCGCACCTATGCGAAGGGGCCCGATCCCCACCGTGGAGATCGGGCCCCTTCTCGGACAGGCCGGCGGCTATGCCTTCCGCAGGCGGAACGTCAGCGAGAGCCCCTCGTCGGTGAAGGGAGCCCCGTAACCGTCATCCCCCTCACCCTGCGAGAAGTCGGTCGCCAGCACCTCGTCGGCGATCAGCGCAGCATGCTCCGCCAGCGCCGCGATCACCGCCGGGTCGGTCGACACCCACCTGAGCGCGATCCGGTCGGCCACATCCAGCCCGCTGTTCTTGCGCGCCTCCTGGATCAGCCGGATCGCGTCCCGGGCGAGCCCGGCCTGCCGCAACTCCTCCGTGATCTCCAGGTCGAGCGCGACGGTCGCACCGGAGTCCGACGCCACCGACCAGCCCTCACGGGGCGTCTCCGTGATGATCACCTCGTCCGGCGCAAGGGTCACCGTCTCGCCCTCGACCTCGACCGACGCCGTGCCCTCGCGCAGCGCCAGCGACAGCGCGGCCGCGTCCGCCGCGGCGACCGCCTTGGCGACCTCCTGCACCCGCTTGCCGAACCGCTTGCCCAGCGCCCGGAAGTTGGCCTTCGCGGTCGTGTCGACCAGTGAGCCGCCCACCTCGGAGAGCGACGCCAGCGACGAGACGTTCAGCTCGTCGGTGATCTGCCCGTGCAGCTCCGGGTCGAGCGCGTCGAAGCCGACCGCCGCGACCAGCGCCCGGGACAGCGGCTGCCGCGTCTTGACGCCCGACTCCGCGCGCGTGGCCCGGCCCAGCTCCACGAGCCGCCGTACCAGGAGCATCTGCTTGGACAGCTCCGGGTCGATCGCGGACAGGTCCGCCTCCGGCCAGGACGACAGGTGCACCGACTCCGGGGCGCCCGGGGTCACCGGCGCGATCAGGTCCTGCCACACCCGCTCGGTGATGAACGGGGTCAGCGGGGCCATCAGCCTGGTGACCGTCTCCACGACCTCGTGCAGCGTGCGCAGCGCGGCCTTGTCGCCCTGCCAGAACCGGCGCCGCGAACGGCGGACGTACCAGTTGGACAGGTCGTCGACGAACGCGGAGAGCAGCTTGCCGGCGCGCTGGGTGTCGTACGCCTCCAGCGCCTGCGTCACCTGGTCGGTGAGCGCGTGCAGCTCGGACAGCAGCCAGCGGTCCAGGACCGGGCGGTCGGCCGGCGCCGGGTCCGCCGCGGACGGCGCCCAGTTCGACGTACGGGCGTACAGTGCCTGGAAGGCGACCGTGTTCCAGTAGGTCAGCAGCGTCTTGCGGACGACCTCCTGGATCGTGCCGTGGCCGACCCGACGCGCCGCCCACGGGGAGCCGCCGGCCGCCATGAACCAGCGCACCGCGTCGGCGCCGTGCTGGTCCATGAGCGGGATCGGCTGCAGGATGTTGCCCAGGTGCTTGGACATCTTGCGGCCGTCCTCGGCGAGGATGTGCCCCAGGCAGACCACGTTCTCGTACGACGACCTGTCGAAGACCAGCGTGCCGACGGCCATGAGCGTGTAGAACCAGCCGCGGGTCTGGTCGATCGCCTCGGAGATGAACTGGGCCGGGTACCGGCTCTCGAACAGCTCCTTGTTCTTGTACGGGTAGCCCCACTGCGCGAACGGCATCGAGCCCGAGTCGTACCAGGCGTCGATGACCTCCGGCACGCGCGTGGCCGTCTTCGCGCACTGCGGGCACGCGAAGGTGACCTCGTCGATGAAGGGGCGGTGCGGGTCGAGATCCGACTGGTCGGTGCCGGTCAGCCCGGTCAGCTCCGCGCGGGAGCCGACCACGGTGAGGTGGTCGTCCTCGCAGCGCCAGATCGGCAGCGGGGTGCCCCAGTAGCGGTTGCGGGACAGCGCCCAGTCGATGTTGTTGTTCAGCCAGTCCCCGTACCGGCCGTGCTTGACCGTCTCCGGGAACCAGTTCGTCTTCTCGTTCTCCGCGAGCAGGCGGTCCTTGATCTCCGTGGTGCGGATGTACCAGGACGGCTGCGCGTAGTAGAGCAGCGCGGTGTGGCACCGCCAGCAGTGCGGGTAGCTGTGTTCGTACGGCAGGTGCTTGAAGAGGAGGCCGCGCTGCTTGAGGTCCTCGGTGAGCCGTTCGTCGGCCTTCTTGAAGAAGACGCCGCCGACCAGCGGCACGTCCTCCTCGAAGGTGCCGTCCGGGCGGACCGGGTTCACCACCGGCAGGCCGTAGGCGCGGCAGACCTTCAGGTCGTCCTCACCGAAGGCGGGGGACTGGTGGACCAGGCCCGTACCGTCCTCGGTCGTGACGTATTCGGCGTTGACGACGTAATGTGCCGGTTCCGGGAACTCCACGAGCTCGAACGGACGTTGATAGGTCCAGCGCTCCATTTCGGCGCCGGTGAAGGTCTGGCCCGTGGTCTCCCAGCCCTCGCCGAGCGCCTTGGCGAGCAGCGGCTCGGCGACGACGAGCTGCTCCTCGCCGTCGGTCGCGACGACGTAGGTGACCTCCGGGTGCGCGGCGACCGCCGTGTTGGACACCAGGGTCCACGGGGTGGTCGTCCACACCAGGAGCGCGGCCTGGCCGGCGAGCGGACCGGAGGTGAGCGGGAAACGGACGTACACGGAGGGGTCGACGACCGTCTCGTAGCCCTGCGCCAGCTCGTGGTCGGACAGGCCGGTGCCGCAGCGCGGGCACCAGGGGGCGACGCGGTGGTCCTGGACCAGCAGACCCTTGTCGAAGATCGTCTTCAGCGACCACCAGACCGACTCGATGTACTCGGGGTCCATGGTCACGTAGGCGTCGTCCAGGTCGACCCAGTAGCCCATGCGGGTCGTCAGCTCGGAGAACGCGTCGGTGTGCCGGAGCACGGACTCCCGGCACTTGGCGTTGAACTCGGCGATGCCGTACTTCTCGATGTCCGGCTTGCCGCTGAAGCCCAGCTCCTTCTCGACCGCCAGCTCGACCGGCAGGCCGTGGCAGTCCCAGCCGGCCTTGCGGGCCACGTGGTAGCCGCGCATGGTGCGGAAGCGGGGGAAGACGTCCTTGAAGACGCGCGCCTCGATGTGGTGGGCGCCGGGCATGCCGTTGGCGGTGGGCGGGCCCTCGTAGAACACCCACTCGGGGCGGCCCTCGGACTGCTCCAGGGTCTTGGCGAAGATCTTCTGCTCGCGCCAGAAGTCGAGCACGGCGTGCTCGAGGGCGGGCAGGTCGACCTGTGCGGGCACCTGGCGGTACGTCGGCGCTGTCATCTGCGAGCTTCCTCCAACGGACTTGCTGCCTTCCGTCGGAGGGACGAGAGCCGGTCTTCCCGGACGCCGTGTGCGGCGCGCTCCCGCGGTACCACCCTCCTTGGCCCGCCGGACGCCGTACGCGCCGGTGAGCCCCCTCATTGGGGTCGCGAAACCGGCTCTACTGACCCTGGCAGGGCGTTCTTCCGGCGGCTCCGGGGTGATCTTCGCGTCGCGCTCGCCCCCGGGCTTCCACCGTCCCCGGGTCGCTCTGGGCTGCGTACGCCGCTACTCGTCCCCATCCACGCTTCTCGCTGCGCCCAGTGTACGGCGCCGCACGGACAGCGGCCGACCCGTTTTCCGGGCGCCGCCGGGGCCTGGCGGTCCACCTGCGGAGATGACCCGAATGGCGCGGTACGCGTGTTCGCATCCTGGGATGTCCGGCCCGGCGGATTACCGCGCGGGGAGCTGGGCACAACGCATGCATACCTGCTGCGTGGGGGGCGCGGGGCGGGCGGATCGGGCGGCGTGCCCCGTTGCCGCGGGACTCAAGTCGATTTATCGTCCCAGCACGATTCGCGTGCAAGATCACAATATGTGAAGGGGTCGCTGCCATGGTGGCGAAGAAGACCGCGGGGGGCAGCGGAGACAAGGGCACGCACGCGACAGCGGCGGCGGCTCCTTCCAGGAAAACGCCAGGTGAGAAGGGTTCCGTCAAGAAAGAGACCGTAACGAAGGCACCGGCGGGGAAGACGGCCGAGAAGAAGGCCGTCACCAGGAAGGCCGACGGGGCGAAGTCGGCGAAGGCGGAGAAGAGCGCGTCCAGGGCCGCGGCGACGAAGACCGCGGCGGCGAAGAGCACGGCCAAGAAGAGCACGGCCAAGAAAGCGGGCGCGGCGCGGGCCGCGAAGCAGACGGGAGCCACGACGGTGGTTGCGAAGAAGACTCCTGGCACGGCCAGGGCGGCGGACACCGCCGTCCCCAAGGCACGGGTCGCCACGGCGGTTCCGGGCGAGCTCGCGGTGCGTCCCGGCGAGGACCCGTGGACGCCGGAGGAGGTCGAGGACGCGCGCACCGAGCTGACGGCCGAGGCGATGCGGCTGCGCGCCGAGCTCGACGCGTCCGAGAGCGCCCTGGCCGGGCTGATGCGGGACTCCGGGGACGGCGCCGGTGACGACCAGGCCGACACCGGCACCAAGAACATCACCCGCGAGCACGAACTGGCGCTGGCCGCCAACGCGCGCGAGATGCTCGAACAGACCGAGCGCGCCCTGCAGAAGCTCGACGCGGGCACCTACGGCCTCTGCGAGAACTGCGCAAACCCCATCGGCAAGGCCCGGATGCAGGCCTTCCCGAGGGCCACCCTGTGCGTGGAGTGCAAGCAGAAGCAGGAACGCCGCTACTGAGCATCGGGGTCTCCTGGGGCGTGCCGTAGTCTCGTCCCGAGGCAGGCACCTAGGTTGAGGGACTCACGTGGCAGAGGCGGAACGCATCATCGGTACGCCGGGCACCCCGGACGACGGCGGCGAGCGGACGGCGGCGCCCGACGCGTCCGGTACGTCCGGTGCGGATCAGCAGTCCACCGTGGACCGGCGGCCCGGCCGCGGGCGCCGGATCGCCGTGCTGTTCGCGGTGGCCGCCTTCGCGTACGCCCTCGACCTGGGCAGCAAGATGATCGTGGTCGCGAAGCTGGAGCACCACGCGCCGATCCAGGTCGTCGGTGACTGGCTGGAGTTCCACGCGATCCGCAACCCGGGTGCGGCCTTCGGCTTCGGCGGCGCCTTCACGATCATCTTCACGCTGATCGCGGCGGCCGTGATCGTCGTGATCTTCCGGCTGGCGCGCAAGCTGTACAGCTTCCCCTGGGCGGTCGCGCTCGGCCTGCTGCTCGGCGGCGCGCTCGGCAACCTCACCGACCGGATCTTCCGCTCGCCGGGGATCTTCGAGGGCCAGGTCGTCGACTTCATCGCGCCCAAGGACTTCGCGGTGTTCAACCTGGCCGACTCGGCGATCGTCTGCGGCGGCATCCTGATCGTGCTGCTCTCCTTCCGCGGCCTGGACCCTGACGGGACCGTCCACAAGGACTGAGGTCGGCAGGGGCCTCCGGGGGCTTGCGTACGGGGCTGCCGACGCTGTCCGGCATACTCGACGGGTGAGCACGATTCCCGAGATCCGAACCCTGCCCGTGCCCGACGGCCTGGAGGGCGAGCGCGTCGACGCCGCCATCTCCCGCATGTTCGGCTTCTCCCGCACCAAGGCGGCCGAGCTGGCGGCGGCGGGCAAGGTCCAGGTCGACGGCTCGGTGGTCGGCAAGTCCGAGCGGGTGCACGGCGGGGCCTGGCTGGAGGTCGAGATGCCGGGGGCGCCCGCGCCCGTGCAGATCGTCGCGGAGCCCGTCGAGGGCATGGAGATCGTGCACGACGACGATGACGTGGTCGTGATCGTCAAGCCGGTCGGCGTGGCCGCGCACCCCTCGCCGGGCTGGACCGGCCCGACCGTGATCGGCGGCCTCGCCGCCGCCGGCTACCGCATCTCCACCTCCGGTGCCGCCGAGCGCCAGGGCATCGTGCACCGCCTCGACGTCGGCACCTCCGGCCTGATGGTGGTCGCCAAGTCGGAGCGGGCGTACACGTCGCTGAAGCGCCAGTTCAAGGAGCGCACGGTCGACAAGCGGTACCACACGCTCGTGCAGGGCCACCCCGACCCGACCAGCGGCACCATCGACGCGCCGATCGGCCGTCACCCGCAGCACGACTACAAGTGGGCGGTCACGGCCGAGGGCAAGCCCTCCGTGACCCACTACGACCTCATCGAGGCGTTCCGCGCGGCCTCCCTGCTCGACGTGAAGCTGGAGACCGGCCGCACCCACCAGATCCGCGTCCACATGGCCGCCCACCGCCACCCCTGCGTCGGCGACCTCACCTACGGCGCCGACCCGACGCTCGCCAAGCGGCTGCGCCTGACCCGCCAGTGGCTGCACGCCGTCCGCCTCGGCTTCGAGCACCCCGCGGACGGCGAGTGGGTCGAGTTCGCCAGCGAGTACCCGGCCGACCTGCGGCAGGCGCTCGACCAGGTCCGCGAGGAGACCTACGGATGAGCACGCGCGCGTACGCGGTGCGGGTCGCCGAGGACCCCGCCGACCTGGAGGCGTGCTTCGCGGTGCGCAAGCAGGTCTTCGTGGTCGAGCAGGGCGTCCCCGAGGACCTGGAGTACGACGCGTACGACCCCGTCGCCGTGCACGTCCTGGCGATCCGGGAGGACGGCGTGCCCCTCGGCACCGGCCGGCTGCTGTACGGCGAGGTGGCCGCGGCCAAGACCGGCGGTGACCCGTCCCTGGGCTCCCTGGGCCGGCTCGCGGTCTCCGCGGAGGCCCGCGGCCTCGGCGTCGGCGTCGCCCTGGTCCGCGCCATCGAGGAGGCCGCACGCGCGCGTGGCCTGGCCGCGGTGGACCTGCACGCGCAGACCCACGCGCTGGGCTTCTACGAGCGACTGGGCTACGAGCCGTACGGCCCGGAGTACGCGGAGGCGGGCATCCCGCACCGGGGGATGCGCCGGGTTCTGTAGCCGGCATGGCACGCTTGAGGCCCGCTGTGTGATCGTCTACACCCGGAGCGCTGGCCGTGGATCAGTTGGCCCTGTTGTTCGTGCTGCTGCTCGGGGCCCTGGTGAGTGTTCCGGTGGGGGACCGGTTCGGACTGCCGGCGCCCGTGCTGATGACGTTGTTCGGGATCGTCCTCGCGGTCGCCGACTTCGTGCCGGACGTGAAGATCCCGCCCGAACTCATCCTGCCCGGCCTGCTGCCGCCGCTGCTCTACGCGGCCGTCCGGCGGACCTCCTGGCGGCAGTTCGCGGCCAACGTCAGACCGATCTTCCTGCTCGCCGTCGCCCTGGTCTTCGTCACCACGCTGTGCGTGGCCGTCGTCGCCAACGCGATCGTGCCCGGGCTGCCGATCGCCGCCGCGATCGCGCTGGGCGCGCTGGTCGCCCCGCCCGACCCGGTCGCGGCGACCGCCGTCGCCGGACAGCTCGGGCTGCCGCGCCGGCTGGTGTCGATCCTGGAGGGCGAGGGCCTCTTCAACGACGTCACGGCCATCGTGCTCTACCACGTGGCCATCGCGGCCGTGGTCAGCGGCGCGTTCTCACCCTGGCGGGCCGGGCTGGACTTCCTGCTGTCCGCCGTGGTCGCGGTCGCCGTGGGCCTGGTGCTGGGCTGGGGCGCGAACAAGCTGATGGACATCCTCGGCGACGCGACCCTGCAGATCGGCCTGACCCTGATCGTCCCGTACGCCTCCTACGTCATCGCCGAGGAGCTGCACGGCTCCGGCGTCCTCGCCGTGCTCACCACCGCCCTGTTCATCGCCGAGTACGCCACCGACGCCGACGACGTCATGACCCGGCTCGCCGGATACACCTTCTGGGACATCGTCGACACGCTGGTCACCGGTGTCGCGTTCGGACTGATCGGCCTGGAGCTGCACAACGCGATCCGCACGGCGTCCGGCCGCTGGGGCGAGCTGCTCGGCTGGGCCGCGGCGATCGTGGGCGTGGTGGTCGTGGTGCGGCTGGCCTGGCTGCTGCCTGCCACCTGGCTGACCAAACGGCTGCACGCCCGGCGGGACTACGACGAGGAGATCCCGACCAGCTGGCGGGAGGCCGTCGTCATGTGGTGGTCCGGCATGCGCGGGGTGGCGTCGGTCGCGCTGGCCCTGGCCATCCCCCTGACGACCGACGACGGATCCCCCTTCCCGGACCGCGACGAGATCGTCTTCATCGCCTTCGGCGTGATCATGGCGACGCTGGTCCTCCAGGGGCTGACCCTGCCGTGGCTGGTGAGACGGCTGGGGGTACGGGCCGACACCGACCGCGAGAAGGAGATCGAGAAGGAGCTGGCGGTACGGGCGGCGAAGGCGGCACGGCGGCGCCTGAAGGAGATCGAGCAGGTCGAGGAGTTGCCGGAGGACGTGACGGAGCAGATGCTGCGGCGGGCCTTCGAGATCGGGTTCCGGATCAGTCCCGACGTGGTGGAGGACGAGCGGCGTGAGGGCCACGACAAGCGGGTGCGGCGGCTGAAGCGGTTGCGGCGGATCCAGCAGGAGATGCTGAGCGCGGCGCGGCACGAGGTGCTGGCGGCGCGCAGCGAGCCGGGGGCGGATCCGGAGATCGTGGACCGGGTGCTGCGGCATCTGGACGTCCGCAGCCTGCGGTGACGCTCCGCCGGGGGTGCCGTGACGGGCCGTCGTTCGTCTGCGGCGCCGTGGTGGCCGGTCGCGCCGTTCCCCGCGCCCCTTTCGGGGCGCTGTACAGCGGTAGTCATACAAGCCCATGGCGGCTGTGGACAGTCACAGGCGCTGTCGGCTTCGCCCTCGTAGTCTCGGGTCATGGCTCGGAACATTGTGATCAGTGGTGGAGGAACCGGGATCGGGCTCGCCGCGGCGCGGGTGTTCGCCGGGGACGGGGACCGTGTGCTGCTGCTGGGGCGGCGCAGAGAGGTGCTGGTGAGGGCAGGAGTGCTCGGGGCGGAGGTGTACGCCGCCGATCTGGCCGAACCCGAGCAGGTGCGCGGAGTCGCGCGGTTCGTCGCGGAGGAGTTCGGGACCGTGGACGTGCTGATCCACAGCGCCGGCGGGAACGCGGCCCTCGCGCCGGACGCGGCGGCCGGTGACCCGCTGGACGCCGCGGCCCGGGTCTGGACCGGCAACTTCCGGCAGAACACCCTGACCGCCGTACTGCTCACGGAGGCACTGAAGGACCGGCTCGCCGACCCCGGCGGGCGGGTGCTGTTCGTCAGCTCCATCGCGGCCTTCCGGGGCTCGGGGAGCGGCTCCTACGCCGCGTCCAAGGCGGCCCTGCACCCGTACGCCCACGACCTGGCCCGCGAGCTCGGCCCCCGCGGGGTCACCGTGAACGTGGTCGCGCCCGGGTACGTCGAGGACACCGGGTTCTTCGGCGGCCCGGTGGCGGAGGCCCGGCGGGAGCGGCTCGTCGCCGAGACGTCGACGGGGCGGGCCGGCACACCCGGTGATGTCGCCGCCACCCTGCACTGGCTGGCCTCCCCGGCCGCCGGGCACGTCACCTCGCAGATCGTCCAGGTCAACGGCGGCGCCGAACGCGGCCACTGAAACGGGGGCTCAGCCGCGGCCGGTGCGGGGCGGCTCGTGCAGGCGCCGGCCCGCAGCCGCCCCGTCCTGGGAGGGGATGATCCCGCCGGGCGGCAGGACCGCGTCGGCCGTGTTCACCCGGGGCAGGGCGTAGGGGTGCTCCGCGTTCAGCCAGGTGATCATCTGCTCGCGGACGGTGACCCGGACCGTCCAGATGTCGTCCGCGTCCTTGGCGGTCACCAGCGCCCGCACCTGGATGGTGTTGGGCGTGGAGTCGGTGACCACCAGGCCGTAGGCCCGCCCGTCCCAGGCCGGGCATTCGCGCAGGATGTCCTGGAGCTTCTCCCGCATGGCCTCGATCGGCGCCGAGTGGTCGACGTGCCAGTAGACGATCCCGGTCATCTGCGGGGTGCCCCGGGACCAGTTCTCGAAGGGCTTGGAGGTGAAGTACGACACCGGCATGGTGATCCGGCGCTCGTCCCAGGTCCGTACCGTCAGGAAGGTCAGGGTGATCTCCTCGACCGTGCCCCACTCGCCGTCGACCACGACCGTGTCGCCGAGGCGCACCATGTCGCCGAAGGCGATCTGCAGGCCGGCGAACATGTTGGCCAGGGTGGACTGGGCGGCCACACCGGCGACGATGCCGAGGACTCCGGCGGAGGCCAGCAGCGAGGCCCCGGCCGCGCGCATCGCCGGGAAGGTCAGCAGCATCGCCGCCACGGCCACCACGCCGACGACCGCCGTCACCACCCGCATGATCAGCGACACCTGGGTGCGCACCCGGCGGACCCGGGCCGCGTCGTGGTGGACCCGGGCGTAGCGGTCGTAGGTCGACTCCACGACGGCCGCCGTGATCCGCACCACCAGCCAGGCGGCCGACCCGATCAGCATCAGGGTCAGGACCTGGCCGACGGCGGTCCGGTGCTCCCGGATCAGCTCGGCCTGGTCGTAGGAGCCTCTGAGCAGGGCCGCGCACAGCACCAGCTGGTAGGGGACGCGGCCGCGGCGCAGCAGGCCCCACAGGGGTGTCTCGCTGTGCCGTGCGTCGGCCTTGCGCAGCAGCAGGTCGGTCGCCCAGCCGATCAGCAGGGTGAGGACGACGGCGCCGCCGACCACGATCAGCGGGCGGAGTACGTTCTCCATCTCCATGGAACCGAACGTAACCGCTTCCGCGGGGTCCTGAACATGCCGTTCGACGAGAAGGGGGTGACAGACGTCACCCGGCAGGCTGGCACCATGGGTTCATGAACATCATGCTCTTTCACTCGACCTACGGCCTCAGGCCCGCGGTGCGCGAGGCCGCGGACCGGCTGCGTGCCGCCGGGCACGAGGTGTGGACGCCGGACCTGTTCGAGGGGCGCACGTTCGGCACGGTCGAGGAGGGCATGGAGTTCAACGAGTCGATCGGCAAGGACGAGCTGCTGAAGCGGGCCGTGCTGGCGGCGGCGCCGTACTCGGAGCGCGGGCTGGTGTACGCGGGGTTCTCGCTGGGCGCCTCGATCGCGCAGACGCTGGCCCTGGGCGACGAGCGGGCGCGGGGGCTGCTGCTTCTGCACGGCACCTCGGACATCGCGCCCAGCGCCTCGGTGGACGAGCTGCCGGTGCAGCTGCACGTGGCCGAGCCGGACGCCTTCGAGACGGACGACTGGCTGAGCGCCTGGTACCTGCAGATGGGCCGGGCCGGTGCCGACGTGGAGATCTACCGGTACCCGGGGGCCGGTCACCTCTACACCGACCCCGGTCTGCCGGACTACGACGCGGAGGCCGCCGAGGCCACCTGGCGGGTGGCGCTCGGCTTCCTCGACACGCTGTAGGCGACGGTTACACCGGGTCGTAGGTGCGCTCGACCTTCTGGGTGCCGCTGCGGGTGCGGTACGACCGCTCCCAGGACGAGGTGGCGTCGGCCTTCGTCTTGTCGGAGAGGACGTAGTAGTCCATCTGCGCCCGCGCGGACGTGATGTCCAGGATGCCGTAGCCGTGCCGGTCGGTGTCGACCCAGTGCACGTGGCGGTTGGCCAGCTGGATGACCGGGGCGGCGACGGCGGAGACGACGCCGGGGGAGACCTTGAGGATGTCGTCGAGGTTGTCCGAGGTCACCGAGGTGACCACGAACTCGGTGGCGGCCGAGGCGGACAGCGGGTAGGTCCCGGCGTCCACGGGCACGTCGTTGGCCCAGGCCATGTGGATGTCGCCGGTGAGGAACACCGTGTTGCCGATCGCGTTGGAGCGCAGGTGGGCCAGCAGCTCGCGGCGGTCGTCGGTGTAGCCGTCCCACTGGTCGGTGTTGAGGGCGAGGCCGTCCTGGGGCAGGCCGAGCAGCTTGGCGAGCGGCTTGAACAGGTCGGCGGAGAGCGAGCCGATGGCGAACGGCGAGATCATCACCGAGTTGCCGACCAGCCGCCAGGTGGTGTCGGAGGCCTTCAGACCCGCCTTGAGCCAGTCGAGCTGGGCGCGGCCGGTGATGGTGCGGTCCGGGTCGTCGACCGAGCCGCTGCCCGTGGACACCTGCTGGGAACGGAAGGAGCGCAGGTCGAGCAGGGAGAGGTCGGCGAGCTTGCCGAAGCGCAGCCGGCGGTAGGTGGTGCCGGCGATGGCCGGGCGGACCGGCATCCACTCGAAGTAGGCCTGCTTGGCGGCGGCCTGACGGGCCGTCCAGGTGCCTTCGGTGCCCTCGGTGTGGTTCTCGGCACCGCCGGACCAGGAGTCGTTGGCGAACTCGTGGTCGTCCCAGATCGCGATGACCGGCGCCTTGGCGTGCAGGGCCTGCAGATCGGTGTCGGTCTTGTACTTGCCGTGCCGTATGCGGTAGTCGGCGAGCGTGATGATCTCGTGGGTGGGCGCGTGCTGCCGGACCACGGTGTCGCGGGTGCCGTACTCGCCGGTGCCGTACTCGTAGATGTAGTCGCCGAGGTGCAGCCAGGCGTCGAGGTCGCTCCGGGCGGCCAGGTGCCGGTACGAGGCGAAGTAGCCGGCCTCCCAGTTGGCGCAGGAGACGACGCCGAAGCGCAGGCCCGCGACGGCGGCGTCCGCCGCCGGCGCGGTGCGGGTGCGCGCCACCGGGGAGTCCGTGGGGCCGGCCGAGAAGCGGAACCAGTAGTCGGTGGCCGGGGCCAGGCCGCGGATGTCCGCCTTGACGGTGTGGTCGGAGGCGGCGGTTGCGGTGGTGGAGCCCTTGGAGACGACATTCGTCAGCGCCTTGTCGGTGGCGACGACCCAGCTGACCTCGGTGTCCGGGCCGGTCCCGGAGCCCGGCGTCGCGTCGGCGGTCGGCGTCACCCGGGTCCACAGCAGGATGCCGTCGGGGAGCGGGTCGCCGGAGGCGGTGCCGTGCAGGAAGGCGGGCGCGTCCGAGGCGGCCCGGGCCGGCAGCGCGGCGGCCAGCGGTGCGGCCAGGACAGCGGTCGCCGCCGCGGCCTTGACGACCGTACGGCGGCGGGGAGAGAGGGAGTGTGCACTCTCGGAAGACTGTGTTGATCGGTTTCGACTGGTCACGAGCGCTCAGGTTACTGACCAGTATGAACAAGAGCAGGCGAACCGGCGAAAGTTCGCCTGCTCTTCACGTGGAGCCGGAGATTCCGGTCGGGCGTCAGCCCTTGAGGGCCGCGTCCACCACGGAGTTGAAGGCGTCGACCGTCATCGGCGGGTTGCCGCTGGAGTCGGCCGTCAGCATCTTGCCGTTCATGACGAAGCTCGGAGTGCCCGTCACGCCGTCCTTGTTGGTGTCGAAGGTCTTCGACATGGCCAGCGCCCAGGCGTCGTACTTGCCGGACTTCACGTCGGCCTGGAAGGACTTGTTGTTCTTCAGCGCCGGGACGGTGTCGGCGACCTCGATGAGGTAGCTGTCGTTCTTGAACTTGTCGGTGGACTCGTCCGGGTGCCACTTCTTCGAGTACAGCGCGGTCTTGTACTCCAGGAACGCCTCGTCGCTGACGTTCAGCGCGGCGCCCATGGCGGCCATGGCGCTCTTGGAGCCCTCGCCGCGCGAGCCGATCTGGCCCTTGCCGAGCGAGTCGCCGTCGAGGAACGTGCCACCGATGTACTGGATCTTGAACTTGCCGTCGTCGATGTCCTTCTTCACCGTCGAACCGACCGTCTGCTCGAACTGGGCGCAGATCGGGCAGCGCGGGTCCTCGTAGACCTTGAGGGTCTTCGTGGCGGTGGACTTGCCGATGACGACCGTGGTGCCGTTGGTGCCGGTGGTGTTGGCCGGGGCGACGACCTTCTCGTCCTTCACGGCCTCCCAGTGGCTGGGCTTGTTCGCCTGGACGACGGCGTAGCCTATGCCGCCCGCCGCGGCCAGCACGGCCACGACCGAGGCGGCCACGACGACCTGCCGCTTGACCTTGGCGCGCTTGGCCTGCTTCTCGCGCTCGGCGCGCAGCCGCTCCCGGGCCGCGTTCTTGGCAGCTGCGCTGTTCCGCTTGCTCATGTTGGTGATCTCCATAGGGGACGCGCACATGTCGTACGCGGGATACGTGTGGGGGACTCGTCGTACTCGGAGTGATCGGTGTGCTTGGAGCACTCGGAGTACTCGGACGAGGGGCGTGCTCGGGTGGGCGGGGCGCTCGGGGCTCAGGCGAAGGGCAGGGCGAGCGCCCCGGAGCACGGCGGTCCGCGTCGTCCCAGGGAGTGCGCGAGGAGCAGGTCGCGGACGGCGGCCGCCCGCGGCGCCGGGCGCGGCAGCCGTCGTACCGGAACCGGTCGGACCGTGCCCGCGGCGACCGCGAGGAGCAGCGGGCGGAAGGTGGTGGCGGCGACGGCGCGCAGCAGCTGGGTCAGGGCGCGCTCGCCGCGGCGCAGCCAGGCGGCGGCGAGCAGGCCGACACCGACGTGTGCGGCGAGCAGCAGCCACGCGGCGGTCGGGTCGGCGTCCGTGAGCGCCGCCGCGGCACGGGAACCGCCGGCCATCCGGGCCAGCGGGGTGCCGACCGTGCCGCCGTGACAGAGCACGTCGAAGCCGACCGCGCGCAGCGGACCGGTGATGGGGCCGCCCGCCCGGCCGTAACAGGCGTGCTGGCCGGTGGTGAAGACCGTGTCGGCGGCCAGTTCGAGCGGGATCAGCAGGGCGGCGATCCGGCCGAAGCCGCGCTCGCGGCCCGCCAGCGCGTACGCCGTGCAGAACACGCCGGCGGCGACCGCGGCCACCGTCGTGAACGGCAGCGGGGCCCGGGACAGCAGCACGTGCGACGCGGTGCTGAGCGTCACGACGAAGGCCGTGAACAGTGCCGCGCGCACGGCTCTGAGCTGGGTCCCGGATATGTCCATAGCGGTGGAGAGTCTGTCACGTACTCATGTAGGGGACCCCTAAAAAGGCCCTGAGAATCGGCGAAGGTTACAGCCCTGGAATGCGGCCGTTGCGGAAGAGGTCGACGAAGATCTGGTGGTCGGCACGCGCGCGGGCGCCGTAGCTGTGCGCGAAGTCGGCGAGCAGGCCCGCGAAACCGTCCTCGTCGGCCGCGATCGCCGCGTCGATGGCCCGCTCGGTGGAGAACGGCACCAGGGACTCGCCGGAGGTGTCGTCGGCCGCCGAGTGCATGGACGCCGTGGCCCGGCCGAGGTCCGTGACCACCGCCGCGATCTCCTCCGGGTCGTCGATGTCGCTCCAGTCCAGGTCCACCGCGTACGGCGAGACCTCGGCGACCAGCTGGCCCGCGCCGTCCAGCTCGGTCCAGCCCAGCCACGGGTCGGCGTGCGCCTGCAGGGCGCGCTGCGAGATCACCGTGCGGTGGCCCTCGTGCTGGAAGTAGTCCCGGATCGCCGGGTCCGTGACGTGCCGGGAGACCGCCGGGGTCTGGGCCTGCTTGATGTAGATCACCACGTCGTTCTCCAGGGCGTCCGTGGCGCCTTCCAGGAGGATGTTGTACGACGGCAGGCCGGCCGAGCCGATGCCGATCCCGCGGCGGCCCACGACGTCCTTCACGCGGTAGGAGTCCGGCCGGGACAGCGACGACTCGGGGAGCGTCTCCAGGTAGCCGTCGAAGGCGGCGAGGACCTTGTAGCGGGTGGCCGCGTCCAGCTCGATGGAGCCGCCGCCGGAGGCGAAGCGGCGCTCGAAGTCGCGGATCTCCGTCATCGAGTCCAGCAGCTCGAAACGGGTCAGCGAGCGGGCCGCGCGCAGCGCGCCGAGCAGCGGGCCCTCGGCGCTGTCCAGGGTGAACGGCGGCACCTCGTCGCTCTTCGCGCCCGTCGCCAGGGCGTGGATGCGCTCGCGGTACGCGTCCGCGTACACCTCGACCAGCTCGGTGATCTGCTCGTCGCTGAGCGCCTTCGCGTACCCGATCAGCGCGATGGAGGCGGCGAAGCGCTTCAGGTCCCAGGTGAACGGGCCGACGTAGGCCTCGTCGAAGTCGTTGACGTTGAAGACCAGGCGGCCGTTGGAGTCCATGTAGGTGCCGAAGTTCTCCGCGTGCAGGTCGCCGTGGATCCACACGCGCGAGGTGCGCTCGTCCAGGTACGGGCCGGTGTATATCCGCCCGCCGCCCGGGCCCGCGTGTTCGGCGTCCAGGTCGTGGTAGAAGAGCGCGGCCGTGCCCCGGTAGAAGGCGAAGGCCGAGGCCGCCATCTTCCGGAACTTCACGCGGAACGCGGCCGGGTCGGCGGCCAGGAGCTCGCCGAAGGCGGTGTCGAAGACGGCGAGGATCTCCTCGCCGCGCTGCTCGCCGTTGAGCTGGGGGACCGACATCGCTGGGTGCCTCCTGGTGCGTGTGGTGCCTGACATGTGGCGCGGATCTCTCGCCCGGACCAACGTGCGAAGGTCCCCGGGAGTGCCCGCTTTCTCGGCACGAAGGTACGCGGGGCAGCCCGCCGGGTGTCAGTGCCGAGGCATAGGATTCCGCTGTCCCGCCAGACTGTCCGCAGCCGGTCGGAAGATCCTCGACGCCTGATTTCCTTCGGAGGCCGAAACCGTGTCAAAGCCGCCCTTCACGCACCTGCACGTCCACACCCAGTACTCGCTGCTGGACGGTGCCGCGCGGCTCAAGGACATGTTCAACGCCTGCAACGAGATGGGCATGACGCACATCGCCATGTCCGACCACGGCAACCTGCACGGGGCGTACGACTTCTTCCACACGGCGAAGAAGGCGGGGGTCACCCCGATCATCGGGATCGAGGCGTACGTCGCCCCCGAGTCCCGGCGCAACAAGCGCAAGATCCAGTGGGGCCAGCCGCACCAGAAGCGGGACGACGTCTCCGGTTCCGGCGGTTACACCCACAAGACGATGTGGGCCGTGAACAGCACCGGCCTGCACAACCTCTTCCGGCTCTCCTCGGACGCGTACGCCGAGGGCTGGCTCCAGAAGTGGCCCCGGATGGACAAGGAGACGATCTCCCAGTGGTCCGAGGGGATCGTGGCCTCCACCGGCTGCCCCTCCGGCGAGCTCCAGACCCGGCTGCGCCTCGGACAGTACGACGAGGCACTGAAGGCGGCCGCCGAATACCAGGACATCTTCGGCAAGGACCGCTACTTCCTGGAGCTGATGGACCACGGCATCGAGATCGAGCACCGGGTCCGCGACGGCCTCCTGGAGATCGGCAAGAAGCTCGGCATCCCGCCGCTGGTGACGAACGACTCGCACTACACCTACGCGCACGAGGCGACCGCCCACGACGCCCTGCTGTGCATCCAGACCGGCAAGAACCTCTCCGACCCGGACCGCTTCAAGTTCGACGGCACCGGCTACTACCTGAAGTCCACGGACGAGATGTACGCCGTCGACTCCTCGGACGCCTGGCAGGAGGGCTGCGCCAACACCCTCCTGGTCGCCGAGATGGTCGACACCACCGGCATGTTCGAGGCCAAGAACCTCATGCCGAAGTTCGACATCCCCGACGGCTACACCGAGGTCACCTGGTTCAAGGAGGAGGTCCGCCGGGGCATGGAGCGCCGCTTCCCCGGCGGCATCCCGGACGACCGCCAGAAGCAGGTCGAGTACGAGCTGGACGTCATCATCCAGATGGGGTTCCCGGGCTACTTCCTCGTGGTCGCCGACTTCATCATGTGGGCCAAGAACAACGGCATCGCGGTCGGCCCCGGCCGAGGCTCCGCGGCCGGTTCGATCGTCGCCTACGCCATGGGCATCACCGACCTCGACCCGATCCCGCACGGCCTGATCTTCGAGCGGTTCCTCAACCCCGAGCGCGTCTCCATGCCCGACGTCGACATCGACTTCGACGAGCGTCGGCGCGTCGAGGTGATCAGGTACGTGACCGAGAAGTACGGCGCCGACAAGGTCGCCATGATCGGCACCTACGGCAAGATCAAGGCCAAGAACGCCATCAAGGACTCCGCGCGCGTCCTTGGCTACCCGTACGCGATGGGCGACCGCCTCACCAAGGCGATGCCCGCCGACGTCCTCGGCAAGGGCATCGACCTCGACGGCATCACCAACCCCTCGCACCCCCGGTACAACGAGGCCGGCGAGATCCGCGGGATGTACGAGAACGAGCCGGACGTCAAGAAGGTCATCGACACCGCGAAGGGCGTCGAGGGCCTGGTCCGGCAGATGGGTGTGCACGCCGCCGGCGTGATCATGTCCAGCGAGCCCATCGTCGACCACGCCCCGATCTGGGTGCGGCACACGGACGGCGTGACCATCACGCAGTGGGACTACCCGCAGTGCGAGTCGCTCGGCCTGCTGAAGATGGACTTCCTCGGCCTGCGCAACCTGACGATCATGGACGACGCCGTCAAGATGGTGAAGTCCAACAAGGGCATCGACCTCGACCTGCTGGCCCTGCCGCTCGACGACCCGAAGACCTTCGAACTCCTCCAGCGCGGCGACACCCTGGGCGTCTTCCAGTTCGACGGCGGACCCATGCGCTCCCTGCTGCGCCTGATGAAGCCCGACAACTTCGAAGACATCTCCGCCGTCTCCGCGCTCTACCGTCCCGGCCCGATGGGCATGGACTCGCACACCAACTACGCGCTGCGCAAGAACAAGCTCCAGGAGATCACCCCGATCCACAAGGAGCTGGAGGAGCCCCTGGAAGAGGTCCTGGCCGTCACCTACGGCCTGATCGTCTACCAGGAGCAGGTGCAGAAGGCCGCCCAGATCATCGCCGGGTACTCGCTCGGCGAGGCCGACATCCTGCGCCGCGTGATGGGCAAGAAGAAGCCCGACGAGCTGGCGAAGAACTTCGTCCTCTTCCAGAAGGGTGCCCGCGACAAGGGCTTCAGCGACGAGGCCATCCAGTCCCTGTGGGACGTGCTGGTCCCGTTCGCCGGATACGCGTTCAACAAGGCGCACTCCGCCGCGTACGGCCTGGTCTCCTACTGGACCGCCTACCTGAAGGCGAACCACCCCGCCGAGTACATGGCCGGACTGCTCACCTCGGTCAAGGACGACAAGGACAAGTCGGCCGTCTACCTCAACGAGTGCCGCCGCATGGGCATCAAGGTGCTCCCGCCGAACGTCAACGAGTCGGTGCACAACTTCGCGGCGCAGGGCGACGACGTGATCCTGTTCGGCCTGGAGGCCGTCCGCAACGTCGGCACCAACGTGGTCGAGTCGATCATCAGGAGCCGCAAGGCCAAGGGCAAGTACGCGTCCTTCCCCGACTACCTCGACAAGGTCGAGGCGGTCGCCTGCAACAAGCGCACCACGGAGTCGCTGATCAAGGCCGGCGCCTTCGACACCATGGGGCACACCCGCAAGGGCCTCACCGCGCAGTACGAACCGATGATCGACAACGTGGTCGCGGTCAAGCGCAAGGAGGCCGAGGGGCAGTTCGACCTCTTCGGCGGGATGGGCGAGGAGGACAACAGCGAGCCCGGCTTCGGACTGGACGTCGAGTTCACCACCGACGAGTGGGAGAAGACCTACCTGCTCGCCCAGGAGCGGGAGATGCTCGGTCTCTACGTCTCCGACCACCCGCTCTTCGGCCTGGAGCACGTGCTCTCCGACAAGGCCGACGCCGGCATCGCCCAGCTCACCGGCGGCGAGCACGCCGACGGCGCGGTGGTCACCATCGGCGGCATCATCTCGGGCCTGCAGCGCAAGATGACCAAGCAGGGCAACGCCTGGGCGATCGCCACCGTGGAGGACCTCGCGGGCTCCATCGAGTGCATGTTCTTCCCGGCGACCTACCAGCTGATCTCGACCCAACTCGTCGAGGACGCGGTCGTGTTCGTCAAGGGCCGCCTCGACAAGCGCGAGGACGTGCCCCGGCTGGTCGCCATGGAGCTGGCGGTCCCGGACCTCTCCAACGCCGGCACCAACGCGCCCGTGATCCTCACCATCCCGGCCACCCGGGTCACCCCGCCCATGGTCAGCCGGCTCGGCGAGATCCTCAGCCACCACAAGGGCGACAGCGAGGTCCGGATCAAGCTCCAGGGCCCGACCAAGACCACCGTGCTGCGCCTGGACCGGCACCGGGTGAAGCCGGACCCGGCACTGTTCGGCGACCTGAAGGTGCTGCTCGGCCCGTCCTGCCTGGCCGGATAGGCCCCGGCTCCCGGCCGGTCGTACGCGGTCGGTCGACACGGCCGGTCGTATACGCGCGAAAGCCGTACACGTGCGGAAGGGGCGCACCCGCAACGGGTGCGCCCCTCCTGCGTGCCCGGGCTTCAACAGCCCGCGGGGACCTGGTCAGTCCGCTCAGTTGTGGCCGAAGCTCTTCTGCTTCTTGCGCGCCACGTCGGCCGGGCTGCCCTGGATGTGCGACACCGGCGAGTCCTGGGACTCGTTCGACGTACGCTGCCCGTGCTCGTGGGTCTGCTCGCTCTGCGAGGTGCGGCTCTGGGAGCCACCCTTGCGGTTCTTGTTCTTGGCCATGGTGATCTGCCTCCTGTGGGGGATCTAGGGGCCGAATTCAGATTCACATAGGCTGACAACGGACGCATTTCGGATAATTACCGTGTGTGACAGGGCTTGTCGGAGAGCGAGGTCCCGAAACGCCACGCCGAAGATCGAGTTCGGGCCGTTAACCCCCGCGTGGTCGGGCAGACTCGAAGGAAGCCCCGAAAGCAAACCTCCCGGAAAGAGGGTGAGTCGCGTGGACCGCTGCATCGTCCTGGTGGACGCCGGGTATCTGCTGGGTGCCGCCGCCAGTCTCCTCGCCGGTGAGCCCTCCCGATCCCGCATCACCGTCGACCACGCCGCGCTGATCCAGGCGCTGCGCGACCGCGCGGAGTCCGACACCGAGCGTCCACTGCTGCGCATCTACTGGTTCGACGGCGCCCCCGACCGTGTCCCCCAGCCGGAACACCGCCG
Organism: Streptomyces sp. NPDC048291; assembly: GCF_043201715.1. Taxonomy (NCBI): domain Bacteria; kingdom Bacillati; phylum Actinomycetota; class Actinomycetes; order Kitasatosporales; family Streptomycetaceae; genus Streptomyces; species Streptomyces sp. NPDC048291. The sequence continues at coordinate 617,977 of NZ_JBICZC010000001.1, forward strand.
GCTGCGCGTGATGCCCCGGGTGACCGTCCGGCTCGGCGCGCTGACCCGCAGCGACGGACGCTGGGCGCAGAAGGGCGTGGACGCGGCTATGCACGCCGAACTGACCGAGCTGGCCAGGAACAGGGCCTGCTCCGACGTCGTCCTGGTGACCGGCGACGGGGACCTGCTGCCGGGCATGATGGCCGCGAAGGAGCACGGGGTCGCCGTACACCTGTGGGCCGTGCAGGCCGCCGACGGGGACTACAACCAGTCCGAGGACCTGGTCGCCGAGGCCGACGAGCGGCGGGTGCTGGACCGGGCGTGGATCACCCAGGCGGTACGGGCCAAGGAACTGACCGCGGTCTGCGCGCCGCCGCCGGTGCCGCGGCCGGAGATCGCCGCGATCCTCTCGGCGCCGCTGCCCGAGTCGTCGCTGGCGGCGGCCCCCGAGCCGGGTACCGAGGACGTGGACCGGGCGCCTGCCGCGAGCATCGTGGAGAACGGGGCGCCGGATCGGGTGCCCGCGCCGAAGGGGGTGCCCACGCCCAAGGACCTCGCCGCGCTGCGGGCGCCGGGCGCGCAGCCGCTCTCGCCGCCGGCTCAGCAGGCGGCGACCACGGCCACGCTGCGGTGGTCCTCCGACAAGGGGTGGGTGGACCGGCCGGGGGTCGCGGCGGAACCGGCGGAGGCGGCCTCCATGCCGACGCTGGCGCAGCTGACCACCGCGGAGCAGCGGTGGGCCGACCGGGAGGAGGACATCACGACCGTCGGCGGGGATCCGTACGAGGTCGGGCAGGTGTTCGCCAAGCGGTGGATGTCGCGGCTCGGGGACCAGGCGCATCTGCAGAAGCTGTCGGGGATGTATCCACGGATTCCGCACCGGATCGACGGGGAGCTGTTGCGGTACGCGGCGCGGTTCGGGTTGCTCGCGCACAAGGACGACCAGATCGACGAGCATGACCGGTACGCCATTCGGGCGGGGTTCTGGAGAGAGTTCGACGTGCCGGCGGGGGCCGGGGAGCATGCGTCGGCGGAGTGAGGTGAGGGGCCGCGGATGTCGTTTCGGGTGCGGGCCGGTGGGGGCTTGTCGCGCAGTTCCCCGCGCCCCTTTGGGGCGCGCTGCCCCCAAGGCGTTGGAAAGCTGAGGCGCCCCAAAGGCGAGTAAACCGGGGTGACCCCGTAGGCTCGTCCCTTGTGAGTACGGGCGTGGGTCGGGCACTTCGGCGGCAGGGTGATGTCGTGTGTGCCGTGCGTGGGCTGACCAAGACCTACGCCGCGGTCAAAGGGCGGCGTGGCGCTCCCGGCGTGCCCGAGGTGCGGGCCACCGACGGGGTGGAGCTCGACGTCCGGCGCGGGGAGATCTTCGGGCTGCTCGGGCCGAACGGGGCCGGCAAGTCGACACTCGTACGGCAGCTCACCGGGCTCCTGCGGCCCGACGCGGGCAGTGTCGAGATCCTCGGGCACGACATCGTGCGGCACCCGGAGCGGGCCGCGCGGATCCTCGCCTACCTGGGACAGGAGTCCAGCGCCCTCGACGAGCTGACCGTCTCCCTCGCGGCCGAGACCACCGGGCGGCTGCGCGGACTGGACGTACGGCAGGCGCGCAGCGAGCGCGACGCCGTCCTCGACGAGCTGGGCCTGACGCCGATCGCCGGACAGGCGCTCAAGAAGCTCTCCGGCGGCCAGCGGCGGCTCGCCTGCTTCGCCGCCGCGCTGGTCGGGGAGCGGTCACTGCTGGTGCTCGACGAGCCGACGACCGGGATGGACCCCGTGGCTCGGCGGGCCGTGTGGGCCGCCGTGGACCGGCGGCGGGCCGAGCGGGGCGCCACCGTGGTGCTGGTCACCCACAACGTCATCGAGGCCGAGACGGTCCTCGACCGGGTCGCCGTCCTCGACCAGGGGCGGGTCATCGCCTGCGACACCCCCGCCGGGCTCAAGGAACGGGTCGCCGGCGAGGTACGGGTCGAGCTGGTGTGGCGCGAGCGACCGCCGCTGGACGTGCCCGAGGTGGCCGTCCTGCGCGAGCGCGCCGTCGAGTCCGGCCGGCGCTGGACGCTGCGGCTCGCGCCCGAGGAGGCGCGTGCCGTCGTCGCCACGGTGACCGGCGGGGCCGCCTTCGCCGCCCTCGACGACTTCACCCTCGCCACGCCCAGCCTGGAGGACGTCTACCTGGCGCTGGGCGGCGCCGCACGGCAGGGGCTGGTGAAGGCGTGACCGTGAACGTGAGGGTGAACAGGACGGCGGCCGGGCGCGTACGGAAAGACGCGGCGGCGGTACGGGCCGCAGGTGCCGCACGGAAAGGGAGCAGCGCGACGTGAGTGTCGTACCCGCTGAGGTACTGCCGGGCGGTGCCCTGGCCGTGGAGGAGACGGCGCCGGGCGGCCCGGCGGCCGAGCTGGGCCCGCGGGCGCGGCTGTGGCCGTCGCTGGTGGCCGTCTACCGTGCGCAGCTGTCCCGGGCCCGGGTGGCACGGATCCCGCTGCTGTTCGTCGCGACCTTCCAGTCCGTCGGCATCATGATCATGATGCGCGGGGTGGTGGACTCGCGGGGCGAGGCCCAGTCCGTGGTGGCGGGCTCGTCGGTGGTCGTGGTCGCCTACGTGGCGCTGAACCTGCTGGCGCAGTACTTCGGGCAGCTCCGGGCGAGCGGCGGGCTCGACCACTACGCCACGCTGCCCGTGCCGCCCGCCTCGGTGGTGCTCGGTGCGGCCGCGGCGTACGCCTCCTTCACCGTGCCGGGGACGCTGGTCACGGCCGTCTTCGGGTGCGTGCTGTTCGGGCTGCCGCTCGGGAACCTGTGGATCCTCGTCGCGGTGATCCCGCTCGCCGGGGCGGCCCTGGCGGGGCTCGGGGCGGCCTGCGGGCTGCTCGCGCCACGCCCCGAACTGGCCACCCTGCTCGGGCAGCTGGGCATGTCGGCGGCGCTGCTGCTCGGCGTGCTGCCGCCGGACCGGATGCCCGGGATCATCCGGTTCGCGCGCGACCTGCTGCCTTCGACGTACGGCGTCGAGGCCTACGCCCGGACGTTCGGGGCGCGGCCCGACTGGACCGTCGTCCTCGCTGACCTGGGCGTCTGTGCCGGGGTGGGGGTCGTCTCGCTGGCCGTCGCCACCTGGGCCTACCGCAGGGCCGCCGTCCGGTGACGCGCCCCACAGGCCGAACTGGCACGATGGCATCGTGACCGCACCGTTGACGCCGCCTCCGCCGCCGCACGACCAGTCCCCGCACCAGGCCTGGCAGGCTCCGCCGCCTGCCGGGGAGGCCGCGGGGGAGTACGGACAGTACGCAGCGTACGGACAGGACGGTCCCGGGATGAAGACCGAACTGCGGGAGGCCGCGGTGATCGCCGTCGCGGTGGCGGTGAGCGGGGTGCTGCTCGGGTTGCTGTGGCTGTGGCTGGCGCCGCACGTGCCGCTGGTGGGGGACCAGTCCGGGAAGAGCTGGGCGGTCTACCTCAAGGACAGCGAGGGGGAGCAGGCGGCCGGGGTCGACGGGACGTTCACGCTGCTGGCGCTGGCGTTCGGGGTCGTGAGCGCGGTCGTGGCGTTCGTGTGGCGGCGGCGTGGGGGTGTGCCGTTGGTGGTGGCGCTGGGGGTCGGGGGGCTGCTGGGGTCGGTGCTGGCCTGGCGGCTCGGGGTGTGGATGGGGCCGGAGCAGGATGTGATAGCCCATGCGAAGGCCGTGGGCAAGGGGGTGACGTTCTCCGCGCCGCTGAAGCTCGGGGCGAAGGGGGCGTTGCTGGCGTGGTCGTTGTCGGCGCTGGTGGTCCACCTGGGGCTGACGGCGCTGTTCGGCCCCCGCGACCCGGAGCCACCGTACGAGGACGGCCCCTACACCGCCCCACCGGCATAGTTTTCCGCGCCCCCGCCGCCCTGCTCGTCCCATCCTCCAGGGGGCGGTGGGTGCGGGTGCCGTCGGGGGCGCGGGGAGTTGCGTGACCAGCCCGAGGCGGCCTCTGCTCTGTGTGTGGCCAGGGCCAGTGGGTCGGTAGGGGGGCGTCGGAGGCACCGTGAGGGTGGTCCGTGGTGTGCGGGGTGGTGGAGTGTCCGGCGCCCCCGATCGGCTAGGCCGGGCGGCGACCGTGGTTCGAGCGGCCCTTTTTCAGGCGCCACTTCCTTTTCCGTGTCTTCTTCGACATGCCCTCTGTACTTAACCCAGTACGGAGGACACGTCGAGAGGTCACGCACGGCCGATCGGGGCCAGCGTCGCGTTCGTGAGGGTTGCGAGGGCGGTCGGGGCGAGTTCCACCTCCAGGCCCCGGCGGCCCGCCGAGACGCAGATGGTGGGGTGGGCCGATGCCGAGGCGTCCAGGACCGTGGGGAGCCTCTTGCGCTGGCCCAGCGGGGAGATGCCGCCGCGGACGTAGCCCGTCGTACGCTCGGCCAGGGCCGGGTCCGCCATCGCCGCGCGCTTGCCGCCGACCGCCGTGGCCAGGGCCTTGAGATCCAGGCTGCCGGCCACCGGGACGACCGCCACCGTGAGCGCGCCGTCGACGTCCGCGACCAGGGTCTTGAAGACACGGTCGGGGGACACGCCCATCGCCTCCGCCGCCTCCTCGCCGTAGGACGGGTGGGCGGGGTCGTGGTCGTATGCGTGGACGGTGAAGTCCACGCCCGCCGTGGTCAGGGCCACCGTCGCCGGGGTGCCACCGCCGCCGGACTGCTGCTTCTTCGACTTCTTCGGCATTCAGGAGACCCCGGCTCAGTTCAGGCTCGTCGGCGCCCGCGTCAGCTCCGCCGCGGGCAGTGACGGCAGATTACGGATGATCGCCGTCTCGGAGCGAAGGAGTTTCAGCTCGTCGCGCAGGCGGGACGCCGTGTCGGGGGCCTGGAGCAGGCGTTGCTTGGTGGGGGTGTCGTGCATCATCGCGGCCGCGACCAGGTAGGACACGACGGACGGTTCGTCGGGGAGGTCGACGCCCGTGGAGAGCGAGCGTTCACGCGCCCCGGCCAGACGCTTCTGGTACTGGCGGAAGGCCCGCAGGACGCCCTCGGCCAGCGCGCCGGCCTCGTCGCCCTGCTCCTCCGTCAGCTCCTCGAACTCCGCCGTCAGGAACGGGCCCGACGCGTCGACGGAGACCAGCCGCACCCGGTTCGTCCCGGTGGCCAGCACCTCGAACGTGCCGTTCGCCCGCTCCCGGATCGTCGCCGCGTCCGCCACACAGCCCACCCGGTGGAAGGACTTGAGGGGGTCGGGTCCGAAGCCGGCCGCCGGGCCCCGGTCGGGCTGCGCCGTCGGGTCCGGCATGCCCGGCGCGCTCGGCGCCACCTCGTGGCCGTCGCGGATCGCCACGACGGCGAACCGGCGCGGTTCTTCCTCGGGCGTCTTCAGCAGGTCGCGCATCATGGCGCGATAGCGCTCCTCGAAGACGTTCAGCGGCAGCACCAGCCCCGGGAACAGCACCGAGTTCAGCGGGAAGAGGGGGAGACGGACGGTGGTCACGGCGCCACAGCCTAGTGGTCATCGGCGGGAACATGTCCGCCGTGCTCGGCCCGTGGGCGCCCCGCGGCCCTCGGCGAGGGGATCAGTACGGCCTCGGGGAGCGGTTCCGTACCGGCCAGCAGGTGGGCGCGCAGGCCTGCGAAATGGCCCAGCGGGTCCTCGGAGAGCCGGTCCCAGGGGAAGGACGTGACGTACGGGCCGATCAGCCGCAGCTGGGCCCGGGCGGCCTCCCAGCGCTCCAGGCGGACCAGCAGGTACATCAGATTGTTGCGGATCTCGGCCGGCCACGTGTCGGCCGCCGGGAACCGCGCGGAGAGGGCGATCGCCCGGTCGGCCGCCGCGTCCAGGCGGGCCCGCCGCACCTCGGGGCCGCAGCCGTCGGTGAGGTAGGCGAAGGCGGCACGGGCCGGCAGGGCCTGGACGAGGGAGTCGGCCGGAGCGTCCTGTGCCGCCAGGTCGGCGAAGTCGAAGCACTCGTGGTGCGAGCCGTGCCAGTAGGTGCCCAGGTAGCGCAGCGCCGCCACATGGCAGCCGTAGTGGTGCGGGGCGCGGCGGACCGCCGCCTCCCACAGCTCCTCGAAGTACTTGTGGCCGGCGTTCGTCCCGCGGGCGTGGTCGAGCGCGATCCGCCACGGCACCGGGTCCCGGTCGTCGCCGCGCGCCGCCGCCGTGATCAGCGGGCTGAGCGGGCGCAGCAGCTCCGCGCGGGCGGGGGAGTCCCAGGCGTGCACCACCGCGAGCTGGGCCTGGACCAGCAGCAGGTCCGGGTCGTGCGGGGCGGCGGCGGCCCACTGGCCGAGCCACTCGGCGCGGGAGCGCGCGAAGAGGGCGAGCCGGTGCACGTACCGGTCGCGTTCCTCCCACTCGGCCGCGGCCCGGGTGCCGGCCAGCAGCGTCGCCGCCGCCTGGTACTCGCCCCGGCCGGCCGCGACCAGCGCGGGGGCGAGCCGTTCGTCGGGCGCGTCGAGGAACGCCTCGTCGTCGGCCGGGAGCGGTCCGGCGGCGAGAGGCGAAGCGTTCGTTGCCCTCCGTGCGGAACGGAAGAGCGCGCGCAGCGAAGCCATGGCGTTGACCATTGAAAGTCCGCAGGTCGGGGCAGCGCCAGACGGTATGGCCAACTCCACGAAAGTTGTATGGCCGTTGGTCAAGGGAAGGTAAAAGGTGACTGTTGCTCACCTGTGCGGTACCTGTCAGCTGTACGCCACAGGCAGGGCACCACTCGTCACCCCCGCCGCAGCAGCCTCGTCGCCCCCGCCGCCACCGTCGTCGCCAGGATCCAGCCCAGCAGGATCATCACCGCCGCCGCCCACTGCCAGCCGCCGGTGAGCCGCCACTGGCCCACCTGGCCCAGGTCGATCACCGGCAGCAGCAGGTCCAGGACGAACAGCGCCGGATCCCAGGCCGGGTGGCCGCCCGAGTTCATCGGCGGGTGCGGGGCGTGCGCGAACGCGAGCGTGCCCGCCGCCCACAGCACCGCCATCCACACCGCCGCCCGGCCCGGCCGGTAGCCGTAGGCCACCGTCAGGTCCTGCGCGTACCCCCAGAGCTTGGCGGCCGGCGGCAGCGTCTCGCGCCGCCGCCGCTGCTTGGCGAGCAGCACCTCGCGCGCGTCCTCGTCCTCGCCCGCGGCCCGCAGCACGGTCGCCAGGCGCTCGTACGGCTCCGGGTTGTACTCGGCGGTCGCCGCCGCCACCCAGTCCAGCCGCCGGGTCAGCGGGAACGGGCCCTGCGGCACCAGGTTCTCGTAGCCGAAGCCGCCCATGTGCAGCCGTCCGGGACCCGGCCAGCTGGTCGCCCGGTCGACCAGGTTGGCGACCCGGGCGCCGGACAGCACCACCCGCCCGCGCTGCGGCTCCTCCCCGAGGAACCGCAGCTCCGGCGCCTGCACCCGGCGCAGCGACAGCTCCTGGTCGTCCGTGAAGGCCAGCCGCGCCCGCTCCAGGTCCACCGCGTCCCCGAACCGCCCGTCGTCCAGCCGGATCCCGCCCTGGCACTCGAACCGCTGGATCCGCGTCCCGCGCGCCGGGGTCGTCCCGCTCTGCCAGGGGCCGCCCACCCCGGCCGGGGTCAGGTACAGGGTCCGGCCGACGGTCAGCTGGGGCGCGTTCAGCGCGAACCGCCCGTCGGGGTTGCGCAGCCGCGCCCCGCGCAGGCTCAGCGAGACGCCCACCTTGGCGCTGCGCAGGCTCAGCTCCCCGTGCGTCTCCAGGAGCTCCGCCTGCAGGTCCTGGCCGACGGTCATGCCGTCCGCCGCGATCGACCGCCCGCTGCGGTCCCGGTAGACCACCGCCTGGTTCAGCAGCAGGTCGGTGCCGATGTGCGCGTCGGTCAGCCGGACCCCGCCGAGGAAGCGGCAGCGCGGCAGATGCAGGTCACCCTCCGTGTGCAGGCGGGCGGCCTCCAGGCGGGGCGCCGCACAGTCCACGAACCGCGCGGTGGTGAAGTGCGCCTCCGGCAGCAGGATCTCGTCGTCGAACCGGCAGCCGCGCAGTTCCAGGTACGGGGTGACCGTGCCGCCCGCCAGGTCCAGGGGGCCGGTGATCCGGACACCGACCAGCTTCAGCGAGGCCACCCGGCCGGCCAGCGCGGGCGGCCCGTCGAGCAGCAGCCAGCACACGATCCGCGCCCGCACGGTCCGCTCGGGTCCCCACGGGTGGCCGCCGTGCGGATCGTCCACGCGCGGGTCGCCGCTGCTCAGGTCGTACACGCTGCCGTTGCGGAACGCCTGCCACATACCGGCCTCGGCCGCGGTCAGATCGTCCGGCAGGTCCCCGTCCCGGACGCCGTCCCCCTCGGTCACGGCTCTTCCTTCTTCCTCAACTACTCGTGAGTCATGTTTCGGTACAACCGGTGATGCCCGGTGGGTGGGATCCCGAACACAGGAAGTGAAGGTGATCTTCCGGGTTCCGGCCAGGCTATGCACCGGCCGTGGCCCCGCGTCCCGTATCGGCCATGCGGTGGCGCCCGGTGCGGTCGTCGGCTCACGTTCTGTATCAGCCATTGATACGCGCGGACGGGCTCCGAGTGCCGTCTGAGAGAATTGAGCCTGTGATCTCCCGAATCGATCTGCGCGGCGACGCCCTTCCCGAGGGCCTCGCTCTGCGCGACCTGCTGCCCCGAGCCGACTTCGACGTCTCGGCCGCCCTGGAGAAGGTGCGTCCGATCTGCGAGGCCGTGCATCATCGGGGCGACGCGGCGCTGATCGACTTCGCCGAGAAGTTCGACGGGGTCACGCTGGAGCGGGTCAGGGTCCCGGCCGAGGCCCTGGCCAAGGCGCTGGACGAGCTCGACCCGGCCGTGCGCGCGGCCCTGGAGGAGTCCATCCGGCGCGCCCGTCTCGTCCACCGCGAGCAGCGCCGTGCGGCCCACACCACCCAGGTCGTGCCGGGCGGGTCCGTCACCGAGAAGTGGGTGCCCGTGGAGCGCGTCGGGCTCTACGCGCCCGGCGGCCGGTCGGTCTACCCGTCCTCCGTGATCATGAACGTGGTGCCCGCGCAGGAGGCCGGCGTCGAGTCGATCGCCCTCGCCTCCCCGGCGCAGGCCGAGTTCGGCGGCCTGCCGCACCCGACCATCCTCGCCGCCTGCGCCCTGCTCGGCGTCGACGAGGTGTACGCGGCCGGCGGCGCCACCGCCGTCGCGATGTTCGCGTACGGCACCGAGTCCTGCCCGCCGGCCACCATGGTCACCGGCCCCGGCAACATCTGGGTGGCCGCCGCCAAGCGCTACTTCACCGGCCGGATCGGCATCGACGCCGAGGCCGGCCCGACCGAGATCGCCGTGCTCGCGGACGCCACCGCCGACCCGGTGCACGTCGCCGCCGACCTGATCAGCCAGGCCGAGCACGACCCGCTCGCGGCGGCGGTGCTGGTCACCGACTCCGTGGAGCTGGCGGACGCGGTGGAGAAGGAGCTGGAGCCGCAGGTCGCGGCCACCAGGCATGTGGAGGACCGGATCGTGCCCGCCCTCAAGGGCCGGCAGTCCGCGATCGTCCTGGTCGACGGCGTCGACGAGGGCCTGAGGGTCGTCGACGCGTACGGCGCCGAGCACCTGGAGATCCAGACCGCCGACGCCGCCGCCGTGGCCGACCGGGTGAAGAACGCGGGCGCGATCTTCATCGGGCCCTGGGCGCCGGTCTCCCTCGGCGACTACGCCGCCGGGTCCAACCACGTGCTGCCCACCGGCGGCTGCGCGTGCCACTCCTCCGGGCTGTCCGTGCAGTCGTTCCTGCGCGGCATCCACATCGTCGACTACACGAAGGACGCGCTGGCCGACGTCGCGCACCACGTGGTCACGCTGGCCGAGGCGGAGGACCTGCCCGCGCACGGCGCGGCGATCAAGGCAAGGTTCGGATGGAAGGTACCGACGGGCAAGTGAGCTTCGGCATCGACGATCTCCCCGTACGGGACGAGCTGCGCGGCAAGTCCCCCTACGGCGCGCCCCAGTTGGACGTCCCCGTACGGCTGAACACGAACGAGAACCCCTACCCGCTGCCCGAACCCCTGGTCGAGCGGATCACCGAGCGGGTGCGCGAGGCCGCCCGCGACCTGAACCGCTACCCCGACCGGGACGCGGTCCAGCTCCGCACCGAGCTGGCCAGGTACCTGACGAAGACCGGCAACCACCCGCTCACCCTCGGGAACGTGTGGGCGGCCAACGGCTCCAACGAGGTCATCCAGCAGCTGCTGCAGACCTTCGGCGGACCCGGTCGTACGGCGATCGGCTTCGAGCCGTCGTACTCGATGCACTCGCTCATCTCGCGCGGCACCGGCACCCGCTGGATCTCCGGCCCCCGCAACGCGGACTTCACCCTCGACGTGGCCGCGGCCTCGGCGGCCATCGCCGAGCACCGGCCGGACGTCGTCTTCATCACCACCCCCAACAACCCCACCGGCAACGCGGTGCCGGCCGAGACGGTCCTCGCGCTCTACGAGGCCGCCCAGGCCGCCAAGGCCGCGACCGCCGGGGCGATCGTCGTCGTGGACGAGGCCTACATCGAGTTCAGCCACGGCGCCTCGCTGCTGCCGCTGCTCGAAGGTCGGCCGAATCTCGTCGTCTCCCGCACCATGTCGAAGGCCTTCGGCGCGGCCGGCCTGCGCCTCGGCTACCTCGCCGCGCACCCCGCGGTGGTGGACGCCGTACAGCTCGTACGGCTGCCGTACCACCTGTCGGCGATCACCCAGGCGACCGCGCTGGCCGCCCTGGAGCACACCGACACGCTGCTGAAGTACGTCGAGCAGCTGAAGGCCGAGCGGGACCGGCTGGTCGCCGAGCTGCGCGCGGCGGGCCTCGAAGTCACCGAGTCCGACGCCAACTTCGTGCAGTTCGGGCGGTTCGGGGACCCGCACGCGGTCTGGCAGCGGATCCTCGACCGGGGGGTCCTCGTCCGGGACAACGGCGTGCCCGGCTTCCTGCGGGTGTCCGCCGGAACCCCCGAAGAGAACGACGCGTTCCTCGACGCGGTACGTGAAGTCAAGAAGGAGCTGGACGCATGACCCGCGTAGGGCGCGTGGAGCGCACCACCAAGGAGACCTCGGTCCTCGTCGAGATCGACCTCGACGGCACCGGCAAGACCGACATCGCCACCGGCGTCGGCTTCTACGACCACATGCTCGACCAGCTCGGCCGGCACGGTCTGTTCGACCTCACCGTGAAGACCGACGGCGACCTGCACATCGACTCGCACCACACCATCGAGGACACCGCCCTCGCCCTCGGCGCCGCCTTCAAGCAGGCCCTCGGCGACAAGGTGGGCATCTACCGCTTCGGCAACTGCACGGTCCCGCTGGACGAGTCCCTCGCCCAGGTCACCGTCGACCTGTCCGGCCGCCCGTACCTGGTGCACACCGAGCCGGAGACCATGGCGCCGATGATCGGCGAGTACGACACCACCATGACCCGGCACATCCTGGAGTCCTTCGTCGCCCAGGCACAGGTCGCCCTGCACGTGCACGTACCGTACGGACGTAACGCGCACCACATCGTGGAGTGCCAGTTCAAGGCTCTCGCGAGGGCGCTGCGCTACGCCTCCGAGCGCGACCCGCGTGCGGCCGGCATCCTCCCCTCGACGAAGGGCGCGCTGTAAGCGATGAACAGCCTCTCGACCATACTGATCGTCGTCGGACTCTTCCTGGTCGGCGGAATCATCTCCTTCGTCAAGCAGAAGATGCCCACCAGCCTGATCGTGCTGCTCTCGATCAGCGCCGCCCTGTGCCTGGTGGCGGGCGTCATGCGGCTGGAGGTGTGGAATTGACCGCACCGTCGAGATCTCCGAAACCGTCGAAACCGTCGAAGAAGGTCGTCGTCTTCGACTACGGCTTCGGCAACGTCCGGTCCGCCGAGCGCGCCCTCGCCCGCACCGGGGCCGACGTCGAGATCACCCGTGACTTCGACGAGGCCATGAACGCGGACGGCCTGCTGGTGCCCGGCGTCGGCGCCTTCGCCGCCTGCATGGAGGGCCTGCGCGGGGCGCGCGGGGACTGGATCATCGACCGCCGGCTGTCCGGCGGACGGCCGGTGATGGGCATCTGCGTGGGCATGCAGATCCTGTTCGCGCGCGGCATCGAGCACGGCGTCCAGACCGAGGGCCTCGACGAGTGGCCCGGCTCGGTCGAGCCGCTGCAGGCCGAGATCGTGCCCCACATGGGCTGGAACACGGTCGAAGCCCCGGTCGGCTCCGAACTGTTCGCCGGCCTGGACACGGACGCGCGCTTCTACTTCGTGCACTCCTACGCGGTCCACGACTGGACCCTGGAGACGGCGAACCCGGCGATGCGCGCTCCGCTCGTCACCTGGTCGACGCACGGCAAGCCGTTCGTGGCCGCCGTGGAGAACGGCGCCCTGTGGGCCACCCAGTTCCACCCCGAGAAGTCCGGCGACGCCGGCGCCCAGCTCCTCACCAACTGGATCGGAACACTGTGAGCAAGCTCGAACTCCTCCCCGCCGTCGACGTCCGCGACGGCCAGGCCGTCCGCCTCGTGCACGGCGAGTCCGGGACCGAGACCTCCTACGGCTCACCCCTGGAGGCCGCCCTCGCCTGGCAGGCGTCGGGCGCCGAGTGGCTGCACCTGGTCGACCTGGACGCGGCGTTCGGCACCGGCGACAACCGCGCGCTGGTCGCCGAGGTGACCGGGGCGATGGACATCAGGGTCGAGCTCTCCGGTGGCATCCGCGACGACGCCACCCTCGCCGCGGCCCTCGCCACCGGCTGCACCCGCGTGAACCTCGGCACGGCCGCCCTGGAGACCCCGGAGTGGGTCGCCAAGGTCATCGCCGAGCACGGCGACAAGATCGCCGTCGGCCTGGACGTGCGCGGCACGACCCTCAGGGGCCGCGGCTGGACCCGCGACGGCGGCGACCTCTACGAGACGCTCGCCCGCCTCGACCAGGAGGGCTGCGCCCGCTACGTCGTCACCGACATCGCCAAGGACGGCACCCTCCAGGGCCCGAACCTGGAGCTCCTGAAGAACGTGTGCGCGGCGACGGACCGGCCGGTCGTGGCCTCCGGCGGCGTGTCGTCGCTGGACGACCTCCGGGCCCTCGCCGACCTGGTACCCCTCGGTGTCGAGGGTGCCATCGTCGGAAAGGCCCTGTACGCCAAGGCGTTCACCTTGGAAGAAGCACTGGAGGCAGTGTCACGATGACGTCCGATGCCGTACGGCGCGCGCAGAGCGGAAGTCCCTGGGAGGAGAGCTTCGGTTTCGCCCGCGCCGTCGCGGCGGGCGACCGTGTGGTGGTGGGCGGTACGACGTCCTTCAAGGGCACCGTGCTGTACGGGGAGGGCGACCCGTACGAGCAGGCCAGGGTGGCCTTCGCCACCGCCCTGGAGGCGATCGCCGAGTTCGGGCTCGGACCGGAGTCGGTGATCCGCACCCGCCTGTTCCTCGCGCACGCGCGCGACATGGACGCGGTGGGACGCGCCCACAAGGAGGTCTTCGACCTGGTGCGCCCGGTGACCACGTTCGTCGTGGTGACCGGCTTCGTCGACCCGCGCATCCTGGTCGAGGCAGAGCTAGAGGCATACAGAGGAGCCGTGGATTCATGACCCTGGCGGTCCGAGTCATCCCCTGCCTGGACGTGGACAACGGCCGGGTCGTCAAGGGCGTCAACTTCCAGAACCTGCGCGACGCGGGCGACCCCGTCGAGATGGCCAAGGTGTACGACGCGGAGGGCGCCGACGAGCTGACCTTCCTGGACATCACCGCGTCCTCCGGCAACCGGGAGACCACGTACGACGTGGTCCGCCGCACGGCCGAGCAGGTCTTCATCCCCCTGACGGTCGGCGGCGGCGTCCGTACCGCGGAGGACGTCGACAAGCTGCTCCGCGCGGGCGCCGACAAGGTGGGCGTCAACACGGCGGCCATCGCCCGCCCGGACCTGATCCGCGAGATCGCGGAACGCTTCGGCCGCCAGGTCCTGGTCCTCTCGGTCGACGCCCGCCGCACCGAATCGGGCTCCTTCGAGGTCACCACCCACGGCGGCCGCAAGGGCACCGGCATCGACGCCGTCGAGTGGGCGCACCGGGCCGCCGAGCTGGGCGCGGGCGAGATCCTGCTCAACTCGATGGACGCGGACGGCACCAAGGACGGCTACGACCTGGAGATGATCACCGCCGTCCGCAAGCACGTCACGGTCCCGGTCATCGCCTCCGGCGGCGCCGGCGCGCTCGCCCACTTCCCCCCGGCCGTCACGGCGGGCGCGGACGCGGTCCTCGCGGCCTCCGTCTTCCACTTCGGCGACCTGCGGATCGGCGAGGTGAAGCAGACCCTGCGCGAGGCGGGGCACCCGGTGCGCTGACGCCGCACCGAACCCGGCCCCGGTGCCCGCGGAGGGCGCCGGGGCTTTTCACCGCACAGATACGAAAGGAAAGTTGCGCAAAAAATATTGCGCAACTTTCCTTTCGTATCTAGGGTCGGTGACATGACGGACAGGGAGCGGGACCGCCCGATCACCGACATCGGCACCCTCAAGGCGCTGGCCCACCCGCTGCGCATGAAGCTCTACCGGGGCCTGTGCGTGGCCGGCAAGGCGACGGCCTCGCAGCTCGCCGACCAGGTCGACGAGGCCGTCTCACTGGTCAGCTACCACCTGCGCAAGCTCGCCGAGCACGGCCTCATCGAAGCGGCCGAACCGCAGCGCGCGGACGGCCGGGAGCGCTGGTGGCAGCCGGCCTCGGAGGGCATCACCATCCGGGACCGCGACTTCCGGGACGCACCCGAGAAAGCCGCCGCCCACCTCGCCGCCACCCGGCTCTTCCACGACCAGCGGGCCGACCTGTACCGCCGCTACCTCGACGAGCGCGCCACCTGGAGCACCGAGTGGAACGCCGCCGCCCCCGACAGCGAGTCCCTGCTCCGCCTGACCGCGGCCGAACTGGCCGAACTCCGCGAGGAACTGCTCGCCCTGGCCAGGAAGTACGACGAGAAGGGCCGGTCCGCCGAGGCCGACGGCGACACCGAAGGGCGCGAGCACGTCGCGCTGCACGTGTACGGCTTCCCGTTCCGCCTCTGAGAAGGGCCCACCTCCGTGACCGCGACCCTCACAGCCCCGGCCACCGCCGCACCGCGCCCCGCCCACCGCGACCCCAACGTCCTGCGCTGGCTCGGCGCCTACACCTCCTCCATGGTCGGCGACAGCGTCTACTACATCGCCCTGTCCTGGGCCGCCGTCCAGGGCGGGTCACCCGCGCAGGCCGGGGCGGTGATGTCCGTCAGCGCGCTGCCCCGGGCCGTGCTGATGCTGTTCGGCGGGGTGGTGGCCGACCGGCTCGGCCCCCGCCGGGTCGTCATCGCCTCCGACGCGGTCCGCTGCGCCGCCGTCCTCGCCGTTGCCGCGCTGCTGTTCCTGACCAGCCCAGGCCTGTGGCCGCTCGCCGCGCTCGCCCTGGTCTTCGGCATCGTCGACGCCGTGTTCATGCCCGCCGTGGGCGCCCTTCCCGCGCGCGTGACGAGCCGCGACCAGCTCGCGCGCGTGCAGGGCATGCGCGGTCTCGCCATCCGCGTCGCGAGCATCCTCGGCGCCCCGCTCGGCGGCCTCGGGGTCGCCGTCGGCGGCGCCGCGGCCGCCTTCGGCCTCGCCGGGCTGCTCATCGCCGTGTCGGTGCCCCTGCTGACGACCCTGCGGGTGCGGGAACTCCCGGCCGACGACCGCGCCGCCGCCCCCACTCCCTGGCAGGACCTGAGGGCCGGCCTCGCGCACGTGCGCCGGCACCGGATCCTGGCCCCGCTGATGCTGGCCATAGCCCTCGGCGACCTGGGCTTCGTCAGCCCCCTCAACGTCGGGCTGACCCTGCTCGCCGACCGGCGCGGCTGGGGCGCGGCAGGCGTGGGCTGGGTGCTCGCGGGGTTCGGCGTCGGCGCCGGGGCCGTCTCCCTGCTGCTGACCGTGCGGGGACGGCTGCCGCGCGCGGGCCTGGTCGCCGGCGTCTCGATCCTCGCCGGGTCCGTCGCGATCGGCGCCCTCGCCTTCGTACCGGGCCTCGCCGGCGCGGTCGGCGTCGCCCTGCTGATCGGCCTGCTCGCCGGGCTCAGCGGCGCCATGTGCGGGGCGCTGCTGCAGACCCAGGCCGACCCCGCCTACCTGGGCCGGGTCACCGCCGTCTCCGGCCTGATCAGCCTGGGCCTCACCCCGCTCAGCATGCCGTTCACGGCAGCCGCCATCGGCGCCTTCGGGCTCGGCCCGGTCTACGTCGCCAGCGCCGCCGTCTGCGGGCTCGGCGGGGTCGTCGCGCTCGCCGTACCGGGGCTGCGCCGCGCCGAGCTGCCCCGCTGAGGGCGGTCAGACCTTCGGCTGGGTCAGCTGGATCAGGTTGCCGACCGTGTCGTCCAGGACGGCGGCGATCTCCGGGCCCTGCTCCTGCGGCTCGTGCGGGAAGCGGACGCCCAGGACGCGCAGGCGGTCGTACTCCGAACGGATGTCGTCCACGGAGAAGACGATGGCCGGGAGCCCCGCCGCGTAGACGGCCTTGCGGTACGGGTCGGCGAGGGGGCCCCGGCCCGGCTCCAGCAGGAGCTGGAGGTCCGGCTGGGCGCCCTGCGGGGCGCCGACCGTGACGAACAGGCTGCCGTCGCCCAGGTCCAGGCGGGTACGGGTCTCGAAGCCGAGGACGTCGGTGTAGAAGGCGTGCGCCTTCGGCACGTCGTCCACGTACACGCTCGTCATCGCGACCCTGATCACCGGGGGCTCCTCAGATGCCCAGCTTCTTGGACTCCTGCAGCTTGGCGATCGCGTTCTCGTCGCCGGTCACCTCGACCTTGGCCGTGCTCTGCCGGCCGAACGCGAACATCAGCAGCTCGGAGGGCTCGCCGGTCACCGTCACCACGGGGGCGCCACGATGGGCGACCGCCGTCTGGCCGTCCGGGCGGCGCAGCACCAGACCCGTCGGCAGGCCCCGGCCGAGCAGCCGGGCGGTGCGCTCCAGGCGGGCCCAGAGGGCTTCCTGGAAGACCGGGTCCAGCTCCCGCGCCGACCAGTCGGGCTGGGCCCGGCGGACGTCCTCGGTGTGCACGTAGAACTCGACCGTGTTGGCCGCCTCGTCCACCTGCTTGAGCTGGAACGGCGAGAACCGCGGCGGACCGGTGCGGATCAGCTGGATCAGCTCCTCGTACGGCTTGGCCGCGAACTCGGCCGTCACCTTCTCCAGGCGTGGCGCGAGCTGCTTGATCACCGTGCCCCCGGCCGCGTCCGGCCGGCGTTCGCGCACCACCACGTGCGCGGCCAGATCACGGGTCACCCAGCCCTCGCAGAGGGTGGGCGCCTCGGGACCGGCGGTCTCCAAGAGGTCGGCGAGCAGGAGCCGTTCACGCTTGGCGAAGGTCGACATACCGCCAGCCTACGACCACACGCACCGTCCGGACAGTGGACACGGACCGTGACTGTCGGTGCCGCGCGGCACAATGGCACACATGACCAGTACGACCGGTACGACGGGTACGCCCCCGTCCAGTGGCCTCGCCCCGGAGATCGCCGCCCGCCTCAAGCGCAGCGCCGACGGACTCCTCCCCGCCATCGCCCAGCAGTACGACACCGGCGAGGTGCTGATGCTGGGCTGGATGGACGACGAGGCGCTGCATCGGACCCTCACCACCGGCCGCTGCACCTACTGGTCGCGCAGCCGCCGGGAGTACTGGGTCAAGGGCGACACCTCCGGCCACTTCCAGTGGGTGAAGTCGGTCGCCCTCGACTGCGACGCCGACACCCTGCTGGTCAAGGTCGACCAGGTGGGCGCCGCCTGCCACACCGGCGACCGCACCTGCTTCGACGCCGACGTGCTCCTCAAGGACGCCGAACACGGTCACGAGGGTGTCGAGTCCGGTCCCGGGGGCGCCGGCGCCGGCGTACCCGCCTCCGATCAGTAAGGCCTGCCGCCATGGACCTCGAGACCTTCCGCAAGCTCGCGACCGACCGGCGTGTCATCCCGGTCACCCGCAAGCTCCTCGCCGACGGCGACACCCCGGTCGCGCTCTACCGCAAGCTCGCCGCCGAGCGTCCCGGCACCTTCCTGCTGGAGTCCGCCGAGAACGGCCGCACGGCGTATCAGTGGTCCCGGTACTCCTTCGTGGGCGTCCGCTCCGCCGCCACCCTCACCGTCCGCGACGGCCAGGCCCACTGGCTCGGCGCCCCGCCCGTCGGCGTGCCCGTCGACGGCGACCCGCTGGCCGCCCTGCGCGCCACCATCGAGGCCCTGCACACCCCGCACGACCAGGGGCTGCCCCCGTTCACCGGCGGCATGGTCGGCTACCTCGGCTACGACATCGTGCGCCGCCTGGAGAAGATCGGCCCGGGGGAGCGCGACGATCTCCGGCTCCCCGAGCTGACCATGCTCCTCACCAGCGACCTCGCCGTCATGGACCACTGGGAGGGCTCGGTCCTGCTGATCGCCAACGCGATCAACCACAACGACCTCGACAGCGGCGTCGACGAGGCCCACGCCGACGCGGTGGCCCGCCTGGACGCGATGGAGGCGGACCTCTCCCGCCCGGTCGCCCAGCCGCCCGCCGTCCTGCCGCCCTCCGAACTCCCCGAGTACACCGCCCTGTGGGGCGGCCCCGACTTCCAGGTCGCCGTCGAGGACATCAAGGAGCGCATCCGCGCGGGCGAGGCCTTCCAGGTCGTCCCCTCCCAGCGCTTCGAAACTCCCTGCACGGCGAGCGCGCTGGACGTGTACCGGGTGCTCAGGGCCACCAACCCGTCCCCGTACATGTACCTCTTCCGCTTCGACGGCTTCGACGTCGTCGGCTCCTCCCCGGAGGCCCTGGTCAAGGTCGAGGACGGGGAGGCCATGGTGCACCCCATCGCCGGCACCAGGCCGCGCGGGGCCACCCCGCAGGAGGACCAGGCCCTCGCCGACGAGCTGCTGGCCGACCCCAAGGAGCGCGCCGAGCACCTGATGCTCGTCGACCTCGGACGCAACGACCTGGGGCGGGTCTGCCGGCCCGGCTCCGTCGAGGTCGTCGACTTCATGTCCGTCGAGCGGTACTCGCACGTGATGCACATCGTCTCGACGGTCACCGGAAAGGTCGCCGAGGGCCACACCGCCTTCGACGTCCTCACCGCCTGCTTCCCGGCCGGCACCCTCTCCGGCGCCCCCAAGCCCCGGGCGATGCAGATCATCGACGAGCTGGAGCCGTCCAGACGAGGGCTGTACGGCGGGTGCGTCGGCTACCTCGACTTCGCCGGCGACTCCGACACCGCCATCGCCATCCGCACCGCCCTGCTCCGCGACGGCACCGCGTACGTCCAGGCCGGCGCCGGCATCGTCGCCGACTCCGACCCGGCCGCCGAGGACCAGGAGTGCCGCAACAAGGCGGCGGCGGTCCTGCGGGCGGTGCACACGGCCAACAGACTGGGCAAGTAGGCGCACGGACCGGGCAAGTGGGGCGCTTATCACCCGACCCCGGGTGACCGTTCGTGCGGGGTTCAGGCGATAGTGGGGTACGTGACTGCTGTTCCTCACCCCTCTTCCGAAGCCGGCGAACCCGCCCGGTCCGGCCGCCGCAGCCTCGCCGTAGCGCTGCTCTTCGGCGCACTCGGCGCGGCCGTGGCCCTGCTGTCCACCCGGCAGCGCTGGGCGGAGGGCACCGCGACGGTGGCCGGCGGCGACTTCCCGCTGACCGCCAGGGGCAGCGACGTCACGGGCGTCCCCGCGGCCCTCGCCATAGTGGGCCTCGCCGCGCTCGTCGCCGTCTTCGCCGTCCGCAAGGCCGGCCGCTTCCTGGTCTCCGGCCTCCTCGCGCTCTCCGGCGCCGGCATCGTCGTCGCGGCCCTGCTGGGCGCGTCCGACGGCTCCGCGCTCGACGAGAAGGCCGCCGAGGCCAGCGGTGACACCTCCGCCACGGTGGACGCCCTCAGCCATACCGGCTGGCCGTACGTCGCCGCGGCCGGCGGTGTGCTCATCCTGATCGCCGGGCTGCTGGCGCTGCGGTACGGGCGGCTGTGGCCCGCGATGTCCGGGCGGTACGAGCGCGGCACGGGGGCGGAGCGGCCGCGGCGCGCGCCCAAGCCGGTCGATCCCGACCGGCCCGAGGACATCTGGAAGGCGCTGGACCGGGGCGAGGATCCCACCGGAGCGTGACGCTTCGCTGGGGGGCGCCGTTGGGGGTGGTGTCGCTTGTCGGCTGTCTGCGGTCGCGTCGTGGCTGGTCGCGCAGTTCCCCGCGCCCCTTACGGGGCGCTACCGCCGGCGGGGGTTTCAGTCGATGTGGCGAATCAGACGCCACCCCCGCGTCCCGCACCGGTGCTCGTACGGGACAATGGAGGTCGAGCGTCCGGAAGGACACGTACGAGCTCGGGCCCGTACGACACGTACCAGCAACGAGGAGCAAGTCATGGCGGGCAGCAGCCACGGTCACACCCCGGCCGCCTGGACCGGCGTCACCATCGCCTTCATCGGTTTCTGCGTTTCGGGCGCGTTCATGGTGATGGCCCAGCCGCTCGGCTTCTGGGCCGGCATGGTGATCGTGGTCCTCGGCGGTGTGGTCGGCATGATCATGCGCTCCATGGGTCTCGGCCAGCCGAAGCAGAACAACGACGGCGCCCTGGTGATGTCGCACTCCGTCCCGGTCGTCACCCGTGAGCCGGTCGCCGCCGAGGGCTGACCGACCAGAGCTTTCCCGAGGGGCGTCCGGATCCGGACGCCCCTCTCGCGCGTGTGCCGACCGTACGGGGCACAATGCGAGGCGTGAACGCCGACAGCCACAGCGCAGCCGCCGCACCCGCGATGCCCTCCCTGCGGGGACGGCTGGCCGTGCCCGCGGGGGTGATGGCCGCTGTCGTCGGGGCCTTCGCCTATGTCGGCACCGTCGACCCCAACCAGCCCGGTCACTACCCGGTCTGCCCGCTGTACCGGTTCACCGGTCTGTACTGCCCCGGCTGCGGCGGCCTGCGCAGCGCGCACGCCTTCGTCCACGGCGACTTCCCGGCCGCGCTGCGGGACAACGCGGCGGGCGTCCTCGCCTATCTGGCCTTCGCCGCGGTGTGGACCGTCTGGGTGGTGCGCGCGGCGCGCGGCCGGCCCGCCCGGATCGAGCTGAGGCCGGTCCAGGCGTGGAGCCTGGGCGCGTTGCTGCTGGTCTTCACCGTTGTCCGGAACCTGCCCTTCGGTGGCTGGTTGCATCCTTGATCAACCGATGGATGTCCAGGTACTGGGACCGGCGTCAACCGGATGTGAGGCCTACCCCGTCCTCCGGATACCATCGCAGTGACCATGAGTTTTCGGCCCATGGGTTTTTGACCGCCTGGAAGAACCGTCCGGAAGGGGGCCGCTCGCGTGAGTGTGCTCGACGAGATCATCGACGGAGTCCGTGCCGACCTCGCGGAACGGCAGGCGCGCGTCAGCCTCGACGAGCTCAAGGAGCGCGCGGCGAAGGCGCGGGCCGCCAAGGACGGCGTGGCCGCGCTGCGCGGTGAGGGCGTCAAGGTCATCTGCGAGGTGAAGCGCTCCAGCCCGTCCAAGGGCGCGCTGGCCGCGATCGCCGACCCGGCAGGGCTCGCCGCGGACTACGAGGCGGGCGGCGCGGCCGTCATCTCGGTCCTGACCGAGCAGCGGCGCTTCGGCGGCTCGCTGGCCGACCTGGAGGCGGTCCGGGCCCGGGTGGACATCCCGGTGCTGCGCAAGGACTTCATCGTCACGTCGTACCAGCTGTGGGAGGCCCGCGCGTACGGCGCCGACCTCGCGCTGCTGATCGTCGCCGCCCTCGACCAGCCGGCCCTGGAGTCGCTGATCGAGCGCGCCGAGTCCATCGGCCTCACCCCGCTCGTCGAGGTCCACGACGAGGACGAGGTCGAGCGCGCGGTCGACGCCGGGGCCAAGGTGATCGGGGTCAACGCGCGCAACCTGAAGACCCTGGAGGTCGACCGCTCCACCTTCGAGCGGGTCGCCCCGGAGATCCCCGCGCACGTCGTCAAGGTCGCCGAGTCCGGCGTCCGCGGCCCGCACGACCTGATCGCGTACGCCAACGCGGGCGCCGACGCGGTCCTGGTCGGCGAGTCCCTGGTCACGGGCCGCGACCCCAAGGCGGCGGTGGCCGATCTGGTGGCGGCGGGCGAACACCCGGCACTCCGGCACGGCCGCCCCTGACCACCCGCTAGGCTGAACCCGATGACTCTCACCGTGACGACCGTGGACCGGTACGCCCGCCTCGCG
This sequence comes from Streptomyces sp. NPDC048291, assembly GCF_043201715.1. Lineage (NCBI taxonomy): Bacteria > Bacillati > Actinomycetota > Actinomycetes > Kitasatosporales > Streptomycetaceae > Streptomyces > Streptomyces sp. NPDC048291. The sequence continues at coordinate 640,036 of NZ_JBICZC010000001.1, forward strand.
CGCGGCTGCCGCCCCAGGGGCTGCCGAGCCCCCGCGAGGCGTGTCCACGGCCGCCGGGTGCGCTACGTCATCGGGGACGAACCCGGGCAGGTCAACGGACGTCGATGGCAGCGCGCCCCAAAGGGGCGCGGGGAACTGCGCGACCGGCCGCACACGGTCTGAGGTCGTACGACGGACTCCGCCCCCACGGCGAACAGTGTCTTTTCACACGCACTCACCGTGAGGTTTCCGCATGCCCAGCGACTACTTCTTCCCTGACCCAGAAGGCCAGGTGCCCTCCCCCGAGGGCTACTTCGGCGCCTTCGGCGGCAAGTTCATCCCGGAGGCCCTCGTCGCCGCCGTGGACGAGGTCGCCGTCGAGTACGACAAGGCCAAGCACGACCCCGAGTTCGCCCGCGAGCTCGACGACCTGATGGTCAACTACACCGGCCGCCCCAGCTCCCTGACCGAGGTCCCCCGCTTCGCGGAACACGCGGGCGGCGCCCGGATCTTCCTCAAGCGCGAGGACCTCAACCACACCGGCTCGCACAAGATCAACAACGTGCTGGGCCAGGCCCTGCTCACCAAGCGCATGGGCAAGACCCGGGTGATCGCGGAGACCGGTGCCGGCCAGCACGGCGTGGCGACGGCCACCGCCTGCGCGCTGTTCGGCCTCGACTGCACCGTCTACATGGGCGAGATCGACACCCGGCGCCAGGCCCTCAACGTGGCCCGGATGCGCATGCTCGGCGCCGAGGTCATCGCCGTGAAGTCCGGCAGCCGCACCCTCAAGGACGCCATCAACGAGGCGTTCCGCGACTGGGTGGCCAACGTCGACCACACCCACTACCTCTTCGGCACGGTCGCCGGACCGCACCCCTTCCCGGCGATGGTCCGCGACTTCCACCGCGTCATCGGCGTCGAGGCCCGCCGCCAGATCCTGGAGCGCGCAGGACGCCTCCCGGACGCCGCTGTCGCGTGCGTCGGCGGCGGCTCCAACGCCATCGGCCTCTTCCACGCCTTCATCCCCGACGCCGGCGTCCGCCTCATCGGCTGCGAGCCCGCGGGCCACGGCATCGAGACCGGCGAGCACGCGGCCACCCTCACCGCCGGCGAGCCCGGCGTCCTGCACGGCTCCCGGTCCTACGTCCTCCAGGACGACGAGGGCCAGATCACCGAGCCGTACTCGATCTCGGCCGGTCTCGACTACCCCGGCATCGGCCCCGAGCACTCCTACCTCAAGGACTCCGGCCGCGGCGAGTACCGCGCGGTCACCGACGACGCGGCCATGCAGGCCCTGCGCCTGCTCTCCCGCACCGAGGGCATCATCCCGGCCATCGAGAGCGCCCACGCCCTCGCCGGAGCCCTGGAGGTCGGCAGGGAGCTCGGCAAGGACGGGCTGATCGTCGTCAACCTGTCCGGGCGCGGCGACAAGGACATGGACACCGCCGCACGCTACTTCGGCCTGTACGACACCGAGGCCGACGCCGTGGTCGAGGCCGACGCCGCCGACACCGCCGAGATCGAGGGGGACGCCAAGTGAGCGGGAACATCCAGCTTCTGAACGACACCCTCGCCGGTGCCAGGTCCGAGGGCCGTGCCGCGCTCATCGCCTACCTCCCGGCCGGGTTCCCGACCGTGGCCGGTGGCATCGAGGCGATCAAGGCCGTCCTGGACGGCGGCGCGGACGTCGTCGAGGTCGGGCTGCCGCACAGCGACCCGGTCCTGGACGGCCCGGTCATCCAGACCGCCGACGACATCGCCCTGCGCGGCGGCGTGCGGATCGCGGACGTCATGCGCACGGTCAAGGAGGCCCACGAGGCCACCGGCAAGCCGATCCTCGTCATGACGTACTGGAACCCCATCGACCGCTACGGCGTCGAACGCTTCACCGCCGAACTCGCCGAGGCCGGCGGCGCGGGCTGCATCCTGCCCGACCTGCCGGTCCAGGAGTCGGCGCTGTGGCGGGAGCACGCCGAGAAGCACGGCCTCGCGACCGTCTTCGTCGTGGCGCCGAGCAGCAAGGACGAGCGGCTCGCGACGATCACGGCAGCGGGCAGCGGCTTCGTCTACGCGGCCTCGCTGATGGGCGTCACCGGTACCCGCGCATCGGTCGGGGCGCAGGCGCAGAACCTGGTCGAGCGCACCCGGGCCACCGGCACCGGGCTGCCGGTCTGCGTCGGCCTCGGCGTCTCCGACGCGGTCCAGGCCGCCGAGGTCGCCGGCTTCGCCGACGGCGTGATCGTCGGTTCGGCCTTCGTGAAGCGGATGCTGGACGCGCCGGACCACGCGGCCGGTGTGGCGGCCGTCCGCGAACTCGCCGGGGACCTGGCGAAGGGCGTGCGCGGCCAGGCGTGACCCATCGGGGGGAACTCCCGGCATAACAGAACATTCGGTCACTCGAACGGGTGGACCTGGGACCGGGGAGGCGCGGTGCGCCTCCCCGGTTCGTTCTGGGGGTGTGAGCGAGAAGAATCGTGACGGAAAGCGGATGGCCCGTGAGCGGCTGGCGGCCGAGCGCGAGAAGCAGAAGGCCGCGGACAAGCGACGGCGCGCGCTGATCGTCGGCGCGAGCGTCGTCTGCGTCCTGGGCCTGGCGGCGGTGGTCGGCGTGGTCGCCGCGAACTCGGGCAAGGACAAGGGCAGTGCGAGTTCCGGCCCGGTCGTGGCGCCCTCCGGCGCGCAGGGCAAGGACAGCCTCGCGATCCCGGTGGGCAAGGACGGCGCCAAGGCGACGCTCACCGTCTGGGAGGACTTCCGCTGCCCGGCCTGCCAGGCCTTCGAGACCGCGTACCGCCCGACGCTCCACGAGCTGGTCGACGCCGGCCAGCTCAGGATCGAGTACCACCTGGTCACGCTGATCGACGGCAACCTCGGCGGCAGCGGCTCGCGCAACGCGGCCAACGCGGCGGCCTGCGCCCAGGACGCCGGGAAGTTCCGTGACCTCCACGACGTGCTGTACGAGAACCAGCCCAAGGAGACCGACGACGCGTTCGCGAGCAACGACAAGCTGATCGAGCTGGCCGGCAAGGTGCAGGGGCTGAACACGCCGGCGTTCCAGAAGTGTGTCAAGAACGGCACCCACAACTCCTGGGTCGTCAAGTCCAACCAGGCCTTCCAGGCGGCGAAGTTCGACGGCACGCCGACCGTCCTGCTCGACGGCAAGAACATCTACCAGGACCAGACCATGACCCCGGCCAAGCTGAAGCAGCTGGTCGAGGACGCGAACAAGCAGTAAGGGGGAGTAGGCGATTCTCACGCCCCCGTTATGGAGCCGTAGCCGGGCTGGTTGCCGTCGGCCCGGTCCGGCACGGTAGCGTCGACCCTGCCATGGAAGAACTTGCCTACATTCCCAGCCCGTCGCGCGGAGTGATCCATCTCGGACCCATCCCGCTGCGCGGCTACGCGTTCTGCATCATCATCGGTGTCTTCGTAGCCGTCTGGCTCGGCAACAAGCGCTGGATCGCCCGGGGCGGGCGGGCCGGCACCGTGGCCGACATCGCGGTCTGGGCCGTACCGTTCGGCCTGGTCGGCGGGCGCCTGTACCACGTGATCACGGACTACGAGCTGTACTTCAGCGCGGGCCGTGACTGGGTCGACGCGTTCAAGGTCTGGCAGGGCGGCCTCGGCATCTGGGGCGCGATCGCGCTCGGTGCGGTGGGCGCCTGGATCGGCTGCCGCCGCCGCGGCATCCCGCTGCCGGCCTACGCCGACGCCATCGCCCCCGGCATCGCCCTCGCCCAGGCCTGCGGTCGCTGGGGCAACTGGTTCAACCAGGAGCTGTACGGCCGGGAGACGCATCTGCCGTGGGCGCTCCACATCACCTCCTCCGAGGGCGGCCGGGTGCCGGGCTACTACCACCCGACCTTCCTCTACGAGTCGCTGTGGTGCATCGGCGTCGCCTTCCTCGTCATGTGGGCCGACCGCCGCTTCACGCTGGGACACGGGCGGGCGTTCGCGCTGTACGTCGCCGCGTACTGCGTGGGCCGCGGCTGGATCGAGTACATGCGCGTCGACGACGCCCACCACGTCCTCGGTCTGCGGCTCAACGACTGGACCGCGATGATCGTGTTCCTGCTCGCGGTGCTGTACATGGTGGTCTCCGCGAAGAAGCGGCCGGGCCGGGAGACGGTGGTCGAGCCGGGCGCCTCCGACGATGCGGGTGTCTCCGACGGTGAGGCCGTCGGTGCCGGTGAGGCCGTTGAGGCGAAGGACGCGGAGGCCTCCGGCGACGGGGCCGAAGCGGAAGCCGAGGCCGCCGACGCCGACGAGGCCAAGGACGACGCTGAGGACGGGGTCAAGGACGAGGCCGGGTCGGGGACCAAGAAGAGCTGACCTGTTTGTCGTACGACGAGAGGGCGCCCGGGATCGAACCGGGCGCCCTCTTCGTGTGCGGGCGCCGTGGGGGTGCTCGCCGTTGCGGCGGAGAGAAAATTGCGGAAGTTGCCGGCGGGAGGGAAGGGGTCAGCGGCGGTTCAGCAGGGACAGGGTTCTGCGGGCCGCTGCTACCACCGCCGCGTCGATGAAGCTGCCGTCGGGAAGGGCCTGGGCGCCCTGTTCCGTGGTGGCGGCCTTGATGACCGTTTCGGCCTGTTCCAGTTCGGCCTCGGTCGGGAGGTAGGCCCGCTCGATGATCGGGAGCTGCCGGGGGTGGATCGCGGCCCGGCCCAGGAAACCCAGGGCGCGGCCGTGCGCGCAGGAGGCGGCGAGGCCGTTGAGGTCGCGGGTGTCGGGGTGGACCGACTGGGGCGGCGGGGCGAGGCCCGCCGCCCGCGCCGCGACCACGATCCGGGAACGGGACCAGTCGAGGCCGATGTCGTCCCGCACCCCCAGGTCGGCCCGTAGGTCCGCCTCGCCCAGGGAGATGCCCCGCAGGGCGGGGTCGGCGGCGGCGATGGCGTAGGCGTGCTCGATGCCGAGGGCCGATTCCAGGAGGGCGTACAGGGGGAGGGCGGTGGTCCGGGCCGCGAGGCGGCGGATGTCCTCGGGGCTCGTGACCTTCGGGAGGCGGAGTCCGGCGAGACCGGGGAGGGCGAGCAGGGCCTCGATGTCGGTCAGTGCCCAGGGGGTGTCCAGGGCGTTGATCCGGACGTGGACCGGGACCGGCTGGGGGTGGGCGAGGAGCTCGGCGGTGGCGGTACGGGCGTAGTCCTTGCGGTCGGGGGCGACCGCGTCCTCCAGGTCGATCACCACCACGTCGGTTCCGGAGGCCAGCGCCTTGGCGACCACATGCGGCCGGTCGCCGGGCACGTACAGCCAGGTCAGCGGGAACGGCGCCGCGCTCATACGGCGCCCTCCGCGCGCAGGGCCCGTACCTCGGCCGGGGTCAGGCCCAGCTCGGCCAGTACCTCGTCCGTGTCGGCGCCGTGCGGGCGGCCGGTCCAGCGGATCGCGCCGGGGGTGGCCGAGAGCCGGAAGAGGACGTTCTGCATGCGCAGCGGGCCCAGGTCGGGGTCGGGGACGGTCGTGATCGTGTTCAGCGCCTGGTACTGCGGGTCCTCCATGACGTCCCGCACGTCCTGGATCGGCGCCACCGCCGCCTCCGCCTTCTCGAACTCGGCCAGCACCTCGGCACGGGAGCGGACCGCGACCCAGCCGCCGACGGCCGCGTCGAGGACGTCGGCGTGCGCGGCCCGCCCCGCACCGGTCGCGAACCACGGCTCGTCGATCAGCTCCGGGCGCCCCACCAGGCACATCACGCGTTCCGCGATCGACTGGGCCGAGGTGGAGACGGCGACCCAGCCGCCGTCCGCCGTGCGGTAGGTGTTGCGCGGGGCGTTGTTGGCGGACCGGTTGCCGGTGCGTGCCTGGACGTAGCCGAGCTGGTCGTACCAGGTGGGCTGGGGGCCGAGGACGGCCAGGATCGGCTCGATGATCGCCATGTCGACGACCTGGCCCTCGCCGGTGCGGTCCCGGGCCGCGAGCGCGGTCATCACGGCGTACGCGGTGGCCAGCGCCGTGATGGAGTCGGCGAGCCCGAACGGGGGCAGCGTCGGCGGGGCGTCCGGTTCGCCGGTGATCGCCGCGAAGCCGCTCATCGCCTCGGCGAGGGTGCCGAAGCCGGGGCGGCGGGCGTAGGGGCCGAACTGGCCGAAGGCGGTGACCCGGGTCAGGACCAGGCGCGGGTTGGCGGCGGAGAGCTCCTCCCAGCCGAGGTCCCACTTCTCCAGGGTGCCGGGGCGGAAGTTCTCGATGATCACGTCGGCGGTGGCGGCCAGGCGGAGGAGCGTGGCACGGCCGCCTGGCTTGGACAGGTCGAGGGTGAGGGTGCGCTTGTTGCGGCCGAGCAGTTTCCACCACAGGCCGACGCCCTGCTTGGCCGGGCCGTGGCCCCGGGAGGGGTCGGGCTTGGCGGGGTGCTCGACCTTGACGACCTCGGCGCCGAAGTCACCGAGGAAGGTGGCGGCGAGGGGACCGGCGAAGAGGGTGGCCAGATCGAGGACGCGCAGCCCGGTGAGGGGCGGGGGCGGGGACTGGGGGTGCGTCGCCGGGTCCGTGGGTGCCGTGGGCGTCTTGGGTGTCCCGGGCGTCGTGGGTGTCGTGGGTGTCGTGGGTGTCGTGCTCATGCGGTGTACTGGGTTTCGATCTCCGGACGGTACGGCATCGACTCCGTCGCCCCTTCCCGCTGGACGGAGATCGCCGCCGCGGCCGCCGCCCAGGACAGGGCCTCGCGGATCGGTTTCTCCTCGGCCAGGGCCACCGCGAGGGCGCCGACGAAGGTGTCGCCCGCGCCGGTCGAGTCGACGGCGGTCACCCGGGGAGCGGGGATGACGAGAGGGGCGGCGTCGCGGGTGAGGTAGAGGCTGCCGGCCGCGCCGAGGGTGACGACGACCCGCGGCACCTGGTCGAGGAGCGCGGCCGCGGCGTCGCGCGGGTCGGCGCGGTCGGTGAGGGTGGCCGCCTCCCGTTCGTTCGCCACCAGCAGGTCGATGCTGTCGAGGAGTTCGGACGGCAGCGGGCGGGCGGGGGACGGGGTGAGGACGGTCCGGACGCCGTGGCGGCGGGCGGCCTGCGCACCGGCCACGACCGCCGCGAGAGGGATCTCCAGCTGGAGCAGGAGCATGTCGGCGGAGGCGATGACGCCCTCGTCGCCGGGGGAGAGATGGTCGACGGTGCCGTTGGCGCCGGGGATCACGACGATCGCGTTGCCGCCCTCGTCGTCCACGACGATGTGCGCCGTGCCGGACGGACCCTCGATCGTGCGCAACGAGTCCGTGTCCACGCCGGAGTGTTCGAGGGTCTCGCGCATCCGGGCGCCGTAGGCGTCGTGGCCGACCGCGCCGATCATCGAGACGGTGGCGCCGGCGCGGGCGGCGGCGATCGCCTGGTTGGCGCCCTTGCCGCCGGGGATCGTACGGAACGTCCGTCCGGTGACGGTCTCGCCGAGCTGCGGGGCCCGCTCGGCGTACGCGACGAGGTCCATGTTCATGCTGCCTAGTACGGCGATGTGGGTCATGAGCGGGTCGCCTCCAGGTGGGTGAGGTGGGCGAGGGCGTCGAAGCCGGTGCCGTCGAAGCCGGCGACGGAGGTGGCGAGGCGGTTCTTGAGCGGGGTCGTCCAGCGGTCGGGGAGCGTGTCGGGGTCCCCCGCGAGCAGTCCGGCCACGGAACCGGCGGTCGCGCCGTTCGAGTCGGTGTCCCAGCCGCCGCTCACCGCCCGGCAGACGGAGCCGGTGAAGTCGCCGTCGGCGTGGGTGAGGGCGGCGGCGATCAGGGCGGTGTTGGGGATGGCGTGCACCCAGTGGTGGGTGGGGGAGTGGGTGCGGTGGAGTTCGTCCACGACCGTCTCGAAGTCCTCGTGGGTCCCGGCCAGCCCGACCGCATGGTCGATCGCCTGCGCCAGGCGGGACCGGGGCGGGATCACCGTGCGGCCGGCGCGCAGACAGGCGTGGACGTCGCGGGTGCCGGTGGCGGCGGTGGCGATGACGGCCGCCGTGAACATCGCCGCGTAGACGCCGTTGGCGGTGTGGGTCAGGGTGGCGTCCCGGTGCGCCTGTTCGGCCGCGGCGGCCGGGGCGCCGGGGTTGGTCCAGCCGTGCGCGTCGGCGCGGATGAGGGCGCCGATCCACTCGCGGAAGGGGTTGCGGTGGCGGGCGGTGTGCGGGGGTTCGATGCCGGTGAGGAGGTTGCGGTAGGCGACGCGTTCGGCGGTGAAGGTGCGGCCTGCGGGGAGTTCGTCGAGCCAGAGGGCGGCCACGTCGGCGGTGGTGAAGTCCCTGGTGCGGCGCTGGAGCAGGAGGAGGTTGAGGAGGGGGTAGTTGAGGTCGTCGTCCTCGGGCATGCCGTCGATGTTCTCGGCGAGGGAGGTGGGGGCCGAGCGGCGGTTCCAGGGGTGGGCGGCGAGGAGTTCGGCGGGGACGCCGTGGGCGGTGAAGTACTGGTTCAGGGGCCAGTTGCCGGTGGCGCGGGCGAGTTCGCGGATCGCGTGCAGCGGAAGCTTCTCGACGGGTTTGCCGAGCAGACAGCCGACGGCTCGGCCGAGCCAGGCGGCCTGGTAGGCGCGGGGGGTGGGGACGCTTACCTGCGCTGGCAGGGTGCCTCCCCCAGCCTTCGGCCGGGGGGACCCCCAGCGCCCACCCGTGCCGCCTGGGGGTCCCCCCAGGCCTTTAGGGCTCTGGGAGAGGCACGACTGCCCGCAGCTGGGGCGTGCCCCGTAAGGGGCGCGGGGAACTGCGCGATCAGCCGTATCGGACTCGCAGTCGCACGACGGCCCGCACCGCCCTCCCCGTGGCGCGGTCGGCCACTCGGGACACAGCGCCTTGATCTCGGCCAGCTCCGTCGGCTCGTCCAATTTGCTCGGCAGGTCCGCGAGTTCGTCGAGGAGGTCCTCCGCGAGCCGGCGCAGATAGCGGGACGCCCGGTCCGGCGACGCGCCCGCGCGGCTCGGCGCGTCCGCGCCCCCCGCCGCCCGCCACCGCGCCTGGATCGCCGACGGCTCCCGCCCGTCCTGCCGGGCCTGGCACAGCTCGTGGCCGAGCAGGTCCTCCGGCTGGACCCAGGTCAGCCGGAGCAACTCGGACCTCCGAGGCGGGTGAAGTGCTCCTCGTGGGCGCGGCGGCGTTCGATGTCGCGGGCGAAGACCTCCCGGGCCACCCCGGTCAGGACACGGGGCGGTTCCCAGAGGTCGAGGCGGCTGGCCTCGGCGACCCGCTTCGACCAGTCCTCGGGGACCGGCGAGCCCAGCGCCCCGGCGATCGCGCCGGCCATCGTCGCGATGGAGTCGCAGTCCCGGCCGTAGTTGACGGAACCGAGGACGGCGTGCCGGTAGTCGCCGTCGGCCACCAGCAACATGCCCAGGGCGACGGGGAGTTCCTCGATCGCGTGGAGGCGGGAGGGGCGGCGGGCGCCGAGGGAGGGGGACCGGTAGTGGGGGCCCACCGTGTCGTAGGGGGCGATCGCCTCGCGCACGGGGGTGAGCGCCGACTCGAAGTCGGAGTGCTGGGCGGCCGTTTCACAGACGCGTTCGATCGCCTCGCGGGTGCCGTCCTTCGCCACGGACAGGCAGACGCCGACCACGGAGTCCGCGGTCGCGCCGGGCGCGGTCGCCGCCGCCACCGCCGCGGCGAAGACGCCCGCCGCCTCCCTGCCGTACGACGACTGGTGGGCGCCCGCCACGTCCAGGGCCTCGGCGTACGCGGCCCGCGGGTGCGCGGCGTTGACCAGGCCGACCGGTGCCATGTACATCGCGGCACCGCAGTTGACGATGTTGCCGACGCCGGCCTCACGGGGGTCGACATGGCCGTAGTGGAGGCGGGTCGCGAGCCACTTCTCGGCGAGGAAGACCCGGTGGAGGGGGATGGTCTCCGTCTCCAGTTCCGGGATCCAGCGCGGGTTGGTCATCAGGTCCGGGACCAGGTGGTCGGCGATCGCGTACGCGTCGAGGTGGTCGCGGACCCTGTCGTACACCCGTACCAGCGCATGGGTCATCAAGGTGTCGTCGGTGACGTGCCCGTCGCCCTTGTGGTACGGCGCGATGGGGCGGGCGGTGCGCCAGGCGTCGCCGTTCCAGGGGCCGACGATGCCGTGGATCCGGCCGCCGTGGCGTTCGAGGATCTGGTCGGGGGAGTAGCCCTCGACCGGACCGCCGAGGGCGTCGCCGACGGCGGCTCCGACCAGTGCTCCGGTGATCCGGTCGTCGAGCGAAGCTCCGGCGCTTTCTTCTCCTTTGGGCGTCATGCACCGAATCATCCACCTGCATGGGCCGGTTGTGTGGCTTCCAGGAGTTCGGCGAGTTCCACCAGATCCGTGCCGGTGAGGCGGGGGAGGGCGCAGCCGGAGAGGGTGCGGCAGGCGTCCCGCCAGGACGGCGGGATCGCGGTCGCGCCGCCGAGGGCGCCGGTGAGCGCGCCGGCCAGGGCGGGGGCCGAGTCGGCGACCCGGGAGAGACAGGCGGCGGCGGGTACGGCCTCGGCGATCCGGCCCCGGGCGGCGGTGGCGAGGGCGAGGGCGACCGGGACGGTCTCCGCGGCGGCGATGCCGTAGCTGTAGACGTGGTCGACGATTTGGTGTTCCAGGAGGGGGAGCAGGGCGAACGCGGAGTCCGTGGTGCCGGCGAGGGTGAGGGCGTGCCGGGTGTTGCGGCCGATCTCGGTGGCCTCGGGGAGTTCGCCGAGGGCCGCGGCCACGCAGGTCTCGACCTCGGCGCCGACGAGGGCGAGGGCGAGGGCCGCGGCCATGGCCCGGGCGCCGTGCACGCCGTCGCCGTCCTGGGTGTAGCGGGCGTCGAACTCGGCGAGGTCGGCGGCGCGTCGGGGGTCGCCGGGGTGGGCGACGGCGAGGGCGCAGGCGCGGACGCAGGCGGCGTCGTCGAAGTAGTGCGGGTTGTCGTGGCCGGTGGCGGGCGGGCGCAGGCCGGCGGCGAGGTTGCCGAGGCCGGCGCGGACGGAGATGCGGGCGCGCAGGGGGAGTACGGCCGACTCGATCTCCGGGGCGCGTTCGGCCGCGGCGGCGACCTCGGAGGCGACGGCGGTCCAGGTGAGGTCGATGGCGGCGCGGGTACGGAGCTCGCGGCTGAGGTCGCCGAGGACGGTGTCGTCGCCGGCGCGCAGCACGGCTTCCGCGGCGAAGGCCGCCCACTCGGCGTCGTCGGAGGGGCCGAGACGGAGGGGCTCGGGGGGCTGGTTGAGGGCGATGGGGACGGGAAGGGTGGTGGTCGCGTTCTGTTCGGCGAAGGTGTCGAGTTCGCGGGTGAGGCGGCGGGTCCATTCCGGCATCCGGGACGCGCGGTGCCGCGCGGAGGGCCACCCGGCGGCGTCGCCCGCGGCGAGCCCGAGCAGCAGCCCCTCGATACGCCGCCGCTTCACCGAAGCCCCTCGCTGCACCCGGCCCCGAGGGGGCTCCGCCCCCTGGACCCCCGGGACCTCGCCCACCCGCCACCCGACTCGGTCGGCAGGGAAGCGGGCGCCGAGGGCTGCGGCTCAGCGGGGACGAGGGCGGCCGGTTCAGGATGTGGCTCGGTCCGCAGAAAGGCTCGCGGGGTGGATTGCGGGTCGGTCTGTGCCGCAGCCGCAGCCAGCAGCAGTTGCGCCACCTCCAGTACGTGGTGGCCCGCCATCGACGGCAGGCAGCTGCCGCGGGCCGGGCCGATCGCCGCTGCCCACTCCGGTGGGATCGACGCCTCTCCCCGTGTCGCCCCGGCCAGCGCGCCGGCCACCGCGGCCGTGGTGTCCGCGTCGCGTCCCATGTTGACGGCGGTCAGTACCGCGTCCCGGAAGTCGCCGTCGGCCGCCGCGTACGCGCCGAAGGCCAGGGCCACCGCCTCCGGGGCCAGGTCGGTCCAGGGGTAGCCGCCGATGACGACGGCGGAGCGGACCGCCCGTTCGCCACGGTGGGCCACGGACACCGCGCGGCGCAGGGAACGGGCCGTCCACGAGTCGTCGGGGACGACGGCGAGTGCGGCGGCCACCACCGCCGTCGGCGGAGCCCCGGCCATCGCCGCCGCGACCCCCGCCGCCACCGCCTGGCCGCCGTAGATGCCCTCGCCCTCGTGGCTCACCGAGCCGTCGACGGCGACGAGCCGGGCCGCCTCGGCGGGCCGGCCCGCGGCGAAGACGCCGAAGGGGGCCGCCCGCATGGCGAGGCCGTCGCTCCAGGCGTGCCGGTGCTGGGCGGAGATCGGGGCGGCGAGGCCCCGGCGGAGGTTCTCCAGGGTGCCGCGTTCGCTGAAGCCGGCGCCCTTGAAGGGGCCCTCGGCGCGGTCGGCGATCCACTCGTGCCAGGCCGCCTCGGCATGGGCCGGGGTGAGCGCCGAGCCGTGGCGGGCGAGGAGGAGGCCGGAGAAGATCGCGTACTCGGTGTCGTCCGTACCGGCGGGACGGTCGGTCACGTATCCCGTGATGCGGCCCCAGCGGGCGCGGATCTCGGAGGGCTTCATGTTCTCCGCCGGCGCCCCGAGCGCGTCTCCCACGGCCAGGCCCAGGAGCGCGCCCCGTGCCCGGTCGTGCAGCTCGGGGGCGCGCTCGTCGGGGGCGGGGAGCGGCGGGGTGCAGACGATCGATGACATGGGCGGGCCTCTCCGGGAGGGGCTTCGCGCGAGGGCGCGGAACCGTTTGCGGATGTGTCCCACCAACGGCGGTTGACCGCAGCCTGACCGGCCTCTACATCACCCGGTCGACATTTGTGCACCCCCTCGCACGTGTGAGCGGAAAGCGATAAAACCGCAGGTTAGCCGAGCCTTTCCTTGCTGGCGTCGGGGAATGTCCGGGCGTAACGTCAGCGTTGTCGAAAGATAGAACTTGTCCAAAGTTAGCTTTGCCTCAGCTTATTCGGGGCATACCGCGAGACCTTTTGGGGGACCCCTCATGGCCGTCATCGAGACCCAGGCGACCTTGCACGAAGCCCACCGCGACAACCACACCCACCGGGATGTGAACGGTGGCTGGCTGCGGCCCGCCGTCTTCGGCGCCATGGACGGGCTGGTCTCCAACCTCGCCCTGATGACCGGTGTGGCCGGCGGGGCCGTCGGTCATCAGACCATCGTGATCACCGGGCTCGCGGGTCTCGCCGCCGGCGCCTTCTCGATGGCCGCGGGCGAATACACCTCCGTCGCCTCGCAGCGCGAGCTCGTCGAGGCCGAGCTGGACGTCGAGCGCCGGGAGCTGCGCAGGCACCCGCAGGACGAGGAGGCCGAGCTGGCCGCGCTGTACGAGGCGCGGGGCGTCGAGCCGGCGCTGGCCCGGGAGGTCGCCCGGCAGCTGTCCGCCGACCCCGAGCAGGCGCTGGAGATACACGCCCGCGAGGAGCTCGGGATCGACCCCGGCGACCTGCCCTCCCCGCTGGTCGCCGCCGTCTCGTCCTTCGGGTCGTTCGCGCTGGGCGCGCTGCTGCCCGTGCTGCCGTTCCTGCTCGGCGCGACCGCGCTCTGGCCCGCCCTGCTGCTGGCCCTCGCCGGACTGTTCGGCTGCGGTGCCGTGGTGGCCAAGGTGACCGCGCGGACCTGGTGGTTCAGCGGTCTGCGGCAGCTCGCGCTGGGAGGTGCGGCGGCCGGTGTGACGTACGCCCTGGGCACCCTTTTCGGGACGGCCGTAGGATAGGGCGACTGGTAGCTATGCGTTGGACTGCATAAGTACCCGTTACTCGCTGGTTTCGAATGCTTAACCACTGGGCATGAGCCGTAAGCGCCGCAGGCAATGAGGCCTGCCATGCACCTGTGGGGTGGCGTGACGCTCACCCCCGCCCCTGCGGACCGATGGACACGGATCTGTCCGGATCGGTCCCCCACCACCTTCACCGCTATGCGCGGTACCTCGCCGTAAACCCCTACGGCGTCCGCATGTTGGAACGGTGTATCCAGTTCCCGAGAACCGCTCCATCATGTAACCTGCGTGAAATTTCGCAACAAAAACGCAGAGGGCCAGCGTCGTCCCTCGGCACCTGCTATACGCCACTGACGACGACGGGAGAGCCGATGCGTACGCCGCGCCAGCCGTCCCAGCACTCCACGAACGGCCGAAACTGGTCGTTCATGGATGCTCGCCCTGCTGCGCAGGGTATGTACGACCCCCGCAACGAGCGCGACGCCTGTGGCGTCGGCTTCGTGGCCACCCTCACCGGCGAGGCGAGCCATGCGCTGGTCGAGCAGGCGCTCACGGTTCTGCGCAACCTGGAGCACCGCGGCGCGACCGGTTCCGAGCCCGACTCCGGAGACGGCGCCGGCCTGCTCTCCCAGGTGCCCGACGCCTTCTTCCGCGAGGTGGCCGGATTCGAGCTGCCGGCGGCCGGTTCGTACGCCGTGGGTATCGCCTTCCTGCCCGAGGACGGCACGCAGGACGCCGTCTCGCGGATCGAGACGATCGCGGCCGAAGAGGGCCTGACCGTCCTCGGCTGGCGCGAGGTCCCGGTCGCCCCGCAGCTGCTGGGCGCCACCGCCCGCTCCACCATGCCGGTCTTCCGGCAGGTCTTCGTCACCGACCACGCCAGCGAGGGCATCGCGCTGGACCGCAAGGCGTTCGTGCTGCGCAAGCGCGCCGAGCGCGAGGTGGGCGTCTACTTCCCGTCGCTGTCGGCGCGGACCATCGTCTACAAGGGCATGCTGACCACCGGCCAGCTGGAGCCCTTCTTCCCGGACCTGTCCGACCGCCGCTTCGCATCCGCGATCGCGCTCGTGCACTCCCGGTTCTCCACGAACACCTTCCCGTCGTGGCCCCTCGCGCACCCCTACCGGTTCGTCGCCCACAACGGTGAGATCAACACCGTCAAGGGCAACCGCAACTGGATGCGCGCCCGCGAGTCCCAGCTGGTCTCCGACCTGTTCGGCCCGCAGGAGAAGCTGGACCGCGTCTTCCCGATCTGTACGCCCGACGCCTCTGACTCGGCCTCCTTCGACGAGGTGCTGGAGCTCCTGCACCTCGGCGGGCGTTCGCTGCCGCACTCCGTGCTGATGATGATCCCGGAGGCGTGGGAGAACCACGACTCCATGGACGCGGCCCGCCGCGCCTTCTACGGCTACCACTCCACGATGATGGAGCCCTGGGACGGCCCCGCCTGCGTCACCTTCACCGACGGCTCCCAGGTCGGTGCCGTTCTCGACCGCAACGGTCTGCGTCCCGGCCGCTACTGGGTCACCGACGAGGGCCTGGTCGTCCTCGGCTCCGAGGTCGGCGTCCTCGACATCGACCCCGCCAGGGTGGTCCGCAAGGGCCGGCTGCAGCCCGGCCGGATGTTCCTCGTCGACACGGTCGAGCACCGCATCATCGAGGACGACGAGATCAAGGCCGGCCTGGCCGCCGCGCAGCCGTACGCGGAGTGGCTGGAGGCCGGCGAGATCGAGCTGGGCGACCTGCCCGAGCGCGAGCACATCGTGCACACCCACGCCTCGGTCACCCGCCGCCAGCAGACCTTCGGCTACACCGAGGAAGAGCTGCGCGTTCTCCTCGCGCCGATGGCCAAGGCCGGCGCCGAGCCGATCGGCTCCATGGGCACCGACTCGCCGATCGCCGCGCTGAGCGAGCGCCCGCGCCTGCTCTTCGACTACTTCACCCAGCTGTTCGCGCAGGTCACCAACCCGCCGCTGGACGCGATCAGGGAAGAGCTGGTGACGAGCCTGCGCTCGTCCCTCGGCCCCGCGGGCAACCTGCTCGACCCGAACGCCGCGTCCTGCCGCTCGGTCGTGTTGCCCTTCCCGGTGATCGACAACGACGAGCTGGCCAAGCTCATCCACATCAACGCCGACGGCGACATGCCCGGCTTCAAGGCCGCGACCCTGTCCGGCCTGTACCGGGTCTCCGGCGGCGGCGACTCCCTCGCCGCGCGCATCGAGGAGATCTGCGCCGAGGCCGACGCGGCCATCGAGAACGGCGCCCGGCTGATCGTCCTGTCGGACCGGCACTCGGACGCCGAGCACGCGCCGATCCCGTCGCTGCTGCTCACCGCGGCCGTCCACCACCACCTCATCCGCACCAAGCAGCGCACCCACGTGGGCCTGCTGGTCGAGGCCGGTGACGTCCGCGAGGTCCACCACGTCGCCCTGCTGATCGGGTTCGGCGCCGCCGCCGTCAACCCGTACCTGGCCATGGAGTCCGTCGAGGACCTGACCCGCGCGGGCACCTTCCTGCCGGGCATGGAGGCCGACCAGGCCATCCGCAACCTGATCTACGCCCTCGGCAAGGGCGTCCTGAAGGTCATGTCCAAGATGGGCATCTCCACGGTCGCCTCCTACCGCGGCGCCCAGGTCTTCGAGGCCGTCGGTCTCGAAGCGGGCTTCGTCGACAAGTACTTCAACGGCACCGCCTCCAAGATCGGCGGCGTCGGCCTCGACGTCATCGCCAAGGAGGTCGCCGCCCGCCACGCCAAGGCCTACCCGGCCTCCGGCATCGCGCCGGCCCACCGCGCCCTGGAGATAGGGGGCGAGTACCAGTGGCGCCGCGAGGGCGAGCCGCACCTGTTCGACCCGGAGACGGTCTTCCGCCTCCAGCACTCGACCCGTGCGAACCGCTACGACATCTTCAAGAAGTACACGGACCGCGTGAACGAGCAGTCCGAGCGGCTGATGACGCTCCGCGGCCTGTTCGGCTTCAAGTCCGACCGCCCGTCGATCTCCGTCGACGAGGTCGAGCCGGTCTCCGAGATCGTCAAGCGGTTCTCCACCGGCGCCATGTCCTACGGCTCCATCTCGCGCGAGGCCCACGAGACCCTCGCCATCGCGATGAACCAGCTGGGCGGCAAGTCCAACACCGGTGAGGGCGGCGAGGACCCGGACCGCCTGTACGACCCGGCCCGCCGGTCCGCCATCAAGCAGGTCGCCTCCGGCCGCTTCGGCGTGACCTCCGAGTACCTGGTCAACGCGGACGACATCCAGATCAAGATGGCCCAGGGCGCCAAGCCCGGCGAGGGCGGCCAGCTGCCCGGCCACAAGGTCTACCCGTGGGTCGCCAAGACCCGGCACTCCACCCCGGGCGTCGGCCTGATCTCCCCGCCGCCGCACCACGACATCTACTCCATCGAGGACCTGGCCCAGCTGATCCACGACCTGAAGAACGCGAACCCGAAGGCGCGGATTCACGTCAAGCTGGTCTCCGAGGTCGGCGTCGGCACGGTCGCGGCCGGTGTGTCCAAGGCGCACGCGGACGTCGTGCTCATCTCCGGCCACGACGGCGGCACGGGTGCCTCCCCGCTCACCTCGCTGAAGCACGCGGGCGGTCCCTGGGAGCTCGGCCTCGCCGAGACCCAGCAGACCCTGCTGCTCAACGGCCTGCGCGACCGCATCGTCGTGCAGACCGACGGCCAGCTGAAGACCGGCCGTGACGTGGTCATCGCCGCGCTGCTCGGCGCCGAGGAGTTCGGTTTCGCGACCGCGCCGCTCGTCGTCTCCGGCTGCATCATGATGCGCGTCTGCCACCTCGACACCTGCCCGGTCGGCGTCGCCACCCAGAACCCGGTGCTGCGCGACCGCTTCTCCGGCAAGGCCGAGTACGTCGTGAACTTCTTCAGGTTCATCGCCGAGGAGGTCCGCGAGATCCTCGCCGAGCTGGGCTTCCGCACCATCGAGGAGGCCGTCGGCCACGCGGAGGCGCTCGACGTCACCCGTGCCGTGAACCACTGGAAGGCGCAGGGCCTCGACCTGGCCCCGCTCTTCTACGTGCCCGAGCTCCCCGAAGGCGCCTCCCTGCACCGGACCGTCGCGCAGGACCACGGCCTGGAGAAGGCCCTGGACAACGAGCTGATCAAGCTCGCCTCCGACGCCCTGGCCGCCTCCAGCGCCACCGACGCCCAGCCGGTGCGCGCCCAGATCAAGGTGCGCAACATCAACCGCACGGTCGGCACCATGCTCGGCCACGAGGTGACGAAGAAGTTCGGCGGGGCGGGTCTGCCCGACGACACCATCGACATCACCTTCACCGGCTCGGCCGGCCAGTCCTTCGGCGCCTTCCTGCCGCGCGGTGTCACCCTCCGCCTTGAGGGCGACGCCAACGACTACGTCGGCAAGGGCCTCTCCGGCGGCCGTGTCATCGTCCGTCCGGACCGGGCGGCCGACCACCTCGCCGAGTACTCCACCATCGCGGGCAACACCATCGCGTACGGCGCGACCGGCGGCGAGCTGTTCCTGCGCGGCCGGACCGGCGAGCGGTTCTGCGTCCGCAACTCCGGTGCGCTGGTGGTCTCGGAGGGCGTGGGCGACCACGGCTGCGAGTACATGACCGGCGGCCAGGCGGTGGTCCTCGGCGAGACGGGCCGCAACTTCGCGGCCGGCATGTCGGGCGGTGTCGCCTACGTGATCGACCTGAACCGCGACAACGTCAACGCCGGCAACGTGGACGCGATCGAGGCCCTGGACGACGCGGACAAGCAGTGGCTGCACGACGTGGTGCGCCGGCACGCCGAGGACACCGGCTCGACGGTCGCCGACAAGCTGCTCGCCGACTGGGACACGGCCGTGCAGCGGTTCAGCAAGATCATCCCCAGCACGTACAAGGCAGTGCTCGCCGCCAAGGACGCCGCCGAGCGAGCGGGTCTCTCCGAGACCGAGACCCACGAGAAGATGATGGAGGCGGCGATCAATGGCTGACCCGAAGGGCTTCCTGAACCACGGCCGTGAGGTCGCCAAGACCCGCCCCGTCGCCGACCGTGTCCGGGACTGGAACGAGGTCTACGTCCCCGGCTCCCTGCTGCCGATCATCAGCAAGCAGGCCAGCCGCTGCATGGACTGCGGCATCCCGTTCTGCCACAACGGCTGTCCGCTCGGGAACCTGATCCCCGAGTGGAACGACTTCGCCTACCGCGAGGACTGGCCGGCCGCCTCCGAGCGCCTGCACGCCACGAACAACTTCCCGGAGTTCACGGGCCGCCTGTGCCCGGCCCCGTGCGAGTCGGCGTGCGTGCTCGGCATCAACCAGCCGGCCGTCACCATCAAGAACGTCGAGGTCTCCATCATCGACCAGGCGTGGGAGGCCGGGACCGTCGCCCCGCAGGCCCCCGAGCGCCTGTCCGGCAAGACCGTCGCCGTCATCGGCTCGGGCCCCGCGGGCCTGGCCGCCGCCCAGCAGCTGACCCGGGCCGGCCACACCGTCGCCGTCTACGAGCGCGCCGACCGCATCGGCGGCCTGCTCCGCTACGGCATCCCCGAGTTCAAGATGGAGAAGCGGCACATCAACCGCCGTATCGAGCAGATGCGCGCGGAGGGCACCCGCTTCCGTACCGGTATAGAGATCGGCGTCGACCTCAAGGCGACCGACCTGAAGAAGCGGTACGACGCGGTCGTCATCGCCGCCGGCGCCACGACCGCCCGTGACCTCCCGGTCCCCGGCCGCGAGCTCAAGGGCGTCTACCAGGCGATGGAGTACCTGCCGCTCGCCAACAAGGTCCAGGAGGGCGACTACGTGGTGTCGCCCATCTCGGCCGAGGGCAAGCACGTCGTCGTGATCGGCGGCGGCGACACCGGCGCGGACTGCGTGGGCACCGCCCACCGCCAGGGCGCGGCCTCCGTCACCCAGCTGGAGATCATGCCCCGGCCGGGCGAGGACCGCGCGCCGAACCAGCCCTGGCCGACCTTCCCGATGCTCTACAAGGTCACCTCGGCGCACGAGGAGGGCGGCGAGCGGGTCTACTCCGTCTCCACCACCCACTTCGAGGGCGACGAGGAAGGCAACGTCCAGTGGCTGCACCTCACCGAGGTGGAGTTCGTCGAGGGCAGGCTGACCCCGAAGCCGGGCACCGAGCGGAAGATCCCCGCCCAGCTGGTCACCCTCGCCATGGGTTTCACCGGCACCGACCGGGTGAACGGCGTGGTCGACCAGTTCGGTCTCGAACTCGACGAGCGCGGCAACGTCGCCCGCGACGCCGACTTCCAGACCAACGTGCCGGGCGTCTTCGTCGCCGGTGACGCGGGCCGCGGCCAGTCCCTGATCGTCTGGGCGATCGCCGAGGGCCGCTCCGCCGCCAAGGGCGTCGACCGCTTCCTCACCGGAGCGAGCGACCTCCCGGCCCCGATCCGCCCGACGGACCGCTCCCTGATGGTCTGACCGACCATCACCCCGTAGAACGTCCCGTACAAAGGCGTACGGGCGGGCCGTCTGGGGGGACACCCCCCAGACCCCCCGTAGACGGCGCCTGCCCCACAGTCCCCGACCGGACGACCGGGCAGGCGCCGCCGCATGTCTGCCGATCAAGTAACCTCGGCCCCCTGAGCACGAGCCGAGGGGGAACAGGGATGGCGGCGATCAGCCTCAGCAAGGTGGAGCAGACCGCGCCCGCGCTCGTCGGCGCCTACCGCTCGGCCGGGATCTCCCTCACCAAGCACGGACTCGACGGACTCCGGGCCGCCGTCTACCTGGTCGTCGACTACTCGGGCTCGATGAAGCCGTACTACGCCGACGGCAGCGTGCAGGCGCTCGCGGACCGGGTGCTGGGGCTGTCCGCGCACCTGGACGACGACGGGCGGGTGCCCGTCGTCTTCTTCTCCACCGACATCGACGCGGTCACCGACATCAAGCTCGCCGAGCACCAGGGCCGTATCGAGAAGATCGCCGCCGGGCTCGGGCACATGGGCAAGACCAGCTACCACCTGGCGATGGACGCCGTGATCGACCACTACCTGGACAGCGGCGCCACGGACCCCGCCCTGGTCGTCTTCCAGACCGACGGCGGCCCGATCAACAAGTCCGCCGCGGAACGCTATCTGTGCAAGGCGGCCCGGCTGCCGCTGTTCTGGCAGTTCGTCGGCTTCGGCGACCCGCACAGCAAGCAGTTCGACTTCCTGCGCAAGCTCGACGAACTGGCGGTGCCGGGGAAGCGCGCGGTGGACAACGCGGGCTTCTTCCACGCCGGTTCGGACCCGGGGAAGGTGCCGGACGGCGAGCTGTACGACCGTCTCGTCGGCGAGTTCCCGCAGTGGCTGGCGGCGGCGCGGGCGGCGGGCATCGTGGGGGCGCCTGCCGGGACGGGCGTCGGGGCGGGCGTCGGGGCGGGCGTCGGGGCGGGCTGAGTTTACGTCGCACCGTTGGCTGTAGCGCTCCGGCGTGCCACCCTGAGGGGTGATCCGGCGGGGAGGCGACGCGACGTATGGACGACGCGGCACGAACGGTGAACGGACAGGCACGGGTGGGGAGTTCCGCGGACCGAGCGGAGCCGCCCGGCCAGGGTGAGAAGCTCGCGGACTGGGCGGACAGCCGGCTGGGGCTGTACTCCCTGGCCAAGGCCAACATGCGCAAGGTGTTCCCGGACCACTGGTCCTTCATGCTGGGCGAGATCTGCCTCTACAGCTTCCTCATCCTGATCCTCACCGGCATCTACCTCACCCTGTTCTTCGAGCCCAGCGGCGCCGAGGTCGTCTACCACGGCACCTACGAGCCGCTGAACGGCATCATCATGACCAAGGCGTACGAGTCGACGCTGCACATCAGCTTCGACGTGCGCGGCGGACTGCTGATCCGGCAGATCCACCACTGGGCGGCGCTGGTCTTCGTGGCCGGCATGTTCGTCCACATGATGCGGGTGTTCTTCACCGGCGCCTTCCGCAAGCCCCGCGAGGTCAACTGGCTGTTCGGCTGGACCCTGCTGTTCCTGGCCATCCTCACCGGCCTGACCGGCTACTCGCTCCCCGACGACCTGCTCTCCGGCACCGGCGTCCGGTTCGCCGACGGCGCGATCCTGTCGATCCCGATCGTCGGCTCGTACATCTCGATGTTCCTGTTCGGCGGGGAGTTCCCCGGCCACGACATCATCTCGCGGTTCTTCCCGATCCACGTCCTGCTGCTGCCCGGGATCATGCTCGGGCTGGTCGTCGCCCACCTGATCCTGGTCTTCTACCACAAGCACACCCAGTACCCGGCGCCCGGACGCGACCAGAAGAGCGTGGTCGGCATGCCCTTCCTGCCGGTCTACATGGCCAAGGCCGGCGGTTTCTTCTTCCTCGTCTTCGGCGTCCTCGCGTTCATCGGCGGCATCGCCACCATCAACCCGGTGTGGGCCTTCGGCCCCTACCGCCCCGACCTGGTGACCACCGGCGCGCAGCCCGACTGGTACCTCGGCTTCTCCGAGGGACTGATCCGGGTGATGCCAGGCTGGGAGATCAACGCCTGGGGCCACACCCTGGAACTGGGCGTCTTCATCCCCTTCTCGCTCTTCCCGCTCTTCCTCCTGGCCATCGGCGTCTACCCGTTCATCGAGGCGTGGATCACAGGTGACAAGCGCGAGCACCACATCCTGGACCGCCCGCGCAACGTCCCGGTCCGCACCGCCCTCGGCGTGGCCTGGCTGAGCATCTACGGCGTCCTCCTGATCGGCGGCGGCAACGACGTCGTCGCCACCCATCTCCACCTCTCCATCAACTCGATCACCTGGTTCGTCCGGATCTCCGTCTTCGTCGTCCCCGTCCTCGCCTACATCGCCACCAAACGCATCTGCCTCGGCCTGCAGCGCCGGGACCGCGACAAGGTGCTGCACGGCAGGGAGACGGGCCTCATCAAGATGCTTCCGCACGGCGAGTACATCGAGGTCCACGAACCCCTCAGCCAGGGCAGCCTGTTCGTCCTGACCCAGCACGAGCAGCCGCCGCCGTACGAGATCGGCCCCCTGGAGGACGCGAACGGCGTACGCCGCAAGGTCACGCTGGCGCAGCGGCTGCGGGCGAGCATGGCGAAGGGGATGTTCGGCCCGGACACCCACATCAAGAAGCCGACCAGCCAGGAGTACCGCGAACTCTCCAGCAAGGACCACTGAAACGCGCGCCCCGTCAGGGGCGCGGGGAACTGCGCGAGAAGTCCCCACCGGCCGGTCAGTCAGCGACGATCGAGAACCACCCCTCTGCACTCTTCCGGCGTTCCCCAAGCAGCGCGCAGCGCCCGTGCCCTGGTCAGCCAGAGCGACAGGTCGTACTCCGCCGTATAACCGATCGCCCCGTGCAGTTGCAGAGCCGCCGCCGCACTTCTGCACGCCGCCTCGCACGCGCTGAGCTTCGCCGCGGCCACATCCGACGGAGTCATCGTCACCGCCGCCCCGAAGACCATCGGCCTAGCGAACTCCAGCGCGATCCTCACGTCGGCCAGCCGGTGCCCGACCGCCTGGAACGACCCGACGGGCACGCCGAACTGGGTCCGCTGCCTGACGTACGCCACCGTTCTGTCGAGCAGGGCCAGACCCACCCCCAGCGCCTGCGCGGCCGTGGCCAGCCGGGCCCAGGTCAGTGCCTCCGCCCAGGGCGGCTCCGCACTGAGCAGCTCGCCGACCGGAAACAGCGGGGTGAGCCGGCGGGCGGGGTCCAGGGACCGGCGCACCGCCCCGGCGCCGGAGGAGAGCCGGACGCCCTCCGGCGCCGCCGCGAGCCGCACATCGGCCGCGTCCCCGTCCAGCGCCGGCCCGTAGCCGTGCTGCTCGAACGCCACCGTCGCCATCGTCCCGCCCGACGCGATCCCCGGCAGGAACCGCTTGGCGAGGCCCGCGCCGTCGTCGAGCAGCACCGCCGCAGCCACCGTCTCCGCCAGCGGCCCGGGCACCGCGAAACGTCCCAACTCGACGAACGCGACGGCGAGTTCGACGGCCCGGCGGCCCACCCCGCCGTACTCCTCAGGGACGGTCAGCCCGAACACCCCCGCCTCGCCGAGCCGACCCCACAGCGCCCGTCCGTCCGCCCGCTCGCCGCGGCTCCAGTCACGTATCACCGCCGGGGTGTCCGCCGCCGTCAGCAGCGCCCGCAGGGCGTCGGCGAAGTCCCGCTGCTCGGTGTCGAGGAGGAAACGCATGTCAGCGGCGTCCCTTCGGCAGGCCGAGCAGCCGCTCGGCGACGATGTCGCGCTGGATCTCGTTGGTGCCCGCGTAGATCGGACCGGCGAGGGAGAAGACATAC
Organism: Streptomyces sp. NPDC048291; assembly: GCF_043201715.1. Lineage (NCBI taxonomy): Bacteria > Bacillati > Actinomycetota > Actinomycetes > Kitasatosporales > Streptomycetaceae > Streptomyces > Streptomyces sp. NPDC048291. Next base: position 663,790 of record NZ_JBICZC010000001.1, read on the forward strand.
CCCTCCGACCACGGCGTGTCGGCCAGTTCGCCCTCCTCGCCGAGCAGGTCGAGCGCCGTCTCGTGCAGGGCCAGGTCCAGCTCCGACCAGAACACCTTGTTCAGGCTGGACTCCGGGCCGAGCGACTCGCCGTCCAGGAAGCGCGCGGCGGCCGCGTAGGTGAACAGCTGGTAGGCGCGGGCGCCGGCGACGGCGTCGGCCACCCGGGCCGCGGCCCACTCCGGCCTGCCGCGCGCCCGCCAGAGGTCGCACAGCCGGTCGGCGGCGGCCAGGAACCGGCCCGGCGACCGCAGCGTCAGTCCCCGCTCGTTCCCCGCGGCCGACATCGCGATCCGCCAGCCCTGGCCCGGCTCGCCGATCACGTCCTCGTCGGGCACGAACACCTCGTCCAGGAACAGCTCCGCGAACGCCGGCTTCCCGTCGAGACGGCCGATGGGGCGCACGGTCACCCCGGGCGCGCGCAGGTCGAACATCAGGTAGGTGAGCCCCTGATGGGGTCTGGGCAGGTGCGGCTCGCTGCGGAAGAGGCCGAACGCGCGGTCGGCGAAGGCCGCCCGCGACGACCACGTCTTCTGGCCGGTCAGCAGCCAGCCGCCGGCCGTCCGCACGGCTCTGGAGGTGAGGGAGGCCAGGTCGGAACCGGCCCCGGGCTCGGACCACGCCTGCGCCCAGACCACCTCCCCGGTCGCCATCGGCGGCAGCACCCGAGCCCGCTGCTCCCCGTTCCCGTGGTCGAACAGGGTCGGCGCGAGCAGGCTGACGCCGTTCTGGCCGACCCGGCCCGGCGCGCCCGCCGCCCAGTACTCCTCCTCGAAGACCAGCCAGCGCAGCAGCCCCGCGCCCCGGCCGCCGTACTCCTGTGGCCAGGACACCACCGACCAGCGGTCCGCGGCCAGTTCGGCCTCCCAGGCACGGTGCGCCGCGAAGCCCTCCGCCGTCTCCAGGGAGGGCAGCGGGCGGCGCGGCACATGCGTCCGGAGCCAGGCGCGGGCCTCGGCGCGGAACTCCTCGTCGGCCGGGCTGTGAGTCAGGTCCACGGTCGCCGTCACCGTCCTTCCCTAACAAGTGTTTGGTAGGTTAGCGTGGACCCATGACAGGCGTCGAGAGTCCGGAGTACGTGCCCGGGCACGGGCTGCTTGACGGGCGCACCGCCGTCATCACCGCCGCGGCCGGAGCGGGGATCGGCGGGGCGACCGCGCGCCGCTTCCTCGAGGAGGGCGCCCGCGTGCTCATCAGCGACGCGCACGCGCGACGCCTGAAGGAGTACGCGGCCGAACTGGCCGCCGGGCATCCGGGTGCCGTGACCGCGTTCCCGTGCGATGTCACCGACGAGGCCCAGGTGCAGGGGCTCTTCGACGCCGCCGTCCGGGAGCACGGGCGGCTGGACATCGTCGTCAACAATGCCGGTCTCGGCGGTACTTCGGCCCTCGTCGACATGACGGACGACCAGTGGACGCGGGTCCTGGACGTCACCCTCAACGGCACCTTCCGGTGCTCGCGCGCCGCCCTGCGGCTCTTCCGCGAGAGCGGTCGGGGCGGGGTCATCGTCAACAACTCCTCCGTCGTCGGCTGGCGCGCCCAGGCCGGCCAGGCCCACTACGCCGCCGCCAAGGCCGGGGTGATGGCGCTGACCCGGTGCGCGGCGATCGAGGCCGCCGGGTACGGAGTGCGGGTCAACGCCGTGGCACCGAGCCTCGCCATGCATCCGCACCTGGTGAAGGTGACCTCGGCCGAACTGCTGGCGGAACTCACCGCCCGCGAGGTCTTCGGGCGGTACGCCGAACCCTGGGAAGTCGCCAACGCCATCGTCTTCCTGGCGTCCGGCTACTCCTCCTACCTCACCGGAGAGGTCGTCTCCGTCAGCAGCCAGCACCCGTAGGACGAGAATGTACCCGTGCCGACCAAGAAGAAGCCCCAGGTGACCGCGGCTCCCGCCCGGCGCCGCGAACTCCTCGAAACCGCCGCCGAGGTCTTCGCCGAGCAGGGCTACAACGCCACCACCGTGCGCAAGATCGCGGACCACGCGGGCATGCTCGCCGGCAGCCTCTACTACCACTTCGACTCCAAGGAGTCGATGCTGGAGGAGATCCTGCGGACCTTCCTCGACGAGCTCTGGGACGGCTACGACACCGTCCTGGACGCCGGGCTCGGTCCCCGCGAGACCCTCGAAGCCCTGGTCACCGAGTCCTTCCGGGAGATCGACCGGCACCGCGCCGCCGTCGCCATCTACCAGAAGGAGAGCAAGCAGCTGGTCGCGCAGGAGCGGTTCGGCTTCCTCGCCGAGTCGCAGCGCAGGTTCGAGAAGGCGTGGCTTTCCACGCTGGAACGCGGGGTCGCCGCGCGCGTCTTCCGCGCCGACCTCGACGTCCGCCTCACCTACCGGTTCGTCCGCGACACCGTGTGGGTCGCCGCCTCCTGGTACCGGCCCGGCGGACAGCACAGCCCGGAGGAGATCGCCCGCCAGTACCTGTCGATGGTGCTGGACGGGATCGCCGTCCGTGAGTAGCCCACCCATTCGTTGAAAGTCCCTTTCTGCCGAGGGAGTTGCTGAGATGGCCGAGGCCTACATCGTCGAAGCGGTGCGTACGCCGGTCGGGCGGCGCAAGGGCGGACTGAGCGGGGTCCACCCGGCCGACCTGGGCGCCCATGTGCTGACCGCCCTGGTCGAGCGGTCGGGCGTGGACCCGGCCGCCGTCGAGGACGTCGTCTTCGGCTGCCTCGACGCGGTGGGGCCGCAGGCCGGTGACATCGCCCGCACCTGCTGGCTGGCGGCCGGGCTGCCCGAGGAGGTGCCGGGGGTCACCGTCGACCGCCAGTGCGGCTCCTCGCAGCAGGCCGTGCACTTCGCCGCGCAGGCTGTCCTCTCCGGCACCCAGGACCTGGTGGTCGCCGGCGGAGTCCAGAACATGTCCCGGATCCCCATCGCCTTCGCCTCCCGCCAGGCCGCCGAACCGCTCGGACTGACCGAGGGCCCCTTCCTGGGCTGCGAGGGCTGGCGGGCCCGGTACGGCCGGCAGCCCGTCAACCAGTTCGCCGGCGCCGAGATGATCGCCGCCAAGTGGGGCATCACCCGCCGGGACCAGGAGGAGTTCGCCCTGAACTCCCACCGGAGGGCGCTCGGCGCCATCGACGAGGGCCGCTTCGAGCGGGAGATCGTGCCCTACGGCCCGGTCGCGGTGGACGAGGGCCCGCGCCGTGACACCTCCCTGGAGAAGATGGCCGCCCTGAAACCGGTCGTCGACGGCGGCACCATCACCGCCGCCTGCTCCTCCCAGGTCTCCGACGGCGCCGCCGCCATGCTCCTCGCCTCCGAACGCGCCGTCCGCGAACACGGGTTGCGCCCCCGGGCCCGCGTCCACCACCTCTCCGTCCGCGGCGAGGACCCCATCCGGATGCTCTCCGCGCCGATCCCGGCCACCGCCCACGCCCTGAAGAAGACCGGCCTCACCATCGACGCCATCGACCTCGTCGAGATCAACGAGGCCTTCGCCCCGGTCGTCCTCGCCTGGCTCAAGGAGACCGGCGCCGACCCCGCCCGGGTCAACGTCAACGGCGGCGCCATCGCCCTCGGCCACCCCCTCGGCGCGACCGGCGTCAAACTCATGACCACCCTCCTCCACGAACTGGAGCGCACCGGCGGCCGGTTCGGCCTCCAAACCATGTGCGAGGGCGGGGGACAGGCGAACGTGACGATCATCGAACGGCTCTGAGCCCTCGCCCGAGGGCCGTGAGCCGGTCCCGGGCCTCACCCGAGGGCCGTGAGCCGTTCCCGGGCCTCCTCCGCCTCCTTCATGATCCGTGCCACCAGCTCCGCGCACGACGGCAGGTCGTCGATCACCCCGGCGACCTGCCCGGACGCCATCACCCCGAGATCCGTGCGGCCTTCCACCATCGCCGACCTGAGCAGCATCGGCGTGTTCGCGGCCAGCAGCACCTGACTCCAGGACAGCTCCTTGCCGTGCCGCAGGGCCAGGCCGTCCCGCACCATCTGCCGCCAGGTGAGCCCGGACAGCCTCCGGAACCCCGCCGCGCGCCGGATCGCGTGCAGCAGACTCCGGGCCCGGCCCGAGCGCTCCAGCGCGGCCACCAGATCGGTCCGCAGCATCCGGTGCGGCAGCCCGTCCACCGCCCTGGTCACCGTCACGTCCCTGACCGTCGCCGCCAGATACCTGGCCTTCACCGCGTCCGGCACCGTCGAGTCCGAGGTGAGCAGGAACCGGGTGCCCATCGCGACCCCCGCCGCGCCGTACGCCAGCGCCGCCACCAGCCCCCGGCCGTCGAAGAACCCCCCGGCGGCCACCACCGGTATCCGCACCGCGTCCACCACCTGCGGCAGCAGCACGCTGGTCGCCACCTCCCCGGTGTGCCCACCGCCCTCGCCGCCCTGCACGATCACCGCGTCCGCGCCCCACGCCGCCACCTTCTCGGCGTGCCGCCGCGCCCCGACGGACGGGATCACCACCACGCCCGCCTCCTTCAGCTCGGCGATCAGCCCGGGGGAGGGGGCGAGCGCGAAGGACGCCACCCGCACACCCCCGTCGATGATCAGCCGGACCCGGTCGCCGGCGTCGGCCGCGTCCGCCCGCAGGTTCACCCCGAACGGGGCGTCCGTACGGCACCGCACCTCGGCGATCGCGGCCCTCAGCTGGTCGAGGGTCATCGTGGCGGAGGCCAGGATGCCGAGGGCCCCGGCTTCCGCCGTCGCCGAGACCAGGCGGGGGCCCGCCACCCAGCCCATCCCGGTCTGCACGATCGGATGCCGGACCCCGGCCAGCCGGGTCAGCGCCGTCTCCATCAGCCGGCGACCTCCTTCGTCCGCGCGCCGGCCGGATCCAGCACCTCGCGGATCAGCCGCAGCTCCTCCGCGTCCGGTTCCCGGGTGTACGGCACCTCGTCCGGGACGGCCAGCTCGAAGTCGGTCGCCTCCCGGACCTGGTCGACGCTCACCCCCGGATGCAGCGCCGCCAGCCGCATCGACCGGTCCGGGGTCTCGAAGTCGAGGACGCCGAGATCGGTGACGACCCTCGGGATGCGGTGGAAGCGTTCCGTGCCCGGATGCGCGGCGACCCGGTCGTACCCCACCCCGCACACCATGTCGACCTGCGCCACGAACACCCGCCGGGAGTGCTTCGGGACCCAGTAACTCGTCGGGTTGTTGAGGGTGTTGAGCGGCGCTCCGCGCACCCCCAGCAGCTGGCGGCGGGGCCGGGACCAGTCGCCGATGCAGGAGATGTTCTGGTTGCCGTACCGGTCGAGCTGGCTCGCGCCCATCATCACGTGCCGGCGCCCGCCGGACACCAGGGCGAGGTGCTGCCGGTAGGGCAGCCAGCCCTCCGGGGTGCCGTCCGGGCGGACCAGCAGCGCCTCGCCGTCGGTCAGCAGCAGGTCCGGCGCGAAGGTCAGCCGGGCCAGCCGGGCGCCCAGGGAGGGGATAAGGCCCATCGGGCTCGCCAGGATCTCACCGGAGCCGCGCCAGGCTTCTGCACAGGCGATCACGCAGTACTCGGAGCGCAGCACGTCCATCAGCCCTGACCCTCCTGCCGGTTCCGCACCGCCGAGCGGTAGGCCTGCTCGTCCCCCGCCAGGAACCGCTCGGCGAACTCCGCCCACGGGGTCGTCGCGTACAGCCGCTGGAACTCCTCGTCCCGGCCGTAGTCGGGCGCGCAGGAGGTGAAGTGCGCGCCGCCGGGAGCCTCCACGACCCCGGTCACATCGAGCCGCCTGACGAGCAACGACTGCGGCGGGGCCTCCTTCGTCAGCTCGGCGGTGTCCACGATCCGTTCGCAGGAGACATAGGCCGCGTCCGCCGCCCGGCAGAACAGGTCGTCGAAGTACGGGTCGGGGCCCAGGTACTGCCCGTTGCCCAGCCGGTCGGCGCGGTTGACGTGGACCAGCGCCGCGTCCAGGCGCAGGGCGGGCATCGCCACGAACGTCTCCCCGTCGTCGTAGGGCGAGGTGACGGTCCGCAGGCCCGGGTTGACCCGCATCACGTCCGAGCCGATCCCGGCCCGCACCGGCAGGAACGGCAGCCGGCCCGCGGCCGCGTGCAGGCCCCACATGAACATGCCCTCGTCGACCTCCATCAGCTCGAACGCCCCGCGCTCGCGCCCCGCCCGGTAGTGCGGTTCCAGCGGCACGGAGTCGAGGGTGACGAACGCCGTCACCAGCTTGCGCACCCGGCCGGCCGCGACCAGCATCCCGACGTCCGGGCCGCCGTACGAGACCAGGGTGAGATCGCCGATGTCGCTCCGGAGCAACGCTCTGACCAGGGACATCGGCTTGCGCCGGGAGCCCCAGCCGCCGATGCCGAGGGTCATGCCGCTGGTGAGCCGGGCGACGACCTCGTCGGCGGTCATCGTCTTGTCAGTCATCTGTCGCGGCCTCCTTCCCGAAGGTGTCGCGGACCCGGTCGGCCACCCCGCTGAGGGCGGCCTCGAAGGTGAAGCCCTGTTCGAAGCGGTAGCTGCGCCGCACGTCGACGGGGTCGATGCCGTTGATGGCGGCCTTGGCGAGGCGCAGCAGCCGGCCGTCCTTGGCGGCTATCTCCCGCGCCAGCTCCAGCGCGGCCGACAGCAGTTCCCCGCCCGGTACGACCCGCCAGACCGAGCCGTGCGCGTGCAGCTCGGCGGCGGTCGCCGTGCGCGAGGTGTAGTACAGCGTCCGCATCAGATGGGGCGGGACCAGGCGGGCCAGGTGGGTGGCCGCGCCCAGGGCGCCCCGGTCCAGCTCCGGCAGCCCGAAGACGGCGTCCTCGCTCGCCACGATCGCGTCCGCGTTGCCCACCAGCCCTATCCCGCCGCCGAGACAGAAGCCGTGCACCGCGGCCACCACCGGGGTCTCGCACTCGTACACCGCCGCGAAGGCCTCCGCGCAGCCCCGGTTGGCGCCGAGCAGTGCCGCGTCCCCGTCCGCCTGTATCTCCTTGATGTCCACGCCCGCGTTGAAACCCCGGCCCCGCGCGGCCAGCACGACGCACCGGGTCCCGGGATCGCGCCCGGCCGCGCGCACCGCGTCCGCCAGCGCGAACCAGCCCCGCACCGGCAGGGCGTTCACCGGCGGGTGGTCGACCGTGACGAGCGCGATGCCCTTTTCCGGAGACGAGGTGGAGACACCCATGGACGCATCAGCTACCTTCGCAGTCAGCTGTCTTTCCACCAAACATTTGTTAGGTGTGAGGCTTCGAAGCTAGCAGCCGGTGCGGACGAGCGGGAGGCCCTGTGGATAACTCGCCGAGCGGCAGGACGGTCGTCGTCACCGGCGGTACCAGGGGGGTCGGCGCCGGGATCGCCCGGGCCTTCGCCGAGACCGGCGCCCACGTCCTGGCCTGTGCCCGCAGGCCGCCCGAACAGCCTCTGGAAGGCGTCGAGTTCACCCCCCTCGACCTGCGCGACCCGCCCGCCGTACGCGCCTTCTTCGACGCCCTTCCCCGGCTCGACGTGCTCGTCAACAACGTGGGCGGCACCCCCTACCGGCGGCTCGCCGACGCGGACGCCGAGCGGCACGCCCGGGTGATCGAGCTGAACCTCCTCACCCCGCTGACCGCCTCTCTCGCCGCGTACGAGCACCTGCGGCGGGCCCGGGGAGCGGTGGTGATGATCGGCAGCGTCAGCGGCGGCCGGCCCTCGCCGGGCTCCGCCGCCTACGGCGCGGCCAAGGCGGGCCTTGAGCACCTCGCCCGGTCCATGGCCGTGGAATGGGCGCCGGAGGTCCGGGTCAACACCCTCGTGGTCGGCATGGTCCGCACCGAGCTGGCCGGCCTCCACTACGGCGGCCGGGACGGCATCGACGCCGTCTCCCGCACCGTCCCGCTCGGCCGCCTCGCCGCCCCCTCCGACGTCGGCGCCGCCGCCGTCTTCCTGGCCTCCGACGCGGCGGCCTACGTCAGCGGGGCGAGCCTGCTCGTGCACGGGGGCGGGGAGCGGCCCGCCTTCCTCGACGCCGCAACCGCCAACAAGCCGTCCGACCAGTCCGGCCGGCCAGACCGGCCAGACCAGTCCGACCGGCCACACCAGTCCGACCAGGAGGAGTGAGATGAACGGAATCTGCGCGGGCCGGGTCGTGGTCGTCACCGGCGCCGGGCGCGGGCTCGGCCGGGCGCACGCGCTCGCCTTCGCCGCCGAGGGCGCCCGCGTCGTCGTCAACGACCTCGGCGTCGGCCTCGACGGCGGGCCGGCGCAGGACAGCCCGGCCGGGGCCGTCGTGGACGAGATCCGGGCGGCCGGCGGCGAGGCGGTGGCGCACGGCGGCGACATCGCGACGGACGCCGGTGCCGAGTCGCTGGTGGCGACCGCCCTGGACGCGTACGGCCGCCTCGACACCCTCGTCAACAACGCCGGCTTCCTGCGCGACCGCATGCTCGTCAACCTCGGCGAGGACGACTGGGACGCGGTCATGCGGGTGCACCTCAAGGGCCACTTCCTGCCGCTGCGGCACGCCGCCGCGCACTGGCGGGCCGAGGCCAAGGCGGGCCGTACCCCGGTGGCCCGGATCGTCAACACCAGCAGCGGCGCGGGACTGCTGGGCTCGGTCGGGCAGGGCAACTACAGCGCCGCCAAGGCCGGCATCGTCGGCCTCACCCTGGTCGCGGCGGCCGAACTGGCCCGCTACGGCGTCCAGGTCAACGCGATCGCCCCGGCCGCCCGCACCAGGATGACCGAGCGCGCCTTCGCCGCGACCATGGCCGCCCCCGACGCCGGCTTCGACGCCATGGCCCCCGGGAACGTCGCCCCGCTCGTGGTCTGGCTGGGCTCCGCCACGAGCGCAGGCGTCACCGGGCGGGTGTTCGAGGCGGAGGGCGGCCGGATCACCGTCATGGAGGGGTGGCGGCCCGGTCCGACCGCCGACAAGGGCGCCCGGTGGACCCCGGCGGAGGCGGGGGAGACGGCCCTGAAGCTGCTGGCCGAGGCGGAGCCGCCGGGGGCGGTGTACGGGGCGTGAGACCGGGGGTGCGGGAGCTACGTGTCGCACTCCAGTACCGTCCGGCACAGTGAGCACCGGGCCCGGACCCGGCCCCGGACCGGCACCCGGATCCGCTGGTGGCAGGTCGGGCACGGGAACGAGACCCGCAGCCGGCCGCCGCCGTCGGGGGTGAAGGCGTAGGCGGCGCCGGGGTGCGGAGGCGGCGTGGCGGGCGCGTGGCGGCGGTCCCGGGCGTAGCGGCGGCGGCCCGCCCAGCCGGCCGCGCTCAGCGGCGGCTGCTCCCCGTCCTGGCGGGCCCGGGCCATGCCCTTCTGGTACGCCGTGTAGGCCTGCGGGCTGGTGAACCACACAGAGGGGTCCTCGTGGAAGACGAGGGCGCGCTTGGCCAGCACGTAGCCGAACTCCTCCGGGGTGAGGTAGCCGAGCTTCTGGGAGGCCTCGCCGTGCTCCCGGTAGGCGTCCAGGAGCAGCCAGCCGGCCCCTAGGTAGGTGGTCGCCGTGTCGGTGAGGATCTCGTTCTCCCGGACGCTCGGGAAGGACAGGTCCAGGCGGTGCAGGTACACGTGCATCACCTCGTGGGCGAGGGCCGCGCCGATGTCCCTGCGGTGGGTGCGGAAACGGTCGTTCAGCTCGACGAAGTACTCGGGGCCCGCGGTGAGTTCGACGTTCGCCGCGTGGGTCATGTCCTTGAAGCCGACGACCATGCGGGCGTCGGGCAGCCGGAAGTGCCGGACGATCTCGCGGGCGACGCGCTGCGAGCCGAGGTGGAGGTCGTCGGTGTCGCAGAACGCGACGTCGGCGGGGAGGACGCTGGCGGCGAAGGTCTGGACGGTGTCGTAGGACAGCCGTCGGTACAGCGCCGTGATGGCGGCCCGCACGGTGTCCAGGTGCGGGTAGCCGTGTTCTACCGGGCCGCCGTTCGCCACGTCAGTTACCCCCACGGACGCCGCTGGAGCTGTCTTTCACAGTATGCGGGGGATGGGGAGGATTGGGGGGCGGAAGGTTGTTCGATGTCTGCGGGTCCGTGGGGGCTCGTCGCGCAGTTCCCCGCGCCCCTAAAGGGGCGCCAGGCGTGCTGTTCCCTGATCGGTTTCCTGGAGTTCCAGGATCCAGATCTCGTTCTCACCCTCCTTGAGGACGGGGCCCGGCACGTACAACGACTCCTGCGGGCCTGCCGACCAATAACGCCCCAGGTTGAAGCCGTTGATCCAGACGAAGCCGCGGGTCCAGCCGGGGAGTTCCAGGCGGGCGTCGCCGGTGTCGTGGACCGTCACCGTGCCCCGGTAGAGGCCGGGGGCGCCGTCCTCCGGAAGCGGGCTGAAGGGCACCGCGTCCACACCGCCCTCGAAGGCGTCGAGATCCAGGCCACGCGCGCGTACCCCGTGCAGGAACTGGCGTTCGTGCAGGATGCCCCCGGTGATGCCCTTCGGCTCGCCCGAGCGCGGGCCGTAGTTGACGCGGCCCAGGGTCTCCACCCAGAGCTCCACGCGCGCGGGGCCGGCGAGCGGCTTCTTGAGCTGGGGTTCCTCCTCGGTGAGGACCCCGGCCCGCTCGCCGTCGACGTACACGACCGCGAGGTCGCGCAGGCCCCGCGCGGTGAGCGGGTACGGCCGGCGCGGGCCCGGCACGTCCACCTCGTAGCGGACCAGGCCCCGGGCGACGTCCAGCTCCTCGAAGGTGGGCGGGACCGGGTGGACGCGCTCGGGGGTGCCGAGGGTCTCCAGGACGCCGGAGAGAGGCGTCCAGCCGGTCAGCTCCACGTCCGTCCGCGAGGCCAGTGCGGGCGGCGCCGGGGGCGGTTCGGGCAGCGGGCCGTCCTGGTACCCGGCGAGGACCTCGCGGAAGCGCCAGAACTTCTCCGTGGGGCGGCCGTACTCGTCGATCGGGGCGTCGTAGTCGTAGGACGTCACGTCCGCCTCCAGCGGGCCCTCGTGCAGCTCGCCGCCGGGGCGGTTGGCGCCCGCCCAGCCGGCGAAGTTGGTGCCGCCGTGCGCCATGTAGACGTTGACCGACGCCCCGCACTCCAGGATCTCCCGCAGCGCCGCCGCCGCGTCCCCGGCGTCCCGTACGACGTGCTCGCCGCCCCAGTGGTCGAACCAGCCGCACCAGAACTCCATGCACATCAGCGGGCCGTGCGGCTGGTGCCGGCGCAGGGTCTCGAAGGCCTCGCGCGCGTGCGAGCCGAAGTTCACCGTCGCGAGCAGGCCGGGCACCGAGCCGCCGGTGAGCATGTGGTCCTCGGGGCCGTCCGAGGTGACCAGCGGCACCGTGACGCCCTCGGCCCGCAGCAGGTCGGTGAGGTGGGCCAGGTAGACGGCGTCGGAGCCGTAGCTGCCGTACTCGTTCTCGACCTGCACCATGATCACCGGGCCGCCCCGGTCCTGCTGCCGGGACACCACCTCGGGCAGCAGGCGGCGGAACCAGCGGTCCACGTACCGCAGGAAACGCTCGTCACGCGTGCGTGCCCGCGCGCCCAGCTCGCCCGTCACCCAGTGCGGCAGACCGCCGTTCTCCCACTCCGCGCAGATGTACGGCCCCGGCCGCACGATCGCCCACAGGCCCGCCGCCCGGGCCGCGTCCAGGAAGCGGCCGAGGGCCTCGACGTCCCGGAAGCCGCCCGCGTGCGGCTCGTGCAGGTTCCACGGGACGTACGTCTCCACGCAGTTCAGCCCCATGGCGCGCAGCAGCGCCAGCCGGTGGCCCCACTGCTCCTCGTGCACCCGGAAGTAGTGCAGCGCTCCGGACAGCAGCCGTACCGGCCTGCCGTCCAGGAGGAAATCGGTTTCGCCCACCGTGAAGTCGCTCATACGCTCACCTTGGCCTGCTGGCGGGCGCCCGCACCATGGACAAAGATCAGCAGCACTTGGACGGAAGAGACGCACGGAAGGGGCGCGCAGTGCCGCACGGAGCGCCGGTCTTCCGCACCTGGATGCGGTTCTTCACACCCGGCGCCGTCCACCACCGCCTCGGCCTGGTCTGCCTCGGTGTCGGCCTCCAGTACGGCGCGGTGCCCGCCGTCGGCCCGCGCGTGCTGGACGGGCACGTCGCCGTGGTGATCAGCTCGGGCCGCGGCTGGTACCGGATGCCCGACGGGCGCCGCACCGCCGTCACCGCGCCCGCCCTGGTGTGGCTCACCCCGGGCGTCCCGCACCACTACGGCCCCGACCCGGACAGCGGCTGGGACGAGGCGTTCGTGACCTTCGCCGGACCCGACACCGTGACCTACACGGAACTCGGCTACATCGAGCCCGAGCGGCCCGTGGTCCCGCTCGCGGACGCCACCGGGCCCCGGGACGTCATCGCCCGCATCGCCCGGGCCGCCCGCCACGGCAACCCCCTCCTGGAGGTCGAGACCGGCGCCGCCGTGCATGAGCTCCTGGTCGCCCTGCGACGCGCGCGTGCCGACCTCGCCCCCGACGGCGACCCGGTGCTGCACGCGCTCGCCCGGGACGCCTGCACCGGGATGACCGTCGCCGACCACGCGGCCCGGCACGGCATGACCCCGGCCGAGCTGCGCACCGCCGTCCGCCGGGTCGCCGGGTGCAGCCCCAAGGACTACCTGATCGGCATCCGCCTCGGCCGCGCCCAGGAACTCCTCGCCACCACCGAACTGTCCGTCGCCGCCGTCGCCCGCCGCGTCGGCTACGACGACCCGGCCTACTTCTCCCGCCTGTTCACCCGCCGGGTCGGCACCGCCCCGGTGCGCTTCCGGGCCCAGCAGAGCCGGGCCGTGCCCGACGACTGGAACGAGGGCCTCCGGGAGGACGGCGAACCGGGTCCGCCGGTGGCCGAACCCGCCGACGGCCCTTAGGGACCACCCCGCGGCCCCCTTTAGGGTTGACACCCATGACCACCAGCAACACCGGTACCGGTGACGTCGACCCCGCCGTCCGCGAGGAACTCGGCCGGCTGCGCGACAGCATCGACAACATCGACGCGGCCGTCGTCCACATGCTCGCCGAGCGTTTCAAGGCCACCCAGCAGGTCGGCCGCCTCAAGGCGGTCCACCGGCTGCCCCCGGCCGACCCGGCCCGCGAGGCCCGGCAGATCACCCGGCTGCGCACCCTCGCCGAGAACGCCAAGCTCGACCCCGCCTTCGCCGAGAAGTTCCTGAACTTCATCATCGCCGAGGTGATCAGGCACCACGAGTCCATCGCCGAGGACACCGTCAACGGGGGACCGGCGGACGACGCGCACTGATCCGGCGCCCGCCCCCCCCGGGGCGCGTACGACGGCGCTCACCAGCGCCGTCCCCGTCCGCCCCGCGGCCCCGGGGCGGACATAAGCCGCGTACCGCTCCTGCCCCTGTGCGTTGTCGGTGTCATCGGGCAGCATGGCCCGCATGTCCGTACTGACTCGCGACGAAGCGCAGAGCCGCGCCGAGCTCCTCGACGTCCACCGCTACACGATCGACCTCGACCTGACCACCGGGGACGAGACCTTCGACTCCCGCACCGTGATCAGGTTCGCGGCCCGGTCCGACGGCGACACCTTCGTCGAGCTGAAGCCCGCCACCCTGCGCGCCGTCACCCTCGACGGACAGCCCCTCGACCCCGAGACGCTGGACCAGGGCCGGCTGCCCCTGAGGGACCTCGCCGCGGGCGAGCACGAGCTGCGCGTCGAGGCCACCATGCGCTACTCGCGCACCGGCGAGGGCATGCACCGCTTCACCGACCCCACGGACGACGCGACGTACGTCTACACCCAGCTGTTCATGGACGACGTGCAGCGGGTCTTCGCCGCCTTCGACCAGCCCGACCTGAAGGCCGTCTTCGAGCTCTCCGTGACCGCACCCGAGGGCTGGACGGTGCTCGCCAACGGCGTCACCGAGCACCTCGGCGAGGGCCGCTGGCGGGCCGCCGCCACCCCGCTGATCTCCACCTACCTGGTCGCCGTCGCCGCCGGGCCCTGGCACTCGGTGCGCACCGAGCACCGCGGACTGCCCTTCGGCATCCACTGCCGCCGCTCCCTCGCCCCGCACCTCGACGCCGACGCCGACGAAATCCTCGACATCACGCGCGCGTGCTACGACCGCTACCACGAGAAGTTCGAGGAGCCCTACCCCTTCGACTCCTACGACCAGGCGTTCGTCCCCGAGTTCAACGCCGGCGCCATGGAGAACCCGGGCCTGGTCACCTTCCGCGACGAGTTCGTCTACCGCTCCGCCGTCACCGACACCGAGCGGCAGACCCGCGCGATGGTCATCGCCCACGAGATGGCCCACATGTGGTTCGGCGACCTCGTCACCCTCAGGTGGTGGGACGACATCTGGCTGAACGAGTCCTTCGCCGAGTACATGGGCTACCAGACCCTCACCGAGGCCACCCGCTTCGCCGACACCTGGGTCGACTTCGGCGTGGCCCGCAAGGCCTGGGGCTACGACGCCGACCAGCGCCCCTCCACCCACCCGGTCGCCCCCGAGGCGGTCGACGACACCGCCGCCGCCCTGCTCAACTTCGACGGCATCTCCTACGCCAAGGGCGCCTCCGCGCTGCGCCAGCTGGTCGCCTGGATGGGCGAGAAGGACTTCCTGGCCGGCATCAACATCCACTTCCAGCGGCACCGGTTCGCCAACGCCACCCTCGCGGACTTCATCGACTCCCTCGCCGCCGCCACCGAACGCGACGTGCACGCCTGGGCCGACACCTGGCTGCGCACCACCGGTGTCGACACCCTCACCCCGGTCCTGGCCACCGCGGCCGACGGCGTCCGCGCCCTCACCGTCGAACGCACCGGCAGCCGCCCGCACCGGGTCTGCGTCGGCGTCTACGACCAGGACCTCGCCGACGAGGGCCGGCTCACCCTGCGCGAGCGCATCGACCTCGACCTCCCGCAGACCGCGCCCCAGGTCCTCGGCAAGCGCCCCGCCCTGCTCGTGGTCAACGACGGCGACCTGACCTACGCCAAGGTCCGCTTCGACGCCGAGTCCGCCGCCACCGTCCGCGCCCACCTGTCGGGCCTGCCCGACCCGCTGACCCGCGCGGTGGTCTGGAACGCCCTGCGCGACGCCGTCCGCGACGGGGAACTCCCGCCCGCGGCCTACCTGGAGGCCGCCCGCGCCCATCTCCCGCACGAGACCGACCTCGCCCTCGTCCAGGGCGTGCTGGCCTTCGCCGCGGTCCACGTCGCCGACCGGTACCTCGGGCCCGAGGACCGCCCCGCCGCCCTCGCCACCGTCTCCGCCCTGTGCCGCGACCTCATCCGGCGTACCGAGGACGGCGACAACCCCGGGCTGCGCCTGATCGCCGTACGGCACTTCATCGCCGCCGCCGCCCACCCCGACACCATCGCCGCCTGGCTCGCCGAGGGCACCGTGCCCGGCGGGCCCGAGCTCGACCCCGAGCTGCGCTGGCGCATCATGACCCGGCTCGCCGTCCTCGGCGCCGTCGACGCGGACCGGATCGCCGCCGAACTGGCCCGCGACCCCAGCGCCAGCGGCCAGGAGGGCGCCGCCCGCTGCCGGGCCGCGCTGCCCGACCCCGAGGCCAAGCGCGTGGCCTGGGAGGCGATGTTCGCCGGCGACGAGCTGTCCAACTACCTGTTCACGGCCACCGCCGAGGGCTTCTGGCACCCCGAACAGGCGGACCTGGTCCGGGACTACGTGCCGCGCTACTACCAGGACGCGGTCGCCGTCGCCGCCCGGCGCGGCCCCCGCATCGCCACCGTCACCGGCAGGCAGGCCTTCCCCGCGCACGCCGTCGACGCCGAGCACCTCGCCCTCGGGCGCGCCTGCCTGGAGGACGCCGACCCGGTCACGGCCCTGCGCCGCCGCCTCGTCGACGAACTGGACGACCTGGAAAGGGCGTTGCGGGTCCGCGAGGCGTAGGGGCGCGGACGGACGACCACATGGGCGCGGCCGGTCCCCCACGACGATGCGGGACCGGCCCCGTCAGCCCGCCGCCGGCCGCAGCTCCGCCCGGCGCACCCCGCCCTCCCGCGGCCCCGCCCGCCGGTTGCCCACCTCGGCCGTCCCGGGCGTCGCCGCGCCCAGCGTGAAGCCCAGGTGCTCCAGGAAGCACTCCCCGGAGCGCCAGCCCGGCGGCACCGACGCCGTCACCAGGGAGACCCCCTCCGCGTGCGCGAGCAGCGACTCGGCCAGCGCCCGGCCGAGGCCCCGGCCGCGCGCCCAGGGGGCCAGCAGGAACAGCCCCACCGCGACCGCGCCGGGCACCGGATGGTTCCGTACCGCGTCCACCAGGCCCGAGACGACCCCGTCCCGCTCCAGCACCAGCAGCACCTTGTCGGCAGGGTCGGCGCCCTCGGGCAGCCCGTAGAACAGGCTCTGCACGTCGCCCGGTCCCGACGGCAGCCCGGTCGCCGCCACGAACCAGTCCTCGCAGGCCTCGAAGAGGTCCAGCAGCGGCGCCTCGTCCGCGGGCCGCGGTTCCCGCACCAGCACCCGCTCACCGGGCACGTCGATCATCCACGCGTCAACCACGCGACCGACGTTAACCCCGGTCAGCCCCGCTCTCAACGCCCTTTCACCGCTTGCTCCGACGCGCCCGGGGCGCACCGCCCCGACAGGTTTTCCCCGCACGGCAGTACCCACTTTCGGGTCTCGATCGTTGAGCTTTGGGGGCGCGCAGACCCAATCCCGTACAAACTGGAACTCCCCCCGCGGACAACCCCTTTCGGCCAGCGCCCCGAGGAGAGCCCATGAGCACGCCGCCTCTCGCATCCGGACCCCAGGGACCCGACGCCCTGCGGCCTCTGCTGGACACCGTGCTCGACGCGCTGCGCGCGGGCGGCCGGGTGCGCGGCGGACCGCTGCCCGCGGGCGGACCCGAGGCGGTGGCCGAGCGGGTCGCGGACGCCGTGGGGGACCTGCTCCCGGACGACGGCGACCCCGACGCCCTGCGCACCCTGGTGACCGCCCTCGCCGAGGGCGCCGCCGACCCCGCCGACCCGCTGTGCGCCGCGCATCTGCACTGCCCGCCGCTGGCCGTCGCCACCGCCGCCGACCTCGCCGCGAGCGCCCTCAACCCGTCCCTGGACTCCTGGGACCAGGCCCCGGCCGCCGCCGCCCTGGAAGCCCTGGTCACCCGCACCCTCGCACACACCATCGGCCTCTCCGACGCCGTGGTCACCACCGGCGGCAGCGAGTCCAACCAACTCGCCCTGCTGCTGGCCCGTGAGGCCCACGGGGGCGGCCTCCGGCTGGTCTGCGGGGCCAACGCACACCACTCGCTGCCCCGCGCCGCCTGGCTGCTCGGCCTGCCCGACCCCGTCGTGGTCCCCGCCCCGAACGGCACCCTCGACCCGGCCGCCCTGCACGCCGCCCTCACCCAGCTGCCCCGGCCGCTGCTGGTCGCCGCCACCGCCGGCACCACCGACGCCGGACTCATCGACCCGCTCCCCGAGATCGCCGGACTCTGCGCCGCCCACGGCGCCCGGCTGCACATCGACGCCGCCTACGGGGGCGGCCTCGCCTTCAGCGACCGGCACCGGGACAAGCTCGCCGGTCTGGAGCGCGCCCACACCGTCACCCTCGACCTGCACAAACTCGGCTGGCAGCCGGTCGCCGCCGGCCTCCTCGCCGTCGCCCGCCCGGCCGAGCTCGGCGCCCTCCACCACCACGCCGACTACCTCAACGCCGACGACGACACCGAGGCCGGGTACCCCGACCTGCTCGGCCGCTCGCTGCGCACCACCCGGCGCCCCGACGTCCTCAAGATCGCGGTCACCCTCAAGACCCTGGGCCGCACCGGACTCGGCGCGCTGGTCGACCAGGTGTGCGCCCGCGCCCGGGAGTTCGCCGCCCTGGTCCGCGAGCACCCCGCCTTCGAGCTCTACGACCGGCCGAACATCAGCACCGTGCTGTTCCGCCCCACCGGAGCCACCGACGACGACGTCGCCGCCGTACGACGCAGGCTGCTGCACGACGGCCGGGCGGTACTCGGCCGGGCCCGGCTCGACGGCCGGCTCTGGCTCAAGGCCACCCTCCTCAACCCCCACACCCGGCCGGACGACCTGGCCCTCCTCCTGAAACTCGTAGAAGGAACCACCCCCAGATGACTACCCCCCCACGCCACGAGCCCGAAGCACCCCGCGACCTGGTCGGCGTCGGCATCGGACCGTCCAACCTCTCCCTCGCCGCACTCGCCCACCCGCTCGCCGAACTCGACGCCGTCTTCTACGAGCAGCGTCCGGGCTTCGACTGGCACGCCGGTCTCCTGATCGACGGCGCCACCATCCAGGTCCCGTTCCTCGCCGACCTGGTGACCCTCGCCGACCCCGCGAACCCCTGGTCGTTCCTCAACTACCTCAAGGCCCGCGACCGGCTCTTCCCCTTCTACTTCGCCGAGCGGTTCCACATCCGACGCGCCGAGTACGACGCCTACTGCCGCTGGGTCGCCGAGAGCCTGCCCGGACTGTGCTTCTCCCACCAGGTCGACGCCGTCCGCTGGAACTCCGAACGCGACCTGTTCGAGGTCGACTTCACCCGGCTCGACGCCGAGGGCGAGGCCGAGTCGCTCGGCCGTACGTACACGAGGAACGTCGTGCTCGGGGTCGGGACCGTCCCCTACGTGCCGGACCCGCTCAGGCCCCTCGTGGAGTCCCCGGGCGTCCCGGTCATCCACGCGGCCGACTACCTCGACCACCGCGAGGCCTTCCTCGCCGCCGAGCACGTCACCGTCGTGGGCTCGGGACAGTCCGGCGCCGAGGTCTTCCTCGACCTGCTGCGCAACCGGCCCGCCGGCCGCGAGAAGCTGCACTGGATCGGGCGCGGCGAGGCGTTCGCGCCCATGGAGTACTCCAAGCTCGGCCTGGAGCACTTCACCCCCGACTACACCCGCTACTTCCACGCCCTCGCCGAGCCCGTCCGGGACCGGCTCGTCTCCGCCCAGTGGCAGCTGCACAAGGGCATCGACGCCGACACCATCGCCGCCATCCACGACGAGCTGTACCGCCGTACGCTGCACGGCGGCTGGCCCGAGGCGGTCCTGACCCCCGGCGTCCAGGTCCGTACCGCCGGACGCGTCGCCACCACCAAGGTCGAGCTCCACCTCGAACACGTCCAGCAGGGCAACCGCTCCCGGCTCACCACCGACGCCGTCGTCCTGGCCACCGGGTACCGCGAGCGCCCCCTCGGCCGCCTGCTCGCCGGACTCGACCCCTACCTGCGCCGGGACAACAGCGAACGGCCGCGCGTGGACGAGCGGTTCCGGCTCGTCCTCGACCCGTCGGTGACCGGAGCGGCCTACGTCCAGAACGCCGAACTCCACACCCACGGCGTCGGCGCCCCGGACCTCGGCCTGGCCGCCTGGCGCAGTGCCACCATCCTCAACACTCTGACGGGCAAGGACCCCTACCCGCTGCCCGCGCGCACGGCCTTCACCAGCTTCGGCCTGGAGCGGCCGGAGGAGCGGGTTCCGGCGCAGCAGCAGCCGAGGCAGCTCACGCCGCTGGTCGACTGAGCGGCGGGGCGCCGGTCCCCGGACCGGCGCCCCCTCGAATCCGTCAGAGACTGCCTCAGAGACTCCGTCAGAACACCGGCGTGCCGTCGCGGGTCAGCTTCCAGTCCACCGACGCGAAGTCCTTCGGGTCCAGGACGCCCTTGGCGGTGACCCACTCCGCGATCCGGGTGCGGATCTCCGTCGACTCCGACCACAGCTCCTTGGCCGAGGCGACATGCGGGAACGCACCGCCGCCGTTGGCACGGTAGTTGTTCACCGCGAGCACGAACTGCTGGGCGTCGTCGAGGGCGGCACCCTGGTAGGTGAGGTTCCTGATCCGGGACCCGGCCGCCTGCGCGACGTCGATCTCGTACGTCAGGCCCGAGACGTAGTCGTAGTTGTAGTCCGGGCGGCTGTTGGCGTTCGTCAGCTTCTCCACGTCGACGGTGACGTCGGCGGCCGTCCGGACGAAGTACTCCGCCGAGTACTCCAGGTACGCGCGGATCTGGGCGCCCGTCATCAGCTTGGCGACCAGCGTGTTGTCGTACACGTACAGGCTCGACAGGTCCCGGATGGTGACCTGGCCGGCCGGGATCTCGGAGGTCCGGGAGAACGGCGAGGCCTGCGCGAGCACCGGCAGCGACGCGTACTCGGTGCCCGCCAGGGCCGCCTTGACCACGTCCTCCTGGACCTTGGTGATCAGGTCGATGATCGGGGCGTCCTTGTAGCGGGCCTCGACGGTGGTGAGGGTCTCGGTCGCGGTGCCGACGACCTGGTTGACGTACGCGACGACCTCGGCGTGCTCGTCCTTCAGGAGCCGGGTGATCCTCGGGTCGTCGGCGACCGTGCCGGAGTTCAGCAGCGAGGCCGCGACCGACTCGACCTGCCAGGCGCCCTTGTCGAACACCAGCTCGATGTCGAAGAGCGAGAGGCGCTCGGCGTAGCACAGCGGCTCGGAGAGGACGACGGTTCTGCCGGTGGCCTCGTTGACGACCTTCAGCTCCGGGATCTCCACGTGTGCGTGCCCGACCAGGATCGCGTCGATGCCCGGCACCTGCCTGGCCACGTTCGCCGCCGCGTTCTCCACGTACGGCACCTGGTCGCCGTAGGAGGACGTGCCCGAGGAGCCGGAGTGGGCCGAGACCACGACCACGTCCGCGCCCATCGCCTTCAGCTTCGGCACCCACTTCGCGGCCTGCTCCTCCAGGCCGGGGAAGGCCAGCTTGCCCTGGACGTAGGCCTTGTCCCAGATCGCGATGCCCGGGTTGGTCAGGCCGAGGACGGCGACCTTCACCGGCGGGGCGCCCGGGACGTGGAACTTCTTGATGAGGTACGGCGGGAAGGCCGGCCGCAGGGTCTTCGCGTCGACCGCGTTGGCGCCGAGCAGCGGGAAGTCCAGCTGGTCCTCGAACTTGCGCAGGGTCTCGATGCCGTAGTTGAACTCGTGGTTGCCGAGCGCCGCCGCGTCGTACCCGATCGCGTTCATGGCCTGCGCCATCGGGTGCACCGGGCCGCCCTTGGCGGTGATCGGGTCGACCTTGGCGTAGTAGTACGTCAGCGGGGTGCCCTGGATGGTGTCACCGGCGTCGAGCAGCAGGGTGTTGCGGCGGCCCTTCGCCTTGCGCACCTGCTCGACCAGGGTGGAGATGCGCGCCAGGCCCATCGCGTTGCCGGCCTTGTCGGAGTACTCCGCGTCCTTGAAGTAGTCCCAGTTGAAGACGTGCCCGTGCAGGTCGGTGGTGCCCATGACGGTGAGGGAGTACCGCCTCGGGTGCCGGGCGGGCCTGCCCGACGCCTGCGCCGGGGCCGCCGCCGCGCCGGCGACCGCCACCCCCGCTCCGGTCGCGGCCGAATTCTCCAGGAACTTCCGGCGGTTCAAGGGCATGTCTGCATCTCCTCGGGATTTGGTCAACGACGCGCGTAGATTCTGTCCTGCGCACGACCGTCGACAACAGGCCCGGGAGGTTTCGATCTGGTGACCTGAGCATGCCGCATTCAACAAGTGCGAGATGCTCATAGGAGCGGGGTGCCGCACAATTCAACACTTGTCAATAGGCCTTCACGCAAAGGTTGTTGGGTCGTCATGTGCGACCAATTCTCTACCCGCCGGTAAGGCCTAGGCTCGAAACATGCGCCGAGCAAAGATCGTTTGTACTCTGGGGCCCGCCACCGACTCGTACGACCAGATCAAGGCCCTGGTCGAGGCCGGCATGGACGTCGCCCGATTCAACCTCAGCCACGGCAGCTACGCCGAGCACGAGGAGCGCTACCAGCGCGTCCGCAAGGCCTCCGACGAGACCGGTCGCAGCGTCGGGATGCTCGCCGACCTTCAAGGCCCGAAGATCCGGCTCGGCCGTTTCACCGAAGGCCCCGTACTCCTCGAACGCGGTGACACCTTCGTCATCACGGTGGAGGAGGGCGCCGAGGGCGACCGGCACCAGTGCGGAACGACGTACTCGGGCCTCGCGGGTGACGTCACCCCCGGTGAGCGCGTCCTCGTGGACGACGGCAAGGTCTGCCTGGAGGTCACCCACGTCGACGGCCCCCGGGTGCACACCACGGTGGTCGAGGGCGGCATGGTCTCCGACCACAAGGGCCTCAACCTCCCCGGCGTCGCCGTCTCCGTACCCGCGCTCTCCGAGAAGGACGAGGCCGACCTGCGCTGGGCGCTGCGCACCGGCTTCGACGTCATCGCCCTCTCCTTCGTGCGCAGCGGCCGGGACATCGAGGACGTCCACCGCATCATGGACGAGGAGGGCCACCGCCTCCCGGTGATCGCCAAGGTCGAGAAGCCGCAGGCCGTCGAGAACATCGACGGAATCGTGGCGGCCTTCGACGGCATCATGGTCGCCCGCGGCGACCTCGGCGTGGAGATGCCGCTGGAGCAGGTGCCGATCGTGCAGAAGCGCGCCGTCAAGCTGGCCAAGCGCAACGCCAAGCCGGTCATCGTCGCCACCCAGATGCTCGACTCGATGATCGAGAACTCGCGCCCCACCCGCGCCGAGGCCTCCGACGTCGCCAACGCGGTCATCGACGGCACGGACGCGGTGATGCTCTCCGGCGAGACCAGCGTCGGCAAGTACCCGATCGAGACCGTCCGGACGATGGCGAAGATCGTCGAGGCCGCGGAGGAGGACATCCTCGCCCAGGGCCTGCCGGAGCTGACCGAGAGCAACAAGCCCCGCACCCAGGGCGGCGCGGTCGCCCGCGCCGCCGCCGAGATGGGCGACTTCCTGGGCGCGAAGTTCCTGGTCGCGTTCACCCAGTCGGGAGACACCGTCCGGCGGCTCTCCCGCTACCGCTCGCCGATCCCGCTGCTCGCCTTCACCCCGGAACCGGCCACCCGCTCCCAGCTCAACCTCACCTGGGGCGTCGAGACCTTCCTCGGTCCGCACGTCGACTCGACGGACAAGATGGTCGACCAGGTGGACGAGCTGCTGCTGAAGTACGGACGCTGCAAGAAGGGTGACGTCGTCGTCATCACGGCGGGCTCCCCGCCCGGTGTCTCCGGCTCCACCAACATGGTCCGGGTCCACCACATCGGTGAGGACGACAGCCCCAAGTGACGCGCGAAGGGCCCCTCCGCCCGGCGGAGGGGCCCTTCGACCACGCGATCGGCCACGCAATTACGCGACCTTGGAATCCAAGGAAAAGTGCCCCGGGTCGGACTCGAACCGACACTGTACGGGTTTTGAATCCGTTGCCTGCTGCCAATTGGGCTACCGGGGCTCGAAGAATCAAAGGTGATCCCCGACCCTCCGCGCGTCCACCATACCGTAGCTAGGTAGGCTCTTGTCAGCAGTACCCCTGCCCTGAACGAGGAGCCCCCGTGACCGCCGCCGAGTCGCCCCAGCCAGTCGACGCACCCGACGACAAGTCGCATGTGCCTCCGCTGACGACCCGTGTCGTCATCGCCGAGGACGAGGCCCTGATCCGGCTCGACCTCAAGGAGATGCTGGAGGAGGAGGGCTACACGGTCGTCGGTGAGGCCGGGGACGGCGAACAGGCCGTCGAGCTGGCCCGCGAGCACCGCCCCGACCTGGTCATCCTCGACGTCAAGATGCCCAAGCTGGACGGCATCTCGGCGGCCGAGAAGATCGCCGAGGAGTCCATCGCCCCGGTCCTGATGCTCACCGCCTTCTCGCAGCGCGACCTGGTCGAGCGGGCCCGCGACGCCGGCGCGATGGCGTACCTGGTCAAGCCGTTCAGCAAGAGCGACGTGGTCCCGGCGATCGAGATGGCCGTCTCCCGCTTCAGCGAGCTGAAGCAGCTGGAGGCGGAGGTCGCCGACCTCTCCCAGCGTCTGGAGACCCGCAAGCTGGTCGACCGCGCGAAGTCCGTCCTCCAGACCGAGTACGGCCTGACCGAGCCGGCCGCGTTCCGCTGGATCCAGAAGACGTCGATGGACCGCCGCATGTCGATGCAGCAGGTCGCGGAGGCGGTCATCGCGGACAGCGACGAGAAGAAGTCCGGCAAGGGCTGACCCGCACCCGCACCAACGCCAAGGCCCGTGCTCCTGAGAAGGGAGCACGGGCCTTTGTGACACCGCTCGGGGGGCGCCCCTGAAAGGGGCGCGGGGAACTGCGCGACCAGCCCCCACCGACCGTCAGGCGACCGACTGCCTAGTCCTCGCCCAGGTAGGCCTTCCGCACCGACTCGTCGGTCAGCAGATCCTGCCCACTGCCCGACAGCACGATGTTCCCGACCTCCATCACATGCCCCTGGTCGGCCAGCGACAACGCCGCCTGCGCGTTCTGCTCGACCAGCAGGATCGTCGTCCCCTGGGCCTTCAGCTCCGCGATCGTCGCCATGATCTTCTGCATCATGATCGGCGACAGACCCATCGACGGCTCGTCCAGCATCAGCAGCTTCGGCTGGGACATCAGCGCCCGCCCCATCGCCAGCATCTGCTGCTCACCGCCCGAGAGGGTGCCCGCGGCCTGCTTGCGCCGCTCACCGAGGATCGGGAAGAGCTCGTAGGCCCGCTGGATGTCCTTCTCGATGCCCGGCTTGTCGTTGCGCAGGAACGCCCCGAGGCGCAGGTTGTCCTCGATGGTCATGCGCGGGAAGATGTGCCGGCCCTCGGGGGAGTGGGCCAGGCCCAGCGACACGATGTTGTGCGCCGGGACCTTCTTCAGCGACCTGCCGTTGAACCGGATCTGCCCGCCGACCGGCTTGAGCAGCCCGGACAGCGTGCGCAGGGTCGTCGTCTTGCCGGCGCCGTTGGTGCCGATCAGGGTGACGACCTGGCCGGCCTCGACCTTGAAGGAGATGCCCTTGACGGCCTCGATCTTGCCGTAGGCGACCCGCAGGTCCTCTACTTCGAGCAGTGCGGTCATCGGTCGGTCTCCTTGCCGGGCACGGCGTCGGTCGGGTTCTCGGCGTCGGCTGCCGCTTCCGCCGCCTCGACCTCGGCGACCTCCTCGTCGCCGGGCGCGTTCTCGAAGGGCTCGCCCAGGTAGGCGGCGACGACCCGCTCGTCGCCCTGCACGGTCGCGCTGTCGCCCTCGACGAGCTTCTCGCCCTGTACCAGGACGGCGACACGGTCGCAGAGGTTGAAGATGAAGCGCATGTCGTGCTCGATGACGAGCACGGCGATGCCCCTGTCGCGGATCGCGAACACCAGTTCCTCGGTGGCGCGGGTCTCCTGCGGGTTCATGCCGGCCGTCGGCTCGTCGAGCAGCAGCAGACCCGGCTCGCTCGCCAGCGCCCGCGCGATCTCCAGCTTGCGCTGCTCGCCGTAGGGCAGGTTGCGGGCGAGGTGCTCGGCCTTCTTCTCCAGGCCCACGAACTCCAGGAGTTCCATGGCCCGGGCCCGGGAGGCCGCCTCGGCCCGGTGGAAGCCGGGGCCGCGCAGCAGGGCGGACCAGAGGCCCTCCTTGGTGCGGGTGTGACGGCCGACCAGCACGTTCTCCAGGACCGTCATGTTGGCGAACAGCCGGATGTTCTGGAAGGTACGTGCGATGCCGGCGGCCGTCACCTTGAAGGACTTCGGCGGCAGGACCTCGCCCTTGTAGCGGACCTCGCCCTCGGTGGGGATGTAGAGGCCGGTGAGGCAGTTGAAGAAGGTGGTCTTGCCGGCGCCGTTCGGGCCGATCAGGCCGACGATCTCACCGCTGCGGACGGTGAAGTCGACACCGCGTACGGCGGTGAGACCGCCGAAGCGCATGGTCACGCCGCGTGCGTCGAGCACGACCTCGCCGGGGGCGGCGTCCTTGACGGTTGTTTCCGTGGTCATCGTGGTCAGGCCCCTGCCTTGGTGAGGACGGCGGGCGCTTCGGCCTCTTCGTGGAACTCGAGCTGGCGGCGCCGGTTGGGGATGAGGCCCTCAGGACGGAAGCGCATCAGCAGGATGAGCGTGACACCGAAGGCGAAGAGCTGGTAGTCGCCGAGGAACTGGAGCTTGGCCGGGATCAGGTACAGCAGGGACGCGCCGACCAGCGGGCCGGAGATGGTGCCCATGCCGCCGAGGACCACCGCGGCCAGCAGGAACGCCGAGTTGGGCGGCACCACGTAGGCGAACTGGTACTGCTCCGGGGTCACCGTGTAGGTGACGTGCGCCTGCACCGAGCCGGACAGGCCCGCGAGGCAGGCGCCCAGCGCGAACGCGATGAGCTTGACCCGGAAGCCGTTGATGCCCATGGCGAGCGCGGCGGTCTCGTCCTCGCGGATGGCGACCCAGGCGCGGCCGATACGGGAGTCGCTGCTGCGCCGGAAGACGATGACCACGATGAACGTGATGATCAGCATCAGCAGCAGGTAGTTGGCGAACCGCCCGATGGTGGAGCCGAGGATCTGGTGCTCGGCGCCGAAGTCGAAGCCGAGGATGTCCAGGTTCGGGATCGAGGAGATGCCGTTGGAACCGTTGGTGACGTCCGGGCCCGAAGTGCCGTCCAGGTTGAGGACGGTGATCCGGAAGATCTCACCGAAGCCGAGGGTGACGATGGCCAGGTAGTCGCCGCGCAGTCGCAGGGTCGGGGCGCCGATGACGACACCGAAGATCATGGCGACGACGGCGCCGAGCAGCGCCGAGGCCCAGAACGGCCACTGCACGTGCAGCGGCGAGGACGGCGAGCCGGAGACCAGGGCCGCGGTGTAGGCGCCGACACCGAGGAAGGCGACGTATCCGAGGTCGAGGAGGCCGGCGAGGCCGACGACGATGTTCAGGCCGAGCGCGACGGTCGCGAAGATCAGGATGTAGACGCCGATCGTCGCGTACTGGTCGTTGGACTGGGTGAACGGGAAGGCCGCGGCGGCGAGGAAGGCGCCGGTCATGGTGATGTTCCGGTGCTTCCCGGTGATCGCCGAGACCCGGGCCACGATCCCGGCCTTGGAGAGGGAGGCGAAACCGAAGCCGGCGGTGATCAGGAAGCCGATGAACAGCTGGTCGTACGACGTGCCGATGCCGTAGCTGAAGACGATCAGGCCCACGGCCATGGCCGCGACGATGACGAGGATCTCGGCCCAGGACGGCAACGGGGCCGCGGGGGCCGGGGTTTTGGCGGCGAAGGCCGCGCGGAAGGTGTTCCAGTTCTGCCGGGAGTTGTGCCTGAACAGCTCCCAGCCGGTGTCGTCCGGGTCGACCGGGTCGGGCTCCGGCCGCTCGAACGGCAGGGCGAGCGCGCCGACCAAGGAGGCCAGGGTCGCGATCGCGACGATGAAGCCGCCCGGGTCCAGGTTCACCACGCCGCCGAGTTTCACGCTGATGGCGATCACGGTGTACCAGGCGGTGCCGAAGGTGCCGAGCGCGGCCATCTTCAGCGCGCTGTCGGCGCTGCCCGGGGTCAGCGCGCCCAGGCCCTTCACGCCGTAGGAGGCGAGGCCGAACAGGGTGGTGAGGATGCCGCCGATCAGCACCAGGACCTGCAGGCCGCCCGGGTAGCCGTAGACGGTGAGGTCACCGGGGAATTCGGAGGTCCAGGTCCACGACATGAACGTGGAGACGATGGCGAGGACGCCGCCGCCGGTGGCGAGGGCCCGGCCGATCGGGGCCGGCAGTCCGATCAGAC
This sequence comes from Streptomyces sp. NPDC048291, assembly GCF_043201715.1. Classification (NCBI taxonomy): domain Bacteria; kingdom Bacillati; phylum Actinomycetota; class Actinomycetes; order Kitasatosporales; family Streptomycetaceae; genus Streptomyces; species Streptomyces sp. NPDC048291. The sequence continues at coordinate 691,115 of NZ_JBICZC010000001.1, forward strand.
CGGACGCGGCGGGCGCCGGGGCGCTCGCGGTCTCGGGGGTCTCGGGGGTCTCGGATGCGGTGGTCTCAGTGGTCATCGGTGTCACGCCCTGTCCGCGACGCGTTCGCCGAGCAGGCCCTGAGGCCTGAACAGCAGTACGAGGATGAGGAGTACGAACGCCCAGACGTCGGCCCAGGACTGGCTGCCGAACTGGCTCATGCCGGGGATGTCCGAGATGTAGGCGGTCGACAGGGCCTCGGCGACGCCGAGGACGAGGCCGCCGAGCATGGCGCCGTAGATGTTGCCGATACCGCCGAGGACGGCCGCGGTGAAGGCCTTCAGGCCGAGCAGGAAGCCCATCTTGAAGTCGATCTGGCCGTACTTGAGGCCGTAGGCGACACCGCCGACGGCGGCGAAGGCGGCACCGAGGGCGAACGCGATCACGATGATGCGATCGGTGTTGACGCCCATCAGCTTCGCGGTGTCCGGATCCTGGGCGGTGGCCTGCATGCCGCGGCCGGTGCGGGTGCGCATCACGAAGTACGCGAGGAAGGCCATGCTGAGCGGGGCCACGACCACCAGGAAGATGTCACCGGTCTGGATCGTGACGTTGCCGATGTTGAAGGGGCCGCCCGGAATGGTGGGGAAGGTACGGGCGGACTTGGCCTCGGGGTACCAGGCCCACACCGCCTGCTGCAGGGCCAGCGAGAGGCCGATGGCGGTGATGAGGGGGGCGAGACGCGGGGCGGTGCGCAGTGGCCGGTAGGCGAACCGTTCCGCTCCGACGGCTACCAGGACGGCGACGATGATGGCGCCCACCAGCATCAGGGGGAGAGCTATCCACATCGAGGTGCCGCTCGGCAGTACGTACGCGTAGACCGTGAGCGCGCCGAAGGCGCCGGTCATGAAGATCTCGCCGTGGGCGAAGTTGATGAGCTGGACGATGCCATAGACCATCGTGTAGCCGATGGCGACCAGCCCGTACATGGATCCCAGTAGCAGGCCGTTGACCAGCTGCTGCGGCAGTTCGTTCACCGCATGTCCTCCGAGACGTTCGGAAAGTTCGACGAATGAGGCCGGATGCGAGTCCGCGCGGGGCGCCAGTGGAACAGCGCCCCGCGCGGCTCGGTGATGCGTGCGGGTTGGGTCAGCTGCTCGGCGTGAACGTGCCCGAGGTAGCCGCCTTCCAAGCCCCGCCGTCGACCTTGTAGACGGTGAGCTGCTTGTTGGTCGCGTCACCGTACTCGTCGAAGGAGACCTTGCCGGTCACACCGTCGAAGGAGACGTTCTGCACCGCGGCGGTGATCTTCGCGCGGGCGTCGGACGGCAGCTTGCCGCCGTTGTCGTCGACGACCTTCTTCACGGCCTCGATGATCGCCCAGGCCGAGTCGTAGGAGTAACCGCCGTAGGCGCCGTACGCCTCGGTGTAGCCGCCGGCCTTGTAGTTGGCGACGAACTCCTTGGCGGAGTCGAGGGTCTCGACCGGGGCGCCGACCGAGGTGGCCATGTCGCCGGTGGCCGCGGTGCCCGCCAGCTTGATGTAGTCGTCGGCGTAGATGCCGTCACCGCCGACCAGCGGGACCTTGGCGCCCGCGGCCTTGAGCTGCTTGCTCAGCGGACCGGCCTGCGGGTACTCGCCGCCGTAGTAGACCACGGTGGCGCCCGAGTTCTTCACCTTGGTGACGACCGCGGAGTAGTCCTTGGAGTCGGGGTTGATGTGCTCGGTGCCGACCACCTTGCCGCCGAGCTTCTTGAACTCCCCGGTGAAGGTGGCGGCGAGGCCCGCGCCGTAGGTCTTCTTGTCGTCGATGATGAAGGCCTTGGTCAGCTTCGCCGTGTTGTATACGTACTGCGCGGCGAACGGGCCCTGGATGGCGTCCGTGGTCGCGGTACGGAAGTACGACTTGTACGGACGGGCCTTCGACGTCTGCCAGTTGTCGCCCTGGGTCAGCGCCGGGTTGGTGTTGGCCGGCGAGACCTCGACCAGCTTCGCGTCGTCGAACACCTTCTGCATCGACTGGGCGACGGAGGAGTTCAGCGGGCCGACCACGCCGTAGACGCTGTTGTCGCCGACGAACGCGGAGGCGTTCGCCTGGCCGGAGGAGGGCTGCGCCTGGTCGTCCTTGGCCTCGATCTTGAAGGTGACGCCGTCGACGTACTTCTTCTTGTTGGCCTGCTTGACCGCGAGGTCCACCGAGTTCTTGATGCCCAGGCCGAGCGCGGACAGGTCGCCGGTCAGCGGGGCGTCGACGCCGATCGTGACGGTGGTGCCACCGCTGCCGGAGTCGGAACCCTTGTCGCCGCTGTCGCGCGAACCGCAGGCCGTGAGGGTGAGCGCTCCCGCTGCAAGCGCGGCGGTGATGGCGATGAGCGAACGTTGACGCACGATCAGTCCTTTCCCCTGAACAACCGCATCCCCGTGGAAACGGTCGAGTCCCGCGCGTCTGGTTGAGGTAAGAATCCGGTGACGCCGTGACTGGCCGTGACTCTAGGCGGGCGCGGGGAATGTGGAGGAGGGTCTGACCCATGCTGTGACGCTCTTGTTATGACACGAGGTAATGCAGAGCGGTACACGGTGCGGAGAAGAGTGGAATTCAGGCCGATTCGCCCCGTCCGCATGCTGAGAACCCGCAGGACCCGCCGCCGTTGTATCAGGCGTCTCGGGAGTTTTGGTAGTTACCGGGATCGGTCGCTAACTGTTGCTACAGGCGACTTTCAAGGCGTGCGAGAGGTGCTGTGCGTAGCGGGACCCCAGGATGAAACTCTGTACTTGTATTGCACGGGTATTACGCAGAGTTACGTCCAGGAAAGGCAGTCCGGCATCCTTCGGAACCGTCGCGCAATCGGTCACATGCATCGTGATCGTGATCTCGCGGGGTGAGCCCGCTTTTGTCCGAAAGGGGGCGGGTGGCGACTCGGTCAGGGTGAGGCCGGCGTAGGGCTGGGTCACCCTGGGTACGGTGACCGGCGGCCCGTCCGTCACGGTCATGCGCACCGCGAAGCTGAAGCTGCGTGGCGGGGCACCCGGGGGAGTGGCCCGGCCGTCCAGGAAGGCGAACGCCACCGCCTGTGCGGGGTAAGGGACTTCGGGCGGCGCCGGCGTCGGTGGGTGCGGGCGGGTCGCGATCAGATAGCCGCCGCCGGCGAGGAGGGCGGCGGCCGCGGCGACGGCGAGGGCGCGGCGGCGGGCGGGGTGCGGGGGAGGGGAGACGGCCGCCTCGGGGGCGTCCGGTGCGTCCTGGGCCTGGGTGCCCTCTCCCGGTTCGACGGGGCCGATGCCGCTCGTTCCGCTCGTGCCGCCCATGCTCATTGCCAGGGGCCTCCCGTCGGTGTCCCGTTGCGGTAGCGCCCGGCGCAGGCGGCACGCGACCGACGGTCGATCAACCGGTAGGCGGCAGCGGCCCCTTGGTCGCGTTCCACGGCCCGTGCGGCGTCCACGACGGTCCGGAGGATCTCGTACTGCCCGTTGGACAGTCCCATCGACTGGTAGTCCCCGTAGGTGTCGCTGTCGAGCACCTCGCGCGACCAGTGGGCGACGATCGAGGCGCACAACTCGGCGGCGGAGGTCGTGGAAGGGGACGCGGAGGGAGGAGCGGCGGCGGGCGCGGAGGGTGTGGGGCCCGTCGAATCGCGATCGGGGGCACCGGGATCGCCGCAGCCGGTCAGCAGAGCGAGCCCGAGCACCAGTGCGGTCGGCCCGGGCAGGCCGCTTCCTCGCCGTCCCATGCCCCGAAATTACGGGGGCGGACGGCGGGGAGCAATGGCTTCGGTGCCCGGCGGGCCCCGGCTCGGGGCCGGGTCAGCTCCTGACCTCGGAGGGGAGCCTCGTGCCGTCGAGGTCCCGCAGCAGGCAGGTCAGGCGGGCCGTGCACACCCGCCGGCCCTCCTCGTCGCTGATCACGATCTCGTAGGTCGCCGTGGAACGCCCCCGGTGTACCGGCGTTGCCACGCCGGTGACCAGGCCGGAGCGGGCCCCGCGGTGATGCGTGCAGTTGAGGTCCACGCCGACCGCGATCTTCGAACTGCCGCCGTGCAGCATCGAACCGACCGAGCCCAGGGTCTCCGCCAGCACCGCGCTGGCACCGCCGTGCAGCAGCCCGTACGGCTGGGTGTTGCCCTCCACCGGCATGGTGCCGACGACCCGCTCCGCCGAGGCCTCCACGATCTGCACGCCCATGCGGTTGCCGAGGTGGCCCGCCGAGAACAGGGCCTGCAGGTCGACACCGAGCGCGGCGTACTCGTCGATGACCTCCTGCGGGAACTTCACGTGCTGCTGCTCGCCCATGGGCCGGCTCCGTTCGTCGTGCGGCTGTCTCCCTACTGAGCAAACGCTCAGTAGGCCGCCGATTCTTCCAGACGCGCTGAACAGGCGCTCAGACGGCGGCCGTCGGCCCCCGCACTCCGGCCTCCAGGCGGATCACCACGGACTTGCTGGCCGGCGTGTTGCTGGTGTCCGCGGTCGCGTCGAGCGGCACCAGCACGTTGGTCTCCGGGTAGTAGGCGGCCGCGCAGCCCCGGGAGGTCGGGTAGTACACCACCCGGAAGCCCGGCGCCCGGCGCTCCACGCCGTCCTTCCACTCGCCGACCAGGTCCACGTACGACCCGTCGGCCACGCCCAGCAGCCGCGCGTCCTCCGGGTGCACCAGGACCACCCGGCGGCCGTTCCTGATGCCCCGGTAGCGGTCGTCCAGGCCGTAGATCGTGGTGTTGTACTGGTCGTGCGAGCGCAGCGTCTGCAACAGCAGCCGCCCCTCGGGCAGTTCGGGGTACTCGACCGGGGCCGCCGTGAAGTTCGCCTTGCCGGTGGCCGTCGGGAAGCGCCGCTCGTCGCGCGGGGCGTGCGGGAGCGCGAAGCCGCCCGGGTGCGCCACGCGCGCGTTGAAGTCGTCGAAGCCGGGGATCACGCGCGCTATTCGGTCCCGGACCGTCGCGTAGTCCTTCTCGAACTCCTCCCACGGCGTACGGCTGTTCTCGCCGAGCACCCGGCGGGCCAGTCGGCAGACGATGGCCGGCTCCGACAGCAGGTGCGGACCTGCGGGCGCCAGGCGGCCCCGCGAGGCGTGCACCATGCCCATGGAGTCCTCGACGGTGACGAACTGCTCGCCGCTGCCCTGGAGATCGCGCTCGGTCCGGCCGAGCGTCGGCAGGATCAGCGCCCGCGCCCCCGTGACGACGTGTGAGCGGTTGAGCTTGGTCGACACGTGCACGGTCAGCCGGGCCCGCCGCATCGCCGCCTCGGTGACCTCCGTGTCGGGGGTCGCGGAGACGAAGTTGCCGCCCATGGCGAAGAAGACCTTCGCGTCGCCGTCGCGCAGCGCGCGGATGGCCCGGACCACGTCGAAGCCGTGCTCGCGCGGGGGCGCGAAGCCGAACTCCTTCTCCAGGGCGTCCAGGAAGGCCGGGGCCGGCCGCTCGAAGATGCCCATGGTGCGGTCGCCCTGCACGTTCGAATGGCCGCGGACCGGGCACACGCCCGCGCCGGTACGGCCGATGTTGCCGCGCAGCAGAAGGAAGTTGACGACCTCACGGATCGTCGGCACCGAGTGCTTGTGCTGGGTGAGCCCCATGGCCCAGCAGACGATGGTGCGCTCCGAGGCGAGCACCATGTCGAGGGTCTGCTCGATCTCCGCGCGGGTGAGTCCGGTCGCGGTGAGCGTCTCGTGCCAGTCGGCGGCGCGGGCGGCCTCCGCGAACTCCTCGAACCCGTGGGTGTGTTCGCGCACGAACTTCTCGTCGACCGCGCCCTCGGTCTCCAGTACGAGCTTGTTGAGGAGACGGAACAGGGCCTGGTCGCCGCCGATGCGGATCTGCAGGAACAGGTCGGTGAGGGCGGCGCCCTTCACCATGCCCTGGGGGGTCTGCGGGTTCTTGAACCGCTCCAGGCCGGCTTCCGGGAGCGGGTTGACACTGATGATCTTCGCGCCGTTGGCCTTGGCCTTCTCCAGCGCGGAGAGCATCCGGGGGTGGTTGGTGCCCGGGTTCTGCCCGGCCACGATGATCAGGTCGGCCTTGTACAGGTCCTCAAGGCTGACACTGCCCTTGCCGATGCCGATCGTCTCGCTCAGCGCCGAGCCCGAGGACTCGTGGCACATGTTGGAGCAGTCCGGCAGGTTGTTGGTGCCCAGCTCGCGCGCGAACAGCTGGTACAGGAACGCGGCCTCGTTGCTGGTCCGCCCCGAGGTGTAGAAGACCGCCTCGTCGGGGGAGGAGAGTGCCGCGATCTCCTCGCCGATGATGTCGAAGGCCTGCTCCCAGCCGACCGGCTCGTAGTGCTCGGCGCCCTCGGCGAGATACATGGGGTGGGTGAGCCGGCCCTGCTGGCCGAGCCAGTAGCCGCTGCGGTGGTGCAGGTCGGCGACCGAGTGCGCGGCGAAGAACTCGGGGGTCACCCGCCGCAGGGTCGCCTCCTCGGCCACCGCCTTCGCGCCGTTCTCGCAGAACTCGGCCGCGTGCCGGTGATCGGGCTCCGGCCAGGCGCAGCCGGGGCAGTCGAAGCCGTCCTTCTGGTTCACCCGCAGCAGCGTCAGCGCGGTGCGCTTCACGCCCATCTGCTGCTGGGCGATGCGCAGCGTGTGGCCGATGGCGGGCAGCCCCGCGGCCGCGTGCTTCGGCTCCGCCACCTGCGGGGCGTCCTGGACCGGGTCCTCCTTGGGCGGCTTCGTCGCCATCGCACGCTCTCCCTCTACGCCGGCACCACTGCCATGTGCACCCGATACTCGCACGCGCCACCGACAACCATCGAGCACGGGCGGCCGAGGAGGGAGCAGCGGAGGGAGCCGAGGAGAGGGGCGAGGAGGGAGTCGCGGAGAGAGGGGAACGGAACCGGTGTCCGACCGCCCGGGCCCGCCGCAACCCGAACCGTCGGCCCTCACTGTCAGTGCGGCGTGGCAGGATCGGGGGCGTGGCAGAGACAGCAGCGAAGCAGACCGACAAGACCCCCGGCGGCCCCCGTCCCCGGCTGATGCTCATGGACGGGCACTCGCTGGCGTACCGCGCGTTCTTCGCGCTGCCCGCGGAGAACTTCACGACCGCGACGGGGCAGCCGACGAACGCGATCTACGGCTTCGCGTCGATGCTGGCCAACACCCTGCGTGACGAGGCGCCCACGCACTTCGCGGTGGCGTTCGACGTCTCCCGCAAGACCTGGCGCTCCGCGGAGTTCACCGAGTACAAGGCGAACCGTTCGAAGACCCCGGACGAGTTCAAGGGCCAGGTCGAGCTGATCGGCGAGCTGCTCGACGCCATGCACGCGCAGCGCTTCGCCGTCGAGGGCTTCGAGGCCGACGACATCATCGCCACCCTCGCCACCCAGGCCGAGGCGGCGGGCTTCGACGTCCTGATCGTCACCGGCGACCGCGACTCCTTCCAGCTGGTCACCGAACACACCACGGTGCTCTACCCGACGAAGGGCGTCTCCGAGCTGACCCGGTTCACCCCGGAGAAGGTTTTCGAGAAGTACGGCTTGACGCCCGCCCAGTACCCCGACTTCGCGGCCCTGCGCGGCGACCCGTCCGACAACCTGCCCGGCATCCCGGGCGTCGGCGAGAAGACGGCCGCGAAGTGGATCAACCAGTTCGGCTCCTTCGCCGAGCTGGTGGAGCGCGTCGACGAGGTCAAGGGCAAGGCCGGCCAGAACCTCCGCGACCACCTGGAGTCCGTCAAGCTCAACCGCCGGCTCACCGAGCTGGAGCGCGCCGTGGAGCTGCCGAGGACGGTCGCCGAGCTGGAGCGCGCGCCGTACGACCGCAAGAACGTCGCGATGATCCTGGACACCCTGGAGATCCGCAACCCGTCGCTGCGCGAGCGGCTCTACGCCGTCGACCCCGGCGCCGAGGAGACCGAGTCGGCGCCGGTCGCCGAGGCGGGCGTGGAGGTGGACGGTTCCGTCCTCGGCACCGGCGAGCTGGCCGGCTGGCTGGCCGAGCACGGCACGGAGCAGCCGCTGGGCGTCGCCACCGTCGACACCTGGGCGCTCGGCACCGGTTCGGTCGCCGAGGTCGCGCTGGCCGCGGCCGGGGGACCGGCGGCCTGGTTCGACCCGGCGGAGCTGGACGAGGCTGACGAGAACGCGTGGGCGGCCTGGCTGGCCGACGCCGCCCGGCCCAAGGTCTTCCACAACGCCAAGGGCGCGATGCGGGTCTTCGCCGAGCACGGCTGGACCATCGAGGGCGTCACCATGGACACCGCGCTCGCCGCGTACCTGGTCAAGCCCGGCCGCCGCTCCTTCGACCTGGACGCGCTGTCCCTGGAGTACCTGCACCGCGAGCTGGCCCCGGCCGCCGCGGCCGACGGCCAGCTGGCGTTCGGCGCGGACGACGGCGCCGAGGCCGAGGCCCTGATGATCCAGGCCCGCGCGATCCTCGACCTCGGCGAGGCCTTCGAGGAGCGGCTCCAGGAGGTCGGCGCGGCGGACCTGCTCCGTGACATGGAGCTGCCCACCTCCGTCCTGCTCGCCCGGATGGAGCGGTACGGCATCGCGGCCGACCGCGCGCACCTGGAAGCGATGGAGCAGATGTTCGCGGGCGCGGTCCAGCAGGCGGTGAAGGAGGCGCACGCGGCGGCCGGCCACGAGTTCAACCTGGGCTCGCCCAAGCAGCTCCAGGAGGTCCTCTTCGGCGAACTGGCGCTCCCGAAGACGAAGAAGACCAAGACCGGCTACACCACCGACGCCGACGCGCTCGCCTGGCTCGCCGGCCAGACGGAGAACGAGCTGCCGGTGATCATGCTCCGGCACCGCGAGCAGGCCAAGCTGCGGGTCACGGTCGAGGGCCTGATCAAGACCGTCGCCGCCGACGCCCGCATCCACACGACGTTCAACCAGACCGTCGCCGCGACCGGCCGCCTCTCCTCCACCGACCCGAACCTCCAGAACATCCCGGTCCGCACCGACGAGGGCCGCGCGATCCGCCGTGGCTTCGTCGTCGGCGAGGGCTTCGAGTCGCTCATGACCGCCGACTACAGCCAGATCGAGCTGCGCGTCATGGCCCACCTCTCCGAGGACGAGGGCCTGATCGAGGCGTTCACCTCCGGGGAGGACCTGCACAACACGGTCGCCTCCCAGGTGTTCGACGTCGACCGCTCGGCCGTCGACGCGGAGATGCGCCGCAAGATCAAGGCGATGTCGTACGGCCTCGCGTACGGGCTCTCCGCCTTCGGCCTCTCCCAGCAGCTGAACATCGACGCGGGCGAGGCCCGGGCCCTGATGGACACGTACTTCGAGCGGTTCGGCGGGGTCCGCGACTACCTGCGCCGCGTCGTCGACGAGGCCCGCGCCACCGGCTACACGGCGACCCTCTTCGGCCGCCGCCGCTACCTCCCCGACCTCAACAGCGACAACCGGCAGCGCCGGGAGGCGGCCGAGCGGATGGCGCTCAACGCGCCCATCCAGGGCACGGCGGCGGACATCGTCAAGATCGCCATGCTCCGGGTGGACGGCGCGCTGCGCGAGGCGGACCTGAAGTCCCGCATGCTGCTCCAGGTCCACGACGAAATCGTCCTGGAGATCGCCCCCGGCGAGCGGGACCGGGTCGAGTCCGTCCTCCGCGACCAGATGTCCAACGCGGTCCACCTCCGGGCCCCTCTGGACGTCTCGGTGGGCGTCGGCCCGGACTGGGAGTCGGCGGCCCACTAGCGCCTCCGGCGAGCGCCGGCAGAGGGCGCGTTTCCGAGGCGGCCGCCAAAGGGCGTGTCTCCGAGGGGCCGACAGGAGGCGTGTTCCCGAGGGGCCGACAGGAGGCGTGTTTCCGAGGCGGTCGACAGAGGGCGCCGTTCCCCGATCCTGGTGGAGCGGCGCCGTCCCTTCTTGCGGTCCTGCGGCGACGGTGCCGTCGCCATCACCGCCTTCCGCCTCCGCCTTCCGCCTCCGCCTTCCGCCTCCGCCTTCCGCCTCCGCCCTCCTTCTCCGCCTTCCGCCTCCGCCCTCTGCCTCCGCCCTCTGCCTCCGTCCTCCGCCTCCGCCCTCTGCCTCCGTCCTCCGCCTCCGCCCTCCTCGTCTCCCTTTCTTCTCCTCTCTCGCTCCTTCTTCTTCGCCGCCCCCCTTCCTTTTCCTTTCTCCGCCGCAACGGTGCTCAGCCACGACGGCGGCCTCCGGCGGTGCCGGACCCGCCGGATGCGCATCGTTCGGCATCGCCGGAAAGCGCCGCTGGGGCTGCTCGCCGTTGCGGCGGAGAAAAGAGGGGGCGCTGGAGCGAGGGGAGCCGGAGTAAAAAAGGGGGCGCCGGCCCGTCACTCGCGTGGACCCCGTCAGAACGCCTCGGCTTCCGCCACCGGCAAGGATGCGGCCATGGGTATACGTATGGTTCACCGCCGGACGCCCCAGAGCAGGCCCCCGGCCAAGGCCCGTTCCGCCTCCGCCTCCGCCGAGGTCACGGCGTCCCCGTCGGCCCCGGCCCTGGCGGCCGGCGCCAGCTCTGCCCGCATCCCCGCCGACCTCGCCGTCACCGTGCGCCGAGCCGTCACCCGGCTCCGCCGCAGGCTCCGCGCCCGCCCCGGCCTGCGCCAGTGGTTCGACCTCGCCCGCAGCTACCTCGCGCTGCTCCTCACCGCGCTCCCCGGCCCCCGCCGCCCCCGCACCATGACCGTGTTCGTGGCGAGCCTCACCGAACGGCAGACGCGCTCCGCCGCACGCCGTCGGGCACCGGAGCCGGACGCCACACCCTGACCGCCACGGCGTACCCCAGAACCCCCGCCAGCAGCCCCGCGCCCGCTCCGAAGAGCACGGTGGGGAGCAGCTCCCAGGGCTTCGCCGTAGCCCCCCGGTACTCCCACCACCGCGTCGCCCGCTGCACCGCCGCGAGCAGGGGGCAGCCGGTGATCGCGGCGCCGGCCCAGCACCGGTCCCGCACCGACAGCAGCGGCACCCCCACCGGCTCCCCGGCCGGCGCCCGCCGTACCGCGCGGACCGCGAACACGGAGACCACGGCCGCACCGACCACCGAACTGCCGTACTGGAGCAGGGTGTACAGCGGCATGCCCGCGACGCTCCGGCCGATGGCCGGGATCAGCCGCGTCCCCCAGCGGTCGTGGTGCGTGAACGCGTCCCAGACGACGTGCGTGAGCCCGCCGGCCACGGCGGAGACGTACCACCACGCGGCGACCGGGAGCCCCGCACGCGCGCGTGGCGCCCCGCAGCGCAGCAGCGCGGCCACCCGCCCCTGCCGGGCCCGGGGCGCGAGGGCCACGAGGGGTTCCCGCACCAGCAGCCACAGCGCCACCAGCGCCCAGGCGAACAGCACGTCGACGGTGAGGACACCGGTGAAGGAGTGCGTGACATCGCCGAACTCCATCGCGTCCGGCACCGCGCTCGCCGCGTAGTAGGTGAGGTCGGGCGCGAAGGACCCCGCGACCAGCACCGCCGGCACCAGCCGCCCGCGCCCGGTCCCGTCGCCCCGCACGGCGGGCAGCACGGCGGCGGCATGGCTGAGAGTGAACGGCACCCGGGCCCCCTGGAGGAAGTCGTCGAAACGGTCGCCGGCCGTAGCGCCGAACAAGTGATCGCGTACGACAAGTATCCGCCACACCACCATCGTTCAACGGGGGATGGCCAACTGGTGAAAATCGGGCACCGCCGGGTGTCCGCGGAAGGGAAGTTGTCGTAGGGTCGCCTGGGTCGCCGCCCCGGCGTGCATGGCCGGATGCGCTACCTCATCACGCGAAAGAGGTAACAGGGGGCAACCACAGCACCGGGTCGACCGTCACACCAGGGGCGAGCGGACAGACGGAGACGGGCGCTCAGAAGGCGTCCATGGGAGGGGTTCACCTTATGGCGGCGCAATTCGGCAGGCGGCTGCGCAAGGGAGCGGCGACGACCGCCGCGGCCGCGTTGGCGGTGGCGGCTCTGTCCGCGTCCCAGGCACCGGGCGCCACGTCCGGAGACACGGGCAGACAGGCCAACGCCGGTGCCAGCACCTCCGCGCCGGACGGATCCGGGGCCGCCGACGGCGCCACCGGCAACTCGCCGTACTACACGGACCTGCCGCCGCTCAACAGCCCCAACCCCAGCGCGAGCCCCTCGGCCTCCGCGCCGAGCATCGGCACCGCCGTCTCCCGCGGCGCGGCCGAGGCCGGCATCCCCGCCACCGTCCTCGACGCCTACAAGAAGGCCGAGGCGGAGCTGCGTAGTTCCAAGCCGGGTTGCAACCTGCCCTGGCAGCTGCTCGCCGCCATCGGCAAGGTCGAGTCCGGCCAGGCCCGCGGCGGTGACGTCGACGCCGAGGGCAACACCCTGCACCGGATCCTCGGCCCCGAGCTCGACGGCAACGGCTTCGCGCTCATCAAGGACACCGACGGCGGCCAGTACGACGGCAACAGCCAGTACGACCAGGCCGTCGGCCCCATGCAGTTCATCCCCTCGACCTGGGCGTGGGCCGGCCGCGACGGCAACGGCGACGGCGTCAAGGACCCCAACAACGTCTACGACGCGGCGCTCGCCGCCGGCCACTACCTGTGCCGCTACGGCTGGGACCTGTCCGTCCAGGCCGACATGAACAGCGCGATCCTCAGCTACAACAACTCGCAGGACTACCTCAACCTGGTGCTGTCCTGGTACGAGTTCTACCGCAAGGGCACCCACTCGGTCCCGAACGGCACGGGAACGCTGCCCACGCACCGCAGCGACGGCTCGACCGGCTCCGGCGGTTCCGGTTCCGGTTCCGACGGCTCCACGACGAAGCCGACCACCAGCACGCCGAAGCCCACCGAGCCCACGCCGAGCACCCCGAGCACGACGCCGACCGTGCCGCCCACGGCCACCGACACCGTGGACCACCTGGAGGACGCGGGCACCGCCACGCTCACGGCGATGGCAGGCGACGCGTTCGGCAAGCAGATCAGCACGCGCGCGGAGACCAAGGCCGGCCGGACCGTCGCCAAGGTCCGGGTCCGCTTCACCATCGTCGGGGACACGGACGCGACCTTCAGCGGCGGCGAGGACACCGCCACGGTCACCACCGACAGCAAGGGCGTCGCCGTCGCGCCGGCGCTCCAGGCGGGCGAGAAGACCGGCGACTTCACGGTCCACGCGAGCGTGGTCGGCCGCACGGTCAAGGGCGTCGACTACGACGCGACCGTCACCGCGCGCGCCGCCGACACCCTCGCCCTCGTCAACACCACGGCGCTGACCTGCACCCCGGGCGGCGAGTTCGCCGACCAGGTGCAGACGAAGGCCACCTACCAGGGCGCCGTCGCCGACAAGGTCGCCGCCACCGCCACGCTGGTCAAGTCGGCGGACGACCCGAGCGAGAACGACAAGGGCCCGTACTTCAAGGACGCGAACGGCAACGCCGTCCGCACCCTCACGGACCTCCAGACGGACGCGGACGGCCTGCTCACGCTGCCCAAGCTGTACGCGGACGACACCACCGGCACGTTCCTGCTGCGCATCACCACCACCGGTGGCGCCACGCTCACCGTCGAGCTGACCGTCGCCGCGGCCGACTCCTCGTCGAGCCCGTCGCCGAGCGCCTCCGCCTCCGCGTCGGCCTCCTCCTCCGCCTCCCCGAGCGCCTCCGCCTCCTCCTGATCCACCGTCGCACGACCACCAGGGCGCCCTCCCGCCGACGCGGGACGGCGCCCTCGTCGTCGTACGACCTGTTCTCATCTCACCCTCCCGTTGCTACCGTGCCCGGACCTGACGATCCATCAGGAAGTCGTCGGCCGTAGGGAGGCCCCGCATGCGCGCCCTGATCGCCGCCGCGAGCGGTCTCGTCCTCGCGGTCGTCCTGGTCGTGACGATCAGCGCCGTGGGGTCGCCGGACGGAAGGACGTCCCCCAAGCCGCTGCTCACCACGGTGCCGTCCCACCCGTAACCGCCGCCCCGGGAGGCCGAGATGCGCCGCAAGGCCAGTCTGGTCCTGCTCGCCTGTGCCGTGTTCTTCGCCGCGCTGTCCCCGCTGCTGCGCTGGTACGCCTTCCCGCGGCTCGCCAAGATCCCGGCGAACCAGTACCAGGACATGGTCCTGGTGGCGAAGAACGCCACGCTCCTCGACTACGGCACCATGACGGCGAAGAAGGTCCCCCAGGTCACCATCGTGCAGACCCTCAAGGGGAACGTGGAGGCGGCGAAGAAGATCGAGAAGACGGCGGGCCGGGACGTCGTCGTCTGGGACGGCCTCTCCTACGTCCAGGGACCCGACGGCAAGATGGTCTCCGAGATCCCCGAGCGCTACATCTTCGACGCCCACAGCCAGGAACCCGTGCACGCCACCGGCGAGATGGTCGACGGCGACCCGGTGACCCGGGACGGCATCGAGTTCAAGTTCCCGTTCCTCACCGAGAAGCGGGACTACGAGTACTTCGACGCGCAGACCCGCACCACCAACCCCATCCACTACAAGGGGACGCAGACCTTCCGGGGCGTCAAGGTCTACTACTTCGAGCAGACCATCCCGTGGACCAAGGTCCCCATGCCCAAGAAGATGCCGGTGCAGGGCATCACCCCGGAGACCGTGGCCAAGACCGGCACCACCCGCTGGTACACCACCGTCCGCAAGTTCTGGGTCGAACCGGCCACCGGGGCACCCGTCTACGGCGAGGAGATCCACAAGGAGGAGCTGTGCGGCGGCACCCTGCTCGGCGGCCGTGCCAAGGTGACGGCCTTCGCCGGCGACGTGAAGATGCGCGAGGACTACATCGAGAGCACGGTCGCCCTGGTCAAGCACAACCGCACCCTCGTCCTGCTGCTGACCTCCTACCTGCCCTGGGGGTTCCTCTCCCTCGGCATCGCGCTGCTCGCCCTCTCCCTCTACCTGGAGGCCCGCAGCCGCCGCCCGGCCGATCCCGAGCCGGTCGACTCCTCGGTCCCGGAGCCGGTCAGCGTCTGAGCCGCGCGTTGGTGTGCCGGGTGGGCTCGGCCGTGGCGGGATCCTCGGGCCAGGGATGCTTCGGGTACCGCCCGCGCAGCTCGGCCCGTACGCCCCTGTAGCCGTCCTGCCAGAACGAGGCGAGGTCGGCGGTGACCGCGGCGGGCCGCCCGGCGGGGGACAGCAGATGCACGAGCACCGGCACCCCGGCCACGGCGGGCGACTCCTGCAGGCCGAACATCTCCTGCAACTTCACGGCGAGCACCGGCTGTTCGGGGTTCGCGTAGTCGACCCGGATCCGCGACCCGCTCGGTACGGCGATCCGCTCCGGCGCCAGCTCGTCGAGCCGTCCCGCCTCCCCGCCCGCCCATGGCAGCAGCCGCCGCAGCGCCTCCCCGGCGTCGATCCGGCCGAGATCGGCCCGCCGCCGGGCCCGGCCGAGCTCCGGCTCCAGCCATTCGTCCACGCGCGCGTGGAGCGCGTCGTCGGAGACGTCGGGCCAGGGCTCCCCGAGGTGCAGCCGGAGGAAGGCGAGGCGTTGCCGCAGTACGGCCGCGTCGGGCGTCCACCGCAGCAGGCCGAGCCCTTCGCGCCGCAGCCCGTCGAGCAGTGCGTCGCGTACGAGTGCCGGGTCGGCGTCCCGCAACGGCCGCACCGTCAGCTCGATCGCCCCGAGCCGCTCCACCCGCCGCGCGACGACGTCCCCGTCGGCCCAGCGGACCTCCTGGTCCTCCGCGTACAGCGGGGCCGCCGCCGACCTGGCCGTGTCCTCGTCGACCACCGCGGCGAGCCGCACGCGCGCGTGCCCGCTGCCGACCGGGCGGTCCGCCACCGCCACGGCGATCCACGGCGCGCCGCGCAGCGGGCTGCCGTCGGCGAGCTCGGCCCGGGTCCCGGAGGCCATCAGGTACGACCCTCCGTCTGCCCTGGCGACCCGCTCGGGGAAGGCGAGGGCGGCGACACGTCCCACGGCGCGGTCGTCCACACCGGCCGCAGAGGTGCCCTGGCCGTCCACGCCGGCCGCCGAGGTCCCCTCTCTGTCCGCCCGGAGCCGCCGTACCTCCGCGAGCCAGCGCCCTGCATAGGCGTCTCCGCCCCGCCGGGCGGTGCGCAGCGCGGCCGCCAGATCGTCCCCGTACTCCCGCGGCGGCTCCTCGCTCAGCAGCGCGACCGCCTCCGCACCTCCGCCCGGGGTGTCCAGCAGCGCCCGTCCCAGCCGCGGATGCACCCCCAGCCGGGCCAGCCGTACCCCCCGTTCCGTCGCCCGTCCGGCGGAGTCGACCGCACCGATCGCCGTCAGCACCTCCCGGGCCGCCGCCATCGCCCCGGCCGGCGGCGGGTCGAGCAGCGCCAGTCCCGAGGCCCCCGGATCGCCCCAGCAGGCCGCCTGGAGGGCGAACGCGGTCAGATCGGCCACCCTGATCTCCGGGGCCGGAAAAGCCGTCAGCCGAGCGTCCTCGGCCTCGGACCAGCACCGGTACACCGCCCCCGGCGCCTCCCGCCCGGCCCGCCCGGCCCGCTGCCGACCGGCGGCGCGGGACGCCCGTACCGTCGCCAGCGCACTCAGCCCGCGCGCGTGGTCCACCCGCGGCTCCCGCGCGAGCCCCGAATCGACGACCACCCGCACCCCGGGGACGGTGAGCGAGGACTCGGCGACCGCGGTCGCCAGCACCACCCGGCGGCGCGCCCCGGGCGCCAGCACCGCGTCCTGCACGGAGGCCGGCGCCCTGCCGTGCACCTGGAGCACCTCCACGTCCCCCAGGTCACCCAGCCGGCCGGCCACCCGCGCGATCTCGCCCACGCCGGGCAGGAAGCACAGCACGTCCCCGTCCCGCTCGGTCAGGGCCCGCCGCACCACCGACCCCACATGGGCGAGCAACGCCGGGTCGACCCGCATCCCGTGCGGTGGCCGCACCGGACGCGCCGGCGGCACCCACACCGTCTCCACGGGGTACGAGACACCGGCCGCCTCGGCCACCGGCGCCCCGCCCAGCAGCCGCGACCACCCCTGCGCGTCCGTCGTCGCCGACGCGGCCACCAGGCGCAGCTCCGGCCGCAGGGTCTCCCGCACGTCGCAGAGGAAGGCCGCCACCGTGTCGGCGTCCAGATGGCGCTCGTGGCACTCGTCGAGGATCACGACGTCGACGCCGGACAGTTCCTGGTCGCGTTGCAGACGCTGCAACAGCACACCGGTCGTGACGACCTCCACGCGCGCGTGCCGGCCCACGACCCGCTCGCCGCGCACGGTGTAGCCGACGCTCCGCCCGACCTGCTCGCCGAGCAGCCAGGCCATCCGGCGGGCCGCCGCGCGGGCGGCGATCCGGCGCGGCTCGGCCACCACCACCCGCCGCGCCGGCCCCTCGCCGAGCAGCCCGGCCAGCGCCAGCGGCACCAGCGTCGTCTTGCCGGTGCCGGGCGGTGCCACCAGGACGGCGGTGCCGTGCCCGTCCAGGGCGTCGCGCAGACCGGGCAGGGCCTCCCGCACGGGGAGCGCGTCCAGGGCGTCGTAACGGATCACGCCCCTAGTGTCGTACGCGACCGAAAGCGCCCTTCACGCGCGCGTGTCCTTACGGCCTCACGCGCGCGTGCCGTTCCAGAGGCGTTCGGTCGCGTCCCGGGACGTTCAGTCGCGCTCGCACACGAAGATCGCCGTCCCGGGGATCAGACCGCCCCGCAGCGGGGACCAGCCACCCCATTCGGACGTGTTCCAGGCCGGCCATTCCGGCTCCACCAGGTCGACGAGCCGGAAACCCGAGGCGGCGATGTCCCGGACCCGGTCGCCGAGCGTGCGGTGGTGCTCGACGTAGACCGCGTGGCCGTCCTCGTCCTGCTCGACGTACGGCGTCCGGTCGAAGTAGGAGGACGAGACCGAGAGCCCCTCGGGGCCGGGCTCGTCCGGGAACGCCCAGCGGATCGGGTGCGTCACCGAGAAGACGAACCGCCCGCCGGGACGCAGCACGCGGCGCGCCTCGCGCAGCACCAGACGCGGATCGGCGACGAAGGGGAGCGCCCCGTACGCCGAGCACACCAGGTCGAAGGAGGCGTCCGCGAAGGGCAGCGCGCCCGCGTCCGCACAGACCAGCGGAAACGATCCGCCGATGCGCAGCGCGTGCTGGAGCTGGCGGTGCGAGAGGTCCAGGGCGACCGGCCGGGCCCCCTGGGCGGCCAGCCAGCGCGCGCACTGGGCCGCGCCGGCGCCGATCTCCAGGACGTCCTTGCCCTTCAGCTCCTCCGGCGGGCCGAGCAGCTCCGCCTCCACCTCGTCGAGGCCCTCGGGACCCCATACGAAACGGTCGTCGCCGAGGAACGTGCCGTGCTCGACCTGGTACTCGTCGGCGTTGCGGTCCCACCAGCCGCGGTTGGCCCGGCTGCTCTCCGCGACCCCGGCGGCACGCCGGGTGGCTTCGGGTTCGGCCTCGGCGCCGGCCGTCGCACCGGCCTCTTCCTGGTCGAACGAATCGGGCTCTTGGATGATCGGCTCCCTCGTCGTACTCTTCCGTGCAACCCGTCGGCGGGTGTGTCACGGAGGGGGTCTCTCAGGCGTGCGTGGCCTGGTGGGACGTTTCTTGTGCCGGGTATGCGGTGTTCCGCCCCGGGTGTGCGCCTTCGCGCATTGACCCTGCCCGGCTGCCCCCGTATGCTACAAGTTGCGCTGCGGGCCTGCGCACCTCAGACGTAGCAGGCTGCGCTCGCATCTGTATGTATGTCCCCTCGGTTGTCGAGGCGTCACCAGTGTTTCGGGTGGCGCTTCCCAGGCTGTCCGGCTTCTGCAGAGCGAAACAGGCTCCCGGCGTAAGCAGTACCTACGACTTCAATGTCCGTACCGGAGCCCTTTCTCACATGACGAGCAGCACCGAGACCACCGCCACCACCCCGCAGGTAGCGGTCAACGACATCGGTAACGAGGAAGCCTTCCTCGCCGCGATCGACGAGACGATCAAGTACTTCAACGACGGCGACATCGTCGACGGCGTCATCGTGAAGGTCGACCGGGACGAGGTCCTGCTCGACATCGGTTACAAGACCGAAGGTGTCATCCCGAGCCGCGAGCTCTCGATCAAGCACGATGTCGACCCCAACGAGGTCGTCGCCGTCGGTGACGAGATCGAAGCCCTTGTTCTCCAGAAGGAGGACAAGGAAGGCCGCCTGATCCTCTCGAAGAAGCGCGCCCAGTACGAGCGTGCCTGGGGCACCATCGAGAAGATCAAGGAAGAGGACGGCATCGTCACCGGTACCGTCATCGAGGTCGTCAAGGGTGGTCTCATCCTCGACATCGGCCTCCGCGGCTTCCTCCCGGCCTCCCTGGTGGAGATGCGCCGCGTCCGCGACCTCCAGCCCTACGTGGGCAAGGAGCTCGAGGCGAAGATCATCGAGCTGGACAAGAACCGCAACAACGTGGTCCTGTCCCGCCGTGCCTGGCTGGAGCAGACCCAGTCCGAGGTCCGCCAGACGTTCCTCACGACCCTCCAGAAGGGTCAGGTCCGTTCCGGTGTGGTCTCCTCGATCGTCAACTTCGGTGCCTTCGTGGACCTGGGTGGCGTCGACGGTCTGGTCCACGTCTCCGAGCTGTCCTGGAAGCACATCGACCACCCGTCCGAGGTTGTCGAGGTCGGCCAGGAAGTCACCGTCGAGGTCCTCGACGTCGACATGGACCGCGAGCGCGTCTCCCTGTCGCTGAAGGCGACCCAGGAAGACCCGTGGCAGCAGTTCGCCCGGACCCACCAGATCGGTCAGGTCGTCCCGGGTAAGGTCACCAAGCTGGTTCCGTTCGGTGCGTTCGTCCGCGTGGACGAGGGCATCGAGGGTCTGGTCCACATCTCCGAGCTGGCCGAGCGCCACGTGGAGATCCCGGAGCAGGTCGTCCAGGTCAACGACGAGATCTTCGTCAAGGTCATCGACATCGACCTCGAGCGCCGCCGCATCAGCCTCTCGCTGAAGCAGGCCAACGAGGCCTTCGGTGCCGACCCGGCCACGGTCGAGTTCGACCCGACCCTGTACGGCATGGCCGCGTCCTACGACGACCAGGGCAACTACATCTACCCCGAGGGCTTCGACCCCGAGACCAACGACTGGCTCGAGGGCTACGAGACCCAGCGCGAGGCGTGGGAGCACCAGTACGCCGAGGCGCAGCAGCGCTTCGAGCAGCACCAGCAGCAGGTCATCAAGAGCCGCGAGGCCGACGCTGCCGCTGCCGAGGAGGGTGGCGACGCCGCGGGTGCCGCTCCGGCCGCCGGTGGCGGTTCGTACTCATCCGAGGGTGCCGACACCTCCGGTGCGCTGGCTTCGGACGAGGCGCTTGCCGCGCTTCGCGAGAAGCTCGCGGGCGGCCAGAGCTGATCGCTCGCCGCTGGGCTTAGCCGATAGCTGAGGGACCGCACCTTTCGAGGTGCGGTCCCTCGGTTTTTTTTGGGGGGGTGCGCGTTTGTGTGTTCGTGCCGGCTTGTTGTGGCTGATCGCGCAGTTCCCCGGGCCCCTGGAGGAAGTTGGCCGTGCCGCCCGCCGCAACGGCCCCCTCCGTAGAAATGTGTGCGATACACGAGTAACCGCTGTGCCGTAACGCGGCGCTGGGACGCTTCCCCGGTCTTCGTTCAAGATCGGAAGGGGAGTCGCGACATGACACAGCCTCAGTACGGGTCGGGGACGAGTCGGCGGTCGTTTCTGAGAAACGTCGGTCTCACCGGTGGCGCCGGCGCCATGTTCGCCACCATGGGAGCGCTCGGACTCGCTCCCACCGCCCAGGCCGCCCAGCGCGAACAGCCCTTCCGGCCGCTCAGCGCCGGCGACTTCACCCTCACCGGGCGCGCCGCGGCCAAGGTCGTCATCCTCGGCGGCGGCATCGCCGGCCTCGCGACCGCCTACGAACTCGGCAAAGCCGGCTACGACTGTACGATCCTGGAGGCCCGGGACCGCACCGGCGGACGCAACTTCACCGTGCGCGGCGGCGACTCCACCACCGACCTCTACGGCAACACGCAGACCGCGCGGTTCGCCGACGGCCACTACATGAACGCCGGCCCGGCCCGGATCCCGCAGTGGATGATCACCCTCGACTACTGTCGCGAACTCGGCGTCCCCATCCAGGTGTTCACGAACGTCAACGCCGACGCCTACCTCTACAACGAGTCCGCCGGCATGACGAAGCCGGAGCGGTACCGCACCGCCAAGGCCGACGTGTACGGCTACGTCTCGGAGTTGCTCGCCAAAGCCACGAACAAGGGCGCGCTGGACAAGGAGTTGACGGCCACCGACCAGGAGCGGCTCGTCGAGTTCCTCAAGGACTGGGGCGAACTCGGCGACAAGCTGACGTACGAGGGCGGTGAGCGGCGCGGTTACACGACCGTGCCGGCCGCCGCCGGCACCCCCGGAGTGCTCCTCGGCGACGTCCCGACCGCCTCCGCGGTGCTCGCGAGCGGGGTCGGGCGCTACTTCTCGTTCGAGTTCGGCTTCGACCAGGCCATGCTGATGTTCCAGCCGGTCGGCGGCATGGACCAGATACCGAAGGCGCTCACCCGGGCGATAGGCGACCGGCGCATACGGACCGGAGCCGTCGTCTCCAGGATCACCGACACCGGGCACGGCGTCACCGTGACGTACACCCAGGGCGGCCGTGCCAAGGCCGTCGAGGCCGACTACTGCGTGGCCGCCATGCCGCCCAACATCCTCGCCAAGGTGCCGCACAACCTGGGCGCCGGAGTGCAGAGCGCCCTGGAGGCCGTCACCCCGTCGTCGGCCGCCAAGATCGGCCTCGAATACCGTTCCCGCTGGTGGGAACTGGACCACCGCATCTACGGCGGCATCACCGAGACCGACCAGGACGTCACCCACATCTGGCACCCCTCGTACGGCTTCCACGGCGAACGGGGCGTTCTCATCGGCTACTACAACTACGACGACGACGCCGACTCCTACGCCAGGCTCACCCCGGCCCAGCGCGAAGCGCGCGCGGTCGCGGCCGGCGTGAAGATCTACGGCGACAAGTACCGCACCGAACTCGCCTCCTCCTTCTCCCACCACTGGCGCCAGACGCCCCACCTGGAGGCTGCCTGGCACGACACCCCCGGCGGCCCCGACGACGCGCGCTACAAGTCCCTGAACGAGCCGGCCGGCCGGGTCTCGTTCGCCGGTGACTGGCTCAGCTACACGGACGCCTGGCAGCACGGCGCGTTCAGCTCGGCACGCAGGGCGGTGACCGCGCTGCACGCGCGCGTGCTGGCCTCCTGACCCCGGCACGCGCGCGTGAGTGCGTCCGTACCGGACCGCTCACGCGTGCGTGCACCCTCATGAGAAGGCGGTGAGAGGCGCCTGTTCGGGGTTCCGGCGGGAATGCCTGTGGTCAGTGTCGCGTTGTCCCGTACGAACACGAGGAGGAGCGGTCACAGTGCTTGATCCGCAGGGTTTGTACGCATGGGAGCCGAAGGGGCTGGCGGTCGTCGACATGGCGCTGGCCCAGGAGTCGGCCGGTCTTGTCATGCTCTACCACTTCGACGGATACATCGACGCGGGTGAGACCGGCGACCAGATCGTCGACCGGCTCCTCGACTCGCTGCCCCACCAGGTCGTCGCCCGCTTCGACCACGACCGGCTCGTGGACTACCGGGCACGTCGCCCGCTGCTGACCTTCAAGCGGGACCGCTGGACCGAGTACGAGGAGCCCAGCATCGAGGTCCGCCTCGTCCAGGACGCCACCGGCGCCCCCTTCCTGCTGCTCTCCGGCCCCGAGCCCGACGTCGAGTGGGAGCGCTTCGCCGCCGCCGTGCAGCAGATCGTGGAGCGGCTCGGCGTCCGCCTGTCCGTGAACTTCCACGGCATCCCCATGGGCGTCCCGCACACCCGCCCGGTCGGCCTCACCCCGCACGGCAACCGCACCGACCTGGTCCCCGGACACCGCAGCCCCTTCGACGAGGCCCAGGTGCCCGGCAGCGCCGAGTCCCTGCTTGAGTTCCGCCTCATGGAGGCCGGACACGACGTCCTGGGCGTCGCCGCGCACGTGCCGCACTACATCGCCCGCTCGCCCTACCCGGACGCCGCCCTGACCGTCCTGGAGTCCGTCACGGCCGCGACCGGCCTGGTCCTCCCGGGCATCGCGCACGCCCTGCGCACGGAGGCGCACCGCACCCAGACCGAGATCGACAGCCAGATCCAGGAGGGCGACGAGGAGCTCACCGCCCTCGTACAGGGCCTTGAGCACCAGTACGACGCGGCCGCGGGCGCCGAGACCCGGGGCAACATGCTCGCCGAGCCGGTGGAGATCCCCTCGGCGGACGAGATCGGCCTCGAGTTCGAGCGCTTCCTCGCGGAGCGGGAGGGCGACAATTAGGGCGCCGTCCAGGGCGACAACCAGGGAGACGACCGAGGCCCGCCCACTCGTGAACACGCACCGGCCGGAGCGCGGCGCCCCGGCCGGTGTCTCGGCGAGCGGGCCCTGTCACGGCCGGTGCCGGTGGCAGGGCCTAAGCTTCGGGGCATGCTGAAAGTTGGCCTCACCGGCGGCATCGGCGCCGGCAAGAGCGAGGTGTCGCGGCTGCTCGTCGGGCACGGCGCGGTGCTGATCGACGCGGACCGCATCGCGCGGGAGGTCGTCGCGCCCGGGACCCCCGGTCTGGCGGCCGTGGCCGAGGCCTTCGGCCCGGAGGTGCTGGCCGCCGACGGCAGCCTGGACCGGCCGAAGCTCGGCTCGATCGTCTTCGCCGACCCCGAGCGGCTCGCCGTACTGAACTCGATCGTGCACCCCCTCGTCGGGGTCCGCTCCCGCGAACTGGAGAGCGGGGCCGCCGCCGACGCCGTGGTCGTCCACGACGTCCCGCTCCTCGCGGAGAACGGCCTCGCGCGGCTCTACGACGTGGTGGTCGTCGTGGACGCCGCCCCCGAAACCCAGCTGGACCGGCTGACACGGCTGCGCGGGATGACCGAGGACGACGCGCGCGCCCGCATGGCCGCGCAGGCCACGCGCGAGAAACGCCTGGAGATCGCGGACATCGTGATCGACAACGACGTCCCCCTGGAGGTGCTCCGGGAGCGCGTCGGGGAGGTGTGGGCCGACCTGGTGCGCCGCGCGCAGGAGTCCGGTGCGAGCGAGCGGAATGCGTCTTCGAAATAGCGGGCACGCGTCCGGGCGTTGAACCGCTTCAGTGAGGGAAGGACTTTGCCGTGCCCGAGACCAGCGGTTCGACCGGACGTACTCCGGAGACGCATGTCATCGACTTCCGTGCCGCCGAGCAACTGCTCAACGCACGGGACCCGCGGGGCGCGGTGAAGCTGCTCGACGGAGTGATCGCCGCGCACCCCGAGAACACCGCCGCCCGGCTGCTGCGCGCGCGGGCCTTCTTCGCCGCCGCGCAACTGCGCCCCGCCGAACTGGAGTTCACCATCGTCCTGGAGCGGGAGCCGGACAACGCGTTCGCCCACTTCGCGCTCGCCCGCACCTACCAGCGCCAGGGCCGCGCCGACCTCGCGATACGCCACTTCCGGCTGGCGGCCGCCCTGGACCCGAACCCGGAGTACCTGAAGGCCGCCCGCTTCGACAGCGGCGCGTGAGCCGACGGAGCGTGAGCCCGCGGCGCGAGAGCCCGCGGCGCGTGAGCCCGCGGCGCGTGAGCCCGCGGCGCGTGAGCCCGCGGCGCGTGAGCCCGCGGCGCGTGAGCCCGCGGCGCGTGAGCCCGCGGTGTGTGAGCCCGCGGCGCGAGAGCCTGCGGTGTGTGAGCCCGCGGTGTGTGAGCCCGCGGCGCGAGAGCCCGCGGCGCGAGAGCGTGCGGTGTGTGACGCGACCGGGCGTGTCCGGATGCTGCCTCATGGGTGGCCGTGCTGCGGCGGGCGCCGGAACGGCGGCGGGCGGGTGTCCGCGGGCCGGTACGGCGGCACATCCCGGCCCGGCTGGTAGTGCGGACCCTGCCGGATGTGCCTGAGAATCATGGCCATGTCGACGGTGGCCACCAGCCACAGCACCCCACAGGCGGCGGCCCAGCCGGGACGCCCGACCAGCGCGAACGCTGCGGTGCCGAAAATGGCCCAGACCAGCCCCCACACGCTCAGCCACAACCGCGCTCGCAGCGCACTGCGGGCGGTCACCGGTTCACTGCCCGTACGCATCCCGGATCACCATTCCTGTCTGCAACGTACTCCTCGACCGGACGTTCACCAAGGGGGACCTCGCCGTGCTGCCGGACGCCGCCGACCTGCCCGACCTGCTCCTCGACCTCGCCGTGCCGCACGAGGACATCAACGAGGTGGTGGCACTGAGACGGGCTGTGACCGCCGACCCCGGACTGCGGCGGCTGCTGGAAGAGGGCGCCGAGGACGTGACCGGCGCCGTCCGGGAGGTGGACGACCCGGCAGGGCTCGGTGACCGGGCCGCCCAGGCGCCGGCCGCCCTCGGCGAGTACTTCCTCGTGTACGTCTTCCTCACGGCGGCGCCGCACGTCCGCGCGGTGCACCGGGCCCGCGGCATTCCCGACGACGTCTCCCGCCACACGCTCGCCGACCTCGGCCGGGGCATGGCACTGCACCGCCGGCGGTACGGCACGGGAGGGCTGGGCGTACGCCAGGCGCACTGGCTCACCCGGCACTTCTGCGGGCGGCTCTACCAGCTGGGACGGCTGCAGTACGAGCGGACGGCACTCGGAGAGCGCACGGCGCGGGCGATCGGATCGGCCGGTACCGAGGTCACCGGCGGTGAGCCCTCCCTGGACCTGCACATCCCCGACTTCCTCGGGCCGCTCACCCCGGTCGCCTGCGACCGCTCCCTGGACCATGCCCGTGAGTTCTTCGCGCGGCACTTCCCCGAGGAGCCCCACGCCGTCGCGACCTGCCACTCCTGGCTGCTCGACCCGCAGTTGCGCCGGTACCTCCCGGCGGACTCCAACATCGTCCGGTTCCAGGAGCGGTTCCGCCCCGGGTGGCAGGACCCGGAGCCGGCCGACACCACACCGGTCGGCTTCGTCTTCGGCGACCCGGACCTGCCGGTGCCGGACCTGCCCCGGCGGACGTCGGTGGAGCGGATGGTCGGCGACCATCTGCGGGCGGGCGGCCACTGGTACGTCGGGCACGGATGGTTCCCGTGGGACCAGTGACGACCGCCAACCGCGCCCTTCCGCAGGAAAGTTCCCGGCGGGCTTTCGAACTGCTCGAACGAGTGAACTGTCGGGGTGCGGGAACGGCGTTGCGGAGACCGGCCGTTGTTCGGGCATGACGGTTGAAATGCGTGAGGGATACGAGGGAACGGGCCCGGGAGCGATCACCCCGGACGGCTGCGCGGTCGAGCTCTACTCGCGTCTGACCGCAGGCGCCGAGCCCGACGTCATCGAGGCGGCGGTCCCGGCCGGCGCCCGCAT
The DNA here is from genome assembly GCF_043201715.1 of Streptomyces sp. NPDC048291. Lineage (NCBI taxonomy): Bacteria > Bacillati > Actinomycetota > Actinomycetes > Kitasatosporales > Streptomycetaceae > Streptomyces > Streptomyces sp. NPDC048291. The sequence continues at coordinate 717,219 of NZ_JBICZC010000001.1, forward strand.
CCTGGAGCTGGGCAGCGGCGTGGGACGCGTGACCCATCCGCTCCTGGAGCGCGGGTTCACGGTCACCGCGGTGGACGAGTCGGCGGAGATGCTGGCGCGCGTGCGCGGGGCCCGCACCATACGCAGCACCATCGAAGGGCTCGACCTGGGCGAGAAGTTCGACGTGGTGATGCTCGCGTCGTTCCTGGTGCACACCGGGGACCCGGAGGTGCGCAGGGGCATGCTGCGCACCTGCGCGGCGCACGTGGCGGACGACGGCTGCGTGCTCATCCAGCGGGAGGGCGCGGACTACCACGCCGCGGTGCCGCGCGAGCGGGTCGACCCCGGCGGCTACACCGTCCGGATCGTGTCGGCCGAACCGGTCGGGGACGGGGTGAACTCGGTCCGCGCGGAGTACGAGTTCCCGGACGCCACCTGGACCCAGACCTTCCTGGCCCGGCCGCTCACCCGGGAACAGTTCGAGGAGGCACTCGCGGAGACGGGACTGGAGGTGGCCGAGTATCTGACCGAGGACGGGACGTGGGTGAGGGCGGTACCGGCGGCTCAGCCCGGGTGACCCCGCCGAGCGGGCGGTGAGCAGGGTCCACAGGCCGGGCCGAACCGTGTGGGGCGGGCCGGACGGATCACCGCCCGCCGGGACGTCCACCGCTCGGCCGGTCCGCCGAGCCCATTCCACCCGCGCCGGTGCCACCCGCGCCGCCCATCCCACCCATGCCGCCGAGGCCGCGCAGTCGCTCCAGGTCGCGGCGGTCGCGCTTGGTGGGGCGGCCGGCGCCGCGGTCGCGCATGCCGATGGGGGCGAAGGCCTCGCGGGGCGGGGGCGGCGGCGAGTTGTCGATGTAGCACACGGCGGCGACCGGGGCGCCGACCCGCTTGCGGATCAGCCGCTTCACGATGACGACCCGCTCCCGCCCCTCGTGGCGCAGCCGCACCTCGTCGCCGACGCGCACGGAGTGGGCGGGCTTGACCCGCTCGCCGTTCACCTGGACGTGTCCGCCCCGGCAGGCGGTGGCTCCCATGGATCGGGTCTTGATCAGGCGGACGGCCCAGACCCAGCTGTCGATCCGCACGTTCTCCCCGGGAGCGGGGCCCGCGGCCTCGGCGGCGGCGACGGCCGCGGCCACGGCGGCAGGGTCGACGGCTTGGGCGACAGCGGCGTCGGTGCCTTCGGCAGGCTCGGCCTCGATGGGGGCGCCGGTCCCACCGCTCGCCTGCTCCCCGCCCTCGCCCGCATCCTCAGAAGCCATGCCCCGACCTTAGCTCCCCGAGCCGAAATCGACGGAACGGTTATACCGACGCCCACAACCGCGCCCCCAAAGGGGCGCGGGGAACTGCGCGATCAGCCACACACAGCCCGCAGCCGCCATCCCGCACGGACCGACACGGCGCTCCAGCGCTCCCCGCCGCCACTCCACCCGAGCCGCTCCGGCAAACCCCTCCCCGGCCCTACCGTTGATCCGTGAACCCCACCCCCGACACCCGGCTCGCCCGCCTCGACCAGCGTGTCAGCGACTGCCGGGCCTGCCCCCGCCTGGTCGCCTGGCGGGAGGACGTGGCGCGTACCAAGCGCGCCGCGTTCGCAGACTGGACGTACTGGGGCCGGCCCGTCCCCGGCTTCGGGCCCGCCGATGCCCGGCTGCTGATCATCGGCCTCGCCCCGGCCGCGCACGGCGGCAACCGCACCGGCCGGATGTTCACCGGCGACCGTTCCGGGGACGTGCTGTACCAGGCGCTGTACGACGTCGGGCTCGCCTCGCAGCCGACCTCGGTGAGCGCCGACGACGGCCTGGAGCTGTCCGGCGTGCGGATCACCGCGCCCGTGCACTGCGCCCCGCCCGCCAACAAGCCGACCCCCGAGGAGCGTGACACCTGCCGCCACTGGCTGGTCGAGGAACTGACGCTGCTGCGGCCGACGCTGCGCGCGGCCGTCGTACTCGGCGCCTTCGGCTGGCAGGCCGCGCTGCCGGCGTTCGCGGAGGCGGGCTGGAGCGTACCGCGGCCCCGCCCGGCCTTCGCCCACGGCGCCAGGGTCGGCCTCGGCGGGCTGGACCTCTTCGGCTGCTTCCACGTCAGCCAGCGGAACACCTTCACCGGTCGCCTCACCCCCGAGATGCTCCGCGACGTGCTGCGGACGGCGGCGGAGGCGGCCGGACTGGAGTGAGGGCGCCGGTGCGCGGGCCGGGGTGAGGGCCGGAGCGGGGAGCGGGGCTCAGACGATCCGGGCCGCCGCCACCGGGCGGTCGTCCACCGTGTGGGTGCCGGTGGACGCGGAGGAGTTGACGCTCCAGCGGTACCGGGAGAACTCGCCGGTGGCGTCGGAGGCGTAGAACATCATGTGGCCGATGCCGACGCCCTGGAAGCTCTCGCCGTCCACGTTGCTGACCATGCGGGTGTCCGGGTAGCGCGGGTAGTTGCTGAGGCCGTAGACGCCGTGCGGGTCGGAGGTGCAGTCGACGATCTCGACGGCGTACTGGGTCTCGCCGGTGAAGTCGGCGACCCCGCTGAAGACGCCCTTGACCTCGCGGACCATGACGATGTGCCCGGTGTTCGCCGCGTCCTGGCCGTTGTAGTCGACGGCGATCAGATCGCCCGGCCGCAGGTCGGCGACCTTGCGGATGCGGCGGAAGCGGGGGCCGGCGGTGCCGTTCCGGAACGCCGAGCAATAGTCGGCGGCCTCCGGGCCCTTCTCCTGGAAGTACTGGAGGAAGTAGGCGTCGGTGGCCCAGCCGTAGGTGTGTCTGAGCAGCGCCGTGACGAAGGACGAGCAGCGGGCCCGGGCCACCCAGCCGGCGAGGTCGTCCGGGCGGCCCCAGGTCACGGTCGCCGAGGTGTCCATCAGATAGACGTTGTTCGCGCGTGCCGTACGCCCGCTGACCAGGGCGATCTCATCGGCGTCGAGGGCGCGGCCGTAGGCGCGGACGTCGTCGACCGCGCCCTTGAACCGGTTCACGTAGCCGCCGTCCCAGCGGGCCCGGCCGATGCTGAAGCCCTGGGTCGCGGCCCAGGACAGGGTGGTGTCGGCGCTGCCTTCCAGGACGCCGTTCACATGGAGCCGGACGCGGGCGCCGTCCCAGACGCCTGCCAGGTGGGTCCAGACTCCCGTCTTGGTCACCGGGGCGGCGGCGAGCGCCGAGACCTTGGTGCTCTGGTCCTCGCTGCGCACCTTGAACGCCCAGGTCCCGGCCGTGTCGTCGTACTGGAGCAGGAAGCGGCTGACGTCGGTGCCGTCCTGGCTCACGACCGTGTACATGTTCGTGAGCACGGCGTCGTCGGCCAGCCGGACCCAGGCCGTGACCGTGAACGGTGCGGTGGTGTCCAGGACGGAGGCGGTGGCGGCGTAGGCACCGGCGGTGCCGTCGAAGCCGAGTTCGCCGCCCGCCCGCAGAGCGGTCCAGCCCGCTCCCGGGCCCAGGGCGACCGGGTGGTCCAGGCCGGAGCGGTCGGCGCCGGAGCCGTCCAGCGGCCAGTGCCCGGCCAGTCCGGTCGGCAGATAGCCGGCCGCCAGCAGCCGCTGGTACCGCACCAGCTGCTCGGCCTCGGCCAGATGCGGTGCGGCGACCGGGGTGAACGGTGTGTCCAGCGGTTCGTCGGCGGCGGCCGTCCCCGTACCCGCCGTCATGCCGGCCACCGCGCCCATCCCCACCAGCGCGGCCCCGCTCAACAGCCCCCGCCTGCTCACCATCGTCATGCCCTCCCCGTCCGGTCCGCTCGAAACCGCCTCCGGTCCGCTCGGAACGGCCTCCGGTCCACTCGGAACCGCCTCCGGCCCGCCCGGATCCGTTTCGATCTTCACTGGTGAGGAGAACTCTAGGAGATTCCTTTGCGAACTGGTGTTCCTGTGGACGGCTGACGGGTGGCCGGATTCCGCGGCTAGGCGTCGGTGTCCTCGCCGAACAGGTGCCGCACCGTCGACCGGTAGTTGGCCTGGACGTGGCCGAGCGCGCGGGCGCGGGCGCGGTCCGGGTCGCCGGAGGCGATCGCGTCGTACAGCTCGCGGTGCTCGGTGAGGAGCTGCGGCCACTCCTCGTTGCGCCGGGTGAGCCAGCGGAGCCGGCCGTCGACCGGTTCCATCACCGAGATGAGCAGACTGTTGCCGGCCAGGGCGAGGATCCGGTCGTGGAAGCGGGTGTTGATGTCGGTGATCGTCTCGGCGTCGTCCGCCCGGGTGGCCGTGGCCGCCTGGTCGAGCAACTCCCGCAGCTCCGCCAGCGCCTCGGGTGTCGCACGTGCCGCCGCCAGCCCGGCCGCGTACACCTCCAGCGCCTCGCGCAGCTCGAAGAGTTCCTTGACGTCGGTCGGGGTCAGCCGGCGCACGACCGTGCGGCGGGCCGACTCGAAGAGGACGAAGCCCTCCGCGACCAAGGCCCGGATCGCCTCCCGGACCGGTACCCGGGACACCCCGAACCGGTCGGCGAGCTCCCGTTCCACCAGCCGGTCGCCCGGGCCCAGCCGTCCGGCGATGATGTCCTGCCGCAGCGTCGCGAGGACGCGCTCGCGCACCGCGCCCAGAGGTTCGATCTTCGTGGTGGGGGAGCCCATGAGGTCATTTTCGCCGACCGGGAGGGCTTTTACGGAGCCGTAACGGGACGGACATCGGTCGGAACGCTTGACGGGAGCACCATGACCGCAGTTTGGTATACCAAAAGCTGGTACACCGGTTGGTTCCCTGGAGGCCCCGTGTCCCTCGCCGACCGCGCCGAAGCCACCGGCGCAACCGTGTTCGTCCCCGATCCCCGGCTCACCAACGAAGACCTCGCCCCCGCCGAGCGGCGGAACTGGAAGGTCTTCGACCTCTTCGCCATGTGGATGTCCGACGTCCACAACCTCGGCAACTACACCTTCGCCGCCGGCCTGCTGGTCCTCGGTATGAACGTCTGGCAGGTCTTCACCTCCCTCCTCGTCGGCTTCGTGCTCATCTACGTCGGCATGAACTGGATGGGGAAGATCGGCCAGCGCCACGGCGTACCGTTCCCGGTGGTCAGCCGGATCAGCTTCGGCGTCTGGGGTGCCAACATCCCGGCGCTGATCAGGGCCGTGATCGCCATCATGTGGTACGGCATCCAGACCTATCTGGCGTCCGTCGCCGTCAACGTGATGCTGCTGGCCGCCTGGCCGGGCCTGAAGTCCCTCACCGAGAGCTCCTTCCTGGGCCTGGACACGCTGGGCTGGATCTCCTTCGTCTCGCTCTGGCTGATCCAGGCGGCGATCATCAGCCGGGGCATGGAGACGATCCGCAGGTTCCAGGACTTCTGCGGCCCCGCGATCTGGCTGGTCATGATCGCGCTGGCCGTCTGGATCCTGGCCAAGGCCCACTGGACCATCTCGCTCACCTCCACCCCGCACCCGGTCTCCCTCGGCGAGCAGTGGCGGCAGTGGTTCGGCGCGATCGGCCTGATCCTCGCCACCTACGGCACCCTGATGCTCAACTTCTGCGACTTCTCCCGCTTCGCGCCCGACTACCGCACCGTCCGCCGCGGCAACTTCTGGGGCCTGCCGATCAACTCCACGGCCTTCGTGGTCGTCTCGGTGATCGTCACGGCCGGCTCCCTGGAGGTCTTCGGCGAGGCCATCACCGACCCGGCCGAACTGGTCGCCAAGGTCGGCAACACCTGGGTCCTGGTCGTGGCCGCGCTGACCTTCGCGGTCGCCACCATGGGCGTCAACATCGTGGCCAACTTCGTCTCACCCGCGTACGACCTGGCCAACGTCTGGCCGCAGAAGATCAGCTTCCGGGTGGGCGGCATGATCAGCACGGTCGCCGCGCTGGTCGTCACGCCCTGGAACCTCTTCTCCAACCCCACCGTCGTCAACTACTTCCTCGGCGGACTCGGCGCCTTCCTGGGCCCGCTGTTCGGCGTGATCATGGTCGACTACTACGTGATCAAGCGCGGCAAGGTGGACGTCCAGCAGCTCTTCGACGCGTCCCCCGGCTCCCCGTACCACTACCGCAAGGGCGTCAACCCCAAGGCCCTGTGGGCGTTCCTGCCCTCGGCGGCGGTCGCGGCCGTGCTCGCGCTGGTGAAGACGTTCAGCGACGTGGCGCCGTACTCCTGGTTCATCGGCACCGCCCTGGCCGCGGGCCTGTACCTGGCGCTGTGCCGCCACGACCGCGCGCCGGCCCCCGCCCCTGACCCCGTCCCCGTCACCGAGGAGGTCTGAAGGACGTGCGGATCGTCGTCACCAACTGCAACACCACGCAGGAGATGACCGCGGAGATCGTACGAGGTGCCCGGGCCGCCGCAGGCCCGGGCACCGCCGTGACCGGACTGACCCCCGACTGGGGGCCCGAGTCGGCGGAGGGCTGGCTGGACAGCTACCTGTCGGCGGCGGCGGTCCTGGACGCGCTGCGGACGTACACCGGTCCGCCGTACGACGCGGTGGTCATGGCCGGTTTCGGCGAACACGGGCGGGAAGGCGTCCGGGAGCTGGTGGACGTGCCGGTCGTCGACATCACCGAGGCCGCCGCCCATCTCGCCTGTCTGCTGGGCCGCCGCTACGGCGTCGTCACCACCCTGGACCGGTCGCGCGGGCAGATCGAGGACAGCCTGGAGACCGCCGGAGTGGCCCGCAACTGCGTCGCCGTCGCCGGCACCGGACTCGGCGTCCTCGACCTCGCCGGTGACCCCGGGCGCACGGAGGCCGCGTTCCTCGCGGCGGCCGAGCGGGTCCGGGACGCCGGCGCCGAGGTCCTGGTCCTCGGCTGCGCCGGGATGACGGGGCTGCAGCGGGCGGTGGGGGAGAAGCTCGGGGTCCCGGTGGTCGACGGGGTCGGCGCCGCGGTGAAGCTGGCCGAGTCGCTGGTCGCGCTGGGACTCACGACCAGCCGCGCGGGCAGCTACCGGAAGCCGCTGGCGAAGAGGCGGGTGTGGGGGGCCGCGCCGGGGCGGCCGTAGCCCGGGTGTCCGCCCGGAGGCGGAGCCGGGGCCGGCTCAGGGCCGCCACACGTACCGCACATCCGGCTCGCGCTCCTCGTTCCCGCTCCCGTCCGTGTGCTCGGCGGCGACGAAGCCGTGCCGCTCGTAGAACCGGTGCGCGGGCTTGTTGACCTGGAAGGTCCAGAGCGTCAGCCCCGCCGGGGAGCGCTCCTTGGCCAGCGCGACGAACCGGTCACCGATGCCGCGCCCCCGCCACTCCGGGGCCAGGTACAGCTGGGACAGCAGATCCCCCGCGAGCACCATCATGCCCACGACGCGCCCGCCCGCCTCCGCGACCCACGTCTCCCGCGCCGGCACCACGACGTCCCGGATGTACGCGCGCACCTCGTCGTCCGAACGGGGCCGGACGACGGTGGGCAGGGCGGCGCCGAACGACCGCAGCCAGACATCGGCGACCCCGGCGGCATCCGGACCACCGGCGCGGCGCAGTACGACCGCGGCGTTCACGCCCGCGCCCCCTCGGGCACGACGGCCGTGGCCGTGATCTCCACCAGCTGTCCGGTGTAGCCCAGACAGGCCACCCCGACCAGCGTCGACGAGTGCGGCCCGGCACTGAGGCCGGAGGCCTCGACCACCTCCCACACGGCGGACAGCACCGCGGGCTCACCGCTCACGACGTACACGTCCGTCGCCAGCACGTGCTCCAGGTCGCTGCCGACCGAACGGAGCTGCTCCCGCAGGTTGGCGATCACCCGCTCGGCCTGCCGCGGCGGATCCCCCTCGCCGACGAGCTTCCCCTCGTCGTCCAGCGGAACGGAACCGGCGAGGAACGCGAGCTTCGTACCGGCCTCGACGACGGAGACGTGCGAGTAGCCGGGCGGCGGGAAGAGAGCCGGGGTGGTGACACGCTGGATCACAGCAGCTCCTGAAGTGAACGGCGGACAACCGGTCGATCATCCGCGCCCGCACCGGGCGACCGCACCCGAATTTCCCGCCCCACCGGCCCGCCCGCCAGACCGGTCATGCCGTGCTCGCGGCCCGCGGGGAGTGGGTGGCGAACGAGAAGCGGCTGCTGGAGCGCGCCGGGTTGCGGGGCGTCGACGACATCCTCGGCGGATTACGGCCGGAATCCGGGGAGTTGGTCCAAGCCGTGGCTGCGGCGGAGCTGCTGTTCGGCTTCGCGGGACCCATTCGAGGCGCTCGAAAAACGCTTGGGAATACCCGAGTTACCGCTGCTACCGTCCTTCGCGTGGCGAAACTCAATCAGATCATCGCGGTCGAGAAGGGCATCAAGTCCAAGGCTCATCAGGACCTGACGGCGGCTCATCACGGGTTGCAGAAACCCGCGTTGCTGGCCGGTATCTCGCGGACGTATCAGCCGAAGGACGAGGAGGGCGAGCAGTTGCCGCCCGAGTCCACGCGGGTTCAGGTGAAGGCCGAGGACGTGCTGCGGGAGACCTCGGCCACGCTGACACGGCTCTTCGACGTGACCGCCACCAAGGACTGGGCCAACTGCGAGGCCAGGGCCGACGTGACGGTGGACGGGCGGGTGCTGGTCGCCGGCGTGCCCGTCTCCTACTTGCTCTTCCTGGAGAAGCAGCTCGTCGATCTCAATACCTTTGTACGGAAGCTGCCGGTGCTCGACGCCTCCGAGTCGTGGGCGCAGGACCCCTCCACCGACGCCTGGAAGACCGATCCGGTGCGGACCCTGCGTACCAGGAAGGTGCCCCGCAACCACGTGAAGGCCGAGGCCACCGAGAAGCATCCGGCCCAGGTCGAGGTGTACTACGAGGACGTGCCGGTGGGGTACTGGACCACCGTGAAGTTCTCGGGCGCCCTGCCCGCACGGCGCGTCAACGAACTCCTCGACCGGGTCGAGAGGTTGCAGCAGGCCGTCAAGTTCGCGCGTGAGGAGGCGAACGGCGCCGACGTCGTCGACCAGCGGGTCGGGGACGCCGTGTTCGGCTATCTCTTCGGATAGCCGTCCCAGACTCCCCGGCCCTCGCGGCCGGGGTGCGCGAGGAGCGCAAAGCTGAAGCTGAGCCTTGTCGTGAAGAGCGGTCGTACCCCACAGAACACGGGGCGGACCGCGTTGAATCTCAGACTCTCGCTCCAGACTCAGCATTCGCCGCCGATCGCCGGATCGACCGGGCCCGGGCCCCAGTACGTCGAAATGCAGGTTCAAGTCCTGCCCGCGCAGCTCGATGCGTGGTGGTCCAAAGGAAGGACGCGACGACCTTACGACTGACCCGGGTCCTCAAGTGTGCCGGCGTGTGACGACGGGCGGCATTCCGGGGCCCGGGGGCAGGCTACGCCCCCGGGCCCGCTCGCCTTCCGCCCCGAATCGGGCCCGCACGGAATTGCGTTCATAAAGAACGCGGCTCTCCGGCGCACTCGTCACACCCACGAAATGCGAACGCACCTTTTCGCACGGGAACGCGATCTACCGTGGGACACACAAGCCGACAGCCCGGCCACCGTCGCCCGAAGGCACACCCCGCCCTCGTCCGGACAGGAGCCCCGTGTCCCGTCGTATCGCCCTGCCGCCCTGGCTCGCCCACGCCCTGCGCGCCCAGCGCGGGCCCGTGTCCTGGAGCGCCGTGACGAGAGGGGCGCTGGCCGCCGGGCCGTTGCTGCTCGCCGCGGTCCTGCTGCACCGCACCTCCCTCGGTGTCGTCGCCGCCATCGCCGCCATGCTCGCCGGGATCAACGACCGGCCGGGCAGCCGGCGGTCCGCCGTCCGGCGGCTCGGGGCGCCCGCGGCGGCCGGCGCGCTCGGGCTGCTCGTCGGCACGTACGGCGGGGAACACCTCACCGCCGTGCCCCTGACCCTGCTGCTCACCGCCCTCGGACTGGTCGCAGGCGGCATGAGCGCCGTCGGGCCCGTCGCCTCCGGGGCGGGTACCCAGCTGCTGGTCGCCGCCGCCATCGGCGCCGGAATGCCGGTCGCCGAGGCCGGCTGGCAGCGCGCCCTCGCCTTTCTCGCCGGCGCCGGCTGGCTGGTCCTGCTCCGCCTCGCCCTGCCCACCCCCGGCGCGCTCGCCGGCGACTTCCGCTTCGACGGGGAACGGGACGCCGTCGCCGCTGTGTACGACGCCGTCGCCGACCTGCTCGACGCGGTCGGCGGGGAGGCCGCGGGCCGCCGGCGCGTCGCCCTCACCGCCGCGCTCGACCACGCCCAGGACGCGCTCACCGGGCCCCGGCTGCGGCGCTACGCCAGCTCCGCCGCCGAACGCCGGCTGCACGCCCAGTACGCCGCCGCCCTGCCCCTCGCCGAGGCGGCCACCGCCCTCGCCTGGGCCGGGGAGCCGGTATCCGGGCGGGCGGCCGAGGGGCCCCGGCGGCTCGCCGCCGCCGTCCGGGCGAACGGCGGCACCGGTCCGCTGCCCGCACCCTCGCGGTCCGCGCCCGCGCTGCGCGCCCTCGACGACGCCCTGCTGCGCGCCGCGGAGGCCTTCGACCGGGCCGAGCCCGAGGGCGGCGGGCAGCGTCCGCCCGCCCGGCGCCGCACCGCCGTCGACATCGTGCGGGCCGCGCTCGGCAGCGGCGGCCGGGAGTACGGACTGCGGGTCGCCCTCTGCTTCGGGGCCAGCGCCGCCATCGCCCAGGCCCTGCACCACGCCCGCTGGTACGGAGAGCACCAGCACTGGTACTGGCTGCCCGCCACCGCCGTCTTCCTCGTCAAGCCCGACCTCGGGCCGCTCGCCTCCCGGGTGCTGTGCCGGGCCGCGGGAACCGTCCTCGGCGCCCTCGTCTTCGCCGGCCTCGCCGCCGTACTGCCCCGGCCCGAGGGCCTCGTCGTGCTGGTCGCCCTCTGCGGGGCGGTGATCCCGGTGTCCACCCGGCACTTCGGCGCCCAGACCGCCGTGGTCACCGTCCTCGTGCTCGCCCTGGTCATGGTCGGCGGCGAACCGCAGGCCTCCGTCAGCCGGATCGGCGAGACGCTGCTGGCCTGCGCGCTCGTACTGGTCGTCGGCCATCTGCCGATGCCGGGGCGGCGCGGCGGCGCGGTACGCGCCCGGCTCGGGTCGGCCGGGCGGGCCGCGCACGCCTACCTCGACCACGTCCTGAGCGGGTCCGGCGACCGCGGCGAACGCTGGGCCCTGCGCCGCGAGGCCTACCGCACCCTCGCCGAGGCCCGTGCCGCCATCGCCCTCGGCGCCGCCGAACTCCCCGCCCTCGCCCGGCACACCGAGGGCACGGACGCGGTGGCCGCCGTACTCGAACGGCTCGTGGACACGACCACCGCGTGTGCCGTGCACCTCGACGAGACGGGGCGGCTGACCGACCGGCACACCCGCCAACTCGAAGACCTGGCGGGAGAGCTGGAGCGCGGAGGGCGACGGCTCGGGGTCGCGGTGCCGCGGATGCCGGTCGCGGCGTAGGCGGCCGCCGCCGCGCCGTACGCCTCAGTCCGCGAACCGTGCCCACACCGGCGCGTGGTCCGAGCCCGCGACCCCGCGCCGTTTCGCCGGGTCCTCGCCGACCGACGGCAGGTCCGGCGGTGCGGTGGTGCCCGGCAGGCCGGTGCCCGCCTCCGTCAGCCGGTGCACCAGGCGGTGGCTGAGGAGTATGTGGTCGATCAGTTCGCGCCGTCCGGAGTCGACGCGGGAGTAACGCTGCTCCGCCGGTATGCGCGGGGCGACGTCCCACAGCCGTACGGCGTCGCCCTTGTCCGCGTGGTCGTAGCCGGCGGTGCCGAGTTCGGAGCCGGGCGGACCGAGGAGGATCTGGGTGGTGGCCGCCTGTACCTCGTCGTTGAGGTCGCCGAGGACCGCGACGTCGCGGGACGCGCCCTGTCCGGCGAGCAGTCCGTCCGCCAGCGCCCGCAGCGCCGTCGCCTCGGCGGCGCGCCGGTAGAGGGCGTACGCCCCGTAACGCGCCCGTTCGCCCTCGTCGTGCGGGTAGAAGCGGTCGCCCGGATAGGTCAGGAGCTTGGACTTGAGGTGGGCCACGGCCACCGTGAGCGGTCCGGCCGGGGCCTGCACCGTGACCGCCAGGAAGCCCCGCCCGGCCTGGGCGGCGGTCGCGCCCGAGTCGTCCGTCTGCACCGGACGCAGGCCGGGCGGGAAGGCGGCCGTGTCGGCGGCCACCGTCAGCTCGGCACGGGCCAGGAAGCCGACCCGGATGCCCCGGCCGTCGGGATGCGAGGAGAGGGTGAACCGCCAGTTCGGGCCGAGCAGTTCGGCCAGATCCGCCAGGGCGTCGGGGTCGCCGACCTCCTGTACGCCGAGCAGGGTCGGGTCGAGCGGGCCGATCACGGCGGCGAGGGCGGCGAGCTTCGCCTCGTAGGCGGACTTGTCCTTGGGGCCGTAGGGACCGCCGGGCCGGTAGAGGTTTTCGAGGTTCCAGGTGCCCAGGAGCATGCCGGGCTCCTTCCAGGAGGTGGTGCGGCCAGCGTGCTCGTCCGGGCCGCCCGGCGACAGGGCCAGGACCGGATGCGCGGTTCGGCTCACGCGGTCCGCGGACCGTGCCCTACGTCGGGGCGACGAGCTCCGCTCCCGCCGGCCCCGTCGGGGATGCGCCTGCGGTCGTCCGGGAACTGACGGACCGGCGCCCGGGCTCACAAGGCTGCCGAAGGCACGGAAAAAAACTTCGGCCGCGCCGATGAGTTCTCTCCGCTCCCGCGGTCACCACCCGGAACCGACCGTTGGAGCAGGAGGGCCCATGTCGCTTCCGGAGATCGTCTCGCGTGAGCGGTGGCGTGCCGCGCGTGCGGAGTTACTGCGCAAGGAGGAGGCACTCACCCGGGCGCGGGAGGCGCTGAGCGCCGAGCGGCGCAGGCTGCCCATGGTCGAGGTGGACCCCGAGTACGTCTTCGAGGGCGGCGACGGCAAGGCGACCCTGCTGGACCTCTTCGACGGGCGGCCCCAACTCGTCGTCCACCACTTCATGTTCGCCCCGGAATGGGCGACCGGCTGCCCCTGCTGTGCCGCCTTCCTGGACCAGATCGGCCACCTCGCCCATCTGCGGGCGCGCGGCACGGCGTTCGCGGTGGTCTCCCGGGCGCCGTTCACCAGGATCCTGCCGTTCAAGGCGCGGATGGGCTGGACGGTGCCCTGGTACTCGTCCTGCCACACCCACTTCGACCGCGACTTCAACCGCGACTTCGAGGCGACCATCGTCGTGGACGACGAACCGGTCGAACGGCCCGGCGTCAGCTGCTTCCTGCGGGAGTACGACCGGGTCTTCCACACCTACTCGGTGTACGACCGTGGCCTCGACGGACTCGGCCCGACCACCTCCCTGCTCGACCTGACGGCCCTCGGCCGGCTGCCGGAGGGAAGTGACCGCGTCCGATATCACGACGAGTACGAAGACTGACACAGCCGGTCACGGAAGTGGCCGAAAGTCAGCCGAAAGTCAACGGACCCTCACCGTCCGCGCCGACGGTGTGTCGGGTATGTCTCAGTAGCGTCACCGGGCGAGCCATTCGTGTTCTCCAGAGCGTTAACTCCTACAGGTAGGACGCATTTCTGGAGGTGCAGGATGGTGAACGGGCGAACCGTGCTCGAGCGCTTTCCCGCAGGCGGACCGCGAGGATCATGGCCTGCGGAGGAGTTCGCGCAGGCCCGGCGGCTGGAAGGACTGCCCGCCGAGGTCGTGATGGATCTGGCCACGGACACGTTCCTGGTCATCGTGCGCGGTACCGGCGGCCTGGAGAGCTGAGCGGGCTCCGACCGCTAACCGGCCTTGCGGACCGGCAGTTTCGCCGTGAACTGGTCCGCCTGGAGCGTGTACAGCTCCGCGTAGACCCCACCGCTGGCCAGGAGTTCGTCGGGGGTGCCCGACTCCACCACCCGGCCCTGTTCGAGGACGTGCACCAGATCCGCGTGCCGGACCGACGCCAGCCGGTGGGTGATCAGGACGACGGTCTGCCCGCTGCCCGCGAGGGCGCGGATCTTCTCGAAGACCTCCAGCTCGGCCCGGGCGTCCAGGGCGGCCGTCGGCTCGTCCACGATCAGGATGTGGCCGCGCCGGTAGGCGGCCCGCGCGATGCCCAGCCGCTGCCACTGGCCGCCGGACAGCTCGTGCCCGCCGCTGAAGTTGCGGGCCAGCAGGGTGTCCAGGCCGCGCGGCAGGTCCTCGACCACCTCCTCCGCGCCCGCCTCCGCGACCGAGGCGGCCAGCCGCTCGTCGGTGAGCGGTGCCGACGAGCGGCCGACGGCCACGTTGACCTTGGCGGTGAACGGCCAGCGCTTGAAGTCCTGGGCGACCATGGCGATGCGCTCGGCGAGCCGGTGCCGGTCGGCCCGGGCCGCGTCGACGCCGTCCCAGAGGATGCGGCCGCGGTCCGGCTGGTACAGCCCCGCCAGCAGCTTGACCAGGGTGGTCTTCCCGGACCCGTTCTCGCCGACCAGGGCGACGATCCGGCCGAGGGGGATGCTGAGCGTGACGTCGTCCAGGGCGGGGCGGGCGGCACCACTCGGATGCGCGCCTGGACCGTCGCCCGTCTGATTGCCCGTCTGATCGCCCGTCTGATCGCTCGGATACCTGAAGGTGACGTTCTCGAAGCGGATCTCCCGGGGATCGTCGGGGAGCGGGTCGCCGCCGACCGGGATCGCCCGTTCGGCCGCCTCGACGTAGAGCCGCTCCAGGTCGCCCACGAACAGCGCCTCCTCGTGCAGCGTGTTGATCTCCAGCACGAGGGTGTTGAGGCTCGCCGAGCCGCTGCGGATCGCGATCACCGCAGTACCGGCCACCGACAGGGCCATCGCGCCGCTCAGCAGCAGCCCGCCCAGCGTCGCGTACGTGGCGACGGTCGCGAGGCCGGTCCAGGCCGCCGCGACCAGACCGGTACGGGCCGCGAGCCGGGCCAGCCGGGCCTGCTCGGCCTCCGCCGTCTCCGACATCGCCCGGTAGTGCCGCAGCAGGAACGGTCCGACCCCGTGCACCCGGATCTCCGGCGCCGCCTCCGGCTCGGTGAGCAGGGCGCTGATCAGGTGGCCGGCGCGGGCGTGCTGCACCCAGGTGTGGTACGACTCGTAGCGGCGCCGGGCGTTGGTCAGGGCGCCCCAGGCGCTCGGGATCGTCATCGTGACCAGCAGCGGGAGCAGCGCCGGGTGCAGCACGGTCAGCACACCGGCCGCGGTGACCAGCGAGATCATCGCGTTCACCACGCGCGTCCCGTACATGATCATGCGGCGGGCCGAAGTGGCGCCGTACTGCGCGGTGTCCAGCAGCTTGTGGAAGGCGTGGTCCTCGATCGCGGCGAGTTCGACGGCCGCGGCCCGCTCCAGGTACATCTCGGTCGCCACCCGCTCGACCTTGGGTTCCAGGCGGCCGGTGGCGTATGTGGACGCGGCGCGCAGCAGGGCGGCCACGAACATGACGGCGGCCATGACCACCAGGGCGGGAGCGGCGCTGCGCAGCCGTTCCTCGATGGTGCCGGTGCCGGTGCCGGTGCCGGTGCCGATCAGCCGGCCGAGCACGCTGTTCACGGTGAGCAGGCTCACGGCCTGGGCCGCCCCGACGCCCATCTGCGCGGCCAGCACGATCCGGGTGGCCCCGGCGTCCGCCTGCCGGGCCAGCCGCAGACTGGACGCGAGCATGCCGGGCAGCCGGGTCATCATCGCGCGGAAGTCCAGCTCCAGGAAGGCGTTCCCGTGCTGGCTCCAGCCCATGTCGTAGCGGAGCGGCCCGCCGAACAGCAGTTGCTCCGACTCCGACATCTCGGGCGCCGCCGTGTCCCGCCTCTTCCTCACCGCGATCCTCCCCGGGGCCGTGAGCGAGCGTGTCCGCGTCCGTCCGTTCGTCCGTGTGCACATGTGTCCTTGGACGAACGGCCACTATCGCGGGCGGAGCCGCCACCGGGCAGGGCGCGCGACGGGGTTCGCGGGGCGCGGGGGAGTGCGCGAAGGGCAGGGCCGGGCCGTGGGGTGTGAGTTGTCGGCGGGCTTACGCCGGCCACGCTCCGGTCGGGCGGTCGCCGCCGTCGGGCGGTGCCGCCTGCCGGCCGAAGCCGCGCGGCGTCACGCGCTCAGGGGGCGGGACCACTCCGGTGTCGTCCCCGTCACCCGGCACAGGGCGAGGTACAGCGGTATCGGCGGGGTGTACGGCACCGTGCCGTCGGGGCGGTGGATCAGGCGGGCGGTGCCGGGAAGCGGGGCGCCCGTACCGTAATGGGCGGGGGCGGGCCAGGTGAGGGCGTCGTCGGAGTCGGTCGGGACGATCCACCACCAGCGCGTGCCGTCGGCGTACACGCATCCCACCCGCGGCAGCCGCGGTACCACCAGCGGCCCGAGCCGCGCCGGTACCGCCACCGCGTCGCAGCCCAGCGGTGCCGTCATGCCCTCGGGCATGGGGAACGACCCGGCGGCACCGCCCGCGGACGACGACCGCCGGTCGCGCTTCAGGCGGATCAGCGTGTCGAGGCCCAGGGAATGGCCGGTGCCGGACGCGCCGTTCATGCCTGCCTCCGCAGCGACACCGGTCCCAGCGCCTCGGACCGCTCCGCCGGGCCGGAGTCCGACGACGGCCGGGGCACCGTGGTGTGCGCCGGTTCGTGGGACGAGCCGCTCGACGGACCCGGAACGGGGCGAGCGCCCCAGCCCAGGTCGTTGCGGGGCTCCACGGTGTCCCGGGCGGCGTCGGTCTGGCGCGGCAGCTCCGCCCAGACCAGCAGCCCGGGCCCGTGCTCCTGAGCCCCCCACGCCTGGCACAGCGCCTCGACGAGGAGCAACCCCCTCCCGTGCTCCTCCTCCGGGCGCTGCGGGGACGGGTGGGGCTCGTCGGGCGCACAGCCCTCGTCCTGCACGGCGATGCGCACCGTGTCGTCGTGGTCGTGCAGTTCGCACACGACGCGACTGCTCGCGGTGTGCACGATCGCGTTGGTGACCAGCTCGGAGATGACCAGGGCGGCGGTGTCGCAGGTGTCCGCGCCGACCGACCAGCCGGCCAGCCGGGCGCGCACCAGGCGTCTCGCCTGGGCGGGGGAACCCGGATGCGCGGCCAGTTCGAACCGGAACCGGCGCTTGGCAGAGCCCTCTTCTGGGCCGGCTGTCTCCCCCACGTTCGAACGAGTTCGCACGGGAGGACCCCCATCAGCACCGAGACCGAGGCGGTCTGCGGCGGCGTCTGTTCCTAAGGGCGCGGACGGAATCACGCTTGCCACTATCTCCCCGCCGTGAACACTTGGCAAGTGTCACTCTGAAAAATGCAGAGTGCTGTGTGACGCGGTGAAGGGCCGTGGCACACTGCTTGCAACAGCATGTCGAGCGGCGCCAGTTGGGATGAGTGAGGATCCGACGGACCGATCCGGCCAATGCGATCGATGCGACCGAACAGGATGTTCCGGCTGTTGCGGCCCATTCGGTCCTACTGGTCGGTCCGGTCATTCCGTCGGATGTTCGAATGAGTCTTCGAATGGCGCCGCTGGGCTGTCAGCATGCCGGGTGACACCTGTATGTGAGTGAGCGTGTAGGTGTTGTCTGCCTGACCGTGTAGGTGTGTGGCGGCAGGGACGCCGGTGAACCCGGCCCGGCAACAGGGAACTTCGTGGAGGTGGAGCGTGAGCGAGCCGCGGTCCGCGCCGACGGTGGGTCAGGTGGTCCTCGGCCGGCGCCTCCTCGACCTGCGGGAACGCGCGGGGCTCAAGCGTGAGGAGGCCGCCCGCGTACTCCGCGTGGCGCCCGCCACGGTCCGCCGCATGGAGATGGCCGAGGTCGCGCTCAAGATCCCGTACCTCCAGCTGCTCCTGAAGGCCTACGGGGTGACCGACGACGAGGCCGACCTCTTCGTCCGGCTCGCCGAGGAGGCCAACAGGCCCGGCTGGTGGCAGCGGTTCCACGACATCCTGCCGGGCTGGTTCTCCATGTACGTCAGCCTGGAGGGCGCGGCGAGCCTGATCCGCTCGTACGAGCCGCACTTCGTGCCCGGGCTGCTGCAGACCGAGGACTACGCGCGCGGGGTGCTCAGGTCGGGCGCCGTCGGCCAGACCGAACCGGAGGAGATCGAACGCCACGTCGCCCTGCGGATGCAACGCCAGGAACTGCTCACCCGTGCCGAGGCGCCGCGCTTCTGGGCGGTGATGGACGAGACCGCCCTGCGCCGCCAGGTCGGTGGTCCGGAGGTGATGCGCGCTCAGATCGACCGACTGCTCGACATCACGAAGCTGTCCAATGTGACGCTCCAGGTCGCCCCGTTCTCCAGCGGGCCGCACCCGGGGACGTACGGGCCCTTCGTGCTGTTCCGATTCGCCATGCCCGAACTTCCGGACATGGTCTACAGCGAGTACCTGACCGGCGCCGTCTACCTGGACGCGCGCACCGAGGTGGCGACCCACCTCGAGGTCATGGACCGCATGGCGGCGCAGGCCGCTACGGCACAACGCACGAAGGAGATCCTCCGGGATCTCCGCAAGGAGCTGTGAATGGATCGCATAAAGCCCCAGTCCGGGCCGCGGAACCGCACCGAGCGGATCTACAACGGCATGCCTGCCCGCGAACTGGGCAGCGAGGGCTGGCACAAGCCGTGGAGCGGCGGCAACGGGGGCAACTGCCTGGAGGCGATGAAGCTGGCCGACGGCCGGATCGCCGTCCGCCAGTCGACCGACCCGGACGGGCCGGCGCTGATCTACACCACGGACGAGATGACCGCCTTCATCGAGGGTGCCAAGGCGGGGGAGGCCGACTTCCTGCTCTCCTGAACCCCTTCTGTCTCCCTCTGTCTGCTTTTCTTTCTCCTTATTCAACTTCTTTGTAATGGTGCTGAATTGATCATCGACCGCGGCAGACGCTTACGGAGTGCCTCGTGATCGACACCAGCAAGCCGCACCCGGCGCGCATGTACGACTGGTATCTGGGCGGCAAGGACAACTACCCCGTCGACGAGGAGATGGGGCGGCAGATGCTCGCCCTCGATCCCCGGGTGCCGGTGATGGCACGGGTCAACCGCGCCTTCATGCACCGTGCCACCCGGTGGCTGGCCGAGCACGGCGTACGGCAGTTCCTGGACATCGGCACGGGCATCCCGACCGAGCCCAACCTGCACCAGATCGCCCAGGGCAGCGCGCCCGACGCCCGGGTGGTCTACTGCGACAACGACCCGATCGTGCTCGCCCACGCGGCGGCCCTGCTGCGCGGAACGCCCGAGGGCGCGACGGAGTACCTCCAGGCCGACGTGCGCGACCCGGAGGCGATCGTCGCCGGCGCGCGGGCGGTCCTGGACCTCGACCGCCCGGTCGCGCTCTCGCTCGTCGCCCTGCTCCACTTCGTCTCCGACGAGGACGGGGCGCACGAGCTGGTCGGCCGGCTGCTGTCCGAACTTCCGTCCGGCAGCTACCTGATGATGACCCACGCCACCGCCGACTTCACCCCGGAGGAGTCGGCGGCGGCCGTCGCGAAACTGCGGGCGGCCGGGGTCACGCTGGCGCTGCGCTCCCGCGAGGAGTTCGGCCGCTTCTTCGACGGCCTCGAACTCGTCGAGCCGGGTGTGTCGGTGGTCCACCACTGGCACCCGGAGCTGGGCGAGCCGGTACCGGGACAGGACGACGGGGTGATCCCGGGCTACGGGGCGGTGGCGCGCAAGCCGTAGGTTCCGGGAGCCCACAGGTCCTCCGGAGCGCGGACTTCACAGCCAGGACCACATCCGCCGGGGCACGTCCACCAGTCGGGTTCCGGCGGGCCGGCGTGCCGAGTCGAGCACGGCCCGTACCGCCGTACCGAAGTCCGCCCGGCCGCGCACACCGAGGACCACCGCTCCGGCCCCCTCGCTCTTTACTCCCGCCCCTTCTTCCTCGGCGCCTGCACCCCTACACCGTCATCGGCCGGTCGTGCGGAGCTATCGGCGACGGCAGTCGCGAACTCCCCGTCAGATAGTGGTCGACGGCCGCCGCCACCGCCCGCCCCTCGGCGATCGCCCACACGATCAGCGACTGCCCGCGAGCCGCGTCCCCGGCGGTGAACACGCCAGGGACGTTCGTCGCGAACCCCGCGTCCCGGGAGACGGTGCCGCGCGGCTCCATCGCCACCCCCAGCTGGTCGATGAGCCCGTCCTCCCGGTCGGGCCCGGAGAAACCGAGCGCGAGCAGCACCATGTCGGCCGGGAGCGTCCGCCCGGTCCCCGGCACCGGCAGCCGCGCGGCGTCCACCTCCACCAGATGCAGCGACCGCACGTGCCCGCTTCCGTCGCCCGTGAAGCGAAGCGTCGACGCCGCGAACAGCCGCGCGTCCGCGTCCGCCGAGGGCGCCGTCTCCAGGTCCCGCGCCTCCTCGTGCGCCGCCGACAGCCGGTAGATCTTCGGGTACGTCGGCCACGGCTCGACGTCCTCGTCCCGCTCCGCGCCCGGCTGCGCGTAGATGTCCAGCTGGGTCACCGACGCGGCCCGCTCCCGCAGCGCCGTCCCCAGACAGTCCGCCCCCGTGTCACCCCCGCCCACGATCACCACATGCTTGCCGGCCGCCGACATCGGCGACTCGGCCAGATCCCCCTCGCACACCCGGTTGGCCAGCGGCAGATACTCCATCGCCTGGTGTATTCCGTCCAACTCCCGGCCCGGCACCGAAAGTTCCCGCCACGCCGTCGCCCCGGTCGCGATCACCACCGCGTCGTACCGGGCCCGCAGCTCCGCCGCCCGCAGGTCCCGCCCGACCGTCACGGACGTACGGAACTTCGTCCCCTCGGCCCGCATCTGCCCCAGCCGTCGCTCCAGATGGCGCTTCTCCATCTTGAACTCCGGGATGCCGTACCGCATCAGCCCGCCGAGCCGGTCGTCCTTCTCGTACACGGCGACCGTGTGCCCGGCCCGGGTCAGCTGCTGCGCCGCCGCGAGCCCGGTCGGCCCGGACCCGATCACCGCCACGGTCCGGCCCGACAACCGCTCCGGCGGCCTCGGCGAGGCGAACCCCTCCGCCCAGGCGTGGTCCGCTATGGCGCACTCGACGTTCTTGATCGTGACGGCGGGCTGGTTGATCGCGAGCACGCACCCCGCCTCGCACGGCGCCGGGCACAACCGTCCCGTGAACTCGGGAAAGTTGTTCGTTGCGTGCAGCCGGTCGCTCGCCGCCCGCCAGTCCTCCCGCGACACCAGGTCGTTCCACTCGGGGATCAGGTTGCCCAGCGGACACGCGTCGTGGCAGAACGGCACCCCGCAGTCCATGCAGCGGTCCGCCTGCTTGCTGATGATCGGCAGCAGCGCGCCGGGGACGTACACCTCGTCCCAGTCCCGGACCCGCTCCTCGACGGGCCGCCGCGGCCACTCCTCGCGTGGCGTGGTCATGAACCCCTTGGGATCGGCCATGGTCGTCTTCCTCGCGTGCGATTACCCCAGGCCGTGCGTCATCGGGCGGCACCCTTTCGGCCACGATACGTCCCCTCGGGCACGCCCGCAGAGTGGCTGACAGCGCTTCCCGGCAAGGCTTCCTCAGCGGGGAGCCAGCCGGGAGTCAGCCAGGAGCCAGGTTGGCGTCAGGCGGCTGTCAGGCGGGACCCGGGCCCGGTCCAGCCGGTAACCGGTCGAGGGCCGATCCGCTCCCACGTCCCCCTCAGGACAGGGCCAGTACATAGACGACCGCCGCCGCGGCCGACGCGACCGTGCGCGCGTGGTTCCAGAGCGTCCACTCGCGCACGTACACCGGCCAGTAGGAGGCGGCCTCCGGGGTGCCGGGCTCCAGCTTGGCCAGCGCCTCGTTCCGGGGCACGTTCGCCATCGCGGTCAGCCCGAACGAACCGAACAGGTACAGCCCGCTGCCCAGCAGCAGCTCCACCTTCCCCTCGTCCGGCCACACCACGAACGTCACCACCGCGATCATCGCGCACACCACCGCCGACCCCGCGAACACCAGCATGAACGCCGGGGTCAGGGCCGCCCGGTTGATCGCCTTCATCGCGGCGACCCCCTGCGCCGACGGCAACGAGGCCAGCCCGCGCATCACGAAGGTCGAGAACCCGCAGAACACCCCCGCCGCCAGTCCGGCCCCCAGCACCCCCAGCAGGACCAGCACGTAATACGGCCCGTCGATCACGACCACCACACCCACTCTCGCCCCTGGACGCCTCGGCCTCTCAGATCCATGCCCACGGCCCACCCCTCCCCATGACTGTGAAGTCCGTCCACATACACATCCGGCCAGAATCAGCCCCGCCGTCACCCGGTCAGGCGGATCTCCACCCCGGCCTCCCACTCCCGCAGCACCGCCTCCACCGTCCGCGCGATCCGCCGCCGCGCCTCGTACCGCGGCACCCCGCTCATCAGCAGCTGGTCGTACGGCGTGTCGACGTGCCGTACCCCCGCCACCACCGCCGAGACCACCGCCCCCGCCGTCAGCGCCCGCCCGGCCGCGGTCCGCCCGACCCGCCCGCTGTCCCGCACCGACGCGTGCGCCGCGATCGCCGTTGCCCGCCCCACCGGGCAGCCCGGGAACAGGCGCAGGATCTCCGCCGCGAACGCCTCCGTGAACCGCACGTCCTCGGCCGCCCGCCGCTTCGCGTCCCGCGCCCGGCGCCGCCGCCGCGCCTCGGCGTCGGCCAGACACCGCACCTCGGCCCGGGCCAGCGCGGCCTCCTCGACCAGGACGCCCTGCCGCTCGTACCGGCTCTTGCGCCGGTTGAACCGGACCACCACCGCCGACAGCGTGCTCTCCTCGCGCGACCGCCGGGTCAGCGCCGTGTCGCCACGGGGCAGGAACACCAGATGCCCGAGATCGGCGCACGTGAGGCACCGCGGCACCCCGTCCTCCACCACCAGCAGCGACAACGGCCCCCGCAGGCATGCCGCACACCGCTTGTGCCGCAGCGGCTGCACGACCAGAAGCCCACCGTGGTGAGGGGGAGTTGCGAGGCGTGTCATATGCGGTACTTCCCCTCCCCGGAGACTGATCTCACGTCGTTCGCACCCTCCCTGCCGGCCGGGCGACGGCGTCCTCCCACCCGGCTCGCGGCCTGTCCCGTCGGCCGCCCCCGGTGCCCGGCCCCGGAACCACCCCCGGCGTGCCCGAACGGCCGACCCGGCATCATGATCCTGTGCGACTCGAAGCGATCACCTGGGACCGGCTCGCCGAGCGTCTCGCCGAGCGGCTGGCCGAACTGAAGCCCGCCGATGGGAGCGCCTGGCCACGCGTCGCCTTCGACGGCGCCCCGGCCGCCCGGCCCGGCGACCTCGCGGAGCGCGTCGGCGAGGCGCTGCGGGTGAGAGGCCGGCCGTCGCTCGTCGTGGGCACCGAGGGCTTCCTGCGCCCCGCCTCGCTGCGGCTGGAGCACGGCCGGCGAGACGCGGAGTCGTACTACGGCGGCTGGTTCGACACCAACGCCCTGTGGCGGGAGGTCTTCGGCCCCCTCGATCCCGGCGGGACCGGCCGCGTCCTGCCCGACCTGTGGGACCCGGCCACCGACCGCGCCACCCGCAGCCCCTATGTCCGACTCCCGCCCGGCGGACTCCTGTTGCTGCACGGACCGCTCCTGCTGCGGCACTGGTTCCCGTTCGACCTGACCGTCCACCTCCTCCTTACTCCCGGAGCCCTGCGCCGCCGTACCCCCGAGGCCGACCACTGGACCCTCCCCGCCTTCGAGCGCTACACCGCCGAGACCGACCCCGCCGGCACGGCCGACGTCCTGATCCGCGCCGACGACCCGCGGCATCCGGCGTGGAGCGGCTGAGCGCCCGCGGCCGGGCGGCTCAGAGCCAGCCGTTGCGCCGGAAGCCGCGGTACAGCACCAGGCACGCCACGGATATGACGCCGATGACGAGCGGATAGCCGAACCGCCAGTGCAGCTCCGGCATGTGATCGAAGTTCATGCCGTACACACCGCACACCATCGTCGGCACGGCGATCACCGCTGCCCAGGCCGTGATCTTCCGCATGTCCTCGTTCTGCGCGACCGTCACCTGCGCCAGATGAGCCTGGAGG
Organism: Streptomyces sp. NPDC048291; assembly: GCF_043201715.1. Classification (NCBI taxonomy): domain Bacteria; kingdom Bacillati; phylum Actinomycetota; class Actinomycetes; order Kitasatosporales; family Streptomycetaceae; genus Streptomyces; species Streptomyces sp. NPDC048291. The sequence goes on from NZ_JBICZC010000001.1 coordinate 740,938, forward strand.
ATGGAGTTGAGCAACTCGTCGAAGGCCGCGATCTGTTCCTTCGCCCGCATCAGGTGGTCGAACACATCCCTGAAGTAGGCCTGTATCTCCGGTGAGATCACCCGGATCGGCCGGGTGGTCAGCTCCTCCATCGGCCGGCCGAGCGGCACCACCGCGCGCTTCAGCTCCAGGAGTTCACGCTTCATCTGGTAGATCCGTTCCGGGTCGGCGCGCGCGCCGTTCTCCGCGAAGACGGCCGCCTCGACCTGGTCGATGTCGCCCTGCACGGCGTCCGTGACGCTCAGATAGTCGTCGACCACATGGTCCGCGATGGCGTGCAGCACCGCCGCCGGCCCCTTGGCGAGCTGGCTCGGCGCGGCCTCCAACTCCTCCCGCAGCGGCCCCAGCGAGCCGTGCCGGCCGTGCCGTACCGTGATCACGAAGTCCTCGCCGACGAACACCATGATCTCGCCGGTGTCGACCACCTCACTGGTCGCCGTCAGCTTCTCGTGCTCGACGTAGCAGACCGTCTTGAACACCGCGAACAGCGTCTCGCCGTACCGCTCCACCTTCGGGCGCTGATGGGCCTCGACCGCGTCCTCCACGGCCAGCGGGTGCAGGTCGAACAACTCGGCGATGCCCGCGAACTCGCTGTCCGTCGGCTCGTGCAGCCCCAGCCAGACGAACCCGTCCCCCCTCTTGCGCACCCGTTCCACCGCGGAGAACAGATCGCTGCACTCCGGAACCCGCGCCCCGTCCTCGTACGTCACGCAGTTGACCACCGAGGAACCCAGCGGGGACCGTGCGTGATGGTTCAGGTCGACACGGGGCCGCCGCCGGGCCAGCCGCGCCACCCTGCGCAGGCCGCCGGCCCTGCCCAGCCCTGTGACCTTCCGCAGATTCCCTGCCATCGTCATTCCGGATCTCCTTGCATGGATCCACTCGCGCAACGCTTCCCGCCCTGCCCGGCAAGTCTGCCAGCCCGGTGTGAGACACGGGTAAGCCTGTGGGAACGGCGAGTTCCGGTTGGTTCCCGCCTGTGGACAACCGGACTCCCGATCCCTGTTCCCGACCCGGGTGCCCCGCGCCCGCCGACAGCACGCTCGCCGCGGCGGACACACCGGGCGACTGAAATCATCGCCGCATGACACAGGACGACGGATATCTCCTCGACAACCGCCAGAGCGAGGCCGGACAGCGTTTCGACGCCTTCGCCGACCTCTTCGACCCGACCACCTTCCGTCACCTCGAGGCATGCGGTCTCGGACCGGGCGGGCGCTGCTGGGAGGTCGGGGCCGGCGGCACCTCCGTGGTGTCCTGGCTGGCCGGGAAGGTCGGGCCGACCGGCCGCGTCGTCGCCACCGACATCGACACCTCGCTGCTCGCCGCGGCCGCCCACGGGCCCGTCGAGGTCCGCACCCACGACGTCGGCGCCGAGGAGCCGCCGGGGGAGGGCTTCGACCTGGTGCACGCCCGGCTCGTCCTGGTCCATGTGCCGGACCGGGAACGGGCGTTGCGTTCCATGATCAAGGCCCTGCGCCCCGGTGGACGCCTGCTGATCGAGGACGCCGACCCCGCCCTCCAGCCCCTCACCTGCCCCTACGAGTACGGCCCCGAGCAGCAGCTCGCCAACCGCCTGCGGCAGGGCTTCCGCAAGCTCCTCGCCGAACGCGGCGCCGACCTGTCGTACGGCCGCAAGCTTCCGCGACTGCTCCGCGAGGCCGGGCTGCAAGACGTGGAGGCCGACGCCTGCTTCCCCGTCGCCTCCCCCGCCTGCACCGCCCTGGAGATCGCCACCGTCCGGCAGATCCGGGGCCGGCTCGTCGGGGCAGGCCTCGCCACCGACGAGGACATCGACCAGCACCTGGCCAACGTCGCGACGGGCGGCATGGACCTGGCCACGGCCCCGATGATCTCGGCGTGGGGCCGCAAGGCGTAGACCGGTCGCCCCGGGGCGGGGCGGCGTGCCCGGGTCAGCCGTGGGCAGGCGGTCTCGCACCCACGCGCTCCACCGCCCGCGCGCCCGCCCGGCAGCCCAGGACCGCCGCCTCCCGGGCATCCGCGCCGGCGACCAGCGCGGCGAGGAACGCCCCGGTGAAGGCGTCACCGGCGCCGGTGGTGTCCCGGGGCGTCGCCGGTGCGGCCGGGACGCGGGCGAGGACGCCGCCCGACCGGGCCACCAGCGCGCCGTCCGCCCCCGCCTTGGCCACCACCAGCGGCACCTGGCGGCTCAGCTTGGCCGCGGCGTCCGCCGGATCGGGCAGCCCCGTCAGCAGACAGGCCTCGTCCCGGCTCGGCAGCAGGACGTCCACCCCCTCGACGAGCGTCAGGAAGCGGTCCACGCCCAGCGCCACCAGGAACCCGGCCGACGCCGGGTCCAGGCTCACCGGTACGCCACGCGCGCGTGCCGCCGCCAGGGCCGTCGCCACCAGCGCCCGGCTCGGTTCGGAGAACAGCAGGTAGCCGGAGAGATGCAGCCGGGCCACCCCGTCGAGCAGCGCGTCCGACCAGTCGGCGGGCTCCAGCCGCAGGGACGCCCCGCTGTCCGTGAGGAAGGTCCGCTCGGCCGAGGCACCGTTGTCGACCAGGCAGATCACCGTCCCCGTCGCGGCCTCGGGGTCCACCACGAGCCGGGGCCGCACCCCGGCGGCGACCAGCTCCCGCTCGTGCCACCGGGCCGCGTCCGCGCCCACCCGCCCGAGCAGCCGTACGTCCGCACAGCCCGTGTGCGCCGCCCAGCACGCCACGTTGGCGCCCGCCCCGCCGGGCAGGGTCCGGATCACGGCGCCCGTGTCGGTGCCGGCCGCCAGCGGCCCCCGGTACCGCGCGACGACGTCGGTGACGACGTCCCCGACGACCAGCAGCGCCCCGCCCTCGCCGGGCGCCCCGCTCCCGCCCGGCGCCGCCGCCCGCTCGGTCGTCACCCCCTGGCCCACGCCGAGGCGATCCGCGCCGCCAGCCCGACATTGCCGCGCACGGCCGCCAGATTGGCCTCCAGCGAGGCGCCGTCCGTGTGCCGGACCAGATAGTCGAGCAGGAACGGCGTCACCGCCTGACCGGCGATCCCTTCCGCCTCGCACGCGTGCAGCGCGTCGGCGAGCACGCGCGCGTGCAGCGCGGGGTCGAGCTGCTCCGCCTCCGGGACGGGGTTGGCGACGATCAGCGCCGAGTCCGCCGCGTCCAGCGCGTCCTGCGCCCGCATGACCTCCGCGACCTGGTCCGGGCTTTCCAGCGTCCAGTCGACCGGATGCCCCGAGTCGGACAGGTAGAAGCCGGGGAAGCGGTCCGTGCCGTAACCGGCGACGGCCACGCCCAGGGTCTCCAGGCGCTGCAGGGTCGCCGGCACGTCCAGGATCGACTTCACGCCCGCGCACACCACCGTGATCCGGGTGCGTGCCAGCAGCCCCAGGTCGGCGGACTCGTCCTGGGTCGCCGTCCACTCCCGGTGCACCCCGCCGAGCCCGCCCGTCGCGAACACCCGGAGGCCGGCCAGCGCAGCCAGCTGCGCCGTCGCCGACACGGTGGTCGCCCCGCTCGCCCCCGCCGCCACGGCGAGCGGCAGGTCGCGGTGGCCCAGCTTGCGGATCCCGTCCTCGTTGGCGATCCGCTCCAACTGGTCCTTGCCCAGCCCGACATGGGGCCGCCCGTCCAGCACGGCGATGGTCGCGGGCACCGCTCCCGCGCGCCGTACCGTGTCCTCCAGCTCCAGTGCCACCTGGAGGTTGCGCGGGCGTGGCAGCCCGTGCGCGATGATCGTGGACTCCAGGGCGACCACCGCGCGACCCGCGCCGAGCGCCTCCCCGACCTCTTCCGACACCACCAGCACCACGACTGTCTCCTGTCCGTCGGTCTTCCCTCATCTCTGGCGGGGGCCGTACCCGGATAAACGCTTGCGGCCTGTGGGGGACGCCACCAGCCTGGGCGGCATGACGAATCACCCGGTACGTCTGGACCACGTCGTCCTCTGGGTCGCCGACCCGGCCGCCGCGGCCGGCTTCTACGAGCGGATGCTCGGCCTGGAGCCGCTGCGGATCGCCGAGTTCACCGCGGGAGAGGTGCCCTTCCCCTCCGTACGCGTCAACGAGGAGACCATCATCGACCTCGCGCCCTTCACCCTCGCCGAGCGCATGCCCGCGCTTCCCGGCGCCGCCGACAGCGCGGGCCACCCCGTGAACCACGTCTGTCTGTCCCTGCCGTCCGACGCCTTCGACGCCCTGCGCGCCCGCCTCGCCGAGCACGCCGTCCCCATGACCGACATCGGCCACGACTCCTTCGGCGCCCGCGGCAAGGCCCCGCGCAACTTCTACTTCAGGGACCCCGACGGCAACGTCGTCGAGGCACGGCACTACGGCTGACCGCACCGGCGGGGCGTACCGGACCGGCGGGGCGTACCGGACCGGCGGGGCGCCGCGCGGCCAGGGTTCGGGGAGTGCGGCTCAGAACAGCGGCTCGGGCAGCACGCCCTCCAGGGCGAGCAGCTTCCGCTTGGTCTCCAGACCGCCCCCGAACCCGCCGATCCCGCCGTCGCGCTCCACCACCCGGTGACAGGGCACGACGACCGGCAGCGGATTGGCGCCCATCGCCGCGCCCACCGCCTGTGCCCCGCCGGGCTGCCCGACCCGCCCCGCCAGGTCGCCGTACCCGACCACCGTGCCGTACGGGACACCGGCGGCCAGTTCGCGCAGCACCTGCCGGTTGAAGCCGGAGATCAGCGACCAGTCCAGCGGCAGGTCGAAGTCCTGCCGCCGGCCCGCGAAGTACGCCCGCAGCTGGGATATCGCCTCGGCCAGCACCGGCTCCGTCGGATCCTCGACGGGCTCGGTGCCGAGCCGGGCCGCCAGCCGCTCCACCGCCCGCTCCCGCACCGCGTCGGTGGCGTGGAACACCACGTTGACCAGGCCGCTGCCGGTCGCCGCGAGCAGCAGCGGACCGATGTCGGTGGCCACGACGGCCCACACCACCCGCTGCCCGTACTGCCCTTCACCGTCCATGTGCCCCACCGTACGGCCCGCCACTGACAATGCCCGCCGCGGTCCGGGTCAGCCCGCGCACAGCGCGGCCCGCACCACGTCCGGCTTGTTGGTGATGATCCCGTCCACGCCGTAGCCGACCGCTTTCCAGGTGGTGACGGCGTCGTTCACCGTCCAGGTGAAGACGCGCAGCGATCCGCCGTGCGGCCCCTCGACCGAGTGCACCTTCCGTACATAGCCGGCGGAGATCGAGTCCACCGAGGGGTTGATCAGGTCCACGAAGCCCGCGTACTGCTGCAGGGACCCCGTGGACGGCGTGCCGAGATAGCCGGTCGTCAGGGCGGGCCGGAGACCGTGCACGATGCGCAGGCTGTCCGCGCTGAAGCTCTGCACGACGAGCCGGTCCAGGTGCGGGCGGTCCAGCCAGCCCTCGTCACCGAGCAGTTCGAGGGTCTGCCGCTCGATGCCGGGGTACAGCTCAGGGTTCTTGATCTCCAGGAGCAGCTTCTCGTGGTTGTGCCCGATCCGGCGCATGTACTGCGCCAGCGTCGGTACACGCGTGCCCCGGTACGACGGCGAGAACCAGCCGCCGGCGTCCAGCCGTGCGATCTCGGCCGCGGTGAAGTCCTTCACCTTCCACGGGGCCCGGCCGGGAAAGACCTGTTCGACGTCGGTGGTGCGCGCAAGGCTGTCGTCATGGATGACGACGAGCCGGCCGTCCTTGGTGCGCTGGACGTCGTTCTCGACCCAGGTGAAGCCCAGCGAGGCCGCCTTGTCGATGGCGGCCAGGGTGTTCTCGGGGGCGTAGGCGGAGGCACCCCGGTGCGCGAGCACCGTGGGCTCGGCGGTGTCACCGGCCCGGGCGGCGGGGACGGGGCTCAGCAGGGCGGCCGTTCCCAGCAGCGCGGTGGCCGTGGCGGCGACTGCGCGCGCGTGCATGCGCACTCCTCACGTCGAGAGAATACGGACAGCACAAGAGTGACAGCAGGGAGTGAACAGCGGCTCGGGGTGGGACGGCCACAGATTGAATGGATTGACCCAAGCCCGCTCACCGTTGCCGCACAACTGAGGCAAGGGCGTGTTTCTTTGCCGGAAAATCGTTCGACCATTCCGGTGCGGGTCATACTCTCTGCGTCAACCCTGACCGCTCGGGCGGTCCTGGGACGGGGGCGCATTGCACATATTCCGGGACGCAAAGGGTGAAGGGCAGCCGCGCATGCAGGGCACGGTCGACGGATTCAGCTACGGGGTCGTCACCCCGCTGGTGGCCTATCTGATGGCCTGCCTCGGTGGCGCCCTCGGGCTGCGCTGCACGACCCGGGCGATGCTGGTGGCCCACTCCTGGCGGCCCGCCTGGCTCGCCCTGGGCTCGGCTGCGATCGGCTCCGGCATATGGACCATGCACTTCGTCGCCATGATGGGGTTCAGCGTCAAGGAGACGCCGATCCACTACGACAAGCCCCTCACCTACGCGAGCCTCGGCCTCGCCATCGTCATGGTGGGCGTCGGGATCTTCATAGTCGGCTACCGGGGCGCCACCGGAACCGCGCTCTTCACGGGCGGCACGATCACCGGCCTCGGCATCGCCTCGATGCACTACCTGGGCATGGCCGGGCTGCGCCTCAACGGGACTCTGGAGTACAACACGCTCACGGTGGCCGCGTCGGTCGTGATAGGGGTCGTCGCCGCCACCTCGGCCCTGTGGGCGGCCGGCCAGGTCCGCGGTTTCCTGTGGAGCGTCGGCGCGAGCCTCGTCATGGGGCTCGCCGTGAGCGGCATGCACTACACCGGCATGGCCGCCCTCACCGTCCACCTGCACAGCGCCGGCGTCACCTCGCCGGGCGACTCGCCCGCCTCCCTGCTCGCCCCCATGCTGATCGGCCCGCTGGCCTTCCTCTGCCTGGCCGCCGTCGTCGTGATCTTCGACCCGCTGATGGTCACGGGCAAGCCCGACCGGCTCCGCGTGGAGCACAAGCCGGGTGTCCCGGCCGACGAGGTCACCCACCATCCGGGCCGCCGCCTGCAGGTCCGCGTCGGCCGCCAGCAGAGCCACCACAGCGCGCGCACACCGCAGAACCGCTGATCAGAACCGGTTGTCAGTGCGGGGTCGTACGGTGGATCCCATGCGGCCCGTTTCCCACATCGAACGCACGGTGGCGCCCTTCGAGGTCGTCAGCCCGTACCAGCCCAGCGGCGACCAGCCGGCGGCCATCGCCGACCTGGCCAGGCGCATCGAGGCCGGCGAGAAGGACGTCGTCCTCCTCGGCGCGACCGGCACCGGCAAGTCCGCCACCACCGCGTGGATGATCGAGAAGCTCCAGCGCCCCACCCTGGTGATGGCGCCGAACAAGACGCTGGCCGCCCAGCTGGCCAACGAGTTCCGCGAGCTTCTTCCGAACAACGCGGTCGAATACTTCGTCTCGTACTACGACTACTACCAGCCCGAGGCGTACGTCCCGCAGTCGGACACCTACATCGAGAAGGACTCCTCGATCAACGAGGAGGTCGAGCGGCTGCGCCACTCCGCCACCAACTCGCTGCTCACCCGCCGCGACGTGATCGTGGTCGCCTCGGTCTCCTGCATCTACGGCCTCGGTACCCCGCAGGAGTACGTCGACCGCATGGTCCCGCTGCGGGTCGGCGACGAGATCGACCGCGACGACCTGCTGCGCCGCTTCGTGGACATCCAGTACACGCGCAACGACCTCGCGTTCACCCGCGGCACCTTCCGCGTCCGCGGCGACACCATCGAGATCTTCCCGGTCTACGAGGAGCTCGCCGTCCGCATCGAGATGTTCGGCGACGAGATCGAGGCGCTGTCCACCCTGCACCCGCTCACCGGCGAGATCATCAGCGACGACCGGCAGCTGTACGTCTTCCCGGCCTCCCACTACGTCGCGGGCCCCGAGCGCATGGAGCGGGCCGTCAACGACATCGAGAAGGAGCTGGGCGGGCGCCTGGCCGAGCTGGAGAAGCAGGGCAAGCTCCTGGAGGCCCAGCGGCTGCGGATGCGCACCACGTACGACATCGAGATGCTCCGCCAGATCGGCTCCTGCTCCGGCGTGGAGAACTACTCGATGCACTTCGACGGCCGCCTGCCCGGCTCCCCGCCGAACACCCTGCTCGACTACTTCCCGGACGACTTCCTCCTCGTCATCGACGAGTCGCATGTCACCGTGCCGCAGATCGGCGCCATGTACGAGGGCGACGCCTCCCGCAAGCGCACCCTCGTGGACCACGGCTTCCGCCTGCCCTCCGCCCTGGACAACCGCCCCCTGAAGTGGGAGGAGTTCCAGGAGCGGATCGGCCAGGCCGTGTACCTGTCGGCGACCCCCGGAGCCTACGAGCTCTCCCGCGGGGACGGCGTCGTCGAGCAGATCATCCGCCCCACCGGCCTCGTCGACCCCGAGGTCGTCGTCAAGCCCACCGAGGGCCAGATCGACGACCTGGTGCACGAGATCCGCAAGCGCACCGAGAAGGACGAGCGGGTCCTGGTCACCACCCTCACCAAGAAGATGGCCGAGGACCTCACCGACTACTTCCTGGAGCTCGGCATCCAGGTGCGCTACCTGCACAGCGACGTCGACACCCTGCGCCGCGTCGAGCTGCTGCGCGAGCTGCGCTCCGGCGAGTACGACGTCCTGGTCGGCATCAACCTCCTCAGGGAGGGCCTCGACCTGCCCGAGGTGTCCCTGGTGGCGATCCTCGACGCCGACAAGGAGGGCTTCCTGCGCTCGGGCACCTCGCTGATCCAGACCATCGGCCGTGCGGCGCGCAATGTCTCCGGCGAGGTCCACATGTACGCCGACAAGATCACCCCGGCGATGGAGAAGGCCATCGACGAGACCAACCGGCGCCGGGAGAAGCAGGTCGCCTACAACAAGGCCAACGGCATCGACCCGCAGCCGCTCCGGAAGAAGATCAACGACATCGTCGCGCAGATCGCCCGCGAAGAGGTCGACACCGAACAGCTGCTCGGCTCGGGTTATCGCAAGCTGAAGGAAGGCAAGGGGGCCAAGGCTCCCGTGCCCTCCCTGGGCGACAAGGCGGCCAAGGGCGCGAAGGCCGGCAAGGCCGCGAAGGGCAAGGCCGGGGAGACGGTGCCCACCGACCGCCCGGCCGCCGAACTCGCCGAGCAGATCGAGGAGATGACGGAGCGCATGCGTGCCGCCGCCGCGGATCTGCAGTTCGAGATCGCGGCCCGGCTGCGCGACGAGGTCTCCGAGATGAAGAAGGAACTGCGCCAGATGAGGGAGGCGGGCCTGGCCTGACCCCTGGGCCGCGGCCGAATCCCGGCAACGGCGCGAAGTGTTGCAAGACCGACACAAAGCGCGGGCCGGGGTTCGGCACTGTCAGTGGCGCTGCATAGGGTTTCGGGCAACCGCGCACTTCGCGGCCACCGGCGACATCGACGAGGGGAAGCAGCCGTGACCGTCAACATGACCAAGGGTCAGGCCATCAGCCTGGAGAAGAAGGACGGCGGCTCCCTGAGTGCGGTCCGTATGGGTCTTGGTTGGAAGGCGGCGCCGCGGCGCGGGCTGTTCGGCTCGCGCACCCGTGAGATCGACCTGGACGCCTCGGCGGTGCTGTTCGCCGACAAGCAGCCCGTCGACGTCGTGTTCTTCCGGCACCTGGTCAGCGACGACGGCTCGGTCCGCCACACGGGCGACAACCTCGTCGGCGGCGCGGGTCAGGGCGGCGACGACGAGTCCATCCTCGTCGACCTCGCGCGCGTGCCGGTCCACGTCGACCAGATCATCTTCACCGTCAACTCCTTCACCGGCCAGACCTTCCAGGAAGTGCAGAACGCCTTCTGCCGGCTGGTCGACGAGAGCACCGGTCAGGAGCTCGCCCGCTACACGCTCGACGGCGGCGGCGAGTACACCGCCCAGATCATGGCGAAGGTGCACCGGTCGGGATCCGGCTGGACGATGACGGCCCTGGGCGTCCCTGCCAAGGGCCGGACCTTCCAGGACCTGGTGCCGGCGATCCTGCCGATCCTCTAGGCGGCCGGCCGCCGCGGCGCCGCGGACTCCGGACGACAGCCCGGACGACCGGATGCGGCACTTCCGGCGGAGCGTTCCGCGACGGCACACGAGGACACGACATACAGGGGGACGTGGGCAATGGCGGCCGAGCTGGTGCGCGGGCAGAACCATCCGCTCTCACGGAACCGGATCGAGATCCGGATCTCGGCCGACGCACCGGTCGTGGCCGGGGCCACCCTCGCCGACGAGAGCGGCAGGGTCCGGGGCACCGACGCGGTGGCCCATCCCGGCGCGCCCACGCTGCCCGGGATCGAGGTCTCCCGGCAGGCGGCCGCCGAACACCGGCTCGCCGTCGACCTCGATGCCATGCCCGAGACCGTGCACCGCATCAGCGTCCTGATCGCGCTGCCCGCCGCGCCCGGCGGCCCGCCCCGCTTCGGCGCCCTCGCCGCACCGCGCGCCGCGGTCACCGGACTCGACGGCACCGAGGTCGCCGGCTACACCCTCACCGGCCTGGACGCCGAGTCGGCGGTCGTCGCCCTGGAGCTCTACCGCCGCCAGGGCGCCTGGAAGATCCGCGCGGTGGGCCAGGGCTACGCGGAGGGCCTGACGGGGCTTCTCACCGATCAGGGCCTGCCCCGGGCCGCCGAACTCGCCCGCGGGATCGAGGAAGCGGTGGCGCGCGGCCTGGCCCGCTCGGTCCCGGTCCGCACCAGGGACACCGACCGCTCCCGGCGTACGGCCGCCCCCGTCACCGGCCCCGACCTGCCGGGCACCACCCCGGCGGCCGGGTCTCCGTACGACGTCCAGGCGCCGGGCGACGGTGACAGCACCGTCCGGCCCGCCCTCTCCGACGGACCCGGCGAGACGGCGCCGACGCCCGGTGGCGGTGCCGGGCCCTCGGCTTCCGGCGGGCCGGGCGTCCCGGCGGACGCGACGTCCACCGGCGGCCCCGTCGACTACACGCATCCGAAGCGCCGCCAGGCGTCCCGGCCGCCGGCCCCCGGGGCCGCGGCGGCTGCCGCGGCCCCGCCGGACGGACCCGTGCCGCCCGTGGCGGGTGACGCCGCTGGCTGGTCCATGGACGAGCGGCTCTACAACCAGGTCTGGGGCATGTTCGAGGACCTGGCCCGCTCCGCCGCCGCCTGTCGCAGCGCTGTCGACTTCGCTGAGTCGCGCATGGAGAAGGAGCTCGACCAGGTCCTCTCCGACCCGCGCAGCCGCCTCGGCTCGGTGGGAGACGCCGCACGCGAGGCGGCCCAGGCCCGGCAGGCCCAACTGGTCGACCAGGCGCGAGCGGCGCTCGACCGGGACCTCGCCCAGCTCACCGCCGAGTCCGAGGTCGTCGAGCCCGCGCTGCCACCCGCGTACGCCCGCTGGGACAACCCGGTCTGGCACGGCTACCGGGTGCCCACGGAGTCGCCGATGGCCATCCGGCTGGGCGACCTCCACCTCCCGGAGAGCGCCCCGCTGCGCATCCCGATGCTGGTCCGGCTGCCCCTTGAGCGGGGCCTGTGGATCGACAGCGGCGTGCCCGACGCGTCCCCGTTCGAGGAGACGGGCGAGCTGCGGCACCTCGCCCTGCAGACGGCGGTGGCGCTCGCCGCCCGGTTGCTCGCCGTCCATCCGGCGGGGGAGTTCGGCGTGCAGGTCGTCGATCCGGCGGGGGCCGGCGCGTCCGCGTTCGCACCGCTGACGGGGGCCGGCGTGCTGGACGCGCCGCCCGCGACCGGTGCCGCCGGTGTGGCGGGTGTGCTGGGGCGGCTCACGGAGCGCGTCGACCTGGTACAGATGGCGGTACGCGGCGGTGCGCCCGACGCGCTGCCGCCCGGCCTGGACACCTCGCGGCAGCTGCTGATCGTGAACGACTTCCCGCACGGCTTCGACGACCGGGCCGTCACCCAGCTGCGCTATCTCGCGGACGAGGGCCCTGACGTCGGCGTTCATCTCCTGCTGGTCGCCGATCGCGAGGACGCCGCCGCCTACGGCCCGTTGCTCGATCCGCTCTGGCGTTCACTGATGCGACTCACGCCGGTACCGGACGATCACCTGGCCGATCCGTGGGTGGGGCACGCCTGGACGTACGAGCCCTGCCTCGTGCCGCCCGGCAGCCAGGTGCTCCAGCAGGTGCTCACCCAGGTCGCGACGGCTCGCACCAAGCGTATGTAAAGTGCCCCTGACCAGCTAACTTGGTCTTTCTTTTGCCAAACACTTTACCTTTCCTTGGTGATTGGGGTAGTGTTTTCCGTACGGAGGGGAGTACTCCCTGTCTGCTGCGGCGTACCCGTCAATACGGATCCGGTCGGATCCCGGGGCGTCGGCCCGTCCCGGGTGGAAGAGACCTCCGGTAGCGCAACGCCGAATCTTTGCCGTTCACTAACCGGAGGCAACAGTGGATGTATCCGCGACCCTATGGGTCCTCACCATCCTGGGGCTGGCCGCCCTGATCGGGGTCGACTTCTTCATCGGCCGCAAACCGCACGACGTGTCCGTCAAGGAAGCCGGAATCTGGACCGTCGTCTGGATCGCCCTGGCCGGACTCTTCGGCCTCGGCCTGCTCGTCTTCGGCGGCGGCCAGCCCGCCGGCGAGTTCTTCGCGGGCTTCATCACCGAGAAGTCGCTGAGCGTCGACAACCTCTTCGTCTTCGTCCTGATCATGGCGAAGTTCGCGGTGCCCTCGCAGTACCAGCAGCGGGTGCTGCTCGTCGGTGTCCTCATAGCCCTGGTGCTGCGGGCCGTCTTCATCGCCGCGGGCGCCGCGATCCTCGCCAACTTCTCGTGGGTCTTCTACCTCTTCGGCGCCTTCCTGATCTGGACCGCCTGGAAGCTGATCCAGGAGGCCCGGGCCGACCAGGAGGAAGAGGAGTTCGAGGAGAACAAGCTGCTCAAGGCCGCCGAGCGCAGGTTCGGCGTGGCCGACCGCTACCACGGCACCAAGCTGTGGATCCAGCAGAACGGCAAGCGGGTCATGACCCCGATGCTGGTCGTGATGCTCGCGATCGGCACGACCGACGTCCTGTTCGCGCTGGACTCCATCCCCGCGATCTTCGGTCTGACGCAGGACCCGTACATCGTCTTCACGGCCAACGCCTTCGCGCTGATGGGTCTGCGGCAGCTGTACTTCCTCATCGGCGGACTGCTGAAGAAGCTGGTCCACCTCTCCTACGGTCTGTCGATCATCCTCGGCTTCATCGGCGTCAAGCTGGTGCTGCACGCGCTGCACGAGTCCGGCGTCCATGTCCCGGAGATCAGCATCCCGGTCTCCCTCGGCGTGATCTGCGCGGTCCTGATCGTCACCACGATCACCAGCCTGCGGGCCTCCAGGAAGCAGGCGGCGGCCGAGGCGGCGCAGAGTCCGAGCGAAGGCGCTCCGAAGGACAGCATCGACGTCTGACCACGTCGGACGTAGGAACAACCACCCCGCGCAGCGGTGCGAAGCGCATTGCCGACCCACCGCTCCGGATGCTTCGTTGGGTGGCGGAACGTCCCCGGTCCGGGGACGCCGCCGCCCGGTGGAGGCAACCGTGACATTCGTCCAGATCATCGACTTCGAGACCGACCGCATCGACGAGCTGAAGGCCCTCGCCGACGAGATGGGCAGCCGGCCCGCCGGCCGAGAGAACAGCCCCACGCGCCGCCTGATCCTCAGGGACCGCAGCCGGCCCGGCCACTACCTCGGCGTGATCGAGTTCAACTCCTATGAGGAGGCCATGCAGAACAGCAGCGACCCGGAGACAGGCAAGTTCGCCGAGCAGATGGCCGCCCTGTGCACCCGGCCGCCGTCCTTCACCGACTGTGACGTCGTGGACCAGACCGACTTCACGTAATCGCTCCACCAGCCGCACCCGTACACCCCGGGGGCCGTGCCGCTCCGGCGGCAGGCCCCCGGAGCCCGAAAGGACCGGAATGCGAAGCCCGTACGCCTCTGCCACCATCGCTGCATGATCACTCGGCTCAGGTCGCTCACCATCCAGTGGACGTTCCTCGTGCCGGTGCTCGCGGTCGTCCTGCTCGTCTTCACCTGGGGTCGCAGTCTGCCCGGCGCCGTCGTCGCCTTGGTGACCGTGGTCCTCGCCGGATCGGTCCTCGCCGCGGTCCATCACGCCGAGGTCGTGGCCCACCGGGTCGGCGAACCCTTCGGCTCCCTCGTCCTCGCCATCGCCGTCACGATCATCGAGGTCGCCCTGATCGTCACCCTCATGGTCGACGGCGGCGACAAGAGCGCCACCCTGGCCCGGGACACCGTCTTCGCGGCCGTGATGATCACCTGCAACGGCATCGTCGGCGTCTGCCTCCTCGTCGCCTCACTGCGCCACGGCACCGCGGTCTTCAACCCCGAGGGCACCGGCGCCGCGCTGGCGACCGTGGCCACCCTGGCCACGCTCAGCCTCGTACTGCCGACCTTCACCACCAGCAGACCGGGCCCGGAGTTCTCCGGCGTCCAGCTGACCTTCGCGGCCCTGTCGTCACTGATCCTGTACGGCCTCTTCGTGGCCACCCAGACCGTGCGGCACCGCGACTACTTCCTGCCGATCACCCGGCAGGGCGAGGTGATCACCGCCGACGACCACGCCGCGGCCCCGTCCGCGCGTGCCGCCTGGATCAGCCTCGGCCTGCTCGGCCTCGCGCTCGTCGGGGTCGTCGGACTGGCCAAGGGCGTGTCGCCGACGATCGAGTCGGGCGTGGCGGCGGCCGGCCTGCACCAGGCCGTGGTCGGCGTGGTCATCGCCCTGCTGGTCCTGCTTCCCGAGACCATCGCCGCCCTGCGCTCGGCCCGTCGCGACCGCGTCCAGACCAGTCTCAACCTGGCCCTCGGTTCGGCCATGGCCAGCATCGGCCTGACCATCCCCGCCGTGGCCCTCGCCTCCGTCTGGCTCTCCGGGCCTCTGGTCCTCGGCCTCGGCGCCACCCACATGCTGCTGCTCGCGCTGACCGTGGTGGTCAGCTCCCTGACCGTGGTGCCGGGCCGGGCCACACCGCTGCAGGGCGGCGTCCACCTGGTGCTGTTCGCCGCCTACCTGGAGCTGGCGATCAACCCGTAGCGGGTCCGGCGCGGCCTCACCCGGCGACCGGCTCGACCTCCGCCACCGGCATCGGCACCGGACGCGTCTCCGGCAGCAGCGCGAAGCACCCCAGGCTCAGCAGCGCGATCGCCGTGAGATACGCCCCCACGGCCCACGGCACGCGCCCGCTGTGCTCCGCCAGCGCCGTCGCCACGATCGGCGTCAGCGCGCCCCCGAGGACCCCGCCCAGGTTGTAGCCCACAGCGGCGCCGGTGCAGCGCAGGCGGGGCTCGTACAGCTCCGGCAGATAGGCGGCGACCACGGCGAACATGGTGATGAACGCGATCAGGGAACCGGTGAACCCGAGGAACATCAGCAGCGGTTGTCCGGTCGCGAGCAGCGCGACCATCGGGAACATCCACAGCGCCGAGGCCGTGCACCCCACCAGGCACAGCGCCCGCCGCCCGTAGCGGTCGCCCAGCAGGGCCATCACCGGAGTGAGCGCCCCCTTCACCACGACGGCGGCCATGACGCACGTCAGCATGACGGTACGGCTCACCCCGAGCCGCTCCGTCCCGTACGCCAGCGACCAGGTCGTCACCGCGTAGAACACCGCGTACCCGACCGCGAGCGCCCCCGCCGTCAGCAGCACCAGCCGCCAGTGCTGCCGTACGACCTCCGCGAACGGCATGCGCGCCGGCTCCTCGATCTCCAGGAACTGCGGACTCTCGGGGAGCGACGAACGCAGCCACAGCCCGCCCAGCGCCAGCGCCCCGGCCGCCCAGAACGGCACCCGCCAACCCCACTGCGCGAACTGGGCGTCCGTGAGGGACGCCGACAGGGCCAGGATCACGCCGTTGGCGAGGAGGAAGCCGATGGCCGGACCGATCTGCGGAAAGCTCGACCACAGGGCGCGCCGTCCCGCGGGCGCGTGCTCCGCGGTCAGCAGCACCGCCCCGCCCCATTCCCCGCCGAGCCCCAGCCCCTGCAGAAAGCGCAGCACCAGCAGCAGTACGGGAGCGGCCATGCCGATGCTGTCGTACGACGGCACGAACCCGACCGAGACCGTCGACGCGCCCGTCAACAGCAGCGACGCGACCAGCACCGGACGCCGGCCGCGCCGGTCCCCGATGTGCCCGAACAGCACCGAGCCCAGCGGCCGGGCCACGAACCCCACGCCGAACGTCCCGAACGCCGCCAGCGTCCCCGCGAGCGGTGAGAACGTCGGGAAGAACAGCGGCCCCAGGACGAGCGCCGCGGCCGTCCCGTAGACGAAGAAGTCGTAGAACTCGATCGCGGTCCCGGTGAGCGAGGCGGCCGCCAGCCGCAGCATCGAGGGGGCCCTTACGGTGCGTGCATCATGCATGCTCCGTCAACTACCCAGGGTGATCGCGGGTTACGGGGGCGCGCGGTGGTGAGATACCCCGCGCAGGAGCCGCCGCGCACCGTGATAGACCGGACCGGGCAGCGGCCGTTCCCGGGCCGTTCGCCTTTCGCGGATCTCCGCGGATCTCCCACGGACCGGAGGAATCGTGCCCCGCACCCTGGCCAACGCCCCGATCATGATCCTCAACGGGCCCAACCTGAACCTGCTCGGCCAGCGCCAGCCCGAGATCTACGGCTCCGACACGCTCGCCGACGTCGAGGCCCTGTGCGCCAAGGCGGCGGCCGCGCACGGCGGCACCGTGGACTTCCGGCAGTCCAACCACGAGGGCGAACTGGTCGACTGGATCCACGAGGCCCGCCTCGGCCACTGCGGGATCGTCATCAATCCGGGCGCCTACTCGCACACCTCGGTCGCCATCCTGGACGCCCTCAACACCTGCGACGGCATGCCGGTGCTGGAGGTCCACATCTCCAACATCCACAAGCGCGAGTCGTTCCGGCACCACTCCTACGTCTCCCTGCGCGCCGACGGAGTGATCGCCGGATGCGGTGTGCAGGGCTATGTGTTCGGCGTGGAGCGGGTGGCGGCGCTGGTCGGCGCCGCGACCGCGGACGCGTAGCGCCTCAGAGCCGACCGGCCTCCACGATCCGCCGCAGGAACCGCTGAGTGCGCTCCTGCTGCGGATCGCCGAACACCTGCTCGGCGGTGCCGCGTTCGAGTACGACGCCGCCGTCGAGGAAGCAGACCTGGTCGGCGACGTCCCGGGCGAAGCCCATCTCGTGCGTCGCCAGCACCATCGTCATGCCCTCGCCCTTCAGGTCACGGACCACGGCGAGCACCTCGCCCACCAGCTCCGGATCGAGGGCCGCGGTGATCTCGTCGAGCAGCAGCAGCCGGGGCCGCACGGCCAGGGCGCGCACGATCGCCACCCGCTGTTGCTGGCCGCCGCTCAGCCGGTCGGGGTAGGCGCCCGCCTTGCCGCCCAGTCCGAGGCGCTCAAGGAGCTCCCCGGCCCGCTCCTCGGCCTCCGCGCGGGAGACGCCGTGCACCCGCCGCGGCGCCAGGGTGACGTTGTCCAGCACGGTCATGTGCGGAAAGAGGTTGTACGCCTGGAAGACGACGCCGATCCGGCGGCGCACCGCGTCCTGGTCGGCGCGCGGGTCGGTGATCTCCTCGTCGTCCAGCCAGATCGCGCCGTCGTCGATCTCCTCCAGGAGGTTGGCGCAGCGCAGCAGCGTCGACTTGCCGGAACCGGAGGCGCCGATCAGCGCCGTCACCGTGTGCGGGGCGACCTCCAGGTCCACGTCCCGCAGCACGACCGCATCCCCGAACGTCTTGCGAACCGACTCCATGCGCAGGACAGGCGCGTCGCTCATATGGATCCTCCCTGGGCCCGCTGCCGGTCCATCCGGGCCGTCACCCAGTCCGTGAAGCGGGTCATTGGGATGGTCAGGGCCACGAAGACCAGCCCGGCGACGATGTACGGCGTGTAGTTGAGGCTGCGCTGGGCGATGATGTCGGCCGCCCGCACGGCGTCGATGGCGCCGCCGATCGAGACGAGTCCGGTGTCCTTCTGCAGCGACACCAGGTCGTTCAGCAGTGGCGGCACCTGGCGGCGCACGGCCTGGGGGAGCACCACGTACCGCAGCGCCTGCCGGTTGGTCAGCCCCAGCGAGCGGGCCGCGGCACGCTGCGAGGGGTGCACGGACTCGATGCCCGCACGGAACACCTCGGCGACGTACGCCGAGTACGTCAGCGTCAGCGCCGTACCGCCCAGCAGCACGGGATCGACGGTCACGCCCTGGAGGCGCAGCGCGGGAACCCCGAAGACCACGATCATCAGGTTGATGAGCAGCGGCAGACCGCGGAAGAAGTCCGTGTACGCCGCCGCCAGCGCCCGCAGCGGGAAGAAGACGGGCCCCGGCAGCGTGCGGGCGATGGCGATCAGCATGCCCAGGACGAGCACCAGCACACCGCAGATCAGCAGCAGCCGGACGTTGAGCCACAGGCCTTCGAGGACCTTGGGGAACGCCTCGCGCGCGTACTGGCCGTCGAAGAAGGTCTCCTTGGTGCGCTCCCAGCCCGGCGCGCTGACCACGACCAGGTACAGGACGAGGGCCGTGACCAGGGTCGACAGCGCGGCGATCGCGGTCGCGCGGCGGGCACGGGTGCGCCGGTAGCGCTCCCGCTCCAGCCGCCGCTCGGAGGGGGTGTACCCGTCGGCGCCCGCGGGGGCACCGGTCGACATGTCGCCCTTGTCGTCCGCACCCTCCCGGCCGGACTCGTCCTTGGTGACCGTCACTTGAGCACCGGGGCGTCGACGGCGTCCGACAGCCACTGCTTCTCCAGCTTGGCCAGGGTGCCGTCCTTGCGCAGGGCGTCCACGGCCGACGACACGCAGGACGTGAGGCCGCTGCCCTTGTCCAGGACGAGGCCGAACTGCTCGGGCGTGTCGCCCTGGTTCTCGAACTGGCCGACGATCTCGGCGTTCGTCACCTGGGCGGCGGTGATGTAGAAGGCGGTCGGCAGGTCGACGACGATCGCGTCCACCTGGCCGTTCTTGAGCGCCGACACGGCCTGGTCGTTCTTGGAGAACACGGCCGCCTCCTGCGACGGCTTCACCACGTCGCTGATGTAGTTGAGGCTGGTCGTGCCGACCTGGGCGCCCAGCTTGAGCCCCTTGAGACCTGCGATGCCCGTCGCCTTCGCGGCCTTGCCGCCCTTGAGCGCGACGACCGCCTGGCGCACGTCGTAGTAGCCCGACGAGAAGTCCACGGCCTTCTTGCGCTCGGCGCTGATGGACACCTGGTTGATGTCGAAGTCGAAGGTCTTCACACCGGGGGCGAACGCCTTGTTGAACGGAACGCTCTGCCAGACGACCGCGTTCTTGTCGTACCCCAGCTGCTTCGCCACGGCGTACGCGACCGCCGACTCGAAGCCCTCGCCGTTGGCCGGCTTGTCGTCCTTGAACCACGGCTCGTAGGCCGGTTCGTCCGTCGCGATGGTCAGGCTGCCGGAGGTCTGGGTGGCCAACTTGCCCTTGGCGCAGGTGGTTCCGGCCGACGAGGAGGACCCACCGGACGCCTTGTCGTCCGGTTGCGGAGCGCAGCCGACGGCAGTGGCGAGCAGGGCTATGGTGGCGGCGGCGACAGCGCTGCGCAGTGCGCGCGGGGCAGGGTGCATGGCGGGAGAGTGACAGTGAACTCCGCGTTTGTCCACGTCAAGCGGGTATTTGTCCGCATACTGGGAACGGGTGTTGCGGTCTTGTGAACGCCGCGCGTGGGGGAGTGGATGCGCCGGGGCCGCCGGCCGAGGGCGGGGAATGCTGACCGGCGGCCCGTACCGCGCAGGAGCCGTCATCCTGTGCGGGGCTGCCACCAGTTGACTGCGCCAGAGCGCACGCGGGGAGCGTGCGCCGGGCGCCGACGCGTGCGAACTGTTCACACGGGGCGCGCGATGAGCCTGCGCGCCCCGCTCTCACCACCGGCGCGCCCTACTCCAGCCTCGGGCGCCCCCGGCACTCACCACCCGCGCGCGTGCCACTCCGGCAGGTGCGGGCGTTCCGTGCCCAGCGTGGTGTCGTTGCCGTGCCCCGGGTACACCCAGGTCTCGTCCGGCAGCACGTCGAAGATCTTCGTCTCGACGTCGTGGATCAGGCTCGCGAAGGCCTTCGGGTCCTTGCGCGTGTTGCCGACGCCGCCGGGGAAGAGGCAGTCCCCGGTGAAGACGTGCGGATGGCCGTGCGGGTCGTCGTAGACCAGGGCGATGGAGCCCGGGGTGTGGCCGACCAGGTGGCGGGCGGTCAGCTCGACGCGGCCGACCCGGATCACGTCGCCGTCGCCGACGAGGACGTCGGTGGTGACCGGGATGCCGGACGCGTCCTCGCGGCCCGCGTACGTCCGCGCGCCGGTCGCGGCGACGACCTCGGCCAGTGCCTGCCAGTGGTCGCCGTGCTGGTGCGTGGTGACGACGGACGCGATGCCGTCGTCACCGATCGTGCCGAGGAGCGTCTCCGCGTCGTTGGCCGCGTCGATCAGCAGCTGCTCGTCGGTGGCGCGGCAGCGCAGCAGATAGGCGTTGTTGTCCATCGGCCCGACCGCGATCTTGGTGATCATCAGGTCCTTGAGCTCGTGCACGTCCGCCGGTCCGCCGACCGTCACCGCTCCGCTGTACGTCATGGCGGTCAGCCTATAGCGGCGGCAGCGCGGGCAGGGTGCCGCCCTTCACCAGCAGGGCCGAGCCGTCGCGGCGGCCGGCGAGCCAGCCCAGCAGATCGGCGGTGGATCCCTCGACGGCGATCGGGCCTCCGGGCGCGCCGCCGCCCGTCGTCCAGACCTGGCCGCCGTCGCCGCGCAGACCGGTCGGCGGGACCTCCCCGTGCCCGCTGAAGCGGTCCGCCAGGAACTCGATCTCCCGTTCGCTGAACTCCGCCGGGAGGTCCTCCAGCTCGTAGCCGATCCCGAGATCGACATGGTGCAGCTCGACCTCGGCCCAGCGGCGGAAAGGCACCCGGGAGGCGATGTCGGTGACCCCGTTGCGCAGCTCCACCGAGCGCGTCCAGTCCGCGGGCTCGGCCGCCCGGGCCCGGAATCCGGCATGGCTCGCGCGCAGGTCGTCGAGCTGGGCGTCGAGCGCACGCGGGGCGTCCCGCTCGATGTCGGCGTCCCGGGCCTCGGCGGAGACGTACATGGGACGTCCGTCCAGGACGTTGGCGAGCGCGTCCGCGTTGCGGGCGAGGTGGGCCAGAACGTGGCCGACCGTCCAGCCGGGCAGCCGTGACGGTCGCGCGCCGGCCGCGTTGTCCAGTGCGGCGGCAGCGGTGAGGAGCCGGTCGGTCGCTTCCTGTACAGACGCCAGGTCATGAGCGTGATCAATCATGGGGCTGACAGTAGCCCCGCCACACCTTCGGGTGAAGGTTTCGCACGGGCTCCGTAAATCGAATGCGCGTGCTATATCGTCGGTGGCGGCGTCGGGCATGCTGGATGGTCCGGGATTGTTCACCCATCCAGGAATCCGACCGGCGTTGTCAGTGGCTCCCCCTAGTCTGAAGAAGCACGGGGCCCTGCCCCTGTCACTTCTCTCAAGAAAGGTGCGGACCGGCTGTGGCCGACCGTCTCATCGTCCGTGGCGCGCGCGAGCACAACCTGAAGAACGTCTCGCTCGACCTGCCTCGTGACTCGCTCATCGTCTTCACGGGTCTGTCCGGTTCGGGCAAGTCCTCCCTGGCCTTCGACACGATCTTCGCCGAGGGCCAGCGCCGCTACGTGGAGTCGCTCTCCTCGTACGCCCGCCAGTTCCTCGGCCAGATGGACAAGCCGGACGTGGACTTCATCGAGGGCCTGTCCCCGGCGGTGTCCATCGACCAGAAGTCGACCTCGCGCAACCCGCGCTCGACGGTCGGCACCATCACCGAGGTCTACGACTACCTGCGCCTGCTCTTCGCGCGCATCGGCAAGCCGCACTGCCCCGAGTGCGGCCGCCCGATCTCCCGCCAGTCGCCGCAGGCCATCGTGGACAAGGTCCTGGAGCTCCCGGAGGGCAGCCGCTTCCAGGTGCTCTCACCGCTGGTGCGCGAGCGCAAGGGCGAGTTCGTCGACCTCTTCGCCGACCTCCAGACCAAGGGCTACTCCCGCGCGCGCGTGGACGGCGAGACGATCCAGCTCTCCGAGCCGCCGACCCTGAAGAAGCAGGAGAAGCACACCATCGAGGTGGTCGTCGACCGCCTCACGGTGAAGGACACCGCCAAGCGCCGTCTCACCGACTCCGTGGAGACCGCGCTCGGCCTGTCCGGCGGCATGGTCGTGCTCGACTTCGTCGACCTCCCCGAGGACGACCCGGAGCGCGAGCGCATGTTCTCGGAGCACCTGTACTGCCCGTACGACGACCTGTCCTTCGAGGAGCTGGAGCCCCGCTCCTTCTCCTTCAACTCGCCCTTCGGCGCCTGCCCCGAGTGCACCGGCATCGGCACCCGCATGGAGGTCGACCCGGAGCTGATCGTCCCGGACGAGGACAAGTCGCTCGACGAGGGTGCCATCCACCCCTGGTCGCACGGCCACACCAAGGACTACTTCGGCCGCCTGATCGGCGCCCTCGCGGACGCGCTGGGATTCCGTACGGACATCCCCTTCGCCGGCCTGCCGCAGCGCGCCAGGAAGGCCCTGCTCTACGGCCACAAGACGCAGATCGAGGTCCGCTACCGCAACCGGTACGGCCGCGAGCGCGTGTACACCACGCCCTTCGAGGGCGCCGTGCCGTTCGTGAAGCGCCGGCACAGCGAGGCAGAGAGCGACGCCAGCCGCGAGCGCTTCGAGGGCTACATGCGCGAGGTGCCCTGCCCGACCTGCCAGGGCACGCGTCTGAAGCCGATCGTCCTCGCGGTCACGATCATGGACAAGTCGATCGCCGAGGTCTCGGCGATGTCCATCAGCGACTGCGCCGACTTCCTGGGCGAGCTCAAGCTCAACGCGCGCGACAAGAAGATCGCCGAGCGCGTGCTCAAGGAGGTCAACGAGCGGCTGAAGTTCCTGGTCGACGTCGGCCTGGACTACCTCTCGCTCAACCGCGCGGCCGGCACCCTCTCCGGCGGCGAGGCCCAGCGCATCCGGCTGGCCACCCAGATCGGCTCCGGCCTCGTCGGCGTCCTCTACGTCCTCGACGAGCCGTCGATCGGCCTCCACCAGCGCGACAACCACCGGCTGATCGAGACCCTGGTCCGGCTCCGCGACATGGGCAACACGCTCATCGTCGTCGAGCACGACGAGGACACCATCAAGGTCGCCGACTGGGTCGTCGACATCGGCCCCGGCGCCGGCGAGCACGGCGGCAAGGTCGTGCACAGCGGCTCCCTGAAGGAACTGCTCGTCAACGAGGAGTCGCAGACCGGCCAGTACCTGTCGGGCAGGAAGGCGATCCCGCTGCCCGACATCCGCCGCCCGCAGGACCCGTCCCGCCGGCTCACCGTGCACGGCGCCCGCGAGAACAACCTCCAGGACATCGACGTGTCCTTCCCGCTGGGCGTCTTCACGGCCGTCACGGGTGTGTCGGGCTCCGGCAAGTCGACGCTGGTCAACGACATCCTGTACACGCACCTGGCCCGCGAGCTGAACGGCGCGCGGAACGTCCCCGGCCGGCACACGCGCGTGGACGGCGACGACCTCGTCGACAAGGTCGTGCACGTCGACCAGTCGCCCATCGGCCGCACCCCGCGGTCGAACCCGGCCACCTACACCGGCGTCTTCGACCACATCCGCAAGCTGTTCGCCGAGACCACCGAGGCGAAGGTCCGCGGCTACCTGCCGGGCCGCTTCTCCTTCAACGTCAAGGGCGGCCGCTGCGAGAACTGCGCGGGCGACGGCACCATCAAGATCGAGATGAACTTCCTGCCGGACGTCTACGTCCCGTGCGAGGTCTGCCACGGTGCCCGGTACAACCGGGAGACCCTGGAGGTCCACTACAAGGGCAAGTCCATCTCCGAGGTCCTGAACATGCCGATCGAGGAGGCCACGGGGTTCTTCGAGGCCGTCCCGTCGATCGCCCGGCACCTCAACACGCTGAAGGACGTCGGCCTCGGCTACGTCCGCCTCGGCCAGTCCGCGACCACCCTGTCCGGCGGCGAGGCGCAGCGCGTGAAGCTCGCCAGCGAACTGCAGAAGCGCTCCACCGGGCGCACGGTCTACGTCCTGGACGAGCCGACCACCGGTCTGCACTTCGAGGACATCAGCAAGCTGCTGAAGGTCCTCGGGGGCCTCGTCGACAAGGGCAACACGGTCATCGTCATCGAGCACAACCTCGACGTGATCAAGACCGCAGACTGGGTGGTCGACATGGGTCCGGAGGGCGGCGCCGGCGGCGGACTCGTCGTCGCGGAGGGCACGCCCGAGGAGGTCGCCGGAGTCCCTGCCAGCCACACCGGCAAGTTCCTTCGCGAGATCCTCGGCGCCGACCGCATCAGCGACGCCAGTTCGGTGAAGGCGCCGCGCCGGACGGCGGCGAAGAAGACGGTCGCGGCGAAGAAGACCGTCGCGGCCAAGTCGACGGCGAGGAAGACGGCGACCGCCACGGCCTCCGACGGCACGACCGCCGACAACACGGCCGTGAAGAAGGCGGCCGGGGCCACGAAGAAGGCGGCGCCCGCGAAGAAGACGACGCGGGCCCGCAAGGCCTGAGGCTTCCGGGCGGCGGGTTCGGACAAATCCAGAAAAGTGCGGTGCCCCGCGGGAACTTCCCGCGGGGCACCGCTCGTTCCACGATCAGCCGCCCGATTTCCGCGGCCACGACGGACCTTGACCCCTCAACAGCGAGTCAGAGCGAGAAGCCTTCGAGTTCGGAGGCGTACGGCGGTTCCGCACCCGCCCGGGAGCATGTGATCGCGGCCGCCCGCGCCGCGAATCGCAGCAGTCTCGTCCAGCCGTCGGCGCCCAGTCCCAGGAGCGCCTCGGCGGACAGTGCGTCCTGTTCTGCCAGACCGTGCAGCAGGGCCGCGTTCACCGTGTCACCGGCGCCGATCGTGTCCACGACGGCGACCTCCTCGCCGGGGACGGCGTACACGGTGCCGTCGCGGGTGAAGGCACTGAGACCGTCACCGCCGTGGGTGATCACCACGGCCGAGGGACCCGCCGCCAGCCATTCGTGCGGGGTGCCGCCCAGCCACAGGGCATCCTCCTCCGAGAGCTTGAGGAGCGTCACCGAGGGCAGCCAGCTCTTGAAACGAGCCCGGTAGGCGTCCGGATCCGCGATCAGACCCGCCCGGATGTTCGGGTCGAGTGCGGTGAACAGACCCCGCCCGGCCGCGTCGTGCATCAGCTCCTCATAGGCGCTCGCCCCCGGTTCCAGGACGAGCGAGAGCGTGCCGAAGGAGACGGCCCGGGTCGTGGCGGGGAGGTGGGCGGGGGCGGTGAACAGGCGGTCGGCCGTGCCCTCGACGTAGAAGGAGTAGGAGGCGGAGCCTCGCGGGTCGATCGTGGCGGCCGCGAGGGTGGTCGGTTCCGGGCCGCGCTCCACCAGGGACACGTCCACCCCCGCCCGACGCAGTCCGTCCAGCAGGGCCTCGCCGAAGGCGTCACGGGAGGCCCGGGAACAGAACACGGTGGGGGAGCCCAGGCGGCCGAGGGCCACGGCCGTGTTGTACGGGCCGCCGCCGAGCGCCGGCTGCAGGGCCGCGAGGGCGCCCGTGCCCTGCGGTACCAGGTCGATCAGTGCCTCACCGGCGACGACGATCACGAGAGGGTTCCTTTCCCGGGGTGCTGGGGGTTAGGGATGCGAAAGGGTGGTGCCGGGGGTGCCCGCGGCGCTGTCCTCCTCCCGGCACCCGCACGACGTCCGGTGCACGAAGGCGCAGGGGAGCCGTACGGTCCGGGCGGGCCGGTCGGGTGAGGCCAGCCGTTCCAGGAGCACCCGGACCGCCTCGGCGCCGAGTTCCCTGCTGGGCTGGGCGATGGCGGTGAGCCGGGGCGAGAAGAGATCGGCCCAGGCGAAGTCGTCGAAGCAGCACAGGACGATGTCGTCCGGTACGGAGAGGCCCCGCGCGCGCAGAACGCGCAGGGCGCCGATGGTCATCGCGTTGTTGGCGGTGACGAGTGCCGTGGGCGGGGCGGCGAGGGACAGCAGGGCGGCGGTGGCCCGCTCGGCGCCCGCGGATTCCGAGTTGCCGGGGACGATCAGGTCGTCCTCGAAGGGCAGCCCGGCCGTGGCCAGCCCCTGCCAGTAGCCGGCGACCCGCTCGCCGGTGGTGCTCAGCCCGGGCAGCCCCGCGACCAGGCCGATCCGGCGGTGCCCGAGACCGGTGAGGTGGGTGACGAGCCGGGCCGTCGGCTCGGTGTTCTCGGCGCAGACCTGGTCGAAGGGCGAAGCGATGTCCGTGCGGCCGTCGATGACCCGGTCGAGGAGCACGGTCGGTACGGCATGACGGCCGAGGTAGGCGAGGAGTGCGCGCGGGTCGGCGGAGGGGGCGACGATCAGGCCGTCGACGCGGCGTTCGTGGAGGAGCTGGACGACCTTGCGTTCGTGCTCGGGGTCGTCGTGCGGGTCGGCGATGAGCAGGCTGTAGCCGTGCTCCAGGGCAGCCGCCTCGACGCCCTGGAGGATCTCCGTGAAGTAGGGGTTGCTGATCGCCGACACCGCGAGCCCGATGGAACGGGTGCGGGACGTGACCAGGGAGCGGGCGAGGGTGTTGGGCGTGTAGCCCAGCTCCTCGATGGCGTCGAGCACGGCCTGACGGGTGTGGGGCAGCACCGGGCGGGTCTCGTTCAGCACATGGGAGACGGTCGCCACGGAGACACCGGCGCTCCGGGCGACGTCGGCCATGGTGGGCATGAGACTCCCCTCGCCACCTCCCGCCTGGGGCGAGGGCGCTGTGGTTCCGGCTCGGGCTGCCAGGGCAGGCCGGTACGTCGGTTCCCGCTCGGGCGCCCGCGGGACGTCCGCGGGGCCCTCGGCCGGAAGCTACCCCATCGGAGACGGCCGCGTAAACGCTTGCGTAAGCGTTTACGCGCTCTCGGGCGAGCCTCTCGCCCGCACTAGGCCCCCACCCCGAAGCGGGACGATCCGCCCAGGTAGTGTCGTCTCGCACGGTCCCGGGCGGCTGTCTCCCGGAGTCCCGCACCGCCCGATCCACCTGGAGCCCATCGTGCCCGCCCGCCCCTTCGCGAGTCGCCGTACCGTCCTGCGCGGAGCGGCCGTCACCTCGGTCGCCGGACTGGGGGCGACCGCCTGCAAGGCGCCCGGCGGTGCGGACACGGCGGCGGCCACGCCGACCGCGCCGGTCGACCTCGGCGCCGAGAGCGAGGTCGCCGAGGGCGGCGCCCGGCTCTACCGCGAGCACAACGTCGTCGTCAGCCGGTCCGCCGACGGCGCGCTGAAGGCGTACAGCGCGATCTGCACGCACGCGGGGTGCCCGATCAACAAGCTCCAGGGCACGACCCTGGTCTGCCCCTGTCACGGCAGTGAGTTCGACGCCGTGACCGGGAAGGTGGTGCGGTCGCCGGCCACCGAGCCGCTGAACGAGCTGCCGGTCAAGGCGGCGAACGGCCGGATCGTGGCGGGCCCCGGCGCCTGACCCGGGGCTGGGGCTCAGCGCCGGTTCACTCCCAGTCCCAGCCGATCCCCAGCAGACCCGGCCGCACCCGGGGCTCGACCAGATGGACGGAGCGGTGCAGTCCGCTCAGCGGCAGGGTCTGCCGCCCGCTGCGGGGGGCCGCCGCCGAGTGCTGGGCGAAGCGGTGGCAGCGGGTCGGCAGTGCGTCGGGGGCGAAACCCACCTGAAGGGTGTACTGACCGCCCGGAAAGCCGAAACCCCTGACGTACTCGCGTGAGACACCGGCCGTGCCGTCCTCGACGGCGTAGCGGAAGAGGAAGGTGTCGCCGGAGCGCAGACGCGTGCCGAAGAGGAGTTCGGCGACGAGGAGGCCGGTCTCCGGGTCCGAACGGACGCGTCCCGCACGGCAGTTCTCCAGCGCGCGCACGGTCATGTGCTGCGGGGCGCAGCCGGGGTCGCCGTGGTGGACGGCCACGAAGCGGTCGACGCCGTCCCGGTGGGCGCGGACGATGTGCTGCGACTCGCGGGCGGCCAGTTCACGGTGGGCGCCGATCCGCACCCGCTCGTGGTGTCCCAGGGTGTGCAGGCCGCCGTCGAGGGACCAGCCGAGCTCGGCCTGCATCCGGTCGAGGACGTCGCAGGCCTCGAGCAGGGAGCGGTAGGAGCGGGCGGCGGGGCGGCGCACGGCAGGCTCCTGGTCGCTGGTCTCGGCGAGCAGCCGGATCAGGGACTCGTCCGGTAGCTGGAGTATCTCCTCCAGTGCGCGGACGGCCCGCAGCGACTCCGGGCGCTGGGGCCGGCGGGCGCCCTGCTGCCAGTAACTCAGGCTGGTGACGCCCACTTTGACGCCGTAGCGGGACAGGTGGTGCTGCACGCGCTGGAGCGGCAGTCCCCGGGCGGCGATCGCGGCGCGCAGGGCCACGTGGAAGGGGCCTCCGCGCAGGGCCGAGTCCAGTTCCGCGGTCGCGACGTCCGCGTGCTGTGTGCCGTGCCGCATGCAGGGGGCCTTTCTGTCGGGGGGATCAACGGCTGGTCAGGCCGTTGGCGCGACTCGGGGCCACCCCGTCGGCGCCCGGGGCGGCCGCACCTGGGCATGCCGCGTCCGCAGGCCGTCGCTCACGGCCCCGAGTTCCACCGCATTGAAGCGTGTTGACCAATCCCCGACAACACCTGCGGCCGGTCGGGGGCGCCCACCTGGCCGGGGTACGACCCCGTCACCGGCCCGACCGCGCGGGCGCGGCCGGGCCGCTTCGGGCCGGCAGGCCGGAGATCGTGCGTGGGCGGGGGGTCGATTTGCGGAGGAAGCAGAGCGAGATCCGCCACGATCCGCGAAAGCCGCGCCGAGCCGAGTCGAACCGGCCGCGGACCGGGCCCGCGCCCGCACCATCCCGGAAGGGCTCGCGATCTCGCGGAGGTGTCCGGTTTCGCGATCCGCTCTCCAGGCGGGCAGGGGCAGGAGCGGCAGGCGCCGGTCACCGGCTTCGACTCCCCGGAGCCCACACGGCGCAGCGCCCCGAACACCCTCGCAACCCTGACGCCCCAGCCACCGAGCCCCGCCGCTCCCTCCCCGCCGGCCTGCCGGTCCTTCCCGCCGGCCTGCCGCCCCCGCTGTCCCGCCGGCTCTGCCCCGCGGCGCCCCCTGGCCCCCCCGCCGTCCCGCTTGCCCCGCCCTCCCCGCCCGCGGTTGTCCACAGGCTCGTCGCGGTGTCGGTGCTCGCCAGTAGGGTGTGAGACATGGCCGACCCCTCCAGCTACCGCCCCAAGCCGGGACAGATCCCGGACAGCCCCGGGGTGTACAGGTTCCGTGACGAGCACCGCCGGGTGATCTACGTCGGAAAGGCGAAGAGCCTGCGCCAGCGCCTGGCGAACTACTTCCAGGACCTGGCGAGCCTGCACCCCCGCACCCGGACGATGGTCACCACCGCCGCGTCCGTGGAGTGGACCGTGGTGTCCACGGAGGTCGAGGCGCTCCAGCTGGAGTACTCCTGGATCAAGGAGTACGACCCCCGCTTCAACGTGAAGTACCGCGACGACAAGAGCTACCCGTACCTCGCGGTGACCATGAACGAGGAGTTCCCGCGGGTCCAGGTGATGCGCGGTCACAAGAAGAAGGGCGTGCGCTACTTCGGGCCGTACGGCCACGCGTGGGCGATCCGGGACACCGTCGACCTGCTGCTCCGCGTCTTCCCGGTGCGCACCTGCTCCGCCGGCGTGTTCAAGAACGCCGCCCGCACCGGTCGCCCCTGCCTGCTCGGCTACATCGGCAAGTGCTCGGCCCCCTGCGTCGGCCGGGTCGAGCCGGACGAGCACCGCGAACTGGCCGAGGAGTTCTGCGACTTCATGGCCGGCCGCACCGGCACCTACCTCCGCCGTCTGGAGCAGCGGATGACGGAGGCCGCCGAGGAGATGGAGTACGAGCGGGCCGCCCGGCTGCGCGACGACATCGAGGCCCTGAAGAAGGCCATGGAGAAGAACGCGGTCGTGCTCGCGGACGCGACCGACGCCGACCTCATCGCCGTCGCGGAGGACGAGCTGGAGGCGGCCGTCCAGATCTTCCACGTGCGCGGCGGACGCGTGCGCGGCCAGCGCGGCTGGGTGACGGACAAGGTGGAGGACGTCACCACCGGGGCTCTCGTCGAGCACGCTCTCCAGCAGCTCTACGGCGAGGAGACCGGGGACGCCGTCCCCAAGGAGGTGCTGGTCCCGGCGCTGCCCGAGCCGGTCGAGCCGGTCCAGGAGTGGCTCACCGGCCGCCGCGGGTCGAACGTCTCGCTGCGCATCCCGCAGCGCGGCGACAAGAAGGCCCTGATGGAGACCGTGGAGCGCAACGCCCAGCAGGCGCTCGCCCTGCACAAGACCAAGCGTGCCTCCGACCTCACCACCCGTTCGCGCGCGCTGGAGGAGATCGCCGACGCCCTGGACCTGGACAGCGCCCCGCTGCGCATCGAGTGCTACGACATCTCCCACCTCCAGGGCGACGACGTGGTGGCCTCCATGGTCGTCTTCGAGGACGGCCTGCAGCGCAAGAGCGAGTACCGGCGCTTCCAGATCAAGGGCTTCGCCGGCCAGGACGACGTGCGCTCGATGCACGAGGTGATCACCCGCCGCTTCCGCCGCTACCTCGCCGAGAAGGAGCGGACCGGCGAGTGGGCGGAGGACGGCGCCGAGAACGCCAGCACGGAGTCCGGCCCCACCGCGCAATCCGACCCCACCGCGCAATCCGACCTCACCACGGGGAACGGCAGCCCCTCACCCGCCGTCGACGCCGACCCCGCCCCCGACGCCGCGCCCGTCAACGGTTTCAAGGACGAGGACGGCCGTCCCAAGAAGTTCGCCTACCCGCCCCAGCTGGTGGTCGTCGACGGCGGGCAGCCGCAGGTCGCCGCCGCCCGGCGGGCGCTCGACGAGCTCGGTATCGACGACATCGCCGTCTGCGGCCTCGCCAAGCGCCTCGAAGAGGTGTGGCTGCCCGAGGACGACGACCCGGTGGTCCTCCCGCGCACCAGCGAGGGCCTCTACCTGCTCCAGCGCATCCGGGACGAGGCGCACCGCTTCGCCATCACCTACCAGCGCACCAAACGGGCCAAACGCTTCCGCTCCAGCCCCCTGGACGACGTACCGGGGCTGGGCGAGACCCGCAAACAGGCGTTGATCAAGCATTTCGGCTCGGTGAAGAAGCTGCGATCCGCCACAATCGAGCAGATCCAGGAAGTGCCCGGGATAGGCCGCAAGACGGCCGAGACCATCGCCGTGGCCCTCGCCCAGGCGGCCCCGGCCGCACCCGCCGTGAACACGGCGACCGGAGAGATCATGGATGACAGGGAAGACGAGGCGCCCGAGACGACGGCGGACGCCTCGGGGGAGCCCGTACCCGCGGGCGCCCCGGACGATCGACGGGGCCAGGAGAGATGACCGAGCGCGACGCACAACCCACAGCACAGCGAGATCCGGCGTTCAGTGAAACGCAGGGCGAGCCCAAGGAAACGCACAACGAGGCGCGCCAGGATCAGCCGCAGGAGGCGCAAGCCGAAGCGGTCCAGGAAAACGGAGCAGAAGTGAGCACGGACGCCACCGCTGCCGGGGTGCCCGAGGCGGCCATCCCCGAGCTGGTGATCATCTCCGGCATGTCGGGAGCCGGCCGTTCCACGGCGGCGAAGTGTCTGGAGGACCTCGGCTGGTTCGTCGTGGACAACCTCCCGCCGGCCCTCATCCCCACCATGGTCGAGCTGGGCGCCCGCTCCCAGGGCAACGTGGCGCGGATCGCGGTCGTCGTCGACGTGCGCGGCCGGCGCTTCTTCGACAACCTGCGGGAGTCCCTCGCCGACCTCGACAGCCGGGGCGTCACCCGCAGGATCGTCTTCCTGGAGTCGTCCGACGACGCTCTGGTCCGCCGCTTCGAGTCGGTGCGCCGCCCGCACCCCCTCCAGGGCGACGGCCGGATCGTGGACGGGATCGCCGCCGAGCGGGAGCTGCTGCGCGAGCTGCGCGGCGACGCCGACCTGGTGATCGACACCTCCAGCCTCAACGTGCACGAGCTGCGCGCCAAGATGGACGCCCAGTTCGCCGGCGAGGAGGAGCCCGAGCTGCGGGCGACGGTGATGTCGTTCGGCTTCAAGTACGGCCTGCCGGTCGACGCCGACCTGGTCGCGGACATGCGGTTCCTGCCGAACCCGCACTGGGTGCCGGAGCTGCGCCCGTACACCGGCCTCAACGAGGAGGTGTCGGCGTACGTCTTCAACCAGCCGGGCGCCAAGGAGTTCCTCGACCGGTACGCCGAGCTGCTGCGGCTGATCGCGACCGGGTACCGGCGTGAGGGCAAGCGTTACGTGACGATCGCCATCGGCTGCACGGGCGGCAAGCACCGCTCGGTCGCCGTGTCCGAGAAGCTCGCCGCTCGCCTGGCCGCCGAGGGAGTGGAGACCGTAGTCGTGCACCGGGACATGGGGCGCGAGTGACCGAGCGCAGTCCACGGCTGAGCAGGCTGCGCCGGATGGTGCCCGAGTCCCGCACGGGCCGTCCCGTCGAGGCCCGCGGCGCCCGGCCGCGCCGCCGCGGTGCCCAGCCCAAGGTGGTAGCCCTGGGCGGTGGCATGGGCCTGTCCGCCTCGCTCGCCGCCCTGCGGCGGATCACCGGCGACCTCACCGCCGTCGTCACCGTGGCCGACGACGGCGGCTCCAGCGGGCGCCTCCGCGACGAGCTGGGTGTCCTCCCGCCGGGTGATCTTCGCAAGGCCCTCGCCGCCCTGTGCGGTGACGACGACTGGGGGCAGACCTGGGCCCGGGTCATCCAGCACCGCTTCCAGTCCAAGGGCGACCTGCACGAGCACGCGGTCGGCAATCTGCTGATCGTCGCCCTGTGGGAGCAGCTCGGCGACCACGTCCAGGCCCTGGACCTGGTCGGCAGGCTGCTCGGCGCGCACGGACGCGTGCTGCCGATGTCCGCCGTGCCGCTGGAGCTGCAGGCCCTGGTCAAGGGGCACGACCCGGAGCGGCCCGAGGAGGTGGACCTGGTCCGGGGGCAGGCCACCGTGGCGCTCACGCCCGGTGAGGTGCAGTCGGTGCATCTGGTGCCGCACGATCCGCCGGCCGTGCCGGAGGCGGTGGCGGCCGTCCTGGACGCGGACTGGGTGGTGCTCGGCCCGGGCTCCTGGTTCTCGTCGGTGATCCCGCACCTGCTCGTCCCCGATCTGCTGGACGCGCTCACCGAGACCAGGGCCCGTAAGGTCCTCTCCCTGAACCTGGCACCGCAGCCGGGAGAAACCGAAGGCTTCTCACCGCAGCGTCATTTGGAGGTTTTGGGGCGACACGCCCCTAAACTCGCCCTGGACGTGGTGCTGGCCGACGAGGCCGCCGTGCCCGACCGCGACTCGCTCACCGAGGCCGCCAAGCGGCTGGGAGCCGCGGTCGAGCTGAGCCCCGTGGCCCGGACCGACGGTTCACCCCGGCACGACCCGGAGCTGTTGGCCGCCGCGTACGACCGTATTTTTCGGATGCATGGAAGGATCGGCCCATGGCGATGACGGCAGCGGTGAAGGACGAGATCTCCCGGCTACCCGTCACCCGGACCTGCTGCCGGAAGGCGGAGGTCTCCGCCATTCTGCGGTTCGCGGGCGGCCTCCACCTGGTGAGCGGGCGCATCGTGATCGAGGCGGAGCTGGACACCGCGATGGCGGCCCGTCGCCTCAAGCGGGACATCCTGGAGATCTTCGGCCACAGCTCCGAGCTGATCGTGATGGCGCCCGGCGGGCTGCGCCGCGGCTCCCGGTACGTCGTGCGGGTGGTGGCGGGCGGCGACCAGCTGGCCCGTCAGACCGGTCTGGTGGACGGCCGGGGCCGGCCGATCCGGGGCCTGCCCCCGCAGGTCGTCTCCGGGGCCACCTGTGACGCCGAGGCGGCCTGGCGGGGCGCCTTCCTGGCGCACGGCTCGCTGACCGAGCCCGGCCGCTCCTCCTCCCTGGAGGTGACCTGCCCGGGCCCGGAGGCCGCGCTTGCGCTGGTCGGCGCCGCCCGCCGGCTGTCCATCGCCGCGAAGGCCCGCGAGGTGCGCGGGGTGGACCGGGTGGTCGTCCGTGACGGTGACGCGATCGGCGCGCTGCTGACCCGGCTCGGCGCGCACGAGTCGGTGCTGGCCTGGGAGGAGCGCCGGATGCGGCGCGAGGTCCGCGCCACCGCGAACCGCCTCGCCAACTTCGACGACGCCAACCTGCGCCGCTCCGCCCGCGCCGCCGTCGCGGCCGGGGCCAGGGTCCAGCGTGCCCTGGAGATCCTCGGCGACGAGGTGCCCGAGCACCTCGCGGCGGCCGGCCGGCTGCGCATGGAGCACAAGCAGGCCTCCCTGGAGGAGCTGGGCGCGCTCGCCGACCCGCCGCTCACCAAGGACGCCGTCGCGGGCCGGATCCGCCGGCTGCTCGCGATGGCCGACAAGCGTGCGTCCGATCTGGGGATCCCGGGCACCGAGGCCAACCTCTCCGAGGAGCTGGCCGACAACCTGGTCGGCTGACCCCACGTCAGTTCTGGGGTGCGGGCGGCGCGTTGGGCCGTCCGCACCTGATCTTTACACGTGGGTGCATTTCCCATGGGTCGGCCGTGAGTCGCCCTTGACTGGATCATCAAGTGTCATGAGCCTGGCATGGTTCGCCGCGGTGGCGGACCACTGCTAGGGGGGTTCATGAGACACAGAGCGAGATCGATCCTCGCTGTCGGCGCGCTCCTGATCGGCGGAGCCGCACTCGCACCCATGGCTCAGGCGCAGACCGGTAGTCCGGGGAGGCCCGACCCCGACCAGGTCAAGGTCTTCCGCGCCGACGTCACCAAGAAGCAGATTCCGCTCCTGCTCGAAGCCGGGCAGGACGGCCATGAACTCGGCGACCAGGTCACCGGATCCGGCAAGACGGAAGTCGAGCTGTACCTCACCGACCAGCAGGCGAAGAAGCTGGAGAAGCAGGGCGTCGACCTCACCGAGCACACGGTGTCGGCCAAGGCCGAGGCGCGCGTCCAGGACGCCTCCCAGGGCGTGTTCCGCCCGTACAGCGGCACCGGCGGGCTCGAACAGGAGATCCTCGCGACCGCGCAGGCCAACCCCGGCCTCACCAAGGTCGAGTCCATCGGCAGGACGGTGAACGGGCAGGACATCCTCGCGCTCAAACTGACCAAGGGCGCGAAGAGCTCGAAGGACGGCTCCAAGCCCTCCGTGCTGTACGTGTCCAACCAGCACGCGCGCGAGTGGATCACGCCGGAGATGACCCGCCGGCTGATGCACTACTACCTGGACAACTACAGCACCGACAAGCGCGTCAAGAAGATCGTCGACTCGACCGAGCTGTGGTTCGTGCTGTCCGCCAACCCCGACGGCTACGACTACACCTTCCAGAACTCCGACACCCGCCTGTGGCGCAAGAACCTGCGGGACGTCAACGGGGACGGGGTCATCAGCACGGGTGACGGCGTAGACCTCAACCGCAACTTCGGCTACAAGTGGGGCTACGACGACGAGGGTTCGTCACCCAACCCCACCAGTGAGACCTACCGCGGCGCGAGCCCCGAGTCCGAGCCCGAGACCAGGGCGCTGGACGACTTCGAGAAGCGGATCGGGTTCACGTACGGCATCAACTACCACTCCGCCGCCGAGCTCCTCCTCTACGGCGTCGGCTGGCAGGTGGCCACCCCGACCCCGGACGACGTCCTCTACAAGGCGCTCGCCGGCACCCCGGACAACCCGGCGATCCCCGGCTACCACTCGCAGGTCTCCTCGGAGCTGTACACCACCAACGGCGAGGCGGACGGCCACGCGTCGAACGTCAACGGCATGGCGATGTTCACCCCGGAGATGTCGACCTGCCAGACGGCCTCGGACATCGACCCGAACGACGCCTGGAAGGCCGCCGACTGCCAGTCGGTCTTCAACTACCCGGACGACGAGAAGCTGATCCAGGACGAGTTCGCGAAGAACGTCCCCTTCGCGCTCTCCGTCGCCGAGACCGCCGCCCACCCGGACCAGCCGGTCTCCTCGGTCGGCCTGAGCGCGGCCGACTTCACCCCGGCGGCCTTCTCCACGTCGTACTCGCGCGGCGCCGACCAGCAGGTCTCCGTCGTCGTCCGCAAGGCGGTCCGCGACAAGGAGCTCAAGTACCGCGTCAACGGCGGCCGTACCCGCGACCGGGCGCTGAAGCCCTGGAAGGGCGGCGAGACCTACGGCGGCGGCGACAACCTCTACTTCGACGAGTACCGGGCCAAGGTGAAGGACGGCGACCCGGGCGACAGGGTCGAGGTGTGGTTCACCGGCGAGACGAAGAGCGGCAAGAAGGTCTCCAGCGCGCACTTCACGTACACCGTCGCCGAGCGGCCCAAGGCGGACACCCTGGTGGTCGCCGAGGAGGGCGCGAAGGCCACCCAGGCGCAGACCTACGTCGACGCGCTGAAGGCCGCAGGGCACAAGGCGGTCGTCTGGGACGTCGCCACCCAGGGCGCGCCCGACGCGCTCGGCGTGCTCGGGCACTTCAGGACCGTCGTGCACTACTCGGGCACGAGCGGTCCGGGCAACGACACCCAGATCCAGCTGCGCGCCTACCTCAACGAGGGCGGCAGGCTGGTCGAGGCCGGCGAGCTGGCCGGCGGCAGCGTGAACCTCGCCGACGGCACCCCGTCGAACGACTTCAGCCAGTACTACCTGGGCGCCTACTCCCGTACCTCGACGCCCGGAGCCACCGGCTTCACCGGCTCCGGCGCCCTGGACGGCTTCACCGGGCCCCTGAGCGGCACGTCCGCCAACCCGCTCGACAAGGCCGGGACCTACGCCGTCACCTCCGACGAGCTCTCGCCCGACACCTACCCCCAGTTCGCGAGCGCGGGCGCGGGCCAGTTCGCCGGGACCCTCAACCCGTACGGGCCGTACTCCGGGTCGTACATGGCCGCGGCCGTGCACACCGACGACGCCTACAAGCGCCTCACCCGCACCGTCGACCTCACCGGTGTCACCGCCTCCCAGCAGCCGACCCTCGGTGCCAGGATGCTGTGGGACACCGAGCCCGGCTACGACCACGCGGTCGTCGAGGCGCACGTCGTCGGCAGCGACGACTGGACGACCCTGCCCGACAGGAACGGGGGCACCAGCAGCGCCGTACCGAGCGAGTGCGGGGCGGGCTTCCTGATCGCCGAGCACCCGTGGCTCAAGCACTACCTGACCATCGGGGACAACCAGTGCACCGCGGGCGGCAGCAGCGGCTCGTGGAACAGCTTCACCGGCAGCTCGGCGGGCTGGCAGCCGGTGAGCTTCGACCTGAGCGCCTACGCCGGGAAGACCGTCGAGATCTCCATCGGCTACATCACCGATCCGAGCACCGGCGGACACGGCGTCCTCGTCGACGACACCTCGCTCGGTCTCGGCGGCACGGCCACCGAGACCGAGGGCTTCGAGACCTCCCTCGGTCCGTGGAGCGTGACCGGCCCGCCCGCGGGCAGCCCGGCCGTCCTCAAGGACTGGGAGCGCACCGGCGCCCTGTTCAAGACGTACGGAGCGGTCACCACCGACCGCACCGTGCTGCTCGGTTTCGGCCTGGAACAGGTCACTTCCGCGGCCGATCGTGCCGCTCTGGTGAAGAAGGCGTTGACATCACTCGACAACTGACGCCGACGGCACTCGACAAGTGAGCCGACCCGCTCACGAACGAGTGAAAGCGCGGTAAAAACTGGTCGACATTCCCCTTCAAACCAGGGCAATACGACCACCGATCCGAGGCGGTCCGTACCCCTACTGGCGGGTACGGACCGCCTCGCCGTGTATGGGGCATCTGGATGTCACCAGGGAAGCCTCAGGGAGGTAGGGTCATGGGTGGTCGGGGACATCCCAAACACAGCTCGCCGGCACCGCATGGCCGGCGTACCAACGAGGAGATCGGTTCGTGACGATCCGCGTAGGCATCAACGGCTTCGGTCGTATCGGTCGCAACTACTTCCGCGCGCTGCTGGAGCAGGGCGCTGACATCGAGATCGTGGCTGTCAACGACCTGGGTGACACCGCGACCACCGCGCACCTGCTGAAGTACGACACGATCCTGGGCCGCCTCAAGGCCGAGGTGTCGCACACCGCCGACACGATCACCGTCGACGGCCACACCATCAAGGTGCTGTCCGAGCGCAACCCCGCCGACATCCCG
Source organism: Streptomyces sp. NPDC048291 (assembly GCF_043201715.1). Lineage (NCBI taxonomy): Bacteria > Bacillati > Actinomycetota > Actinomycetes > Kitasatosporales > Streptomycetaceae > Streptomyces > Streptomyces sp. NPDC048291. The sequence goes on from NZ_JBICZC010000001.1 coordinate 778,948, forward strand.
TGGGGCGACCTGGGCGTCGACATCGTCATCGAGTCGACCGGCATCTTCACCAACAAGGAGGACGCCGCCAAGCACATCGCGGGCGGCGCCAAGAAGGTCCTCATCTCGGCTCCGGCCAAGAACGAGGACATCACCATCGTGATGGGCGTCAACCAGGACAAGTACGACGCGGCCAACCACCACGTCATCTCCAACGCCTCCTGCACCACCAACTGCGTGGCGCCGATGGCCAAGGTCCTCGACGAGAACTTCGGCATCGTCAAGGGTCTGATGACGACGGTGCACGCGTACACCAACGACCAGCGCATCCTGGACTTCCCGCACAAGGACCTGCGTCGCGCGCGGGCCGCCGCGGAGAACATCATCCCGACCACCACCGGTGCCGCCAAGGCCACCGCGCTGGTGCTCCCGCAGCTCAAGGGCAAGCTGGACGGCATCGCCATGCGCGTCCCGGTCCCGACCGGCTCCGCCACCGACCTGGTCGTGACGCTGCAGCGCGAAGTCACCAAGGACGAGGTCAACGCCGCGTTCAAGAAGGCCTCCGAGGACGGCGACCTGAAGGGCTACCTGGCGTACACCGAGGACGAGATCGTCTCCTCGGACATCGTCGGCGACCCGGCCTCCTGCACCTTCGACTCCTCCCTGACCATGGTCCAGGAGGGCAACACGGTGAAGATCCTCGGCTGGTACGACAACGAGTGGGGCTACTCCAACCGCCTCGTCGACCTCACGGTCTTCGTCGGCGACCAGCTCTGATCGGCCGAACAGGCACCACGATGCGGTAGCAGGGCTCGGGCAGCGCACGGTTGCGCCGCCCGGGCCCTGACGCACGTAAGGATCGACCCGACGACATACGGTTCGATCAGTCCTCGTACGATCAAGAGCCCTCCTGTAGGAGTCCCCAACCATGAAGACGATCGACGAACTCCTCGCCGAAGGGGTCGACGGCAAGCGGGTCTTCGTCCGTGCCGACCTCAACGTGCCGATGGCCGACGGTCTCATCACCGACGACGGCCGCATCCGTGCCGTCCTGCCCACCGTCAAGGCCCTCGCCGACGCGGGCGCCAAGGTGGTCGTCGCCTCCCACCTGGGCCGTCCCAAGGGCGCCCCGGACCTGAAGTTCTCCCTGCTCCAGGCCGCCGAGCGGCTCGCCGAACTGCTCGGCGCCCCGGTCGCGTTCGCCCAGGACACCGTCGGCCCCGCCGCCCACGACGCGGTCAACGGCCTGGAGCCCGGCCAGGTCGCGGTCATCGAGAACCTGCGCTTCAACGCCGGCGAGACCTCCAAGGACGACACCGAGCGCGGCGAGTTCGCCGACCAGCTCGCCGCCCTCGCGGACGTCTACGTCGGCGACGGCTTCGGCGCTGTGCACCGCAAGCACGCCTCCGTCTACGACCTCCCGGCCCGGCTGCCGCACTACGCCGGCTACCTCATCGCCACCGAGGTCGGCGTCCTGAAGAAGCTCACCGAGGACGTCCAGCGGCCGTACGTCGTCGTGCTCGGCGGCGCCAAGGTCTCCGACAAGCTCGCCGTGATCGACCAGCTGCTCGGCAAGGCCGACCGCATCCTCGTCGGCGGCGGCATGGTCTATACCTTCCTGAAGGCCAAGGGGTACGAGGTCGGTAGCTCCCTCCTCCAGGAGGACCAGCTCGCGACCGTCACCGAGTACCTGGAGCGCGCCGAGAAGACCGGCGTCGAGATCGTGCTGCCCGTCGACACCCTGGTCGCCGCCGGCTTCCCGGACCTGTCGGCCAAGGCCGCCACCGACCCCAGCACGGTCCCCGCGGACGCCATGCCGGCCGGCCAGATGGGCCTGGACATCGGCCCGGAGACCGGCAAGCTGTACGCCTCGAAGCTCGCCGACGCCGCCACCGTCTTCTGGAACGGCCCCATGGGCGTCTTCGAGCACCCCGACTACGCCGCGGGCACCCGGGCGGTCGCCCAGGCCCTCGTCGAGTCCAAGGGCTTCACCGTCGTCGGCGGCGGGGACTCCGCAGCCGCCGTGCGCATCCTCGGCTTCGACGAGAACGCGTTCGGACACATCTCGACCGGTGGCGGCGCCTCCCTCGAATACCTCGAGGGCAAGACGCTCCCCGGCCTCGCCGCACTGGAGGACTGACCCAATGAGCACGCGCACGCCGATCATGGCGGGCAACTGGAAGATGAACCTCAACCACCTCGAGGCCATCGCGCACGTCCAGAAGCTCGCCTTCGCCCTGGCCGACAAGGACTACGAGGCCGTCGAGGTCGCCGTCCTGCCGCCCTTCACCGACCTGCGTTCCGTGCAGACCCTGGTCGACGGCGACAAGCTCAAGATCAAGTACGGTGCCCAGGACATCTCGGCACACGACTCCGGCGCCTACACCGGCGAGATCTCCGGCCCCATGCTGGCCAAGCTGAAGTGCACGTACGCGGTCATCGGCCACTCCGAGCGCCGCCAGTACCACGCCGAGACCGACGAGATCGTGAACGCCAAGGTCAAGGCCGCCTACAAGCACGGTCTGACCCCGATCCTGTGCGTCGGCGAGGAGCTGGACGTCCGCGAGGCCGGCAACCACGTCTCCCACACCCTCGCCCAGGTCGAGGGCGGTCTCAAGGACCTCCCGGCCGAGCAGGCCGAGACCGTCGTGATCGCCTACGAGCCCGTGTGGGCCATCGGCACCGGCAAGGTCTGCGGCGCCGCGGACGCCCAGGAGGTCTGCGCCGCGATCCGCGCCAAGCTCGCCGAGCTGTACAGCCAGGAGCTGGCCGACCAGGTCCGCATCCAGTACGGCGGCTCCGTCAAGGCCGGCAACGTGGCCGAGATCATGGCGCAGGCCGACATCGACGGTGCCCTCGTCGGCGGTGCCTCGCTGGACGCGGACGAATTCGTCAAGATCGTGCGCTTCCGCGATCAGTGACCGGGCCGAGCGAGTAGGCCCCGGGGGCGATCCGTCGTACTCTTGCGGGGACAAGGCGGTCAGCTGCCTTGTCCCCGTCGTTCATCCGAATCCGAGAGAGTTGGTCCAGCCGTGGTTTTGGGGTTCTCGATCGCCCTGATCGTCTTCAGCCTGCTGCTGATGCTGCTGGTGCTGATGCACAAGGGCAAGGGCGGCGGCCTCTCCGACATGTTCGGTGGCGGTATGCAGTCCTCCGTCGGCGGCTCCTCGGTCGCCGAACGGAATCTGGACCGGATCACCCTGGTGATCGGTCTGCTGTGGCTCGCGTGCATCATCGTCCTCGGCATCGTGATGAAGACGAACAGCTGATCCGCGACGCGCCACACACGCACAATCTGTACGTAACGCCCCATGTTCGGTACGCGCACCTGAGCGCGGCCTATCATGGGGCTTGCGTCTAGGTGCTGGGGCGGTAACTCCCACCACTGGACGCGCGTTGGGCCTTACGTAGACTGAGGCGCTCGCAACGAAGCGACACGCCGACTCGCTTCGCGGCACCATCACGCAGGGAGTTACGACCGTGGCAAGTGGCAACGCGATCCGAGGTAGCCGGGTCGGGGCGGGGCCGATGGGCGAGGCCGAGCGCGGCGAGTCCGCGCCGCGTCTGCGCATCTCCTTCTGGTGCTCCAACGGGCACGAGACGCAGCCCAGCTTCGCCAGCGACGCGCAGGTGCCCGAGACCTGGGACTGCCCGCGCTGCGGCTTCCCGGCCGGTCAGGACCGGGACAACCCGCCGGACCCGCCGCGCACCGAACCGTACAAGACGCACCTCGCGTACGTACGGGAGCGGCGCAGCGACGCGGACGGCGAGGCGATCCTCGCCGAGGCGCTCGCCAAACTGCGGGGCGAGATCTAGAAGTTGGGACCGGCCGGGAGCCTGCGGGCGCCTGGCCGGAGCTGTCTCCGCGGCCGGCCCAGGCCCGTTGTCAGTGGTGCCCTCTACGGTTTGTGCATCGGCGAATCGTGAGGGGGCGGCGGTGACGGTGAGCGAGGCGGCACCCGCGTGGCGCGGGGGATTCGGGCGGCTGTGGACGGCCGCCGTGGTCTCCCGGTTCGGAGACGCGTTACGGACGTCCGCGCTGCCCCTGCTGGCCGCCCGGCTGACCGACGACCCGCTCGCCATCGCCTCGGTGACCGCCTGCGGCTATGTGCCGTGGCTGCTGTTCGGCCTGCTCGGCGGTGCCGTCGCGGACCGGGTGGACCAGCGGCGCGCCATGTGGGCGGCGGACACGGTACGAGGGCTGCTCGTCGCCGCCTTCGCACTCGCCGTGGCGCTCGGTCACGCCTCGATCCCGTTGCTGCTCCTGCTCGCCTTCGCGCTCACCACCCTGCAGACACTCTTCGACAACGCGTCCACGGCCCTGCTGCCCTCCCTGGTCGACCGGCACGCCCTCGGCGGGGCCAACGCCCGGCTGATGACCGGCCAGCAGATCGCCGGCGGCCTGCTCGGCGCCCCGCTCGTGCCGCTGCTCCTGACGGCCGGCGCGGCCATGCCCTTCGCGGCCGACGCGAGCACCTACCTGGCCGCCGCCGCCCTGGTCGCCTCCCTCCGGACCAGGCCGCCGGAGCGGGCGCCACGCCCGGCCGGCAGCACCCTGCGCACGGAGATCGGCGAGGGCCTGCGCGCCCTGTGGCAGGACCGCGCCCTGCGGGCCATCTGCGTGGCCACCCTGCTCTGCAACATCGGCATGGGCGCGCTGATCGCCACCCTCGTGCTGCACGTCACGCGCTGGCTGGACGCGGGCACCGCCGGATACGCCGCGGCCATGACCGCGTACTCGGCCGGCAGCATCACCGGCGGCTTCCTCGCCCAGCGCATCGCCCGCCGCATGGGCCGGGTGCGCGCCCTGCTGGTCGCCGGCACCGTCCAGACGTCGTCCCTGCTGCTCATAGGCACCGTCCGGCACCTCGGCGCGCTCGTCGCCGGCATGCTGCTGCTCGGCGCCATGAACATGGTGTGGAACGTCAACCAGGTCACGCTGATGCAGCAACGCGCCCCCGAGTCGATGACCGGCCGGATCGCCGCCGCCTTCCGCACCTCCTCCACCTCCGGCGCGCCGCTCGGCGCCCTCCTCGGCGGAGCCGTCGCGGGAACCTACGGGCTGAACGGGCCCGCGCTGCTGGCCGCCGTCCTCTTCGGCCTGGCCGTCACCTCGTTGATACCGGTGCGCCGGCCGGACGTACCTGTTGTTGCGCCGCGGGACAGCGCGACGGCAGGCCGTGCCCCGAGCTGATCAACTAGGTTGGAACGGCGGCGGCACAGGCACGCAACAGGACAGGTGCAAGGAAGAAGGCTGAAGTCGGAATGAACGCAGACGGCCGTACCAGGCTCAACCAGACGCCCGAGTGGACCGCGCTCGCCAAGCACCGGGAGGAGCTCGCCGAGACCCATCTGCGGGACCTGTTCGCGGCCGACCCGGGACGCGGCACGGGCTACACCCTCCAGGTCGGCGACCTCCACATCGACTACTCGAAGCACCTGGTCAACGACGAGACGCTGCGGCTGCTGCGCGAGCTGGCCGCCGCCACCGACGTCTTCGGCCTGCGGGACGCCATGTTCCGCGGCGAGAAGATCAACGTCACAGAGAACCGCGCGGTGCTGCACACCGCGCTGCGCGCCCCGCGCGACGCGGTGGTCGAGGTCGACGGCGAGAACGTGGTGCCGCAGGTGCACGCGGTCCTGGACAAGATGAGCGACTTCGCCGACCGGGTCCGCTCCGGCGCCTGGACCGGCCACACCGGCAGGCGGATCAGGAACGTCGTCAACATCGGTATCGGCGGCTCCGACCTCGGTCCGGCGATGGCCTACGAGGTGCTGCGCAGCTTCACCGACCGCGACCTCACGGTCCGCTTCGTCTCCAACGTCGACGGCGCCGACCTGCACGAGGCCACCCGCGACCTGGACCCGGCGGAGACCCTCTTCATCATCGCCTCCAAGACGTTCACCACGATCGAGACGATCACCAACGCCACCTCCGCCCGCAACTGGCTCCTCACCGAGCTGAAGGCCGGTCAGGAAGCGGTCGCCAAGCACTTCGTGGCCCTCTCCACGAACGCCGAGAAGGTGTCGGACTTCGGCATCGACACGGCCAACATGTTCGAGTTCTGGGACTGGGTCGGCGGCCGGTACTCCTACGACTCCGCCATCGGCCTCTCCCTGATGATCGCCATCGGCCCGGACCGCTTCCGCGAGATGCTGGACGGCTTCCACCTGGTCGACGAGCACTTCCGCACCGCCCCCGCCGAGTCCAACGTCCCCCTCCTGCTCGGCCAGCTGGGCGTCTGGTACGGCAACTTCCACGACGCCCAGTCGCACGCGGTCCTGCCGTACAGCCACTACCTCTCCAAGTTCACCGCGTACCTGCAGCAGCTGGACATGGAGTCCAACGGCAAGTCGGTGGACCGGGAGGGCCGGCCGGTGCAGTGGCAGACCGGCCCGGTGGTGTGGGGCACGCCGGGCACCAACGGCCAGCACGCGTACTACCAGTTGATCCACCAGGGCACCAGGCTGATCCCGGCGGACTTCATCGGCTTCGCCGAGCCGGTCGCCGAGCTGAGCGGTGAACTCAAGGCCCAGCACGACCTGCTGATGGCGAACTTCTTCGCCCAGACCCAGGCGCTGGCCTTCGGCAAGACCGCCGAGGAGGTCCGCGCGGAGGGCGTGGCCGAGGAGCAGGTGGCCCACCGCACCTTCAAGGGCAACCACCCCACCACGACCATCCTCGCCAGGGAACTGACCCCGTCCGTCCTCGGCCAGCTCGTCGCCCTCTACGAGCACAAGGTCTTCGTGCAGGGCGCGATCTGGAACATCGACTCCTTCGACCAGTGGGGCGTGGAGCTGGGCAAGGTGCTCGCCAAGCGCATCGAGCCCGCGCTGACCGAGGGCACCGAGGTACCCGGCCTGGACGCGTCGACGACGGCACTGGTGGCCAAGTACCGGGAGCTGCGCGGGCGTTAGGCCCGGGCGGGCCTTGGTCATGAGAGAACCCGTACGGCCGCGGTGGCCGTACGGGTTCTCTTTCAGTGCTTCGTCACGCCGAAGCCGGCGGATACAGCGACCGCGGCAGCTGGGAGGCCGCCGTCGAGTCCAGGAGCCACAGGGTGCGTTGGCGGCCCTGGGCGCCTGCTGCCGGGGCCTGGATCTCGCCCGCGCCGGAGAGGGCGATGGCGACGGCCTCGGCCTTGTCCTCGCCCGCCGCCAGCAGCCAGACCTCGCGGGCCGAGCGGATGGCGGGGAGGGTGAGGGAGACGCGGGTCGGAGGCGGCTTGGGGGCGCCGTGGACGCCGACCACCGTGCGTTCCGTCTCGCGGACCGCGGGGAGCTCCGGGAAGAGCGAGGCCACGTGGGTGTCCGGGCCGACGCCCAGCATCAGGACGTCGAAGGTGGGCACCGGACCGTGGTTCTCGGGGTCGGCCGCGGCGGCCAGCTCCGCCGCGTAGGACTCGGCCGCCGCGTCCACGTCCGTGCCCCAGGGGCCGTCCGACGCGGGCATGGCGTGCACGCGCTTCGGGTCCACCGGGACCTGGTCGAGCAGGGCGTCGCGGGCCTGGGTGACGTTGCGCTCCGGGTCGCCCTCGGGCAGGAACCGCTCGTCGCCCCACCAGAGGTCGAGCCGGCCCCAGTCGATGGCGTCCCGGGCCGGGGCCGCCGCCAGGGCGGCCAGCAGGCCGTTGCCGTTGCGACCGCCCGTGAGGACCACGGACGCCTCGCCCCGGGAGGCCTGGGCGTCCACGATCTTCGTGATCAGACGGGCCGCGGCGGCCTGCGCCATCAGTTCCTTGTCGCGGTGCACGACCAGCTGGGGAGTGCTCATGTCGTCTTCGCCCTCTTCTTCAGCGGCGGCGGTTCCTGCGGTGCCGCTTCTGTCGTGGGAGCCTCGGCAGCGGCTGCGGGGGCTGCTGCTGCGTAGGTGACCGGTTCTCCTTTGGGCAACGGGTCCGGCGTCGAGGCGGTGTCCTGGGCCGCCGGAGCCGACGACGCGTTCAGGCGCTCCACGCCGAACCGCAGCGCGGACGCGTAGGTGTCGTCCGGGTCGAGCCGGCGCAGCTCCTCCGCGATCAGCTCGGCCGTGTCGCGCCGCTTCAGCGCCACCGCGCGGTCCGGCTGACCGTCGATGGACAGGGTTGCGAGGGAACCGTCCGCGCGGTCCAGCGCGATCGCGCCCTCGCTGGTGGCGAGGCGGACCGCGGTCAGGCCGGGGCCGGCCGACAGGGAGCGCTTGACGGGGACGTCCAGCCGGTCCGCGAGCCACATCGCCAGCAGCTCGCAGCTCGGGTTGAACTCCTCGCCCTCCACCTCGACCGCCTTGACCTCGCAGACCACCTGGTCCAGGGCGGCCGCCAGCATCGAGCGCCAGGGCGTGATCCGGGTCCAGGACAGGTCCGTGTCGCCGGGGGTGTAGGCGTCCGCGCGGGCGGACAGCTCCCGTACCGGCTGCTCGGAGGAGTAGGTGTCGGTGACCCGGCGCTGGGCGAGGGCGCCCAGCGGGTCCTGCGCCGGGTCGAGCGGGGCGTTCACCGGCCACCAGACGACGACCGGCGCGTCCGGCAGCAGCAGCGGCAGTACGACCGAGTCGGCGTGGTCGGCGACCTCGCCGTACAGCCGCAGGATCACCGTCTCGCCGGAGCCCGCGTCCGCGCCCACCCGGACCTCGGCGTCCAGACGGGACGCCGTACGGTCGCGGGGGGAGCGGGAGACGCGCTTGATGACGACCAGGGTGCGCGAGGGGTGCTCGTGCGAGGCGTCACCGGCGGCCTTCAGGGCGTCGTACGCGTTCTCCTCGTCGGTGACGATGACGAGGGTGAGCACCATGCCCACGGCGGGCGTGCCGATGGCCCGGCGGCCCTGCACCAGCGCCTTGTTGACCTTGCCGGCCGTGGTGTCCGTGAGGTCTATCTTCATGGGCGGCGCCAGCTCCGTCCGTCTCGTGCGAGCATCTCGTCGGCCTCGGCGGGGCCCCAGGTGCCGGACTTGTACTGGGCGGGCCTGCCGTGCGTGTCCCAGTGCTCCTCGATCGGGTCGAGGATCTTCCAGGACAGCTCGACCTCCTCCGTGCGCGGGAAGAGGTTGGAGTCGCCCAGCAGGACGTCCAGGATCAGCCGCTCGTACGCCTCGGGCGAGGACTCGGTGAACGACTCGCCGTAGGCGAAGTCCATCGAGACGTCCCGGATCTCCATCGAGGTGCCGGGCACCTTGGAGCCGAAGCGGACCGTGATGCCCTCGTCGGGCTGGACGCGGATGACGATCGCGTTCTGGCCCAGTTCCTCCGTCGCCGTGTGGTCGAAGGGGGAGTGCGGGGCCCGCTGGAAGACCACCGCGATCTCGGTGACCCGGCGGCCGAGCCGCTTGCCGGTGCGCAGGTAGAAGGGGACGCCCGCCCAGCGGCGGTTGTCGATCTCCAGCTTCACCGCGGCGTAGGTGTCGGTCTTCGACCTGGAGTCGATGCCGTCCTCTTCGAGGTAGCCGATGACCTTCTCGCCGCCCTGCCAGCCGGCCGCGTACTGGCCGCGCACGGTCGAGGCGCCCAGGTCCTTCGGCAGCCGTACCGCGCCGAGCACCTTCTCCTTCTCGGCGGCCAGTGCGTCCGCGTCGAAGGAGGCCGGCTCCTCCATGGCGGTCAGGGCCATGAGCTGGAGCAGGTGGTTCTGGATGACGTCACGGGCCGAGCCGATGCCGTCGTAGTAGCCGGCCCGGCCGCCGATACCGATGTCCTCGGCCATGGTGATCTGCACGTGGTCCACGAAGGACCGGTTCCAGATCGGCTCGTACATGGTGTTGGCGAAGCGCAGCGCCAGGATGTTCTGGACGGTCTCCTTGCCGAGGTAGTGGTCGATCCGGAACACCTGGTCCGGTTCGAACACCTCGTGCACGACCTTGTTGAGCTCCTCGGCCGACTTCAGGTCGTGGCCGAAGGGCTTCTCGATGACCGCGCGCCGCCAGGAGCCGCCGGACTGGTCGGCCAGCCCGTGCTTCTTGAGCTGCTGGATGACCACCGGGAAGGAGCGCGGCGGCACGGACAGGTAGAAGGCGAAGTTGCCGCCCGTGCCCTGTGCCTTGTCCAGCTCCTCGATGGTGGAGCGCAGCCGCTCGAACGCGTCGTCGTCGTCGAAGGTGCCCTGGACGAAGCGCATCCCCTGGATGAGCTGCTGCCAGACCTCCTCGCGGAACGGGGTGCGCGCGTGGTCCTTGACGGCGTCGTGGACCTCGGCGGCGAAGTCCTCGTGGGCCCACTCACGGCGGGCGAAGCCGACCAGGGAGAAGCCCGGCGGCAGCAGACCCCGGTTGGCGAGGTCGTAGACGGCGGGCATGAGCTTCTTGCGGGAGAGGTCGCCCGTGACGCCGAAGATGACCAGACCCGACGGCCCCGCGATACGCGGGAGCCGTCGGTCGGCGGGGTCACGAAGCGGGTTCGCTCCGGAACCGGAAAAGGGGGACAAGATGTCAGCCCTCCGAGGGGGCCAGGCGCTCCAGCTCCGCCTGGGTCGACTTGAGCAGGTCGTTCCAGGACGCCTCGAACTTCTCGACGCCCTCGTCCTCCAGTACCTGGACCACGTCGTCGTACGAGATCCCGAGCGCCTCGACGGCGTCCAGGTCGGCGCGGGCCTGCTCGTACGTGCCGGTGATCGTGTCGCCGGTGATGCCGCCGTGGTCCTCGACCGCGAGGAGGGTGGCCTCCGGCATGGTGTTGACCGTGTTCGGCGCGACCAGGTCGTCGACGTACAGGGTGTCCTTGTACGCCGGGTCCTTCACGCCGGTGGAGGCCCACAGCGGGCGCTGCTTGCGGGCGCCCGCGTTGTCCAGCACCTGCCAGCGGTCCGAGGAGAAGACCTCCTCGTACGCCTGGTAGGCGAGCCGGGCGTTGGCGACGGCGGACTTGCCGCGCAGCGCCTTGGCGTCGTCGGTGCCCAGGTCGTTCAGGCGCTTGTCGATCTCGGTGTCCACGCGGGACACGAAGAACGACGCCACCGAACGGATGAGCGACAGGTCGAGGCCGCGCTCCTTGGCCTTCTCCAGACCGGCCAGGTAGGCGTCCATGACCGCGCGGTAGCGCTCCAGCGAGAAGATCAGCGTGACGTTGACGCTGATGCCGAGGCCGATGACCTCGGTGATCGCCGGCAGGCCCGCCTCGGTGGCCGGGATCTTGATGAGCGTGTTGGGGCGGTCGACCAGCCAGGCCAGCTGCTTGGCCTCGGCGATCGTCGCCTTCGTGTTGTGCGCGAGGCGCGGGTCGACCTCGATCGACACGCGGCCGTCCTGGCCGTCGGTCGCGTCGAACACCGGGCGCAGGATGTCGGCGGCGTCGCGGACGTCCGCCGTGGTGATCATGCGGATGGCCTCTTCGACGGTGACCTTGCGGGCGGCGAGGTCGGAGACCTGCTGCTGGTAGCCGTCGCCCGAAGAGATCGCCTTCTGGAAGATCGTCGGGTTGGTGGTGACGCCCACGACGTGCTGCTGGTCGATCAGCTCGGCGAGGTTGCCGGACGTGATCCGCTTGCGCGACAGGTCGTCCAGCCAGATCGCGACGCCTTCGTCGGAGAGGCGCTTGAGTGCGTCTGTCATGGAATTACATCTCCTACGTGTCGTATACAGCGTCAGCGCTGGGCGGCGGCGATGGATTCCCGGGCCTTGGCGATCGACTTCTTCGCCTCATCGGCTACGTGCTCGGCATTGAAGCCGAACTCCTGGAAGAGCACCTTGCCGTCGGCGGAAGCACCGAAGTGCTCCAGGGAAACGATGCGGCCGGCGTCCCCGACGTACTTGTGCCAGGTGAGACCGATGCCGGCCTCGACCGAGACACGCGCCTTCACGGACGGCGGCAGGACGCTGTCCCGGTACCCCTGGTCCTGCTCCTCGAACCACTCCACGCACGGCATGGACACGACGCGCGTGGGCACGCCGTCGGCCTCGAGACGCTCGCGCGCCTCGACGGCGACGTGCACCTCCGAGCCGGTCGCCATGAGGATGACCTCGGGGGTCCCGCCGGACGCCTCGAACAGGACGTAGCCGCCCTTGACCGTGTCCTCGTTCGACTCGTACACCGGCACGCCCTGACGGGTCAGCGCCAGGCCGTGCGGGGCGCCCTTGCCGAACACCTTCGTGTAGCGGCGGAGGATCTCGCGCCAGGCGATCGCGGTCTCGTTGGCGTCGGCCGGCCGGACCACGTTCAGGCCCGGGATGGCACGCAGCGAGGCGAGGTGCTCGACCGGCTGGTGGGTGGGGCCGTCCTCGCCGAGACCGATGGAGTCGTGGGTCCACACGTACGTCACCGGCAGGTGCATCAGCGCCGACAGCCGCACCGAGTTGCGCATGTAGTCGGAGAAGACGAGGAACGTACCGCCGTAGACACGGGTGTTGCCGTGCAGGGTGATGCCGTTCATCTCCGCGGCCATGGAGTGCTCGCGGATACCGAAGTGGATGGTCCGGCCGTAGGGGTTCGCGCCCGGCAGCGGGTTGTCCGCCGGCAGGAACGAGCTGTTCTTGTCGATGGTCGTGTTGTTCGACCCGGCCAGGTCGGCCGAACCGCCCCACAGCTCGGGGATGACCGCGCCGAGCGCCTGGAGGACCTTGCCCGAGGCGGCACGGGTCGCGACGCCCTTGCCGGGCTCGAAGACCGGGATCTTCTCCTCCCAGCCCTTGGGCAGCTCGCCCGCGGAGATCCGGTCGAAGTCGGCGGCCCGCTCGGCGTTGTTGTCCCGCCACAGCTGGAACGACTTCTCCCACTCGGCCTTCGCCGCCCCGCCGCGCTCCCCGGCCTGCCGGGTGTGGGCGATGACCTCCTCGGCGACGTCGAAGCTCTTCTCCGGGTCGAAGCCGAGGACGCGCTTGGTGGCCGCGACCTCGTCCGCGCCCAGCGCCGAGCCGTGCGCGGCCTCGGTGTTCTGCGCGTTCGGGGCGGGCCAGGCGATGATCGAGCGCATCGCGATGAAGGACGGCTTGTCCGTCACCTTCTTCGCGGCCTCGATCGCGTTGTAGAGGGCGTGCGGGTCCAGGTCGCCGTCCGGCTTCGGGGCGATCCGCTGCACGTGCCAGCCGTACGCCTCGAACCGCTTGACGGTGTCCTCGGAGACGGCCGTCTCGGTGTCGCCCTCGATCGAGATGTGGTTGTCGTCCCACAGCAGGACCAGGTTGCCGAGCTTCTGGTGGCCGGCCATCGAGGACGCCTCGGCGGAGATGCCCTCCTGGAGGCAGCCGTCACCGGCGATGCAGTAGACGAAGTGGTCGAAGGGGGACTCGCCCTGCGACGCGTCCGGGTCGAACAGACCGCGCTCGTAGCGGGCGGCCATGGCCATGCCCACCGCGTTGGCGACACCCTGGCCCAGCGGACCCGTGGTGGTCTCCACGCCCTTGGTGTGGCCGTACTCCGGGTGGCCCGGCGTCTTCGAGCCCCAGGTCCGGAAGGCTTCGAGGTCTTCCAGCTCCAGGCCGAAACCGGCCAGGTACAGCTGTGTGTAGAGGGTCAGCGACGAGTGACCGGCGGACAGCACGAAGCGGTCGCGGCCCACCCAGTCGGGGTCGGACGGGTCGTGCCGCATCACCTTCTGGAAGAGGGTGTACGCGGCCGGCGCCAGGCTCATCGCCGTACCCGGATGGCCGTTGCCGACCTTCTGTACGGCATCGGCGGCCAGGACGCGGGCGGTGTCTACGGCCCGCTGGTCCAACTCGGTCCAGTCGAGGTCTGTGGTGGTCGGCTTGGTGCTCACCCTGGGTCAGGGCTCCTCTCCACATGTTCGGTTACCGGTCCCCGGGCACACGCCCGCACCGGCTGCCGGTGCACTGGGTGCCCACCGGCCGTTGTCGAGCCTACCCCCGTAAGGACGTGCATTTTTTCGAGTGTTTCCAGACTGCCGGGACTCTCGGGGATCCGCCTCCCGACTGGCCGAGAAGGCATGTCGGCACACGAATGCAGTTGAATACGCAGCCGCTCATCTGACTGCTCAATCGAGCCACCCCACCCCTCTCCCGAGACGCCTCCCAACACGACCCCACCCCCGCGAAGGTCGGGGTATGGGCAACGTCTAAAGTGGCGTGGTACGCGCGAGCCTTTACCGTGAGTTCACACGGCGGGCTCGCTGGGAGTCTCTGTCAGGGGTGTGCGTGACGGCCGTCGAATCCCGTCCAGCGGGGGTGCTCGGTGCGAGCGAGAGCCCGAGCCACCGGCCGTTCGGGGCCCGTGTCAAAGCTTTCGTGGCGCTGACCAAGCCGCGGATCATCGAGCTGCTGCTCATCACCACGGTTCCGGTGATGTTCCTGGCGCAGCAGGGTGTGCCCGACCTGACGCTGGTGCTGCTCACCTGCGTCGGCGGCTACCTCTCGGCGGGCGGCGCGAACGCGCTGAACATGTACATCGACCGGGACATCGACGCGCTGATGGACCGCACCTCGCAGCGTCCGCTGGTGACCGGCATGGTCAGCCCGCGCGAGTGCCTCGCCTTCGGCATCTCCCTGGCGGTCGTCTCCACCCTGCTGTTCGGTCTCACCGTCAACTGGCTGAGCGCCTGGCTGTCACTCGGAGCGCTGCTTTTCTACGTCGTCGTCTACACGATGATCCTCAAGCGCCGTACCTCGCAGAACATCGTGTGGGGCGGCATCGCCGGCTGTCTGCCGGTGCTGATCGGCTGGTCGGCCGTCACGGACTCCATGTCGTGGGCCCCGGTCGTCCTCTTCCTCGTCATGTTCTTCTGGACGCCGCCGCACTACTGGCCGCTCTCCATGAAGGTGAAGGACGACTACGCGCGCGTGGGCGTGCCGATGCTGCCGGTCGTCGCCTCCAACAAGGTGGTCGCCAAGCAGATCGTCATCTACAGCTGGGTGATGGTCGGCGTCTCCCTGCTCCTCACCCCCCTCGGCTACACCGGCTGGTTCTACACGCTGGTCGCCCTGGTGGCGGGCGGCTGGTGGCTGTGGGAGGCGCACGGGTTGCAGAACCGCGCGAAGGCCGAGGTGACGGGCGGCAAGCTCAAGGAGATGCGGCTGTTCCACTGGTCCATCACCTACGTCTCCCTGCTCTTCGTGGCCGTGGCGGTCGACCCCTTCCTCCGCTGACCCACGTCACACCGCCCTGCCCTCGCCAGCCGATCTACCGATGAGTAGCATCCTGCTCATGGCAGACACGCAGCAGGTTGAGGTGGACCAGAAGACCGAGCGCAAGGTGGCGCGCCTCGTCAGGCAGATCGGCACCTTCGCCAAGGCCCACGGCGGCGCCGAGGGCCAGGTGGCCTACATCGGCGAACGCGGCGCCCGCATCGTCCTGGTCGGCGAGGACGGCGGCTGGGGCGACCTGGTGGCCCCGACGTACGAGATCGCCGAGCAGGCGGTCGCCAAGTCCGGCATCACGGTCCACGAGTCCTTCGACGGCGAGTTCGCGGCCAAGGTGACGACGGGCCCGTACGAGTGGAAGCGGATGGCCGGCATTCAGGTCGGCGGCTGAACAGTCTGCTTTTTCGGGGCGCGGGGCTGTATCGATTTGCGGCTCCGCCGCGTGGGCGCGACCAGCCCCCACCGGCCCGCAGCCGCCGTGCCACCTGTACCACCCGCCCCCGACCGCGACCTCAATCCCGGTTCACCCGTTAAGACGGTCAAGTAGCCGTCCACACGGGAGCCCGGATGATCGAGACGCCGAACCTGGTGGACCAGTACTGCCACGGAGTGCTGCGTACGGAGCTCGGCCTCGGCACCTTCGAGGCCCAGCTCGCCCGCACCGAAGGCCCCCCGGCCGCCGGTACCACCCTCTTCGACACCCAGACCGGCTTCGCCGTACGGCGCTGGTGCCCCCCGCTCCTCGGCCTGGAACCCCACTGCGCCCCGGCCCGCTACCTGGCCCGGCGCCGCGAACTCGGCGTCCTGGAGGCCGGCCGTCGCCTCCTGCGCGGCAGCGGCATCACCACCTACCTCGTCGACACCGGCCTGCCGGGCGACCTCACCGGCCCCGCCGAGATGGCATCGACCGGCGCCGCGGCGGCCCGCGAGATCGTCCGCCTGGAACTCCTCGCCGAACAGGTCGCCGACACCTCCGGCACCGTCGAGGCGTTCCTCGCCAACCTCGCCGAGTCGGTGCACGGCGCGGCGGCCAACGCGGTCGCCTTCACCTCCGTCGCCGGTCTCCGGCACGGCCTGGCACTGGCACCCGAACCCCCCGGCCCCGGTGAGGTCAGGGGCGCGGCCGGCCGCTGGCTGGCGGGCCGCCGGGTGGGCGGCGAGCTGACCGACCCGGTCCTGCTGCGCCACCTGCTCTGGATCGCCGTGGCCTCCGGTCTCCCGCTCCAGCTGCACGCGGGCCTCGGCGAGCCCGGCGCCCGGATCGACCGCACCGACCCGGCTCTGCTCACCGACTTCGTCCGCGCCACCGCCGGCCTCGGCACCGACCTGGTCCTCCTGCACGGCTACCCCTACCACCGCCACGCCGCCCACCTCGCCGGCGTCTTCCCGCACGTGTACGCCGACTCGGGCGCGGCCCTGGTCCGCACCGGCGCCCGGGCCGCGACGATCCTCGCCGAGATCCTGGAACTGGCCCCCTTCGGCAAGATCCTCTACTCCAGCGGCGCCCACGGCCTGCCCGAGCTGCACGTGGTCGGCGCCCACCTCTTCCGCGAGTCCCTCGCCCGGGTGCTGGGCACCTGGGTCGCCGAGGACGCGTGGTCGCTCGGCGACGCCCGGCGCGTGGCCAGGCTGATCGCGGCGGGAAACGCGAAACGGGTGTACGGGCTGGAGTGAGCTGTCCAGACTGGGCAGGTGGACACCGAGACGTTACTGGCCCGCTTCGTCCGTGAACTGTCGGCACTGGACCCCGTGGCCGTCTGGGCGCACGGCTCGCTCGCCGCGGGCGACGACTACCAGGAGGGCCGCAGCGACCTGGACCTGATCGCGGTGCTGCCGGGCCCGGTGACCCCGCCCGTCGTATGGAAGATCGCCGTGGCGCACGCCCGGCTGCGCGCGCTGCCGCTCGCTCCCGTCCTGCACTGCACCTACCTGACCCCGTCGACCGCGGCCGACCCGGCCCGGAGCCATCTGACCTTCGCGTACGGGCAGCTGTTCAAACGGCCGGTCAGTCCGGTGACCCGGCGTGAGCTGCACGCCTTCGGCCGGGTGCTGCACGGCCGGGCCCCCGCCGGGCTGCTGCCAGCAGTGGGCGACCGGGAACTCGGCGACTACGTCGTCCGCGACCAGCGGGACTACTGGCGGCGCGCCGTCGACAAGGCCCCGCTGTGGACCCGGGACGTCTGGGTGGACCTGGGGATGATCACCTTCGCCCGCGCCGGTGTCACCGCACGCGAGGGCCGCCTGATCTCCAAACGCGAGGCCCTGGACCTGCTGCCGGCCCTCGGCGCGCCCGTCGAGGTGGTCGACGACATCCGCAGCCGCCGCTACGGCGACCCGGCCCCGCCCACCGAGGAGTGGACGGCGCGCCGGGCCCGGCTGACCCGGGACTACTTGGGCCCGGCGATCGACGCGCTCACGGCGTCGTACGTCTGAACGGGCACGTCGGCCGTGACCTCGGCGCGTTCCCGCAGCGACAGCAGGACCCGCAGCACGCCGATCCACACCAGGCAGGAGCCGAACATGTGCAGGCCGACCAGGACCGTCGGCAGGTGCGTGAAGTACTGGACGTAACCGATCACGCCCTGCCCGAGCAGGATCAGGAACAGCTCGCGGACGCGGTCCCGCGGCCCCTGGGGCGCGCCGACGCCCTTGAGGAAGAACCACAGCGCGAAGGTCAGCGACACCACGATCCAGGCGAACACCGCGTGCAGCTCCGCGACGCCCGACCAGCTGACGTCGATGCGCTCGACGTCGCCGGAGTCGCCCGGGTGCGGTCCCGCGCCGGTCACCACCGTGCCGGCGGTGATGAGCAGCAGGGTCACGACCACCAGGGCCCACACCAGCTGCTGCACGGCCTTGCCGACCAGCGGACGCGGCTGCCCGTCGCCCTCGCGGGTGCGCTGCCACATCAGGGCGGCGACCGTGATGAGGGCGGTCGCCAGCAGGAAGTGCGCGGCGACGGTGTACGGGTTGAGGCCGACGAGCACCACGATGCCGCCCAGGATCGCGTTGCTCATCACGAGCCAGAACTGCGCCCAGCCCAGCCGGGTCAGGCTGCGCCGGAACGGCTTCTGGGAGCGGGCCGCGATGATCGCCCAGCCGACCGCCGCGCACAGCACGTAGGTCAGCATGCGGTTCGTGAACTCGATGGCGCTGTGGTAGCTCAGCGCGTCGGTCGGGGTCAGCGAGCCGGCGGTGCACTCGGGCCAGGTCGGGCAGCCGAGCCCGGAGCCGGTGAGCCGCACCGCACCGCCGGTGACCACGATGACCACCGACATGACGAGCGCGGCGAGGGCCGCCCGGCGGACGGTCCGGGGATCCGGGGTCCAGCGGGCAGCGATGAAGGCGAGCGGGTTGCGCACGGCCGCTACGAGGTCGGTGGGGGTCAGCTTTGGCACGGGCACCATGGTAGGGGGCCGCTTGTGCATGCGTTCACGAGGGTCCGGGTCACCGTGCCTCACAACAACCGGCGGATGCGGTCCGCCTCGCGCCTGAGCCGGCCGGCCTCCTCGTGGTCACCGCGGTCCGAGGCGCAGTCGGACAGGTGCTCGCACACGGCCATCAGCGCGGGGTGGTCGTCACCGAGGGCCGTCCGGAAGATCCCGTCCGCCTCCCGGAGCACGCGCTCCGCGGCGCCGCCGTCGCCCTGGGCGCGCAGCACGGGACCGAGCCGGGTCAGGGACTTGGCGCGGTAGTAGTGCCGCTCGCCGTAGAGCCGCAGGTAGATCGCCTCGGCCTGCTCCAGCGTCCGCCGTGCCTCGGCCGGCCGGCCCTGCGCGAGCCGTAAGGAGCCGAGCTTGTTGAGGCAGGCCGCGTATTTGTGCTCCTCGGCCTCGCTGCGCTTGCGGTGCAGCTCCACCACCGGCCCCAGGAGCCGGTCGGCCCGGTCCAGTTCGGCGCGGGCCCTGCGGCGCAGGTCACGGCGGTGGAGCAGGCGCAGGCTCCGGCGCGCCTCCTCCCGGTGGCTCTCGCTGCGCCGGCGCAGCACGTCCGACAGGAACTTGGCTATCTGGGCCGTCTCGAAGTCCTCCGGTCCGCGATGGGCGCCGAACACCGTCAGGGCCTCGGTGAGCATGCCCTCCGCGTGTTCCAGCTGCCCTCTGTCCTGGGCGACGATGCCCAGGTCGCGCTGGAGCATGGCCCGGAACACGGTGTAGTCGGGGGGCTCCTGGTTGCCCCGGGTGGGAATGCACTCCTCCGCCCGCCGGTAGTGCCGGGTGGCCTCGGTGAGGCGCCCCGCGTTCCGGTGGATCAGCCCGGTCTCCTGCTCGGCGACGGCCCAGTCGAGGCTCTCCTCCCGCCATGTCTGACCCTCGTAGATCCCGACCGCGGTCCGGGCCGCCAGCAGCGCCTCGGGGAAGCGGTTGTGCTCACGCATGATGCCGCCCAGCTGCCGCTGGCAGTGGGCCCGTAACCGCAGGAACGCCTCCTCCTCGCGGTCGTCGCAGAGTTCGAGGGCACGGCGGCACTCCCGTTCGGCGTCGTCCAGCCCGGCCAGGAGATAGTGCTGGCGGGCCACGGCGTACCGGGCCGTCGCGCGGCCGAGGACGTCACCGTTGCCGATCTCGCGCAGCTCGGCCTCCCGTTCGAAGAAGTCCAGGGAACGCACCCAGTCGCAGCGGTGCTCCTGGTAGGCGCCGACGCGGTGCAGCAGCCGGGCCAGCGCCTCGGGGTCCTCGGACGCGCCCAGCCCGCCGTCTGCGTCGTCGCCCCAGGCGAGCTTGTCGATGACCGCCTCGACGTGCGGCATCAGGCGTTCGCACACCGGGCGGGACGCCAGCAGGTCCGGAGTGGTGGGGAAGCAGGCCTCCACGAGCCGCACCGCCGCCTGGGACCACTCCAGGCGCTCGGCCAGGCTCAGCCCGTCGTGGATCAGGGTCTGGACGCGCGGGTGCATGCCGTAGGCGGCGGATCCGTCGCGCCAGTCCCCGCTGCGCGTCAGCAGGGAGTGGTCCACCAGCAGCAGAACCGCGCGGTTGAAGGTGACCGGGTCGGCCATCACCGTCCGCAGCCGGACCGGGAGGACCGACCGGTACTGCATCAACGTGGTCTTCTGTACGTCCTCCGAGGCGAGGAACGTACACAGCCGCAGCAGGTCCACCGCGGCGGGAGAGGCTTCCGAGATGCGGGAGATGGCGAGCCGGAAGGTGTCCTCGACCGAGGCGCCGCCGGGCAGATCGCGCAGGTACTCGACCACGGTCGTCTCCGCCTGGACGATGTAGGCCGCCGCCTGTTCGAGGGCCAGCGGAAGCCAGCCGAGCTGGCGGCCGAGCCGGGTGAAGGCCTCCAGGTCCTGCTCCGAGGCCTCTTTCGGCTCGATGCCGAAGCGCTTCCGCAGGAACTCGATGCCCTCGTTCTCCGGGAAGACCCGGAGCTCGATCGGGCTCGCGCGCAGGCCGTCCCATCCCTGGTTCTGCTGAGTGGTGATCAGCACCTCGCCGTCGCCCTCCGACGGCAACAGGCTGCGCAGCGCGTCCTCGTAGGCGGGCCAGCCGTCGTAGACGAGCAGCCAGCCGCGCTGCTCGCGCAGCCAGCGCCACAGGTTCATGAGGACGACGTTCTTGCTCTCCTGGTCGCGGATGCCGACGTACTGGGCGAACTCCAGCAGCTCCGTGCGCAGCGCGTCGGGCCCGGAGGCGTTGAGCCACCAGGTCAGGGAGTGCCGGTCCAACTGGTCGCGGGCGTAGGCCACGGCGAGCTGGGACTTGCCGGCACCGGTCGCCCCGTACAGGACACAGACCCGGGGCACGGGCCGCTCGTCCCGCCGGCGCCCGCGGACCGGTCCCCGCAACACGCCCACCATGCGTTCGGTCTCGGCGGTGCGGCCGGTGAAGTACATGCTGAGGACGGGCAGGTTGTGCGGCGGCCCCTGGAGCGCGCCCGTCGGCACGTCCGGTGAGAGGTCTTGGCCGGACCTGCGGGCGACCTGCGCGGCGATCCCGCCGGCCAGCCCCGCGACCAGCCCCGCGGCCACGGACAGCCACCACAGCAGGGCGCCCCCGGAGTCGGCCGCTTTCACGGCCACCGCGACGAACGCGGTCGTTCCGGTTCCCGCCCCGGCGGAGACAGTGATCACCCAAGCGCGCATGTGGTTCCCCCGAAGCCGCGCCGCTGCCATGGGATTCGACCCACGTTCAGAGCGAATGTCGTCGAATCTTCTGTTTTCCCTACTTCTCTGCCGTGCAACCAATCGGTAACCGGTTCGTTGAAACCATCAGTTCGGGGCCGGTCGGTGGAATAACATCCCGGCCTGCGCAAGTCTGTTCTGCCGTTCACCGGGTGTGGCCCGAGCACGGTGGCAAGGGTGCCCGGAGGCGGCAATGAGGCAGGAGCCGGATCGACAGACCCCGAAGGCGCTGGACATCGCCTTCGTCCACTGGGCGTTCCCGCCGACGGTCGGCGGTGTGGAGTCGTACCTCTGGAACTGCTCCAGACTGCTCGCCAGAAGCGGGTACCGGGTGACGGTGTTCACGGGGACGTCGGACGTCAGGACGCCCCCGGAGGGCGGGGTCGAGGTGCTGCGGCATCCGGGGCTGGACCTGTCCCGGGCCTCCGGGAGCGCCACGGAGCGGGCCGAACTGCGCACGTGGTTCAGGAGCGAACTGGCCCCCAGGGAGATCCGGTTGGTCCACGGCCACAATCTCCATCACTTCTCGGCGGCACCCGCCGAGGCGCTGCTCGACCTCAGGGCCGACCTGGACCTGGTGCTGCTGCACACGTACCACAGCATCTGGCGGGACCCCGAGAGCGTCGCCCTGGCCAGGGCGTGCGGTGAGTTCGACGCGCACTTCGCGGTCTCCGGCTTCCTCCGTGACGCCTGCAGGGATGACCTCGGGGTGAAAGGCGCGGAACTCATGTACCTCGGCATCGACGCCGAGTCTTTTCTCCGGGTGCCGGAACTCGCCGATCCGGCACCGGACGACGAGGCGCTCATTCTGCTGCCGGCCCGTCTCATTCCCGACAAGGGAGCGCTGATGGCGGTACAGGCCATGCGTCGGGTCCTGAACGGGAAACTTCCGGTGCGCCCCCGCCTTGTTCTCATGGACACACCGAATTCGGTTGATTTCCATGGGGAAAAGGTCGGCTTCGGAGATGACGTGACCAGGCTTGCGAAGGATTTGAATGTCGCGGATCGCGTGAGTTTCGACCGGGCCGGCGTGGACGGAATGCACGAGCTGTATCGCCGCGCGCGTGTCGTGGTGTGTCCTTCGACGTTCGCCGAGCCCATGGGCCTCGCGGCGCTGGAGGCGATGTGTTCGGCACGCCCCGTGATCGCCACCGACGTGGGCGGCCTCGCCGAGGGAGTGGGCCGGGACGGCTCGACCGGGTTCCTCGTACCGCCCGGTGATGCGGACGCTCTTGCCGGTCACATCACCGAACTGCTCCGCTCGCCGAGCCTGGCGCGCGCCGTCGGCAATGCGGCGAGGAAGCGCGTGGTGGCGGAATTCGACCTGGAGAGTCGTTGTCTGCCCCCCTTGCTGTCGTCGTACGAGAAGTGTTCGGGTCTTCCGTTCCGGCCGCGTCAGGACGCCACGTGCCGCCATCCCTCGGGAAGTCCCTCGACCGTGATGCCGTCCGCCGGGTGATCCGTGCGGACGGTGACACTCCGCCCGGCCAGGCGGAGGCCCTCGACCTCGCGGATCAGCGGCGCGGCCGGGGAGAGCTCCCGCGCCATGGGGGCGACCAGGAGGGTCTGGTTCGTCCGATCCGGCCGGAGACCGAGCAGGGCGCCCAGCAGGGCCACACCTGATGCGGCGGACCAGCCCTGCGGACTGCAGGCGGCGGGGTAGGCGAGCGGGGCGGGTGCTCCCTGCGTGCGGCTGTCGCCGCCGTACAGTTCGGGCATCCGGTACTCGAAGTGGCTCGCCGCGTCCAGCAGGCCTGTCGTCAGGGCGTACGCCTCCTCGTGGCGGCCCGCCGCGGACAGGCCCTGGACGGCGATCGCGGTGTCGTGCGTCCAGACCGAACCGTTGTGGTAGCTCAGCGGGTTGAAGCCGGGCAGCGCGTCCGAGCGGCTGCGCAGCCCCCAGCCGGAGTTCAGTTCGGGCGAGGCGAGCCATGCCGCTATGTCCCGGCAGCCGTCGGCGTCCAGGATGCCGGTGGACAGCAACTGGCCCATGTTGGACGCGGGCCCGCTGACCGGTTCCAGGCCCCGGCCGACGGCGATCGCCACGTACCGCGGGGCCGGACCGCGCTGAGCCGACACCCAGAAGGCGTCGGCGAAGTGTTTGCGCAGCGCGTCCGCCCAGGTACGGAGCCGCGCGGCCGCGTCGTGACGGCCGCGCGCCGACAGCAGCCCGGCCAGTCCCGTCGCCGCCTGGTAGGCATACCCCTGCACCTCGCACAGCGCCAGCGGCGGTTCGATACGGCGGCCGGTCGCGTCCCGGACGGCGTCCTCGCTGTCCTTCCACGACTGGTGGCGCAGCCCGCCCTGCCGGGGGTAGTAGCGCAGGAAGCCGTCCTCGTCCCCGGCGCAGACCTCCAGCACCCACTCCATGGCGCGCTCGGCGTACGGCAGCAGTGCGTCGACCTCTTCCGTCGGCAGCCCCCAGTGCCATGCGTCCACCAGGAGCGACACGAACAACGGGGTCGCGTCGACCGAGCCGTAGTAGCGGGAGGGAAGCCACAGGCCATGACCGTGTTCGGCGTCGGCCGGGCGCAGCTCGTGGAGGATGCGGCCGGGTGCCTCCTCGCGGAACACGTCGTGGGCCGTGCCCTGACGGCGCGCGAGGGCCCACAGGGTGCCGCGGGCCAGGTCCGTGCCCAGGGGCAGCATCATGCGCGCCGACCAGATCGAGTCACGGCCGAACAACGTCAGATACCAGGGGCAGCCCGCCGCGATGAACTGGTCCTCGGTGCCGCCCGCCGTCCGGGTTCCGCGTTCGGGATCCGCGAGCCGCAGCGCCCCCAGGTCGTCCAGGCCGCGGCGGACCAGTGCCACCAGCCGCGGGTCGCCCGCCACCCGGGGTTCGGCCCAGGGGGCCGCTGAGCGCGGTGCGCCGGGGTGACCGGGCGGGGTGGGGACCGCGCCTCCGGTCACGCCGACGCGGGTCCGCCACTCCTCGCCCGGGCGCAGCACGATCCGGGGCCAGGCGAAGGTACCGCCCTCCGGCCCGTCCGTGACCTCAGGCGCGCTCGCCCCGCCCACGGTGCGGACCTCGGCGCGGCCCGCCGGGGTCCGCCAGTGCAGCCCGCCGCCGTCCCCGGAGGCGGTGCACGGCACGGTCGGCGTCCGGCGGCCCCGCTTGACGTCCGCGATGTCCGCGAGGTCGGTCGCCAGCGCCAGTTCGAGGCGCAGGCGGCGGGTGACCGTGCCGACGTTCCTGAGCTGGATGAACTCGCCCTGGCCCGCCACCCGCACCCGCTCGACGATCAGGGTGGGATCGTCGGTCGGCTCGCCCTGGTAGCGGCGGACCGAGGTGAAGCGCACCCGGTCGGGGCCCAGCGGCTGTACGCCGATCGGCTCGGGTTCGCGTCCGTCGATCAGCAGACAGGCCGTGTGCAGCAGCCTGCGGTCATGGCCGTAGAAGCCCTCCGCCCGAAGACCGCGCAGTTGCCCGTCCCGCGGCGATGCCACGAAGGCCGGAGCCGCCACGCACATGACGACGTCGTGCAGCAACGGTTGCAGAGCGCTGGGGAGTTCCGCCGACTCGTACACGGAGCGTCTTTTCCCGCTGGGCACGAACGTCACTCACGTGGCCCGGTGACGGCTTCCGTTCCGCCACGGCCGGGCCGTCACTCCCAGCGGAAGAACCTCCCCGCCGCCCCCAGCCCCACCACCGCCCAGACCGCGAGGATCCCCAGGTCGCCCCACGGCATCCCCGCCCCGTGCTGGAGCACGTCGCGCAGGCCGTCCGACAGGGCCGAGATGGGGAGCAGGCCGAGGACCGACTGGGCGCCGCCGAACTTGTCGAGGGGGACGATGACCCCGCCGCCGACGAGCAGGAGCAGGAACACCAGGTTGGCGGCGGCCAGGGTGGCCTCCGCCTTGAGGGTGCCCGCCATCAGCAGGCCGAGGCCGGAGAACGCGGCGGTGCCGAGGACCAGGAGGAGCAGGACGGCGAGGGGGTTGCCGTGCGGGGACCAGCCGAGGGCGAGGGCGATCACCGTCAGGAGGAGCACCTGGAGGATCTCGGTGACCAGGACCGACGCCGTCTTGGCCGTCATCAGGCCCCAGCGGGGCAGTGGGGAGGAGGCGAGGCGCTTCAGGACGCCGTAGCGGCGCTCGAAGCCGGTCGCGATGGCCTGGCCGGTGAAGGCCGTGGACATGACGGCGAGGGCGAGGATGCCCGGGGTCAGGAAGTCGACCGACTTGCCGGAGCCCGTGTCGACGATGTCCGCCGAGCTGAAGAGCACGAGGAGGAGGGTGGGGATCACCACCGTCAGCAGCAGCTGCTCGCCGTTGCGCAGCAGCATCCTCGTCTCCAGGGCCGCCTGCGCCGCGATCATGCGGGGGAGCGGGGCGGCACCCGGCCTCGGCGTGTAGGTGCCGGTACCGGTCGTCGCGGTGGTCATGAGCGCAGCTCCTTGCCGGTCAGCTCCAGGAAGACGTCCTCCAGCGTGTGGCGTTCGACCGAGATGCGGTCGGGCATCACGCCGTGCTGGGCGCACCACGAGGTCACCGTGGCCAGAAGTTGCGGGTTGACCTTGCCGGCGACCCGGTAGGAGCCCGGGGTCAGCTCGGCCGCCGTGGAGTCGGCCGGCAGCGCCTTGAGGAGCGAGCCGACGTCGAGGCCGGGGCGGCCGGTGAACCGCAGGGTGTTCTCGGCGCCGCCCCTGCACAGCTCCTCGGGGGAGCCCTTGGCGATCACCCGGCCGGCGTCGATGACGGCGACGTCGTCGGCGAGCTGCTCGGCCTCCTCCATGTAGTGCGTGGTGAGGATGACCGAGACGCCGTCGGCGCGCAGGTCCCGGACCAGGTCCCAGGTGGCGTGGCGGGCCTGCGGGTCGAGGCCGGCCGTCGGCTCGTCGAGGAAGACCAGTTCCGGGCGGCCGACCACGGCCATGGCGAGCGCGAGCCGCTGCTGCTGGCCGCCGGAGAGGCGGCGGTACGACGTCCGGCCGCAGCTGCCGAGGCCCAGCCGCTCCATCAGCGTGTCCACGTCCAGCGGATGCGCGTGCAGCTTCGCCACGTGCCGCAGCATTTCGTCGGCGCGGGCGCCCGAGTAGACGCCCCCGGACTGGAGCATCACGCCGAGTCTGGGGCGCAGCTCGGCCGACTGCCGTACGGGATCGAGGCCCAGGACGCGCACCGTGCCGGAATCCGGCTTGCGGTACCCCTCGCAGGTCTCGATCGTGGTCGTCTTGCCCGCCCCGTTGGGGCCGAGTACGGCGGTCACGCCCGCCTCGGCGGTCAGATCGAGGCCGTCCACAGCGGTCTTGGTGCCGTACCGCTTCACCAGGTCCCGCACCTGGACCACCGGCTCACTTCGCATGGTGACAGAGTCTAAGGACGCCGGCCGTCACCCGGACGGCCGGGTGCTAGATCTCCTCCTCACGGGGTCGATGTACGGCCAGCCACCGCTCGGCGTAGGCCACGGCTTCGGCCACGGGGAAGAGCCGGGCGTCCGCCGCGCCGACCCTGGCGCGGACGACGACGCTCCGGTCGCGTTCGAAGTCGTACCCCAGTTCGTCGAAGCGGTCCGAGGTGATCGCCACCTCGGTGACCTCCTCCCAGCCGCCGCCGGGGGCGGGGCGGCCGACCCGGACGCGCGGGGAGGGGATCCGGTACTCGGCGAGATGGAAGCTGGTGCAGGTGGCGTAGCCGGTGCCGAGCATGAGCACGCGCGCGTGCAGCTGCTCCAGCCGGGCCAGCGGGCTCCGCTCGCCGAGCCGGCAGTCCGGGGCGTGGCCGTCGAGGATCTCCGCCGCGCGGGGGCCGACGGCCGCGAAGGAGGTCTGCGGATGGGCGCTGCGCAGCGCACCCGGCCAGGTCCGCACCGTCTCCGGGATCACGCCGACCCCGCGGGTGGGGGTGGTCCGGGGGTCGTACGGCGGCATGGTGGCCCGGATCGTCTCCCACCACTCCTTCGGCACCGGCGGGTGCTGCCAGACCGCGGGGTCCGAGAGGTCGCCGGTCTGGGTGGGGACCACCAGGGTGCCCTCCGGGCCGACGGCGTCGAGGAGGGCCTGGACGACGGCCACGGCTCCGCCGTTCACCCAGCCGAGTGAGCTGAGTGAGGTGTGCGCGAGGAGGGTCTCGCCGGGCTCGAAACCCAGCAGGTGAAGCTGCCGCGCGAGGGTGTCCCGCGTGACAAGAGGGCCGGTCGGAGGGGGTGTGGACATGGTTCCGGAGTGTTCCCGAGGGGGCCGTGGAACGCCACCGAATTGGCTGAGGGATGATCGATCAAAGATCGTTTCCGCAGGTCAGAACCGGTGCCTGGTTAGGCATGCCTAAGTGATGCAGGGCACCGTCCTGTCGCCCGGACGCCGCTTGCCTGGCTCTGAGGAATTACGCAACAATGGCGTTGTGAAAAACGTCGGCGAGGCTCGGGAGACCCCCACGGGGACCCCGCAGGAGGAGCTAGCGACCGGTGAGCGCTCCACGCGCAACCGGGTCGCGCGGTCGATCCTGGACCACGGCCCGTCGACCGTCACCGAGCTGGCCGGACGCCTGGGCCTGACCCCCGCGGCCGTACGCCGGCATCTGGACGCCCTGGTCGCCGACGACGTCGTGGTGGCGCGCGAGCAGCGGGTGTACGGCGCACGGACGCGCGGCCGGCCCGCCAAGGTCTTCGCGCTCACCGACTGCGGCCGGGACGCCTTCGACCAGTCGTACGACAAGCTCGCCGCCGACGCGCTGCGCTGGATCGCCGAGCAGGGGGGCGGCCAGGAGGCGGTCGCCGCCTTCGCGCGGGCCCGGA
This sequence comes from Streptomyces sp. NPDC048291, assembly GCF_043201715.1. NCBI lineage: Bacteria > Bacillati > Actinomycetota > Actinomycetes > Kitasatosporales > Streptomycetaceae > Streptomyces > Streptomyces sp. NPDC048291. The sequence goes on from NZ_JBICZC010000001.1 coordinate 806,787, forward strand.
TCATGGCCCAGGCGAGCGCCTACCGCAAGGCGATCGAGGGCGTCAGCCCCGACGAGCGCACCGAAGCGCTGGCCAAGGCCCTGAGTCTGGACGGGTACGCTGCAACGGCGCGCACCGCACCGGTCGGCGAACAGCTGTGCCAGCACCACTGCCCGGTCGCCCATGTCGCGGAGCAGTTCCCCCAGCTGTGCGAGGCGGAGACGGAGATCTTCGCCGAGCTGCTCGGAACGCACGTCCAGCGACTGGCGACCATCGCGCACGGCGACGGCGTCTGCACGACGTTCATCCCCAAGATTTCCACTGACGCATCTGCTAGCACGGCCGGGAGGAACCCCGCATGACTCTCCCCACGGAGACTGCCCACCCTGAGCTCGAAGGCCTGGGCAAGTACGAATACGGCTGGGCCGACTCCGACACGGCCGGCGCCTCCGCCAAGCGCGGCATCAACGAGGACGTCGTCCGGGACATCTCCGCGAAGAAGTCCGAGCCCGAGTGGATGACCAAGCTCCGCCTCAAGGGCCTGCGCCTCTTCGAGAAGAAGCCCATGCCGAACTGGGGCTCGGACCTGTCGGGCATCGACTTCGACAACATCAAGTACTTCGTGCGCTCCACGGAGAAGCAGGCGGAGTCCTGGGAGGACCTGCCCGAGGACATCAAGAACACCTACGACAAGCTGGGCATCCCGGAGGCCGAGAAGCAGCGCCTGGTCGCCGGTGTCGCCGCCCAGTACGAGTCGGAGGTCGTCTACCACCAGATCCGCGAGGACCTGGAGGAGCAGGGCGTCATCTTCCTCGACACCGACACCGCGCTGAAGGAGCACCCGGAGCTCTTCAAGGAGTACTTCGGCACCGTCATCCCGGTCGGTGACAACAAGTTCGCCTCGCTGAACACCGCCGTGTGGTCGGGCGGCTCCTTCATCTACGTGCCGAAGGGCGTGCACGTCGAGATCCCGCTCCAGGCCTACTTCCGCATCAACACGGAGAACATGGGCCAGTTCGAGCGGACCCTGATCATCGTCGACGAGGGTGCCTACGTGCACTACGTCGAGGGCTGTACCGCCCCGATCTACAAGTCGGACTCGCTGCACAGCGCGGTCGTCGAGATCATCGTGAAGAAGAACGCCCGCTGCCGCTACACGACCATCCAGAACTGGTCGAACAACGTCTACAACCTGGTCACCAAGCGCGCCGTCGCCTACGAGGGCGCCACCATGGAGTGGATCGACGGCAACATCGGCTCCAAGGTGACGATGAAGTACCCGGCCGTCTATCTGATGGGCGAGCACGCCAAGGGCGAGACCCTCTCCATCGCCTTCGCGGGCGAGGGCCAGCACCAGGACGCCGGCTCCAAGATGGTCCACATGGCGCCGAACACGTCGTCCAACATCGTGTCGAAGTCCGTGGCGCGCGGCGGTGGCCGCACCTCCTACCGCGGTCTGGTCGAGATCGGCGAGGGCGCCGCCGGATCCAAGTCGAACGTGCTGTGCGACGCGCTGCTCGTCGACACGATCTCCCGCTCCGACACCTACCCCTACGTGGACGTCCGCGAGGACGACGTGTCCATGGGCCACGAGGCGACCGTCTCCAAGGTCTCCGAGGACCAGCTGTTCTACCTGATGAGCCGCGGTCTCTCCGAGTTCGAGGCGATGGCGATGATCGTGCGCGGCTTCGTCGAGCCGATCGCGAAGGAGCTCCCCATGGAGTACGCCCTCGAACTCAACCGGCTGATCGAGCTCCAGATGGAAGGCGCGGTCGGCTAAGCCACCGCCGTCACCGCCACGCCACTCACGTAAGAAAGCGAGCAGACCGACAGCCATGGCTGAGGCTCAGAACTCCCCGGTGGGCTCCACCACCGCCGGCGCCATCGCGGTGGCCGCCGAGTCGACCGTCGCCACGCGCATGAGCGCGCCCCCCTCCTTCGACGTCGCGGACTTCCCGGTCCCGCACGGCCGCGAGGAGGAGTGGCGGTTCACCCCGCTGGAGCGCCTGCGCGGGCTGCACGACGGCACGGCGGTCGCCACCGGCGACAGCCTGAAGGTCGCGGTGGAGGCCCCCGAGGGCGTCACCGTCGAGCTGGTCGGCCGCGACGACCCCCGGCTCGGCCGGGCCGGCGCCCCCGTGGACCGGGTCGCCGCCCAGGCGTACTCCGCCTTCGAGCAGGCCGGCGTGGTCACCGTCCCCAAGGAGACGGTGCTCACCGAGCCGATCCGGATCAGCGTGCACGGCCAGGGCGGCGTCGCCTTCGGCCACCAGGTCATCGAGCTGGGTGCCTTCGCCGAGGCCGTCGTCGTCATCGACCACACCGGTGACGTGGTCACCGCCGCCAACGTCGAGTACGTCCTCGGCGACGGCGCCAAGCTCACCGTCGTCTCCGTTCAGGACTGGGACGACAAGGCCGTCCACGTCGCCCAGCACAACGCCCTGGTCGGCCGCGACGCCGGCTTCAAGTCCGTGGTCGTCACCTTCGGCGGCGACGTCGTACGGCTGCACCCGCGCGTCGCCTACGCCGGCACCGGCGGCGAGGCCGAGCTGTACGGCCTGTACTTCACCGACGCCGGACAGCACCAGGAGCACCGCCTCCTCGTCGACCACAACACCCCGCACTGCAAGTCCAACGTCGCCTACAAGGGCGCACTCCAGGGCGACGAGGCGCACGCGGTGTGGATCGGCGACGTCCTCATCGAGGCCAAGGCCGAGGGCACCGACACCTACGAGATGAACCGCAACCTGGTCCTCACGGACGGCGCGCGGGTCGACTCGGTGCCGAACCTGGAGATCGAGACCGGCGAGATCGTCGGCGCCGGCCACGCCTCCGCCACCGGCCGCTTCGACGACGAGCAGCTCTTCTACCTGATGGCCCGCGGCATCCCGCAGCACGAGGCCCGCCGCCTCGTCGTCCGCGGCTTCTTCGCCGAGCTGGTCCAGCAGATCGGTGTCGCCGACATCGAGGAGCGCCTGCTCGCCAAGATCGAGGAGGAGCTGGAGGCCTCGGTCGCATGACGACGACTGCGTTCGTACGCGCCTGCGGGCTGAGCGAGCTGGAGGAGGACACCCCGAAGCGGGTGGAACTCGACGGCACGCCGGTCTCGGTCGTGAAGACCGAGGGAGAGGTGTTCGCGATCCACGACATCTGCTCCCACGCGAACGTCTCGCTCTCCGAGGGCGAGGTGGAGGACTGCCAGATCGAGTGCTGGCTGCACGGCTCCAGCTTCGACCTGCGCACCGGCAAGCCGTCCGGCCTCCCGGCCACGCGCCCCGTCCCCGTTTACCCCGTAAAGATCGAAGGGGACGACGTGCTCGTCTCCCTCACCCAGGAGTCCTGAGGCACCCATGGCAACGCTTGAAATCCGAGACCTGCACGTCACCGTCGAGGCCGACAACGCCACGAAGGAGATCCTCAAGGGCGTCGACCTCACCGTGAAGCAGGGCGAGACGCACGCCATCATGGGCCCCAACGGCTCCGGCAAGTCGACCCTCGCCTACTCCCTGGCGGGTCACCCGAAGTACACGATCACCGGCGGCACCGTCACCCTCGACGGCGAGGACGTCCTGGAGATGTCCGTCGACGAGCGCGCCCGCGCGGGCCTCTTCCTGGCGATGCAGTACCCGGTCGAGGTCCCCGGTGTCTCGGTCTCCAACTTCCTGCGCACCTCCGCCACCGCCATCCGCGGCGAGGCCCCCAAGCTGCGCACCTGGGTGAAGGAGGTCAAGGAGACCATGGAGCGCCTCTCCATGGACCCCTCCTTCGCCGAGCGCAACGTCAACGAGGGCTTCTCCGGCGGCGAGAAGAAGCGCCACGAGATCCTCCAGCTCGAACTGCTCAAGCCGAAGATCGCGATCCTCGACGAGACCGACTCCGGCCTCGACGTCGACGCCCTTCGCATCGTCTCCGAGGGCGTCAACCGCGTCCGCGAGACCGGCGAGGTCGGCACCCTGCTGATCACGCACTACACGCGCATCCTGCGCTACATCAAGCCCGACTTCGTCCACGTCTTCTCCGGTGGCCGGATCGTCGAGTCCGGCGGCGCCGAGCTCGCCGACAAGCTGGAGGCCGAGGGCTACGAGGCTTATGCGAAGCACGACGAAGTCGACACGAAGGGTGGCGTATCCGCGTGACACAACTGCCGGGCCTCCTCGACACCGAGGCGATCCGCAAGGACTTCCCCGTCCTGGACCGGCTGGTCCACGACGGCAAGAAGCTCGTGTACCTGGACAACGCGGCGACCAGCCAGAAGCCGCGCCAGGTACTGGACGCCCTCAGCGAGTACTACGAGCGCCACAACGCCAACGTCCACCGCGGTGTGCATGTGCTCGCCGAGGAGGCCACGGCGCTGTACGAGGGCGCGCGCGACAAGGTCGCCGAGTTCGTCAACGCGCCCAGCCGCGACGAGGTGATCTTCACCAAGAACGCCTCCGAGTCACTGAACCTCGTGGCCAACATGCTGGGCTGGGCCGACGAGCCCTACCGCGTGGACCACGAGACCGAGATCGTCATCACGGAGATGGAGCACCACTCCAACATCGTGCCGTGGCAGCTGCTCGCGCAGCGCACCGGCGCGAAGCTGAAGTGGTTCGGCCTCACCGACGACGGCCGGCTCGACCTGTCCAACATCGACGAGGTCATCACCGAGAAGACGAAGATCGTCTCCTTCGTGCTGGTGTCGAACATCCTGGGCACGGTCAACCCGGTCGAGGCGATAGTGCGCCGCGCCCAGGAGGTCGGCGCGCTCGTCTGCATCGACGCCTCCCAGGCCGCGCCCCACATGCCGCTGGACGTGCAGGCCCTGCAGGCCGACTTCGTGGCCTTCACCGGCCACAAGATGTGCGGCCCGACCGGCATCGGCGTCCTCTGGGGCCGCCAGGAGCTGCTCGAGGACCTGCCCCCGTTCCTCGGCGGCGGCGAGATGATCGAGACCGTGTCGATGCACTCGTCGACGTACGCGCCGGCGCCCCACAAGTTCGAGGCGGGCACCCCGCCGATCGCCCAGGCGGTCGGTCTCGGCGCGGCCATCGACTACCTCGACGCCATCGGCATGGACAAGATCCTCGCCCATGAGCACGCGCTCACCGAGTACGCGGTGAAGCGGCTGGCCGAGGTCCCGGACCTGAAGATCATCGGCCCCACCACGGCCGAGGACCGGGGCGCCGCGATCTCCTTCACCCTCGGGGACATCCACCCGCACGACGTGGGCCAGGTCCTCGACGAGCAGGGCATCGCGGTCCGGGTCGGCCACCACTGCGCACGGCCGGTCTGCCTGCGGTACGGAATTCCTGCGACCACGCGAGCGTCGTTCTATCTGTACTCCACTCCGGCCGAGATCGACGCTCTGGTCGAGGGCCTGGAGCACGTACGGAACTTCTTCGGCTGAAGGGCGTGAGCTGAGACCGTGAAGCTGGACTCGATGTACCAGGAAGTCATCCTGGACCACTACAAGCACCCGCACGGGCGTGGTCTCAGGGATGGCGACGCCGAGGTGCACCATGTGAACCCGACGTGCGGCGACGAGATCACCCTCCGAGTGAAGTACGACGGCACGACCATCGCGGACGTCTCGTACGAGGGCCAGGGCTGCTCCATCAGCCAGGCCTCGGCCTCCGTGCTGAACGAGCTGCTGGTCGGCAAGGACCTGGCGGACGCGCAGAAGGTCCAGGAGACCTTCCTGGAGCTGATGCAGTCCAAGGGCCGGATCGAGCCCGACGACGCGATGGAGGAGGTCCTGGAGGACGCCGTCGCGTTCGCCGGTGTCTCCAAGTACCCGGCCCGGGTCAAGTGCGCCCTCCTGAGCTGGATGGCGTGGAAGGACGCGACGGCCCAGGCGCTGGGTGGCGCCGACGCCGAAAGGAAGACGGCATGAGCGAGACCGTTGAGATGAAGCCGGCCTCGGAGGAAGAACTCCGCGAGGCGCTGTACGACGTCGTCGACCCCGAACTGGGCATCGACGTCGTCAACCTCGGGCTGATCTACGGCATCCACATCGACGACGCGAACATCGCGACGATCGACATGACCCTGACGTCGGCGGCCTGCCCGCTGACCGATGTCATCGAGGACCAGGCCAAGTCCGCCACGGACGGCATCGTCAACGAGCTGCGCATCAACTGGGTCTGGATGCCCCCGTGGGGCCCCGACAAGATCACGGACGACGGCCGTGAGCAGCTGCGGGCGCTCGGGTTCAACGTCTGAGACCGGACACGTGAAAGCGGCGGCACCCTCGGGGTGCCGCCGCTTTCACGTGTCTCAGCTCAGCCCGTCCACGAGGTCGAAGAAGAAGTCCTGGCGGTTGGTCGTGTTGTAGCCGTAAGGGTCCAGCCGCAGCTGGAAGTTCTTGTGGCGCAGGGCGTAGTTCGGGTAGTTCACCGACTGGAACAGCACGTCGTCGGAGAACCCCACCTTCTGCGGGCAGAAGGTGGCGTCCTGCCGGAAGAGGTTGCTGCCGTCGTAACTCTCGGCGCGCAGCACGAAGTTCTGGTGGCGCAGGTACAGCCCGTCGTGCGTGGCGAAGGAGTAGCAGGAGGCGTTCGCCAGGCCCTTGACCAGCTTGAAGGTCGAGTCCTCACGGGACTCGGAGCCGCTGGGCTGGTCGAGGTACACGTAGCTGCCGCTCGCGTGCCAGTAGCGGTCCGGGTAGTTGACCGAGCGGACCGACTTCTCGGAGGTGCTGGGCTGCTGCCCCGAGCCGCCCGACCCTCCTGAGCCGCCCGACCCTCCTGAGCTGCCCGAGCCGCCGGAGCTGCCCGAACTTCCCTTGGACGGCGTGGACTTGGACGGCTTCGAGCTGGACGGCGAGCTCTTCGGGCCGGTGCCGGACGAGCCGGCCGTCGCGGTGGCGGACGTGGACGAGGTCGGCGAGGTCGCCGACATCCCCGACGTGCCCTTGGGCGCACCGGACGCGTCCGAAGCCGACGGCGAGGCGAAGGAGAGCAGGCCGGGGCCGTTGTCGGTGTTCGCGGACGCCGTGGGGCCGGCCGATGACGTCTTGTCAGGGGCTTTGTGGCTGACGGCTATCGCGGTGACGCAGGCGACGACGGTGGCGATGGCCAGCGTGCCCGCCAGCCAGAGTCTTCGGGTTCCGGGAGCCCGGGAGGTGTCGGGGGCCCAGCCGTTCTCCCAGGCGGGATGCGGCGGGGGTTGGGGGGTGGTTTCTGGCATGCGCGTTTCCTCCAGCGGCGCCAAGGCAGCGGCGGCCGGGGGTGTGAAGGTGAGGTGGGTGAACTGTGAAGCAATGGTGGATCACAGAGGTGCACACACTAGTGGAGCCATGGGGCTCGGGGGAGCCGTTTCAGCTAGCGGTTTCTGTGAGCATTAAACATCTTCGTGTGGCGCACGGGGGTGCGAACGCCGTTCCTGGTGTTTTCCGGTCGCATGCCCGCCACTTCGCCGTTATGTACAGTCGTACACATCGTTGCGTACCCTCGTACACATGGGATATCTGACGCTCGCCGGCGCCATAGCCGCCGAGGTCGCCGCGACGACGGCGATGAAGTACGCGGACGGCTTCAGCAGACTCTGGCCGTCGCTGCTGACGGCGGTGGGATACGTCGTCTCGTTCCTGCTGCTGGCCGAGACGCTGAAGTCCGTGTCGATCGGCACGGCGTACGCGATCTGGTCCGGCGTCGGCACCGCGGCCATCGCCGTACTGGGCCTGCTCCTGTTCGGGGAGACGCTGACCCCGGTCAAGGTGGCCGGGATCGTGCTGATCGTCGGGGGAGTGGTGGTCCTGAACCTGGGAGGCGCGCACTGATGCCCCGCCGTTACGACCCCGACCGCCGCCAGCGGATCATCGAGGCCGCGATCCGCGTGGTCGGCGAGAGGGGACTCGCCGGGCTGAGCCACCGCACGGTCGCCGCCGAGGCGGACGTACCGCTCGGCTCCACGACGTACCACTTCAAGACCCTCGACGAGCTGATGGTGGCCGCGCTGCGCCAGGCCAACGAGGGCTTCGCCAGGACGGTCGCCGCGCACGGCGGCCTGGCCGACCCCGCGGCGGACCTCGCCACCGTCCTCGCGCGGATCCTCGGCGACTGGCTGAGCGGCGACCGCACCGCCGTGGAGCTGGAGTACGAGCTCTACCTCGCCGCCCTGCGCCGCCCGGCCCTGCGCCCGGTCGCCGCCGAGTGGGCCGACGACCTCGCCGAGCGGCTCGCCCACCGCACCGACCCGGTCACGGCGCGGGCGCTGGTCGCCCTGATGGACGGGATCTGCCTCCAGGTGCTGCTGACGGGGACGCCGTACGACGAGGGGTACGCGCGGGAGGCGCTGGGGCGCGTGCTTCCCTGAGCGGACGCGTCCGTCTCCCGGCCGGGCCACCGTGAACCCTCCGGCGGGCATCGGGGAACAAGGGGCGACACACACGCACCGACGAACCAGGGGGAGCCTCGTGAGCGGACCGCCGCCGGCCACGGCACAGGCGGGGGACGACGCGGACACCGTCGCCCAGTCCATGGAACAACCAGAGCTCTTCGCCCGGCTCTACGACCGTCACGCGCCCGACATCCACCGGTACGTGGCGCGCAGGCTCGGCTCCGACGCGGCCGACGACATCACCGCGGACACGTTCCTGACCGCCTTCCGGATCCGTTCCCGCTACGACCTCGCGCGCTCCAGCGCACGTCCGTGGCTGTACGGCATCGCGGCGAACCTGATCGGCAAGCAACGCCGGACGGAGGTACGGGCGCTGAGGGCGCTGGCCCGCACCGGGCAGGACCCGGTCGCCGCGTCCTGGAGCGAGAACTGGGTCGAGCACACGGACAACCGGATCGACGCGCAGGGACCACTAGCCGGCGCCCTCGCCGCGCTGTCGGCGGGCGACCGGCACGTCCTGCTGCTCGTCGCCTGGGCGGACCTCACCTACCAGGAGGTCGCCGAGGCGCTGGACATCCCGGTCGGCACGGTCCGCTCCCGGCTCAACCGTGCCCGCCGCAAGGTACGTACGGCGCTGGGCGCGGATCCGGCATTCGTGGGCGACACCGTGGAGGTGGCATAGCGATGGACGAGATGACCGAGGTACGAGCGCTGCGCGCCGAAGCGCCGGTGCCGGACCGGGCCAGGCTGGCGGCGGGGCGTGCCCTGCTGACCGACGCGGTACGCGCCGGGGAGCGGCGCCGGGCGGTGTGGTGGCGGCGGGAGTTCGTGATCGTCGCGGTCGTGGCCGCGGTGACCGCCGTCGCCGTCACCGCCGCCCTGCTGGTGGGCGGGAACGGCACGGGACGCGGAGTGCGGCCGGCGACGTCCGACCTCGACCTGAAAGGGATGAGTGCGGCCGACTTCCTGGAACGGGCGGCAGACGCGCTGGACCAGCAGCCGACGGGTGCCGAGCCCACGGCGAAGCAGTGGATCTACACGAGCACGGCGATGAAGCCGGCCCGCGGGCAGCAGCCGGCCGGGTACTGGCGCCGGTACGACGGTGAACTCCAGGCCTATCACCCGGCGGACGGCGATCCCGAGCTCACCGTCATCCCGGCGCACCTGAGGAGCGAAGGGCCCGGCGAGTTCGTCTCGCCGCGGGATGTGTACCGGTTCCTGGCCGCGCTGCCGGCCGACGGTGAGGGGACGCTGAAAGCGCTCCGCAAGAGGAACGCCGTCCGGGACACCGAGGGGGCGTCCCAGGCATGGGACGACTACGCCGAGATCAGTCTTCTCCTCAGGGCCGACCTCGTGCCGCCCGGGGGACTGGCCTCGCTGTACCGAGCCCTCGCACTCCTGCCCGACGGCACGGTCACCGACCACCTGGTCGACACGGTCACCGGCCGCAAGGCCGTCGCCCTGGCCTACGACCTCCCCCCGGGCGGCAAGGGCAGGACCACGACAGCACCCCAGTTCCTGATCGACCCGCGGACCTACCACCTCGTGGGCTCGCGGCTGATCGTGAACGGCAAGGTCACCGGCGCCACCGAGCGGCTCACCACGGCGGTGGTGGACAAGGCCGGCGAGCGCCCCTGACGCCACCCCCGGACCCGGGCGGCCCGCACCACGGGGGAGTGCGGGCCGCCCGGCGCGTCTTCACGGACCGTCCCCTGAGACGCCCCGCACGCTGGTTCGCCTCCCCGGCCCCCGGCCGGTTAGGTTGCCCTCATGACCGACACGACTGCTCTTCGCACCACCGGCGCCGTGGCCGCCGGCCTCGCCACCCTCGCCGCCGACGGCACCGTTCTCGACACCTGGTTCCCCGCTCCCGAACTGGTCGCCGAGCCCGGCCCGGCCGGCACCGAGACGCTCTCCGCCGAGCGGGCGGTGGAACTCCTCGGCGAGGGTGCGGCCCAGGCGATCGGCCCGGACCCCCGCCGCAACGTCGAGGTCGTCGCGGTCCGTACGGTCATCGCCTCGATCGACGAGAAGCCGATCGACGCCCACGACGTCTACCTGCGCCTGCACCTGCTCTCGCACCGGCTGGTCAAGCCGCACGGCCTGAGCCTGGAGGGCCAGTTCGGCTTCCTCGCCAACGTCGCCTGGACCTCGCTCGGCCCGGTCGCCGTCGACGAGATCGAGACGGTCCGGCTGAACGCCCGCGCCGAGGGCCTGCACCTCCAGGTCACCTCGGTCGACAAGTTCCCGCGGATGACCGACTACGTCGTCCCGAAGGGCGTGCGCATCGCCGACGCCGACCGGGTCCGCCTCGGCGCGCACCTCTCCGAGGGCACCACCGTCATGCACGAGGGCTTCGTCAACTTCAACGCCGGCACGCTCGGCACCTCCATGGTCGAGGGCCGCATCTCGGCCGGCGTCGTGGTCGGCGACGGCTCGGACATCGGCGGCGGCGCCTCCACGATGGGCACGCTGTCCGGCGGCGGCAACGTCATCATCTCCATCGGCGAGCGCTGCCTGATCGGCGCCGAGGCGGGCGTCGGCATCGCCCTCGGCGACGAGTGCGTGGTCGAGGCCGGCCTGTACGTCACCGCGGGCACCCGCGTCACCATGCCCGACGGCCAGATCGTCAAGGCCCGCGAGCTGAACGGCGCCTCCAACATCCTCTTCCGCCGCAACTCGGTCTCCGGCGCCGTCGAGGCCCGCCCGAACAACGCGGTGTGGGGCGGGCTGAACGAGATCCTGCACAGCCACAACTGACGCACGGCGGCCCGTGGCCCGCGCTGCGGCCGCCCCGTCGATGCCGGTCATCGCTGAGCGCCCTCCACGGCCCGACAACGGCCCGGGGAGGGCGCTCACCGCTTTCCTCGGGGCGGGACGTCGGCCCGCCTACCGCGCTTCGTGCGGTCGCAGTCACTCGGTGCGGCGCTCCCCCCGGGTGCCCAGGACGGGCGGGGGAGAGGATGGGACGCTGGAGTGAGGGGCCCGTGAGCGGCGAGTCGGGTGTGTTCCGTCCGGGCCGGCGGGTGCGGCGCGGAAGCGTGCGGTCAGCTCGTGCGTCCGCCGGCCGGGGCACCACTCACCGAGCGTCGCCGGGCGGCCCCACCGCGTGGATCCGGCCCGGGACCGCGCGACCAGCCCGGAAGGCAGGTGCATCCCATGCGCACGTCGACCCGTATCGCCGGTGCTCTCACCGGCCTGAGCCTCACCCTCGGCGGAGTGGTCCTCGCCGCTCCAGCGGCCCGGGCGGACATCCCCGCCTGCACGCGGATGGCCGAACTGGCCGGTGCCACCGTTTCCGACTCCGTGACGGCGGCCTGCGGCCGTGGCGTCTCCGGGGACCTGCAGAGTTGTGTGAGCGGGCTGACCGGGGCCGGAGTGGCGGGCGGCGCCGCGACCGCTGCCTGCCGGGCGGCGGCCCACGAACCGCGCTAGAGGACGGCGCGGCCGCCCGCCGGCTACCGTCGCCCGTCCCCTTCTCGGGCCCCGGCCGTGCCTCGCGGGCCTCATGCTGAGCGCCCATGCTGGGGACGAGGGCGCCGTCGTCTTGAGACCCGTCCTTCCCGAAGGCCGGACGAAGGCGCCTGCGAGGAGGAGGAAGTCATGCGTATGCGAAGAATCCTGGGCCTCGCCCTGGCCGCGGCAACCCTTGGCCTCGTGAGCGCCGTCGGCGCCGCCGGCGTCGGGGCCGCCTCGTCTCCGAACATCACCAGGGACGACTGCACGGCCGTCGGCGGCCAGGTCGTCGCACGCCCCTACGCCGGCTACGTCTGCACGCTGCCCGACGGGACCACGCAGGCGATCACCTGACCGGTCGGCGTACGGCGGGGCGAACGGTCCGGCCGGCGCGCCCGGGGCGGTGGTCCGACTTCCCGTACGAGACGGCGCCGTAGCAGCAACCACCGAGGAGCCGACCGGCACGGTGCACCCGCCGGTCGGCTCCGCCGTGCTCCGCGACGGCCCCGGGGACGACTCCGTCGTTCGGCCCATCAAGGGCACCGGCCGCAACGCCGAAAGGGACCAGGCGGAGTCGGCCCCCACCCTCGCGTTGCGGTACACCTCCGCGCCCCTGGCCGCCCCGATCCCGGCCGACAGGCCCGGAGGAGATCCCGTATGCGCGTCTTCCTGCCGCTGACCGCCGCCACCGCCGCCGCGCTCCTGCTCGTCACGGGCACCGGCGCGACTCCCGCCGCAGCGGTCCGGGACGCCGACGGGACACCACTGGTCAGGGTGTCCGAAGGCGACCCGTACGCGAGGTGCACCGTCGGGGCGAGGTCCCCCGACAGCGTCGTCTACCCGGGCACCGAGGTCGAGCCGTACGTGTCCGTCGATCCGCGTGACCCGAGGCGCGTGGTCACCGTGTTCCAGCAGGACCGCTGGAACGACGGCGGCGCCCGTGGCCTGGCGGCCGGCTGGACCACGGACGGCCGGACCTTCCACCGGAGCATGCTGCCGTTCAGCCTGTGCGCCCCCGGTGGCGCGGACTACGAACGGGCCACCGACCCCTGGGTGAGCACCGGACCGGACGGCACGGTCTACGCCGGCGGGGAGGGCGTCGACTTCACGAAGAGCACGCGCACCGCCCTCCTGGCAGCCACCTCCCGCGACGGCGGCCGTACCTGGCGGAACCTCACCACCACGCACGTCGACGAGCAGCCGTTCTTCAACGACAAGCCCTCACTCACCGCCGACCCGGTCCGCAAGGGCACCGCCTACCAGGTCTGGAACCGCCTCGACAACGACCCGCCAGGACCCGGCTCCCTCGACGGCCCCGGCTTCATCTCCCTCACCCGCGACGGGGGCCGCACCTGGAGCGAGGCCCGGCCGTTCGTCGACACCGGCGCCGTGCCCGACACCCAGACCATCGGCCATCAGATCGTCGTCGACCGGCGCACCGGCACCCTGTACGACTTCTTCGACCGGATCACCTACGCCGACGACCTGACCACCGTCGTCGAGGCCCACTACCAGGTGGTCACCTCGACCGACGCCGGAGAGACCTGGAGCGCCCCGGTCACCGTGGCCCGGGACACCTCCGTACCGGAGGTCGACCCGAACGACCCCGCCAAACTGCTGCGCGACGGGACCACTCTGCCGAGCCCGGCCGTCGACCCCAGGACAGGCACGCTGTACATGGCCTACGAGGGCTCGGACTTCTCCGGTGGGAAGTTCGACTCCGTCCAGCTCGCGCGGTCCACCGACGGCGGACGCACCTGGGGGAGGCCGGAGTTGATCAGCCCCGGGGGCGTTCCGGCCTTCTCGCCTTCGATCGCGGTCACCGAGCAGGGCACGGTCGCGCTCACCTACTACGACCTGCGCTTCCTCACGCCGGGCAACACCACCACCCTGCCCACCGCCTACCAACTGGCCACGCTGCAGCACGGAAACCCGAGGCTCCGGACCGAACGACGGATCTCCCGGGTCTTCGACTGGCTCCAGGCGCCCTTCGCCGGGGGCTACTTCCTCGGCGACTACCAGGGCCTGGCGGCGGACGGCAAGGGGGTTCGGGCGGTGCTCACCGAGACCAACTCCGGCGCACCACAGAACCGTACGGACGTGTACAGCGGCAGTTTCCGCACCCGCTGACCGACGCGCACGCCGCCTGAGGCCTGAGGCCTGAGGCCTGAGGCCTGAGGCCCACGCCCGCGGTCGCGCGGGAGCGCCCCGCGGCGCGTGGCTGCGGGGCGCCTTCGCGGGTTCAGTCGACCTGCTCGCCGTTGTGCGTCCCGCCCTTGCAGTAGTTGCCCGCCTCGTTGATCGCGGGAGTTCCGCCGCCCTGCTTGCACTGGGAAGGGGTGACATAGGACGGGGCACCCTTCGCGGTGGCGGCGGTCGCGGTGGCGGCGCCTGTGAGGCCGAGCCCGGCGAGGGCTGCCGTGGCGATGCAGGCGGCGAGGATTCGTCGAATGCGCATGTGGTTCCCCCTGCAGGGATTGCCTCGATTGGGGCACTAGCCAGCCTGATCTTCACCCATCCGGGTGGCACGCCATGCTGCGCCAATCGGGTGACACTGCTGAACCGGTGTCCCGGGATACTGGCCGCCATGGACGAGGTCGAGGTCGTCGTCGCCCACTCCGAGCGCGCGACCCTGCGCGTGGGCGACGTGTTCCTGAAGGTGGACGCCGATCAGGCCCGCATCGACGTCGAGGTCGAGGCGATGGCCCTGGCGCCGGTCCCGACCCCGCGGGTCCTGTGGCGCAAGCCGCCCGTGCTCGCGATCACCGCGGTCCCGGGTACGGCGCTCGGCCGCCTCGGCGAGCCGTCGACCGCGTCGCCGACGGCCTGGGCCCGGGCGGGTGCCGCCGTCCGGAGGCTGCACGACGCGCCGTTGCCGCCCTGGACCGGCCGGCGCCGCCGGGGCCCCGACGAGCTGGCGGCGGAACTCGACGGCGAGTGCGAGCTGCTCGTGGCGAACGGCCTCCTGCCCGCCGACCTGGTCACCCGCAACCGCCGGATCGCCGAGGCCGCGCTCCGGCCGTGGACCCCGGCGTTCACGCACGGCGACCTGCAGATCGAGCACGTCTTCGTCGACGGCGACGAGGTCACCGGCATCATCGACTGGTCCGAGGCGGGCCGGGGCGACGCCCTGTTCGACCTCGCCACCCTCACGCTCGGGCACGAGGAGCACCTCGGCGACGTCATCGCCGGCTACGGCACCGGCGTCGACCTCGACGTGATCCGTGCGTGGTGGTCGACGCGAAGCCTGCTGGGGGTTCGCTGGCTGGCCGAGCACGGCTTCGACCCGTTCGCTCCGGGCTGCGAGGTGGACGTGCTGAAATCCCGGATGTGAGGCCGCGCGGGCCCGACTGCCCCGGGTGCCTCCCGGCGCATCGGGCAGGCCGTCTCCGCGAGCGCATCGCCTGCCCAGGGAGACCATGGCCATGGTGACGCCGGCCCCGCACGCGGCACCGCGGACTCCGGGACTTCGCCGAGCGCCGAGCGCCGAGCGCCGAGCGCCGAGCGCCGAGTGCCGATCAGCCGGCAGCCGGCTCGGCGAACTCCTCGTATTCCTCGTGCTCCTCGTGCTCCTCGCACACCGCCCGCAGCCGGGCCGCCGTCTCCCGGTCGGCGGCCTGCAGCGGTGCCCGTACCGGGCCGGCCGGCAGGCCGAGCCCGGCGAGCAGTGCCTTCGCCGTGACCGTGCCCGGCAGGCCCGCGGCCGTCATCGCCTCGATCAACGGCGTGGCCCGCAGCTGGAGTTCGGCGGCCCGGGTGGTGTCGCCCGCGTCGAACGCGTCCAGGATCGCGGCGACCCGGGACGGGACGACGTTGGCCACCGTGCTCACACAGCCGGCCGCCCCCACCGAGTACAGGGCGAGGATGTGCTCGTCGCAGCCCGCGTAGTACGCCAGGTCCGTGCGCGCCAGCACCTTCTGGGTGCCGAGGAAGTCGTACGAGCAGTCCTTCACGGCCACGATCCGGGGGTGCGCGGCGAGCCGGACCAGTGTCTCCGGCTCGATCCGGGTGCCGGTACGGCCCGGGATGTCGTACAGCATCACCGGGAGCCCGCTCGCGTCGGCCACCTGGAGGAAGTGTGCCTCCAGAGCGTCCTGCGGGGGCCTGCTGTAGTACGGCGACACCACCAGGACGCCGTCCGCGCCCGCCTTCTCGGCCGCGCGCGTGAGCTCGACGGTGTGCAGGGTGTCCGCGGTGCCCACGCCCGCCACCACCGGGACCCGCTCTCCCACCGCGGCGCGGACGGCCGCGATCAGCTCGGCCTTCTCCGTGTCCGTCGTGGTCGGCGACTCGCCTGTGGTGCCGTTCAGCACCAGGCCGTCGCAGCCCTCCGCCACCAGATGCGCGGCCAGCCGCCGCGCGCCGTCGAGGTCGAGCGTGCCCGCTTCGGTGAAGGGGGTGACCATCGCGCAGAGGGTGCGGCCGAAGGGGCGGGGCCGACGGACGGTGCCGTGTGGGTTCGTCATGGGAGTAGTCTCGGCGGCACGAAAGCTTAGCTCTACTTAATTCTTCTACGTGATACGGCTTAGCAATGCTAAGCCGTCGAGTCGTCGGGCGTCCGAGGCCCTGTGTCCAACTCCGCCCCTCATGGGCCACTATGGGCCGGACGGTCATCGACGGCAGGTCATGGGTCATTGGGAGGCGCCATGAGGCTGGGCAAGGCACTGGCCACCGGGGTCGCTGAGGAGCGGCCGCTCGTTCACGACGACGTACCCGAACTCTCCGAAGAGAGCCAAGAGGTTCAGGGGGTTCAGCGGGCTCGGGAGGTCCGTGAAGCCCGGGGCGCGTCCGAAGAGGCCGCGGCCGCCCGATGAGGTGGTGGCTCCCGGCGGAACGGCCGACGGAGCCGCCGACCGGCTACAAGATCGCCCACCCGATGCTGTCCCAGGACGGTGCGCGGGCCGGGTTCACCGGTGTGTCGCTGGGCGGCGCGCTGCCGTACGGGGTGCTGGACGACGCGTCCTGCGTCTACGGCCGACGGCATCGCCCGCCCGCGCGGCTGTGCGACTGCGGCTTCCACTGCGTGCACGAACGCGATGTCGCCGAGGCCCTGTTGTGCACCGCCGAGCACCGGGCGGCCGTACTGCTCGAAGTCTCCGTCCTCGGCGCGTACATCCGATTCGAGCGCGGTTTCCGCTACGCCCGGCAGCGGGTGCGGACCGCGACCGTGGGACCGTGTGCCTGCGGTGCGCCGGCCGTCGCGTTCGCCGACGCGGGCTGGGGCAGGCCCGGTTGGCGTGCCCTGGCGGCCTCCTGCGCGGGCTGCGTACGTGCGCGTGCGTCCGTCTCGCTCGCCGGGTTCGCCAGGCTGGCGGGGCAGGGGCTGCGGGTGATCGCCGGGGGTGCGGGGGGTCGTGACGGCCGTCCGGCGGTGGAGGCGGAGGCAGGGGAGGGCTTCGGGGTGCCCGAACTGGTCGCGGAGGCAGCTCTGTTGCAGGCCCGCCTCGACTGGTTCCAGAGCCAGCTGGCCCGGCTCGGCGACCGGGGCGACCGGGGCGACCGGGGCGGACGGGGCGAGCAGGGCTGAGCGCCGGCGGCCCGGGTACCCGCAAGGTTCGCGAGCGGCGCGGACGCCGACGAGACCGGGAAGGGCGGCACCGATGGCGAAGAGGACCGCACGTGGGGCACGTGGGGCACATGGGAGGGGAGCGGGGCCCCGACTGACCGGCGCCGCCGACGCGTTGGTGGCGAGAGCCGGTGGCCGTACCAGGTCCCGCGTCGCAGACCTCGGGGACAAGGCCGGCGCGCTGACCGCGCGGCTGCGCGAGGGTGCGGCCAGGGCCGGCCGCCAGGCCCGCGGGCGCGTGGTGCGGGCGGCGTGGACGGGGCGGACGGGTCGGCTCGTCTCGGAGAAGGCCGGTGAGGCGCAGTACGCCGTCGGGGGCGGTGGCGCACGGCCCGCTGGCCGGGGCATCCGGGGCATCCGGGGCATCCGGGGTATCCGGGGTGTCCGGGGTGTCCGGGGTGTCGCGGTGCCCGGGGCCGTCGCCGCCGTCGTCCTCACCGCCGTGGCGGTGGGCGGGCTGCGCCGAAGTCGTCGTCGCTGAGCGGCGCAGGGGCTCCGCTCTGCCGTCCCGCCCGCCGTCACCGAAAATTCCGTTCACATGGACAAAAAAACTTTTCGGTGAGACGGTGGGGCCATGCTGGACGTCACCGTGATCGAGGACCCCGAGGCAGCGGCCGTTTCGCTGGACCCCGTACGGGCCAGGCTGCTCGCCGAACTGGCCGGCGCGCCCGCGTCGGCCGCGATGCTGGCCGGCCGGATCGGGCTGCCCCGGCAGAAGGTGAACTACCACCTGAAGACGCTGGAGCGGCACGGCCTGGTCGAGCTGGCCGGCGAGCGGCGCAAGGGCAACGTCACCGAGCGGCTGATGCGTGCGACCGCCGCGTCGTACGTCATCTCGCCGGCCGCGCTGCCCGCCGTACAGCCGGACCCGGACCGGTTCCGCGACCAACTCTCCGCGCGCTGGCTGCTCGCGCTCGGCGCGCGCCTGGTGCGGGACGTCGGCATGCTGGTCAGCGGGGCCGACAAGGCCCGCAAACGGCTGGCGACCTACGCGCTGGACGGCGAGGTCCGCTTCGCCTCCGCCGCCGACCGCGCGGCCTTCGTGCAGGAGCTGACGGCGGGTGTGAGCGCGCTCATCCGCAAGTACGACGCACCCGACGCGGAAGGCGGCCGGGACCACCGGATCGTGGTCGCCGTCCATCCCACGGTCAAGGACCGGCCCACCCCCGAGCTGGAACAGTAGGCGGCAGGAGCCCCATCATGTCCAAGGAATTCGAGATCGCCCGCGAGTTCGAGGTCGACGCCACACCCGGCGAGGTGTGGGAGGCGATCACGAACGGGACCGGCGGCTATCTGTGGCCGATGCAGCCGCCCGAGCCCCGGGTGGGCGGCACGGCGGCCTTCGGGTCCACCGTCGCCGCCTACGACCCGCCGCACCACCTGGTCACCCGCAGCGAGGACGTCGGCTTCCCCACGCAGAGCGCCAACCAGCTGGAGCACGTCATCGAGGAGCGCGACGGCGGCCGTCGCGCCTGGGTGCGCTACGTGCACAGCGGGATCTTCACCGACGACTGGGACAACCAGTACGACGGTGCGAGCCGGCACACCGACTTCTACCTGCACACCCTGCGTGAGTACCTCACCCGCTTCGCGCCACGGCCGGTGACCTTCGCCCAGCTGAACGGGCCGGAGGCGTCCCAGGCACCGGACGCCTTCACCGCCGTGGGCCGCGCCCTCGGTCTGCCGGACGACCTGGCCGCGGGCACCAAGGCGAGCGTCCGGGGGCCGGGCGGGCGGGCGCTTGAGGCGGTGGTCGACTACCGCGACCCGTACTTCGTCGGACTGCGCACCGAGGACGCCCTCATCAGGTTCTTCGGGCGCAACCACTGGGGCGCCCCGGTCGGCATCAGCGTCCACGACTTCGCGCCGGACGCCGACGCCGACGCGAACGAGACCGCCTGGCAGGACTGGCTGAACGGGGTGTTCAGCCAGTCCTGAGCGGCCTGCGACAGGTTACGGGCGGAAGCGCAGCACCTGCGGGTCGTGGTCGCTGATCTGGTCGTGGAACTCCGAGTTGATGTGCACGCTGTCGTACTCGAAGTCGCCCTTGCCGCGGATCTGCTTGCTGATCAGGATCTGGTCCAGGACCTGCTCGTTGCCCTGGTAGTCGTAGGTGTAGCGCTCCTTGGTCGGCAGCGACTGGATCGCCGACCAGAGCGCGCCGTGGCTCTCCAGGATCTTGGTGGTGCCGGAGAAGTCGAAGTCGTTCATGTCGCCGAGCGCGATGACCTCGGCGTCCTTCTGGACGTCGAGGATGCTCCGGACGAACGCGTTGACCAGCGTCGCCTGCGCGTGGCGCTGGGTCTCCGAGCTGCGCACCACCGGCTGGTACTGCGCGGTCAGCCCCTGGTCGCCGCCCTTGGAGTTCAGGTGGTTGGCGATCACGAAGACCGTCCTGCCCTGGAAGACGAACTCACCGGCGAGCGGCTTGCGGCTGGTCGTCCAGGCGGAGTTCGCCGGGTCGACACGGCCGGGGGAGGCCGTCAGCTGGGCCTTGCCGTGCACCTTGGTGACGCCCACCGCGGTGGTGGAGTCGCCGCCCGCGCGGTCGACGAAGGAGACCCGCTCCGGGTTGAACAGGAAGACCTGGCGGATGTTGCCGCCGGGCTCGCCGCCGTCCTGGTCGTTGACCGGGTTGATGGAACGCCACTGGTACTTCGGACCGCCGGCCGCGACGATCGCGTCGATCAGCTTGTTGACCGTCACGTCGGCGGCGACCGTGCCGTCGTCCGTCGCTCCGTTGTTGTCCTGGATCTCCTCCAGGGACACGATGTCGGGCGACTGGAGGTTGTTCACGATCGCGGACGCGTGCGCGGCGAAGGTGCCGTCGGAGGGGTCGAGGTTCTCGACGTTGTAGGTCGCCACCGCCAGTTGGCCGTGCGACTGCTTCTTCGTGGTCTCGCGCTGCAGGCCACCGCTCTTCAGGGTGCCCAGCGTGCTCGCGACCAGGGTGTAGCCGCCGTACTGGTTGTAGTCCATCGGGCCGGTCGTGGCGCCGGTCAGGGTGTCGCCGACGTTCGCCGCCGGGAAGTCCGCGGTCGAGCCGAGGGACTGGATCTGCAGGCGGCCGGTGTTCTGGTCGCGGTAGGAGCGGTACAGCGAGCCGCCGCGGCTGGTGCGGTTCTCGTGCGGCTTCACCGTGACCCACAGCTCGGCGTACGGGTCGGTGGCGGTGACCACGCGGGCGTTCTCGACCCGGACGTTCATGCCCTCAAGGGACTCGTAGTAGTCCAGGGCGTACTTCTTCGGCTGCAGGGTCAGGCCGTTGACCGAGTTGCTCGCGGCCGGGTCGCCCGCCGGGGTGTACGCGCTCGGCACCGACTTCTTGTCGATCACGACCGGGGCCGGGACCGCGTTGCCGGTGGAGACGGTGGTGACCGTCGGCTTGGTGATCTCGGTCAGCGACTGGTTGCCGGTGGAGGCGCCGCCCGGGACGTACTCGGAGACCGTGCCGGTGACCGTGACGGAGTCGCCGACCGCGACCTTCGGGGTCGAGCTGGTGAAGACGAAGACGCCCTCGCTGGTGGCCGGGTTGTCGTCCGGCGTCGGATCCTGGAGCCAGAAACCTCTGGAGGAGCCGTAGGTGCGCGTACCCGTGACGATGCCGGGCACGTCCGTCACCTTCTGGCCGGCGTACGGCGAGGTGCGCGTGGTGCCCTGGACGTCGTGGATGCGCAGCCCGTCGGCCTGGGCGGGCGAGGTGAGGGCGACGGTGGAGGCCGCGCTGCAGACGGCGGCGACGGTGAGCGCGGCGAGACGCGCGGAAGACCTGCTCGGCAAGGGAATCCCTCCGGGGACATACGGAAGCGCCGGGACGAGGGCGGTTTATGGAGCGTTCATGACACGTTCATGTATGTCATGCGACGCGGATATGACACGCGTAGATGTCGAGTGAACAGTTGTCCCCCCTATTTCTACGCGCGTCAATCTCCTGCCTGGCCACGGCAGTTGTCAAGGTTTCAGCCATGTACGGGGCCGGGCGGGGAGATGAACCGGGCGGCATGGGTGGAAATCCGTCTAGGCTGAGCGGCTGAGTCGTACGGCGTCCAGGTGGTCGTACGGCCGTCGATACGGTGTCCATGTAGCCGTACGACCGTTGCGGCGTCCGAGGAGAACCAGCCGATGTCTGACAGCGCCCCCCTGCCCCCGGTGCGGTTGCGTTCCGAAGCGGAGCTGGCGCACGCCGCGCTGTCCACGCCGTTGCTCACCCGGGCCGCCCGGCTCGCCCGCTGGGCCGGCCCCGACACCCGCGTGGACGCAGGTGGCGAACTGGTCGAGGAGCAGCTTCCGGCCGCCGCCGAGGCGCTCGGGCTCACCGGGGAGGACGCCGTCGCCTACGCCGGTGAGGCCTGGCGGGTCGCCGTGGACGCCGGCCTGGTCGAGATCGCCGACGAGGAGGCCGGGACGGTGGCGGCGGGGGAGGAGCTGGCGCTGCTCACCGGAGGCTCGCCGCACGACGTGCTCGCGGTGTGGCAGGCCGCGCTGGAGACCGTGATCGCGGACGCGAGCGTGCCCGACCTGGACGGGATTGTCGACGCGCTCGACGAGGGCGGCGAGGTCGATTTCTCGTCACTCGGCTGGGACCCCGAGGCGGAGGCGGACTTCCTCGACGGCGTCCTCGGCAACCTGTACCTGCTGACCGTGAGCGAGGGCGGTCCCGGCGAGGCGCCGGTGCCGCTGCCCGCGCTCGCCGCGTCGATGATCGTGCCCAGCGACATGGGAGAGCCGACCAACGACGTCCTCGAACAGGTCTCCGACGCGATGATGCGGCTCGACGACCAGTTCCGCCTGCTGGAGCCGGTCGGCCTTGTGGAGTACCAGCCGGTCGACGAGGCGCTGATGGCCGACGCGGAGGAGGAGCCGGCGGCGGGACCGGTCGACGAGGCCGACGTCTCCCGCTACGGCATGGTGCGGCTCACCCCGCTCGGCGCGTACGGGCTGCGGGCGCGGCTGCTGGAGGCCGGGTTCGCGGCGCCGGCGGTCGGGGAGCTCGCCGACAAGGGCGCGGACGCGCTGCTCGACGGCACGGCGGCGTTTCCGCAGGGGGCCGCGCAGGCCGAGACCGAGCAGTGGCTGGCCCGCCGGGAGTCCCTCGCCGCGGCCCGGGAGCTGCTGGCCGCCGCGCGCGGCGCGGACGCGGGCGCCCCGCTGCGGCGGCTCCGCTGCCAGCAGGCGCTCTCCCTGCTCGGCGCCGAGGCCGAGCCCGCCCTCCGTGAGGTCCTCGACGACCCCGAGCTGGGCGGCCTGGCGCGGGTCTGGCTGGCCGAACGCGGCGCCGTCGACGTGCCGGCGCCGTCCCAGGACATGATCTTCTGGCTGACCATCGACACGGTGGCCGCACAGCTGGCCGCCGAGGGGAACTCCGAGGAGCTCCAGGCGCTGGTGGAGGGCCTGGCCCAGCAGCACGGCGGCTTCTTCGCCGAGGCGTGGCGGGTCGGCCACCCCGATACGGCCGACGTCCTCGAAGCGATGGGCCGCCTCCACCCGGACAAGAGGGTGGCCAAGGAGGCCCGCAAGGCCGCGTTCAAGGCGCGGTCGCAGCACGGGGGGTAGGGGCCGAAGGGGCGGGGCTAAGGGGCGGGGCGCGCGGAGGCCGGGCACCGCCGGATGCGGTGTGTCCGGCTGGGCGCCGTCGCGGCGGGAAAAGGGGATGCGGCGGGGCGCGACGCTGCGGTGGGCGCCGATGCGATGGGGCGTGCGGTGGACGGGAACCGCCGGGTACCGCCGGGCACCGCCGCCTGGGCTGAGCGCCGTTGCGGCGGGAACAAGGCCGGCCCGGGAAGAAGTCGCCCTCCGTGGCGTGTTCTTGGGCGGTGCTTTGGGCGGGCGTGGGGCCGGGCTTACGGATTCATGGAACAGACGACCGCGATGTCGCCCTGCGTTCAACCGGAGTTCAGGGGTGGGCGGGAGCGTGTGCGCCGAGTTGAGGTCCGCCACCCTCCACGGCACTCCGACCGTCACAGGAGACACCATGTCGCTCACCCGCAGGGACTTCACGACGAAATCCGCGATCACCGGTGCCGGTGTCGCGCTGGCGGGCAGCGTCGGCGCGCTCGCCACCGCCCCGAACGCCCTCGCCGCCACCGAGACCGAGACCGAGGCGGCCGGGTCGGCGCACGGGCACGGGCACGGCGGTGTCGGCTACGGGCCGCTGGTCGAGGACCCCGACGGCATCCTCGCGCTCCCCGCCGGCTTCAAGTACAAGATCATCACGTACAGCGGCAGGACCAGGCTGGAGTCGGGCGAGTTCACCCCCTCCAACCACGACGGCACCTCCACCTTCGACGGCCCGCGCGGCGCCACCCTCCTCGTCAACAACCACGAGCTGGCCGGCCCCCGAGCCAACTGGCCGTACCCGGTTCCGCTCACCGAGGGCCTCGTCTACGACCCGGCCGCCGCCGGCGGCTGCACGGTCGTCGAGGTCCGCCCCGGCGGACACGTCGCCGAGTGGGTCGGCATCGCCGGTACCGCCACCAACTGCGCGGGCGGCAACACCCCTTGGGACACCTGGCTCACCTGCGAGGAGACCGAGGACAAGACCGGAACCAACGGCTTCACCAAGGACCACGGCTACGTCTTCGAGGTCGACCCCGAGGACCGCCGGGCCAACCGGAACCCCAAGCCCCTCAAGGCGCTGGGCCGTTACGCCCACGAGGCCGTCGTCGTCGACCCCAGGCGCGGCCACCTGTACCTGACCGAGGACGCCTCCAACCCGAACGGTCTGCTCTACCGCTGGACCCCGCCCGAGCACTTCCACCACGGGCGCGGCAGGCTGCGCACCCTCGCCGACGACGCCGGCACGCTCCAGGCGTTCAAGTGCTTCGACTCCGGCGGCCAGTTCGTCGACGACCTCTCCCGCGCCACGAAGATCGGCACGGTCTACGGCGTCGACTGGATCGACGTACCGGACCGCGACGCGAAGACCACCTCCGTCCGCAAGCAGTTCACCACCGGCCAGGTCACCCGCGCCCGCAAGCTGGAGGGCATGTGGTGGGGCGACGGCGGCGTGTACATCATCTCCTCCTACGCCCGCGCGGAGAGCCCCGTCCAGCACGACGGCTCGGTGTGGTTCTACGACCCCAAGCGCCGCACCCTCACGCTCAAGGTCCGCATCGGCGTCAACCCCGACCCGTCCGTGGAGGGCAACTTCGACGGCCCGGACAACATCACCGTCTCCCCGTACGGCGGCCTGGTCATCGCCGAGGACGGCGAGGGCCTCCAGCACCTGTTCGGCGCCACCGACAGCGGCCGTACCTACCCCATCGCCCGCAACGAGCTGAACATCGGCACCGAAGACGAGCCCGAGTACAGCGAGTTCACCGGCGTCACCTTCTCGCCCGACGGCCGGACCCTGTACGCCAACATCCAGACCCCGGGCATCATGCTCGCGATCACGGGGCCCTGGAAGCGCCAGAAGCTCTGAAACCGTTGAATAGCTCGAACGGGTGATCCCGACTCGATCTACTGAACATTCTCCCGCTGCAGAATATGTTCTGTCTCGCATGCCGGTTGTTGGTCGAGACGGGGGCGGGATTTTGGCCGGGAAAGCACAGGGAGGGATTTCCGAGGGTTCTCGGGTGTGGCTTCCCGACGGCTCCACGCGAGCTATCGAGGAGGTAGTTGCAAGACGTCTCCCTGTGCTTTCCTTCAGCAAGGAATGGGATACCAGGCCCGTCCGGTACGGTGCGAACCAGGGGCCAAGGGATCATCTCGTCGGCGAGGTAGTTCCAGGGTTTCCTGGGAGCTGGTACGGCGGCACCGTACGCGAAGTACGTCGTATCATTTTCGTTTCCGGCAAGGTGATTGAATCCGCGCTGGATCAGCGATGGATGACGCAAAGGCGGACTGGGCGCCGGTCATGGGAATGGAAAACGACGGAAGCCCTGGTGCCGGGTGATCGAGTGCCACTCTCATTGGCTGCTGCTTACTTTGGCGCGGAGGGGCAGTCCCGCGAAGGATATTTCGTCGGTGCCATGCTCGGTGACGGGGGTATGACGTCCTGCACTCCGGAGTTCCATGGGGATCCACTGGATGGCGCCGTGCAGTTCATGCGTGAGTTCGCGGCAGAAAACGAGTGCGGCGTGCGGGAGATTCCGCAGGGAACGATTGTGCGTCTTCGCTTCCCGTTCCGGCTGGGTCATCGCAATCCGCTCACGGACCGCCTTCGGCACTTCAGTGTGTGGGGGCAGCGGTGCGACGAGAAACAACTGCCCGACCAACGGTTGAGTCACGACTTCTGGGTCGGTTGTCTCTCAGGACTGATTGACACTGATGGTTGTGTTCGTCTGCGAGTGAACCCGAAGGGGACCCTGCATGGCTCCATCGAGTTCGCCACCGTATCGCCTGTGCTGGCGAGGCAAGTTTCTGATGCGCTCATGCGGTTCGGGATCGTCAATAGGCTTCGTGTTGACAAGCGACTGAAGAAGCGAGGCCACACGGTCAACGGCTATGTGGTCGTGAGTCGGCGGCCGATCTACATCGTGGAGGTTTCGCGGGCCATCGCGCTCGTCCGTCTCGCGGGGATGTTGGATCTTCGTATCGGTTACAAGGCGAGCAGGTTGAAGGAACTGGTGAGCGCCGTAGGGCACGTTTCCCCAGCAAGCAGTGAGATGCATGGATACGACAAGGCGGTGGCTCTGGACCGCGTCAAGGACGTTTCTTCGACCGGTGCCCGCCCTGTGTACGGCGTCACAGTGAGTCCTTCTGGGCTGTTCCTGGTGGATGGCCTTGTTTTAGGCGCTGGCTGAAAGCTATTCCGGCAGTGCTACTGCCGGAATAGCTCTCAGGTGGTTTGCTCTGATTCTATGCGCGGGTGATTGGTTACTTCCGGACGCTAATCCACTTGAGGATTGCCTTGGAAAGCTCCTTGCGGGAGCAGAGTGCTGCTGCGGTCAGCGCGACGATGAGGTACGCCACGTCCCCCGAGGCTTTGACGTGAAATTCGAGCACGAGTGCCATCCAGATGTGTTGAAGGAGGGCCTCATGTCTGAGATCAGGAGGAGCTCGCGAAGCTCTGCGCACCAGGCATGGAGGTGAAGATCAAACCGTGAAATATGAAGTAGGCGAGGTTGAACGATAGCAGATACCGCGCCGCCGGTTCCTGGAGTTGGTTTGCGGTCGAGGTGATGGCTCGTCCACTGACTCTTGCCTGTGCGGCAAACTGACATCTAACATTTCAGTTCATGGAGGCCCTACGACCCGTCGCCCGCACCCTGCTCCGTGACCGCGCCTACACCGCGATCCGGGACGCCATCGTCGCCGGGGACATCGAACCGGGCGCGGTGGTCCGCGACGCCGAGCTCGCGGAGCGGCTCGGGCTGTCCCGGGCGCCGGTGCGGGAGGCGTTCGCGCGGCTCGTCGACGAGGGGCTCCTGGAGAGCAAGCCGCAGAGCTACACCCGGGTCACGCCGGTCGTGGCCGCCGAGGTACGGGACGCGGCGGCCGTGGTCGGGGCCATGCACGAACTGGTCACGCGGGCCGCCGTGCCCCTGCTGCGGGACGTCGACCTGGATCTGATGCGGGTGTCCAACGTCCAGTTCGCCGCCGCCGTACAGGCCGGTGACGTGGACGGGGCCCTGCGCGCCGACGACGAGTTGCACGACGTCCTGGTCCGGGTGGCCGGCAATCGCGCGGCGGCCGCCACCGTGGCCCGCTACACCCCGCTCATCCGCCGCCTGGAGCGCCGCCGCTTCGGCGAGGGCGGCTCCTGCCGCTCGGCCGGCCTGCACGAACGGCTGATCGCGGCGTGTGCCGCCGGTGACACGGAGGCGGCGGTCCGGGTCACGGCGGAGATCTGGCGCAGCCTGGCCGACCTGGCCGACCCCGACTGACCCCAGGAGCTTCCATGTCCCTTTCCTCCTACGCCCGTTACCCCCTCCTCTTCGGCCCCTCGCCCGTGCATCCCCTGGAGCGCCTCACCGCCCACCTCGGCGGCGCCGCGCTGTGGGCCAAGCGGGAGGACTGCAACTCCGGGATCGCGTACGGCGGGAACAAGACGCGCAAGCTGGAGTACCTGGTCGCGGACGCGCTCGCCAAGGGCTGCGACACCCTCGTCTCCATCGGCGGGGTGCAGTCCAACCACACCCGCCAGGTCGCCGCCGTGGCCGCCCGTGCCGGGCTCAAGTGCGTGCTGGTGCAGGAGAGCTGGGTGGAGTGGCCGGACTCGGTCTACGACAAGGTCGGCAACATCCTGATCAGCAGGCTGGCCGGGGCGGACGTACGCCTGGTCCGGGCCGGGTTCGGCATCGGCTTCAAGGAGAGCTGGGAGCTGGCGCTGCGCGAGGTCGAGGAGTCCGGCGGCAAGCCGTACGCCATTCCGGCCGGCGCCTCCGACCACCCGCTCGGCGGCCTCGGCTTCGCCGGCTGGGCGTACGAAGTCGCCGAGCAGGAGCAGCAGTTGGGTGTCTTCTTCGACACGGTGATCGTCTGCTCGGTGACCGGGTCGACGCAGGCCGGCATGGTCGCGGGGTTCGCCGCGCTTGAGGAGGCGGGCGGCCGTGAGCGCCGGGTGATCGGCATCGACGCGTCGGCCAAGCCCGCAGAGACCCGCGAGCAGGTGGCCCGGATAGCCCGGCGCACCGGCGAACTCATCGGGGTCAAGGGCGAGTTGACCGTGGAGCTTGACGACCGCTACCACGCCGGCATCTACGGCGTCCCGGACGACACCACCCTCGCGGCGATGCGGCTGGCCGCCCGCACCGAGGGCATGGTCACCGACCCGGTGTACGAGGGGAAGTCGATGGCGGGGATGGTCGACCTGGTGGAGCGGGGCGAGATCGGCGCCGACTCCACGGTGCTGTACGCCCACTTGGGCGGACAGCCCGCGTTGAATGCCTACAGCGCCTTGTTCTAGCCGGTGTGCGCCGGTGGGCGGGTGCGGCGCCGTCGTGGCCGGTCGCGCAGTTCCCCGCGCCCCTAAAAGCAGGGCAGCGCGGTGGGCGCCCCTTCAGGGGCGCGGGGAACTGCGCGACCAGCCCCCACTCACCGGCGGCCGACGCACGGCCCGCACAGCGTGCGCAGCTAATCCGCCTGCTTCCGCGGCGTCGTGATGACGAACCCCGCCACCAGCAGCGCGACCACCGCGACCAGTGACCCGATGCCGAAGGCGCGGGCCGCGCCGTGGGTGAGGATGTCGGCCGGAGTGCCCGTCGCGTGGCGGGTCGCCGTGCCGTAGACCGTGACCAGGACGGCGAGTCCGAGGGTGCCGCCCAGCCACTGCAAGGTCTGCAGCAGGCCGGACGCGGCACCCGCCTCCCGCGGCCCGATGCGGGCGAGGATCGTCGCGTTGAGCGGCATGAAGCTCAGGCCGACGCCCACGCCGAGCAGCAGCAGCGGACCGAGCAGCCCGGCGGCGTAGCCGTCGCCGGGCCGCAGCCGCCACAGCCAGCCGCCGGCGGCGACGAGCAGGGTGATGCCGGTCAGCAGGATCGGCTTGGCACCGAAGCGGCCCAGCAGCTTCGGCAGCAGCCGCACCATCGTGAACATGGCCAGCGTCATGGGCAGGAACGCGAACCCGGCGCGCAACGGGCTGTACTCCAGGACCTGCTGGCAGATGAGGGTGAGGAAGTAGAAGGCGCCGAACATGCCCGCGGGCAGCAGCATCAGGGTGAGATAGCCGCCCGCCCGGTCCCGGTCGGCGAACAGCCGCAGCGGCATGATCGGCTGGCCGGCCCGGGACTCGACCAGGGTGAAGCCGAGGAGCAGCGCGACGGCGCAGCTGAAGCCGAGCAGGGACCGGGTGTCGGTCCAGCCGTCCTCGGAGACCCGGATGAACGCGTACACCAGTGAGGTCATCCCGGCCGTCCCGGTCAGCGCGCCCGCGAGGTCGAAGCGGCCCGCGTGGCGCGGGGTCTCGGCGACGAACCGGGGCAGGGCCACGAACAGGGCGATGCCGATCGGCACGTTGATGAGCAGGGCCCAGCGCCAGGAGGCCCAGGAGGTGAGCATGCCGCCCAGGACCAGGCCGGCGGAGCCGCCGATGCCGGCCACGGAGGAGTAGACGCTCAGGGCGTGGTGGCGGCGCGGGCCCGGGGGGAAGTTGGTGGTGATCAGGGCCAGGGTGCTGGGCGCGATCAGCGCGGCGCCGGCGCCCTGTAAGGCCCGCGCCGCGAGCAGCCAGCCGCCCTCCGCGGCGACCCCGCCGAGCAGCGAGGACAGCGCGAACAGCAGCGCTCCGGCGCCGAGCGTGCGACGGCGGCCGACGATGTCGCCGACGCGCCCGCCGAGCAGCAGCAGGCCGCCGAAGGCGAGGGTGTAGGCGTTGAGCACCCAGGACAGGCCGGTCCGGCTGAACCCCAGGCCCTGCTGGATGTCGGGCAGCGCGACGTTGACGACGGTGGCGTCGACGCCGACCATCATGTAGGCGGTGACGATGACGAGGAGGGCGGTGCCGAGCCTGACGGGGTGCGCGGAGTCCGGCGGGGCGGCGGCGGTGGACGGGGCGGACGGGCTGGACGGGGCGGACATGAGGTTCTCCCGGTCTGTGCGTCCCCGGCGCGGGCATGGTGAAGTACGGGCAGGTGGACTGCCCGTGGCGCACACACGCAGCACACGACAATAAGCGGGGACTCTCTCCGTTTAGTCTTCGATAAGATACGGAGAGAGTCCCCGGTTCGCAAGGAGTAACTGGATGACGCAGGTCAGGCCCATGCGTGCGGACGCCCGCCGCAACTACGAGCGGCTGCTGAAGGTCGCCGTCGAGGCCTTCGCCGAGCATGGTGAGAACGCGTCGCTCGACGACATCGCCAAACGGGCGGGCGTCGGATCCGGCACGCTCTACCGGCACTTCCCGACCCGGCAGGCGCTGCTGGAGGCCGCGTTCGTGGACCGGCTGGAGGGGCTGGCCGCGAAGGCCGACGAGTTCGCCGCGGAGCTCGCGCCGGGCGCGGCACTGACCGAGTGGCTGAACGAACTGTGCCTCGCCACCATCCAGGTGCGCGGCCTGAAGACCCTGCTGGGCTCCGCCGTCACGGACGGCAGCTCCGTCACGGTCACGGCCTGCGGCGTCACGGTCCGCGGCGCCGCCACCCGCCTGGTGGACGCGGCGAAGAAGGAGGGGACCCTGCGCCCGGACATCGAGCCGATCGAACTCCTGCGGCTGGCACACGGTCTGGCCACGGCCTCGGAACTGGCCGACGGGCAGGGGCGGGGGATCCGGCGGTATCTGGCGTTGCTGACGGAGGGTCTGCGGCCGTAGCTGCACGGGGCTGGGGCAGGGGTGGGGTGCGCTCACCTGCGCTGGCAGGGTGCCGCTGCGCCCACCCGTGCCGCCTGGGGGTCCCCCAGGCCCTTAAGGCACTGGGGGAGGCACGACTGCCCGCAGCCAAGTGGATCAGAGCGCCTCCGCCCCCGGCTTCACCATGTTCCGTACCGTCCGGGCCTTCACGAAGGAGCCCATCGCGGTCATGTCCCACTCGCCGGAGAACTGGCGGACCAGCTTCGCCATCATCACGCCCGTCTGTGCCTCGGCGCTGGTGAGGTCGAAGCGGACCAGCTCCTCGCCGGACGCGGCGTCCAGCAGGCGGCAGTAGGCCTTGGCGACCTCCGTGAACTTCTGGCCGGAGAAGGAGTTGACGGTGAAGACCAGGCCGGTGACCTCCGGGGGGATCCGCCCGAGGTCCACCGCGATCACCTCGTCGTCGCCGCCGCCCTCACCGGTGAGGTTGTCGCCCGAGTGCTTGATCGCGCCGCCCAGGATGGACAGCTTGCCGAAGTAGCAGCTGTCGATGTGGTTGCGCTGCGGGCCGTACGCGATGACCGACGCGTCCAGGTCGATGTCCTTGCCCCGGAACGCCGGCTCCCAGCCCAGGCCCATCTTGACCTGGGAGAGCAGCGGACGGCCGCCCTTGACCAGGGACACGGTCTGGTTCTTCTGGAGGCTGACCCGGCCCTTGTCGAGGTTGATCTTCCCGGCGCCGGGGGCGGGCGGTGCGGGCGGCATCGGGGGAGCGGCGGGCGGGGCCACCACGGTGGGAGCCGCCGGCTGGGGGACGGCCGGCTGGGGAGCGGCCGGAGCCGGTTCCTCCACCGTCACGCCGAAGTCGGTGGCGATGCCGGCCAGCCCGTTGGCGTACCCCTGGCCGACCGCGCGGGCCTTCCACGCGCCGTTGCGCAGGTAGATCTCCACGATCACCAGGGCCGTCTCCGTGCCCAGCTGCGGCGGCGTGAAGGTGGCCAGCACCGAGCCGTCGTCCGCGTTGCGGACCGTGGCCGTCGGCTCGATGCCCTGGAAGGTCTGGCCTGCGGCGTCGGGGCTCGCGGTGACGACGATCTTCTCGATGCCGGGCGGCACGGCCGCCGTGTCGACGGTGATCGCGTCCGGGGCCGTACCGCCGCCGGAGCGGTACGTCACGCCCGGGCCGCTGGGCTGGTTGTAGAAGATGAAGTCGTCGTCGGAGCGCACCTTGCCGTCGCCCGTGAGCAGCAGGCCCGACACGTCGAGCCGCACGGGGGCGGAGACGTCCACCGCCACCCGGGAGACCGGCAGAGGGATGTTCGAGCCAGGGGTCATAGCTGTCATGCCGGGTGAACGAACGACCCCGCTTTACCGTTCCCTTAAACTTCCACGGCACCACGGTCTCCACGGCATCACGACGACCGCTACGGCACCACGACGATCTTCCGCCCCACGCCCGCCGCGAACTGCTCCAGCGCCTGCGGGTAGCTGTCGAGCGGCAGACGGTCGCTGATGAAGACCTCCGGGTCCAGGACCCCGTTGGCGAACAGCTCCGCCGCCCGCTCGTAGCTGTGCAGGACGGCCATGGAGCCGGTGATGGTGATCTCCTGGTTGTAGATGCGGTACGGGTCGATCGTCACCCGGGTCGCGTAGTCGGCGACGCCGAACTGGAGGAACGTGCCGGCCTTGGCGACCCGGCCCAGGCCGTCCTGGATCGCCGCCGCGTTCCCGGTCGCGTCGATCACCACCTCCCAGCCCCGCGGCCGGTCCAGCTCGTCCGCGTTCGCGGCGGTCGCCGAGACGCCCAGCCGGTGGGCGGTCTCCAGGCGGGCCGGGTTCAGGTCGACCACGTCGACGCTCGCCGCGCCGGTCCGCTTGGCCAGCTCCAGCATCATCAGGCCCATGGTCCCCGAGCCGTAGATGAGCACGTGCGCGCCCAGCCTCGACTTCAGGACGTCGTAGCCGCGCACCGCGCAGGACAGCGGCTCGACCAGGGCCGCGTCCTGGGTGCGGACGTGCTCGGGGAGCTTCACGCAGTTGGCGACGGGGGCGACGGCGTACTGCGCGGCGCCGCCCGGCACGGTCACGCCGATCGCCGCCCAGCGCTCGCAGAGGTTGTTGTGGCCGTCCCGGCAGTAGCGGCACTCGTGGCAGTACAGGGACGGGTCGACCGCGACCCGGTCGCCGATCGCCACCTCGGTGACCTGGGAGCCGACGCCGACCACCTCGCCGGCGAACTCGTGGCCCGGCACGATCGGCAGCTTGGGCGCGAACTCGCCCTGGAGGATGTGCAGATCGGTGCCGCACAGGCCGCACGCGGCCACCTCCACCACGACCTCGCGGGGGCCCGGTGCCGGGTCGGGGACCTCGGTGACGACGGCACGGCCCACGGACTCGATGACGGCGGCCTTCATTTCACGGCTCCCAACGACAGGCCCTGGACCAGCTTGTCCTGGGCGGCGAACCCCGCGGCGAGCACCGGCAGGGAGACGACGAGCGACGCGGCGCACACCTTGGCCAGGAACAGGCCCTGGCTGGTGATGAAGCCGGTCAGGAAGACGGGGGCGGTCTCGGCGACCACGCCCGTCAGGACTCGGGCGAAGAGCAGTTCGTTCCAGCTGAAGATGAAGCAGATCAGCGAGGTGGCGGCGATGCCGGGCAGGGCGATCGGGGCGACCACGCGCGCGAGGATCGTCGGCAGCCGGGCGCCGTCGATCTGCGCCGCCTCGATGACGGCGACCGGGACCTCGGCGAGGAAGGACTGCATCATCCACACCGCGATCGGCAGGTTCATGGAGGTGTAGAGGATGACCAGGAACCAGATGTTGTCCAGCATCCCGGTGTTCTTCGCGAACAGGTAGATCGGCAGCAGGCCGGCCACGACCGGCAGCATCTTGGTGGAGAGGAAGAAGAACAGGACGTCCGTCCACTTCTTGACCCGCCGGATCGACAGCGCGTAGGCCGCCGGGAAGGCCAGGACGAGGACGAAGAGCGTCGAGACGATCGACGCCACCGCCGAGTTGACCAGCGCCGGCCAGGGGCTCGCGCCGCCGCCCGCGCCGAAGAACTCGCGGTAGCCGTCCAGGGTGAGGGCGGCGCCGAAGGAGGGCGGGTTGGTCGCCGCGTCCGCCTCGGAGTGGAAGGACGTCAGCGCCATCCAGGCGATGGGGAAGAAGAAGACGATGCCGACCAGCCAGGCCACCAGGCCGATGCTGCGGCCCCGGTGCTTGCCGACACGTAGGGCGAGGCTGCTCATGCGCGGGACGCCTCCTCTCGGAACAGGGACGACACCACGCGCAGGGCGAAGGTCGCGATGATGATCGAGCCGATGACCACCAGGACGCCGGCGGCCGAGGCGAGGCCGTTCTCGTGGGCCTGGTAGAAGTTCTGGTAGACGGTGTACGGGAGGTTGGCGGTGCCGAGGCCCCCGGACGTGATGGTGAAGACCGCGTCGAAGTTCTGGACGATGTAGATCGATCCGAGCAGGGCGCCGAGTTCGAGGTAGCGGCGCAGGTGCGGCAGGGTCAGGTGGCGGAAGATCTGCCATTCGCCCGCGCCGTCCACCCGCGCGGCCTCGAGCTGCTCGGGATCCCGGCTCTGCAGCCCGGCGAGCAGGATCAGCATCATGAACGGCGTCCACTGCCACACCAGGGCGGCCTCCACGGCCGGCAGCGGGGTGTTGGAGATCCAGTCGGGCTGCGGCCCGCCGACGTAGTGCAACAGGCCGTTGAGCAGGCCGTACTCGGGGTTGTAGAGGACGTGCTTCCAGAGCAGGGCGGCGGCCACCGGGACCACCAGGAACGGGGCGATCAGCAGGGTGCGGACGACGCCCCGGCCGCGGAACCTGTTGTTCAGCAGCAGCGCGAGGGCGAGGCCGAGGACCAGGCTGACCAGCACCACGGTCACCGTGAGCAGCACGGTCGTCCAGACCGAGTGGCGCAGGTCGGCGTCGGTGAGGACCTGGCGGTAGTTGTCGACGCCGGCGAAGTGCCGGGCCTTCGGGTAGAGGGCGTTCCAGTCGAAGAAGGAGATGACCACCGTGGCCACGAAGGGCAGCTGGGTCACCACGATCATGAAGACCAGGGCGGGCAGGAGCGGGGCCCGGGTGGCCCAGGTGCGCAGGCGGGCGGAGGGCGGCCGCGTGGCGCGTGCGGGTGTCGCTGCGTAGGGGGCTGTCGTCGCGGTCATCGTCCCTCGTACTCCTTGGAGATCTTCTCGGCGAGTTGCTGGGACTTCTTGAGGGCCGAGTCGACGGACTGCCGTCCGGCGACGGCCGAGCTGATCTCCTGGGAGACCTTGGTGCCGAGATCGGTGAACTCGGGGATGTCGACGAACTGGATGCCGGGCGCGGGCCGCGGCTGGACGCCGGGGTCGTTCGGGCGGGCGCTCTCGATGGCCTCCTTGGTCATCTCCTGGAAGGCCGCGGCCGACTTCACGTAGTCGGGGTTCGTATACGTCGACGCGCGCTTGCCCGCCGGCACGTTGGACCAGCCGCTGGTCTGCCCGACCAGGTCCTCGTACTCCTTGCCGGACGCCCAGGAGACGAACTTCCAGGCCTTGTCGGGGTTGCGGGAGGCCTTCTGGATGCCCCAGGCCCAGGTGTAGAGCCAGCCGGCGGACCTGGTCCGCTCCACGGGGGCGGGGACGTAGCCGAGCTTGCCCTTGACCGGGGAGCCGTTCGCCTCCAGGAGACCGGCCGCCGAGGTCGCGTCGTACCACATGGCCGTCTTGCCCTGGGTCATGTTGTTGAGGCACTCGGCGAAGCCGGACTGCGGGGCGCCGGACTCGCCGTGCGCGCGGACCAGGTCGACATAGAACTTCGTCGCCTTCTCGAAGCCGGACCCGGTCAGCTGCGCCTTCCAGTCCTTGTCGAACCAGGTGCCGCCGAAGGTGTTCACCACCGTGGTCAGCGGCGCCATCATCTCGCCCCAGCCGGGCAGGCCGCGCAGGCAGATGCCGCGCATCCCGGACTGCGCGCCGTCCACCTTGGCGGCGAGGTCGGCGACCTGCTGCCAGGTGGGGTGCGCGGGCATCGTCAGGCCCTTCGCCGCGAACACGTCCTTGCGGTACATCAGGAACGACGACTCGCCGTAGAAGGGCTCGCCGTAGAGCTTGCCGTCGTCGGCGGTCAGGGACTCGCGCATCGGCTGCAGGATGTCCTGCTGGTCGAAGCCCGGGTCCTTCGCGACGTAGGAGTCCATCTCGTGCAGCCAGCCGTTGCGGGCGTAGATCGGGATCTCGTAGTTGGACAGGGTGGCCACGTCGTACTGGCCGGCCTGGTTGGCGAAGTCCTGGCTGATCTTGTCGCGGACGTCGTTCTCGGGCAGGACGGTGAAGTTGACCTTGATGCCGGTCTCCTTGGTGAAGCGCGGGGCGAGCTTCTGGAGTTCCGTCATCTGGGGGTTGTTGACCATCAGCACGTTGATCGAGTCGCCGCCGGAACCGGACCCGCCCGCACCGACCCAGCAGCCGGAGAGCAGCGGGGCGAGCAGCGTCCCTGCGGCGACCATGGCGAGGGTGACTCGCGGCCTCCGTCGGCTCGGGGTTCGCATGGATCGCTCCTGGAGGAATCGGGATATATGGGGCATTGATGGGTGTGGAGCGCCCTCGGGGGAGGGCGGTGGTGGGTCAGACCCGGATGACCTGCGGGCCCAGCAGGGAGTAGCGGTGGGCCTCGGCCGTGGGGAGCAGGGTGCTCGTCACGATCGCCTCCAGGGCGCCGATCTCGGCGAAGCGGCAGAAGCTGACGGCTCCGAACTTGGTGTGCACGCCCGCGAACACCGTCCGGCGCGCGGCCCGGATCGCCTGCGCCTTGACCTCGCTGACAGCGGGGTCCGGGGTGGTCAGCCCGTGCTCGCGCGAGATGCCGTTGGCACCGATGTAGGCGAGGTCGAGGACGAAGCCGGCGAGCATCTTCGTCGTCCAGTGGTCGACGGTGGCCAGCGTGCCGGCCCGGACCCGGCCGCCCAGCAGCAGGACCGACATGTTCTCGGTCTCCGCCAGCGCGCCCGCGACCGGCAGCGACGCCGTGACCACGGTCAGCGGCCGGTCCGCCGGCAGCGACTCGGCGATGAGCCGCGGGGTGAAGCCCTCGTCGACGAAGACGGTCTCGGCGTCGCCCAGCAGCTCGGCGGCGGCCGACGCGATCCGCCGCTTCTCCGGCACATGGCTGGTCGAACGGAAGGCGAGGGTGGTCTCGAAACCGGCGCTCTCGACCGGGTACGCGCCCCCGTGGGTACGGCGCACCAGGCCGTGGTCCTCCAGGGCGCGCAGGTCGCGCCGGATGGTCTCCTTGGCCACGCCCAGGGCGTCGGCGAGCGCGGTGACGTCGACGGAGCCCGTGGCGCGCGCGGCCCGCACGATCTCGCGCTGGCGTTCCTCCGCCGTCTGCGTGCTCATCTCGTCACCCACTTCCTTGTGGAGGTGCCCGTTCGGGCCATGCAGCAAGTTCTACAGCGGGTGTGCGGGGCTGACCAGGCCTGTTGCGGGCCCGATACTGCCCGGGTGGGCCCGTTTGCCGGGCGCGGTGCCCGCCTCGGACCTGCGCGGCTGCCGGGGGAGGGGTGGGATCGGGCGGCCCGGATGCCCGAACGCGGCGGCGGGCGGGCCCGTTCGGTGCCCGCCCGCCGCCGCGTGCGATCGTTTCGCGCCGTCGCGCCCACTGGCCGCGTATCGGTCGCGTACCGGTGTCGCGTACTAGTAGGGCCACACCGGCGGGTCGTCCACGAAGCGCCCGCCGAGGTGGGTGTGGGCCGGCTTCTCCGGGTCCAGCTCGCCGTGCTCGGCGATCAGCTTCCCGGCGAACCGCTCGGAGTCGTCCTGCGGCTCGTAACCGAGCGCCCGCGCGGTGCCCAGGTCCCACCACAGCCGGGTGTTGGCGGACGACCCGTAGACGACGGTGTGGCCGACCTCCTCGGCGGTCAGGGCCGCGTGGAAGAGGCGGGCGCCGTCGGCGGGGCTCATCCACACCGAGAGCATCCGCACGTCGGCCGGTTCCGCGAAGCAGGAGCCGATGCGGACGGAGACCGTCTCCAGGCCGTGCTTGTCCCAGTACAGCTGGGCGAGGTCCTCGCCGAACGACTTGGACAGGCCGTAGAAGGTGTCGGGGCGGCGCGGGGTGTCCACCGGGATCAGCGGATCGCCCGGGCGCGGGGCCGGGGTGAAGCCGACGGCGTGGTTGGAGGAGGCGAAGACGATGCGCGGCACGCCGGCCTCGCGGGCGGCCTCGTACAGGTTGTAGGTGCCCTCGATGTTCGCGCGGAGGATCTTCCCGAACGGTGCCTCCAGGGAGATCCCCGCGAGGTGCAGGACCGCGTCCACGCCCCGCACCGCCTCGCGCAGCGCGTCCGTGTCGCCGAGGTCGGCGGTGATCGCGTCCGGTTCGCCCTCGATCGGCCGCACGTCGAACAGGCGCAGCTCGTAGCCGTACTCCGGGAGCAGGGACCGCATCAGGGTGCCGAGTCCGCCGGCGGCACCGGTGAGCAGTAGCGTGCGGGGCGTGGGCATCCACGGTCTCCTTGGATCGGCGCCGGTCGCGTCCGTGTATGAAATTCACATTCATGGACACGCTAGGGAGGTGTGACGTACCGAGTCAAGTGTGCCGTGGAGTGCGGGAATCCGCTCGACTGTTGGTCGTTTGTCGCCTTGACCGGCCCCGAGGGGGCCTCGTAACGTGGTCGCGTTCATGAATATGGACGCCGATCAGAAACATGCATCAGTAGCACGATCTGCGTCGACCGCCTCGACAGGGAGCGCCCGTGACGCCAGCCCCTCTCGCCGCCCGGCTCCGTGACCCGCGCGGGCCGCTCTTCTTCCCCGTCACCGCCTACGGCCCCGACGGCTCCCTCGACCTCGACGCCTACCGCGAGCACGTCCGCAGGGGCGTCGAGGCCGGCGCCGCCGCCGTCTTCGCCTGCTGCGGCACGGGGGAGTTCCACGCGCTGCTCCCCGAGGAGTTCGAGGCCTGCGTGGGTGCGGCCGTGGAAGCGACCGCCGGCCGGGTACCGGTGGTGGCCGGCGCCGGCTACGGCACCGCGCTCGCCGTACGCTACGCGCGTCTCGCCGAGGCCGCGGGCGCCGACGGCCTCCTCGCCATGCCGCCCTACCTGGTGGTCGCCGGCCAGGAGGGCCTGTTGCGGCACTACCGCGAGGTGGCGGCGGCCACCGGGCTCCCCGTGATCGTCTACCAGCGCGACAACGCCGTGTTCACCCCGCCCGCGGTCGTCGAACTCGCCCGCACCGAGGGCGTCATCGGCTTCAAGGACGGCCTCGGCGACCTGGACCTCATGCAGCGCATCGTCAGCGCCGTCCGCACCGAGGCCCCCGGCGACTTCCTCTACTTCAACGGCCTGCCCACCGCCGAACAGACCCAGCTCGCCTACCAGGCCATCGGCATCGGCCTCTACTCCTCCGCCGTCTTCTGCTTCGTCCCCGAGATCGCCCTCGCCTTCCACGCCGCCCTGCGCGAGGGGGACCGGACGACGGCCGAGCGCCTGCTGGACGGCTTCTACCGCCCGTTCGTCGAACTCCGCGCCCTGGGCCGGGGATACGCCGTCTCGCTGGTCAAGGCCGGCGTACGACTGCGCGGCCTGGACGTCGGCGAGGTCCGCCCCCCGCTGCACGAGCCGGCCGAGGACCACGTGAAGCAGCTCGCCCAGCTGATCGAGCGCGGCTACGCACTGCTGGAGGAGGACGCGTGACGCATCCCGGAGCGAGCCGGGCAGGACGGCCGAGGACCTCGGCGTTCGTGTACCCCTGGGACGTCAACGGGGACCCCACGGCCGCGGAGCGCGTCGCCGCACTCGGTGTCGACCAGGTGACCCTGGCCTCCGCCTACCACTCCACCCGCGCCCTGACCCCCCGCCACCCCCGCCACCGCATCGTCACCGCCGAGTACGCGGCCGTCTACTACCCGCCGGGCGAGCACTGGGCGGGCCGCGGACTCCGCCCCCACCGGGCGGGCGACTGGGCCCCGGGCGACGCCTACGGGGAAGCCGCCGAAGCCCTGGCCGGCGCCGGTCTCGACGTCCACACCTGGGTGATCCTCGCCCACAACTCCCGCCTGGGCGCCGAGCATCCGGACACCTCCGTCGTCAACGCCTACGGCGACCGCTACCCCTGGGCACCCTGCATCGCCCAGCCCGCCACGCGCGCGTACCTCGCCGACCTCGCCGCCGAGGCCGCCGTCCGCCCCGGCGCAGGCGGCACCGAACTGGAGTCCCTCGGCTGGTACGGCCTCCAGCACCTGCACGCCCACGACAAGACCGCGGGCGTCGGCCTGGGGGACGCCGGCCAGTACCTGATGGCACTGTGCTTCTGCCCCGCCTGCCGGGCCGGGTACGGCGAACAGGGCCTGGATCCCGACGAGTTGGCCGCCGCCGTACGGGAGGCCCTGGAGCCGCTGTGGCGGGGCACGGGCGACGACGCCGGCTGGCCCACGGTGGAGAAGCTGCTCGGCGAGCCGGTCGCGGCGGCCACGCGCGCGTGGCGCGACGGACGGGCCCGCACGCTCCAGGAGACGGCCGTGACCGCGGTCCGGGCGGCGGCCCCCGCAGGCTTCCAGGTACTGCTGCACGCCGACCCGGTGACCTACCACTGCGGCGCCAACGCGGGCGTGGACCCGGCCTGGATCCTGTCCGTCGCGGACGGCGTCGTGGTCCCCTGCGCGTCCGGTACGGCCCTGCTCGCGCCCTTCGCCGAACACGCCCGCGCCGACACCGTCCTGGCCGCCAACTTCACGGTGGTCTCCGGGATGGGCGGCAGCCCCGGCACCCTCGCCGCCGACGCCAACCGCGCCCGTGCGCTGGGCGCGACCGAACTGCGCCTGTATCACGCCGGATTGGCGTCCGACGGCGACCTGGCCGCGGTCCGGGAGGCGTTGCGCTGAGCCAGTGACCCGGCGGTGAGGAGCGGCGCGCCGCCGGAGACCGGTGACAGCATCCGGTGGCCGACGAGGGCGCCGAGGGCGGGGGCCCAGAGGGCTGCGGTGCACAGGGCGGTGAGGCCGTCGCAGCCGGTGAGGGTGTGGCGGGCCGATGAGTTCCGGGAGGCCGTGGGGTCTACCTCCTGAAGAGGATCGAGGAGTCCGGGCGGACGACCGAACCGGTGCACCGGGAGGCAGCACGATGACTGGTACGACCATGATCGACCTCGGCCCGCAGGCGAGGATCGTCGCGGAGCTCGCGGAGGGGGTGACGGACGGGCAGCTCGCGGGGGCGACGCCGTGTCCGGAGTACGCCGTGCGTCATTTGCTGGGTCATGTGGCGGGTCTGTCCGTGGCCTTCCGGGACGCGGCCCGCAAGGACCTGGGGGCCACGACCGGCCACCGCCCCGGCACGGCACTGCCGGTGCTCGGACCGGAGTGGCGGCAGGAACTGCCCGAGGCGCTCGACGCGCTCGCGGAGGCCTGGCGCGACCCGGCCGCCTGGGACGGCATGACCCGCGCCGGCGGG
Organism: Streptomyces sp. NPDC048291; assembly: GCF_043201715.1. NCBI lineage: Bacteria > Bacillati > Actinomycetota > Actinomycetes > Kitasatosporales > Streptomycetaceae > Streptomyces > Streptomyces sp. NPDC048291. Next base: position 847,735 of record NZ_JBICZC010000001.1, read on the forward strand.
ATCGACCTGCCGGGCGGGGTGGCGGCCGCGGTCGCCGCCGACGAACTGGTCATCCACGGCTGGGACCTGGCCCGGGCCACCGGCCAGGAGTACGCCCCCGATCCCGCGGCCCTGGAGGCGGCGTACGGCTTCCTGCGGATGGCCGCGGAGGGCGACCGCGGCCCGTTCGGCCCCGCCGTGCCGGTGCCGGAGGGTGCGCGGCTGCTGGACCGGACGGTGGGGCTGAGCGGCCGGGACCCGGGGTGGAAGGCGTAGAAGCACGCGAACGGTGAGTGGCCGGGGACCCGGATCCGTACTCTCCTCGCCATGCCCTTGAGCCTCACCGTCCTCGGCACCGCCTCCCCCTACCCCCGGCCCGGCCGCCCGTGCTCCGGCTACCTGGTGCGCGGCGGCGGCGCCGAGGTGTGGGTGGACGCCGGCACCGGGACCTTCGCGGAGTTGCAGCGGCACACGGATCCGGCGCGGCTCACGGCGATCTGGCTCTCGCACCTGCACGCGGACCACAGCGCCGATCTGTCGGCCGCCGCGTACGCGTACGCCTTCGGCGGCCTGGCCCCGGCCGCGCCGATCCCGGTCTACGCGCCGCAGGAGTGCGCACAGCGCCTTGCGGGCTTCTTCGGGCGGCCGGACCTCGGCTTCCTGGGCGGGGTCTTCGACTTCCGGCCGCTGTACGACGGGCACGCCGTCCGGCACTGGAACCTGCGGCTCACCGCGCGGGCGGTGGCGCACGGCACGGAGGCCTACGGGCTGCGTGCCGAGTGCCAGGGCAGCGTGCTGGCGTACTCGGGGGACAGCGGACCGTGCGCCGCCCTGACCGACCTGGCCACCCGCGCGGACGTCTTCCTGTGCGAGGCCGACCTCGACAGGCATCGCGAAGGCGAACGCGTACACCTGACCCCGGAGGACGCGGGCCGGATCGCCCGGGACGCGGGAGCACGGGAACTCCTGATCACCCACGTGGGCCCGTCCCTGACCCGGGAGATGGCGGCGGCCCGTGCGGGCGCGATCTCGGGGCGGCCCACCAGCGTGGCACGGGAGGGAGAGGCGAGGGGTTTCTGACCCGCCCGACGGCCGAAGCGGCCTCGGCCTTCGCGAGCCTCTCAGCGTTCGTGGGCCTCTCAGCGCTCCCGGGCCCCCTCACTCCTTACGGGCCGCCGGGCCCCGATCCGCCGGCCACGGCCGCAGGCCCCGCTCCACGGCGCGCAGTACCTCATCCGGGGACAGCTCGTCGGCCCGCTCGATCACCACGAGGTGCCACCCGTGCCGGGCGACCGCGGCGAGGGTCACCGCACGTTCGCGCGCCAGGTACCTCACCGCCGACGCGACATCCGTCACCGGCGGGCTCACGCCGTACCGGGCGAGCTTTCCGACGTACTGGTCCAGCCATTCCGCCCCCTCCCTCCCGGCGGCCCGGGACAGGGCGGCCCCGGCGTTCCCGTCGAGAAAGACCATGACCGGGGAGACGGGGGCGAGCACCTCGGTGAGGTCGGTGAGGAACGCGTCGATCGTCGCCTCGTCGTGGCCCATGGCCAGCAGTGTCGGCACGAACGGCACCAGGGCGTCGGCGATCACCACGTCGCCGCCGCTCGCCAGGACCGATGCCACGAACTCGCCGGTCGCCGCGATCAGCGTCTCCGGGCCGACGGCGCCGGTCGTCCGGAACGCCTCGGCCACCGCGGCGAACTGCGGTCTGGTCAGCACCTCCTCCTCCCGGAAGTGGTCCACCCGCAGTCCCGCGTCGGCCAGCCGGCGGGCCAGTCCGCCGCACAACGTCGACTTGCCCACCCCGGGGGCCGCTCCCCACACGCTGATCAGCACCGTCATGGCCGCCGAGCGTAGCTCCCCGGCCTTCCCCCCAACCCTCTTCTTTGTCAGAAGCATTGACGAAACACAGCCGTCCTCCTAGCTTCATCCGCGTCGTACTTCGTACGTCATATATGAGACGCGATACGCGAGATCAGATACGTCAGACCGGGTCCCGTGCCCGATCGTGACCCCGAGAGGCGCGCATGACCTCCGTGCCCATGCCGATTCCGTCGCGCACGCAGTTCGTGCTGGACGCGATCAAACACCGCATCCTCACCGGGCAGCTGACGCCGGGTCAGGCCCTGGTGGAGACCGAGCTCGCCGCGCAGTTCGGGGTGTCCAAGACCCCTGTGCGGGAGGCGCTCAAGACCCTCGCCGGGACCGGGCTGGTCGTGATGAGCCAGTACAAGGGCGTCACGGTGCGCATGGTGGACGCGGACATGGCGCGGGAGGTCTACGACGTACGGCTGCTCCTCGAACCCGAGGCCCTCCGGCGGGCCGTGCGGCGCGGCGCCCCGCTCGACGCCGCCCGCGACGCCCTCACCCGCGCCGCCGACGCCACCGACACCGCCGAACGCTCCCTCGCCAACCGCGACTTCCACCGCGCCCTCTACCTCCCGTGCGGCAACCCGCTCCTCGGCCGGATGCTCGACGAGGTCCGCGACCAGGCCGCCCTCGTCTCCGCGGTCGCCTGGGCCGCCTCCCCCTCCTGGGAGCAGGAGGCCGGTGAGCACCGGGAGATCCTGCGGCTGGCGCTGGCGGGCGACGCCGACGGTGCCGCCCGCACCCTGCACACCCACATCGCGTCCTTCGTCGACCGTGCCTTCCCCCAAGCGGCCGACCAGGCAGGCCGAGCAGGCCAGGCAGATCAGGCGGATCAAGCAGGCCAAGCAGGTCAGGGAGGCCAGGGATGAGCGGCGCGGTGTTCGAGACCCAGCGGGCGGCCCTGGCCGACGTGGTGGCCATCCCGGTCACCCCCTTCGCCGAGGACGGCGGCGTCGACCAGGACGCCCACCGGGCGCTGCTGCGCCGGCTCCTCGACGGCGGGATCCGGACCCTCACCCCGAACGGGAACACCGGCGAGTTCTACGCCCTGACCCCCGAGGAGCGGCGGCTCGTCACCGAGTCGACGCTCGACGAGGCCGGGGACCGGGCCGTGGTCCTCGTCGGGGTCGGGCACGACATCCCCACCGCGGCCGCCTCCGCCCGGCACGCCCGGGAGCACGGCGCCCGGATGGTCATGGTCCACCAGCCCGTCCACCCGTACGTCTCCCAGTCCGGCTGGGTCGACTACCACCGGGCCATCGCCGCGGCCGTCCCCGAACTCGGCGTCGTCCCGTACGTACGCAACGCCCAGCTCCCCGGCGCCCGCCTCGCCGAACTCGCCGACGCCTGCCCGAACGTCATCGGCGTCAAGTACGCGGTGCCGGACGCCGCCAAGTTCGCCGCGTTCGCACGTGACGCCGGGCTCGACCGGTTCGTGTGGGTCGCCGGGCTCGCCGAGCCCTACGCGCCCTCCTACTTCTCGGCCGGCGCCACCGGCTTCACCTCCGGCCTCGTGAACGTCGCCCCGGCCGTCTCGCTGGACATGATCGAAGCGCTTCGATCGGGTGACTACCCCGCCGCGATGAAGGTCTGGGAGCAGATCCGCCGCTTCGAGGAACTCCGCGCCGCCAACGGCTCCGCCGACAACGTCACCGTCGTCAAGGAGGCCCTCGCCGCCCTCGGCCTCTGCCGCCGCGACGTCCGCCCGCCCAGCAGGCAGCTGCCGGAGGAAGGGCGCGCCGAGGTCGCCGCCATAGCCACCGGATGGTCCCTGTGAGCCCCGGCGAGAACGTCCCGCGCAAGCGGCCCGAGGAGCTGCGGAGCCACCAGTGGTACGGCACCGAAGGCCTCCGCTCCTTCAGCCACCGCGCCCGCACCCGCCAGCTCGGCTACCTCCCCGAGGAGCACCTCGGCAAGCCGGTCATCGCGATCCTCAACACCTGGTCGGACATCAACCCCTGTCATGTGCACCTCCGTGACCGGGCGCAGGCCGTCAAGCGGGGCGTCTGGCAGGCGGGCGGTTTCCCGCTGGAGTTCCCGGTCGCCACCCTCTCCGAGACCTTCCAGAAGCCGACCCCGATGCTCTACCGCAACCTCCTCTCCATGGAGACCGAGGAGCTGCTGCGGTCGTATCCCGTGGACGGCGCGGTCCTCATGGGCGGCTGCGACAAGTCCACCCCGGCCCTGCTCATGGGCGCCGCCTCCGTCGACCTGCCCACCGTCTTCGTGCCCGCCGGGCCGATGCTCCCCGGCCACTGGCGGGGCGAGGTCCTCGGCTCCGGCACCGACATGTGGAAGTACTGGGACGACAAGCGCGCCGGACTGATCGGCGACTGCGAGATGCAGGAGCTGGAGAGCGGCCTCGCCCGCTCGCCCGGGCACTGCATGACCATGGGGACGGCCTCCACCCTGACCGCCGCCGCGGAGGCGCTGGGCGTCACCGTCCCCGGCGCGTCGAGCATCCCGGCCGTCGACTCCGGGCACGACCGGATGGCCGCCGGGTCGGGCATGCGGATCGTCGAACTCGTCCACCGGGACCGCAGGCTCTCCGCGCTCCTCACCCCGGACGCCTTCGAGGACGCGGTCACCACCGTCCTCGGGCTCGGCGGCTCCACCAACGCCGTCATCCACCTCATCGCCATGGCTGGCCGGGCCGGGGTGCGGCTCACCCTCGACGACTTCGACCGCATCGCGCGTACCGTGCCCGTCCTCGCCAACGTCCGCCCCGGCGGCCGGCGGTACCTCATGGAGGACTTCCACTTCGCGGGCGGCCTGCCCGGCTTCCTCTCCCGCATCCCCGACCTGCTCCACCTCGACCGGCCGACGGTGTCTTACGACACCTACCGCGAGCAGCTCGCCGGCGCCCGGGTGCACGACGACGACGTCATCAGGACCCGCACCGACCCGGTCGCGAGCGAAGGCGGAGTCGCCGTGCTGCGCGGCAACCTCTGCCCGGACGGTGCCGTGATCAAGCACATCGCCGCCGAACCGCACCTGCTCAAGCACACCGGCAGGGCGGTCGTCTTCGACGACTACCGGACCATGCAGCGCACCATCGACGACCCGGCCCTCGGCATCACCGCCGACAGCGTGCTCGTGCTGCGCAACGCCGGGCCCAGGGGAGGTCCCGGCATGCCCGAGTACGGCATGCTGCCCATCCCCGAGCACCTCCTCAGGCAGGGCGTGCGGGACATGGTCCGGATCTCCGACGCCCGGATGAGCGGGACGAGTTACGGCGCCTGCGTGCTGCACATCGCCCCCGAGTCGTACGTCGGCGGGCCGCTCGCCCTGGTCCGCACCGGGGACGCCATCACCCTGGACGTCGCGGCCCGCACCCTCCGGCTCGACGTGGACGACGAGGAGCTGGCGCGGCGCCGGGCCGCCTGGACCCCGCCGCCGGTGCGGTACGAGCGCGGGTACGGCGCCCTCTACGACCAGCAGATCACCCAGGCCGACACCGGCTGCGACTTCGAGTTCCTGGCCCGGCCGGGAGAAGTCCCGGACCCGTACGCGGGCTGACCCTTCCGCACGACGATCGTCGAAGCGCTTCAACCATGTGCATGTAGCAAGCGCTTCCTGCACCCGCTGTCACCCATGCGAACGGAGAGACGGTCATGGCCCAAGCCGCAGCCGTGGCGAACCCGCCCGCGCCACCCCGGCGGCGCCGTGCCTCCGCGACGCCGCGCAGGCTGCCGTACCTGCTGATCGCCCCGGCGGTCCTGCTGATGCTGGGCTTCATCGCCTACCCGGTGCTCAGCGTCTTCTACTACAGCCTTCAGGACTACAACCCCACCAAGCCCTGGCGGAACGGCTTCGCGGGCCTCGGCAACTTCACGCGGGCCTTCGCGCACGACCCGCAGTTCTGGGACACGCTCACCTTCAGCGCCAAGTGGGTCGTGGTGGAGGTCGGGCTGCAGCTGCTGTTCGGGCTCGCGCTCGCGCTGATCGTCAACCAGACGTTCGTGGGGCGGGCCCTGGGCCGGGCGCTGGTCTTCTCGCCGTGGGCCGTCTCCGGTGTGCTCACCTCCGCGATCTGGGTGCTGCTCTACAACTCCCAGACCGGCATCACCCGTTACCTCGCCGACGCGGGCATCGGGTCGTACGGCACCAGCTGGCTCTCCGACCCCTCGACCGTCTTCCCGGCGGCCGTGGTCGCCGACCTGTGGCGGGGCGTGCCGTTCTTCGCGATCCTCATCCTCGCCGACCTCCAGTCCGTCGCCAAGGACCTCTACGAGGCGGCGGAGGTCGACGGGGCGGGCCGCCTCAAGCAGTTCTGGCACATCACGCTGCCGCATCTCAAGGACGCCATCGTGCTGTCCACACTGCTGCGCGCGGTGTGGGAGTTCAACAACGTCGACCTGCTCTACACCCTGACCGGAGGCGGCCCGGCGGGGGAGACGACGACCCTTCCCCTCTACATCGCCAACACCAGCGTCGACGCCCACGACTTCGGCTACGCCTCCGCGCTGACCACGGTGGCCTTCGTGATCCTGCTCTTCTGCTCCGTCCTCTACCTGCGGCTGAGCAAGTTCGGAGGCGAGACCAAGTGATCACCGAGATCGCCCCCACGGCCGGGCCCGCCGTGTCCGAGCCCGCCCGGCCGGGGAAGAAGCGCCGCGCCTGGGACGAGGCCCCCCGCTGGCAGATCTACCTCCCCCTCGGGATCTACCTGCTCTTCACGCTGGTCCCGTTCTACTGGATCCTGCTCTTCGCCCTCCGCCCGGCCGGCTCCACCTCGCTCGTCCCCTGGCCGGTCACCTTCGACCACTTCCAGAAGGTGTGGACCGAGCGCAGCTTCGGCACCTACTTCACCAACAGCGTCTACGTCGGGGTCTCCACCCTGGTGCTGACCACCGTCGTCGCCCTGGCCGGCGGCTACGCCCTGGCCCGCTTCGACTTCCGGCTCAAGCGCGGCTTCATGCTGGCCCTGCTCTGCTCCCAGTTCGTGCCGGGCGCGCTGCTGCTCGTCCCGCTCTTCCAGATCTTCGCCGAGCTGCGGATGATCAACTCCCTCGGCAGTGTCGTCGTCGCCGAGACCGTTTTCCAGCTCCCGCTGTCGATGATCCTGATCAGCGGCTTCATCAGGAACGTGCCGTACTCCCTGGAGGAGGCCGCCTGGGTCGACGGCTGCAACCGGCTCACGGCCTTCCGGATCGTCGTGCTGCCGCTGCTGCGGCCGGGACTGGTCGCGGTCGGCTCCTTCGCCTTCGTGCACGCCTGGAACCACTTCCTGTTCGCCCTGATGTTCCTCTCCGACCAGAGCAAGCAGACCATCCCGGTCGGCCTCAACACCCTGATGAGCGCCGACAGCGTGGACCTGGGCGCGCTGGCCGCGGGCGGGATCGTCGCCGCCGTACCCGTCGTGATCGTCTTCGCCTTCATCCAGAAGTGGCTGATCACCGGCTTCAGCGCGGGGGCGGTGAAGGGATGAGACACGTCGCGGACCGACCGGGGAAACCGCTTACCCTGCATCCAAAGATCGACGACGCAGGGAGGACACCGTGAACTCTTCACCCATCGACCTCGTTCTGGCGGGCGCGCGCGGCCACGGCCGCTGGCACCTGGAGAACATCCGCCGGCTCCAGGAGAAGGGCGTCGTACGGCTCGCCGGCATCTGCGAGCTGACCCCGCTCGGCCCGGACGAGCTGCCGGAGGGGCTCGGGCAGCCCGCCCAGTCCGCCGACTTCGGCGCCCTGCTCGACGCGACAGGCGCCGGGATCGCCGTGATCTGCACGCCCATCCCCACCCACACGGACCTGGCCCTGACGGCCGCCGAGCGGGGCGTGCACGTGCTCCTGGAGAAGCCGCCGGCGCCGTCCTACGCGGAGTTCCGGCGGATGGCCGACGGGGTCGCCAAGGCGGGCGTGGCCTGCCAGATCGGCTTCCAGTCGCTGGGCTCGCACGCCGTGCCGGCGATCCGGCGGCTGATCGCGGAGGGCGCCATCGGCGAGGTGGTGGGGGTCGGCGGCGCGGGTGCCTGGGCCCGCCCCGAGGCCTACTACCGGCGGGCGCCCTGGGCCGGCAAGCGGCGCCTGAACGGCGTCGACGTCGTCGACGGGGTCCTCACCAACCCCCTCGCGCACGCCGTCGCCACCGGCCTCGCCCTGCTCGGCACCGACCGTGCCGAGGACGTCACCGGCATCGAGACCGAGCTGCTGCGCGCCAACGACATCGAGTCCGACGACACCTCCTGCGTCCGCGTCACCACCCCGCGCGGCCCGGTCACGGTCGCCGCCACGCTCTGCGCCGAGGAACCCGGGGAACCGTACGTCCTGGTGCACGGCACCGGCGGCCGGATCACCCACTGGTACAAGCAGGACCGGGTGCTGGTGCAGCGGGCGGACCACGGCCCGGAGGAGACCGAGTACGGCAGCACGGACCTGCTGGAGAACCTCGTCGACCATGTCACCACCGGCGCCGCCCTGCTGGTGGAGCCGGACGCGACCGGCGCCTTCATGAAGGTCGTTGAAGCGATTCGACTGGCCGACGCCCCGGTCGCGCTGCCCGCCGACGCCTGGCACCGCCGGCCTGAGGACGGGCGCCGGGTCGTGACCGGCATCGACGCACTGGTCGCGGCCGGCGCCGACACCCTCTCCCTCTACTCCGAACTGGGTGCCCCCTGGGCCCCGCCGAAGAGGGTGAGCCCATGAGGGACGCCGGTCGGCCGGGTGCCGCGGGCGTTGCCGGAGCCGCCTCCTTCACGCACTTACGCGTCACCCCCTGCTGACCCCGACACAGGAGAGCCGATCGATGAAGAGCAGCATCCGCAGAAGCAGGCGCGCGGCCGTCGCCGTCGCCCTGGGCTCCGTGCTCGCGCTGACCGCCACCGCCTGCGGCGACGACGGCAGCGGCAGCGCGGGCGACAAGGGCGGCGAGGGCTCCGGCAAGGGCACGATCACCTTCTGGGACAACAACGGCGGTGTCCGCACCGACGTCTGGAAGGAGATCATCGCCGACTTCGAGAAGCAGAACCCCGACATCAAGGTCACGTACGTCGGGGTGCCCGCGGCCGGCGTCCAGTCCAAGTACGACACCGCCATCCAGGGCGGCGGCCTGCCCGACGTCGGCGGGGTCACCACCGCGATGCTCGCGGAGGTCGCGGCGCAGGGCGCGCTGGAGCCGCTGGACGGCCGGCTCACCAAGAGCGCCCTGAACGGCAAGCTCAACGAGAAGTTCCTGGAGAGCGTGAAGTCCGCGGGCGGCGACGGAAAGACCTACTCCGTGCCGACCTCCGCGAACAACGGCACCCTCTGGTACCGGACCGACCTGTTCGGCGCGGCGAAGCTGGCGGCGCCGACCACCTGGACGAACTTCTACGCGGCGGCCGGCCGACTCACCGACAAGGCGAAGAACAGGTTCGGGTACACGATCCGGGGCGGGGAAGGGTCGATCGCGCAGGCGCTGGACGCCACCTACGGCCAGAGCGGGATCGACTCCTTCTGGAACGGTGACAAAACCACCGTCAACGACCCGAAGAACGTGGCGGCGCTGGAGAAGTACGTCGGCCTGTACAAGAAGGACACGCCCTCCGCCGACGTCAACAACGACTTCACCAAGATGGTGGCGCAGTGGGATTCCGGCACGATCGGGATGCTGAGCCACAACCTCGGTTCCTATGCGGACCACGAGAAGGCGCTGAGCGGGAAGTTCAAGGGAATTCCGAATCCGACGCTGGACGACGGGACCCGGGTGCAGGTCTCCAATCCCGTGGACGGTCTCGGTCTTTTCAAGTCGAGCAAGAACAAAGCGGCCGCCTGGAAGTTCATCGAGTTCGCCGCCTCGCACGAGGCCAACAGCAAGTGGAACGAGTCGGCGGGGCAGGTGCCGGCGAACAACGAGGCGGCGCAGGACGCCTGGGTGCGGGCGTCGGAGCCGACGAAGCTGGCCGCCGAGGCGCTCAACGGGGCGTCGACCAAGATCGTGCAGCTTCCTTACTACCTGCCGGACTGGAACACCGTTTCCAAGGCCGACAACGAGCCGAACTTCCAGAAGGTGCTGCTCGGGAGGATGACGACCAAGGAGTTCCTGGACACGCTGGCCGATCAGCTCAACAAGGCCCAGGCGGACTGGAAGGCCCATCACTGAGATCGGGTGGGTTCGGTCCGTGGGGGACTGCTGGCCGAGTGTGGCTGGTCGCGCAGTTCCCCGCGCCCCCAAGACAAAGACCTGAAAGGTGCACCCTTGTGTCCCTTACGCGCAGACAGGTAACTTCCGCGGCTCTTGCCGCCGTTCCTCTCGTCGGTCGGTCGCCCGGGAGGGGCCACCGCACCCTCTACATCGCCGGTGATTCCACCGCCGCGCAGAAATACGCCGACGCGGCGCCCGAGACCGGGTGGGGGATGGCGCTGCCGTTCTTCCTCCGGAAGGAGATCGGCGTCTCCAACCAGGCCGTCAACGGCCGCAGTTCCAAGAGCTTCGTCGACGAAGGGCGGCTGGACGCGATCCTCGCCGCCATCCGGCCGCATGATCTGCTGCTCGTCCAGTTCGCGCACAACGACGAGAAGAGCGACGATCCGACGCGGTACACCGAGCCCTGGAGCACCTACCAGGACTACCTGCGGCTCTACGTCGAGGGCGCCCGGGCGCGCGGTGCCCGGCCGGTGCTCGCCACGCCCGTCGAGCGGCGGCGGTTCGACGCCGACGGCAACGCCGTGCCGACGCACGGCGACTACCCGGCGGCGATGCGCGCGCTCGCCGCGCGGGAACGGGTCGCGCTGCTCGACATCGAGGCGCTGTCGCTCGCGCTCTGGCAGGCGCTCGGGGTCGAGGCGACCAAGACGTACTTCAACTGGACCGACACCGAGCAGGACAACACGCACTTCAACCCGCCGGGGGCCATCGCCGTGGCCCGGCTCGTGGCGCAGGAGTCGCTGCGCACCCAGGTGCTGGCCCGGCACGACGTCGTCCGGCTGCACGAGGACATACCGACTTCATGGATCACCTGGCCACCCGCATAGCCGAGGAGAACCGCACAGTGCGTACTCAGATATGTCATGCACGCGTCATGGGAGCGCTGGTCGGCTGCACGGCCCTGGTGCTGGCCGTGACCGGAAACGCCCAGGCCGCGGCCCCCCACCGGGTCGCGCCCGACCGGCAGGTGCTGGCCGCGAACGACGGCTGGGGAGCGGCCGGCACCGGGACCTCCGGCGGGGCCGCGGCCGACGCGGCGCACGTGTACACCGTCACCACCTGGGACGAGTTCAAGGCCGCCCTCGCCGACGGCGGCAGCGCGCCGAAGATCGTCAGAGTCGTGGGGACCATCGACGCGGACGGGCCGAGTTGCGCCTCGTTCGCCGTGCCCGGCTACGACTTCGACGCCTACCTCGCGAAGTACTCACCCGAGGCCTGGGGGCGCTCCACCAACCTCGACAACGAGCCCGCCGACAGCCCGGAGGGGCTGCGCCGCGCGTCCCAGGCCGCCCAGGACGCCTACATCAAGGCGTTCGTCCCGGCCAACACCACCATCGTCGGCGTCGGCAAGGACGCCGGTTTCAAGGGCGCCAGCCTGCAGATCAAGGCCGTCGACAACGTCATCGTGCGCAACCTGGGCTTCGAGAGCCCCCTCGACTGCTTCCCGCAGTGGGACCCGACCGACACCGCCGACGGCAACTGGAACTCCGAGTACGACAGCGTCGACATCTACGGCGGCACGCACGTCTGGATGGACCACAACACCTTCACCGACGGCGACCACCCGGACAGCACCCTGCCGTACTACTTCGGGCGGATCTACGAACAGCACGACGGCGAGATGGACATCGTCAAGGGCTCCGACCACATCACCGCCTCCTGGAACGTCTTCGCGGACCACGACAAGACGATCCTCGTCGGCAACAGCGACAGCGCGTCCACCGCGGCCGTCGACCGGGGGCACCTCAAGGTCACCTTCCACCACAACCTCTTCTCGAACCTGGTGGAGCGGGCACCCCGGGTGCGGTTCGGACAGGTCGACTCCTACAACAACCACTTCGTCGCCGAGGACGGCTACGGCTACAGCTACGGCATCGGGATCGAGTCCCAACTCGTAGCCGAGCACAACGCGTTCACCCTGCCCGACACCGTCAGGGCGGGCTCGATCCTGAAGAAGTGGAACGAGTCGACGCTCACCGCCGACGACAACTACGTCAACGGTGAACCGACGGACCTGATCGCGGTCCACAACGCGCAGATCCCGGCCGAGACCCTCACGGCGGGTTCGACCTGGACCCCGACCCTGCGCACGAAGGTCGACCCGGCACCGGCCGTGCCGCGCATCGTCGACTGCGGCGCGGGCGCCGGTCACCTGCGCTGACGCGCGTCCGTCGCGGCCGGGGCGCGCACCGGAGCCCGCCCCGGCCCCACCCCCGCACGGCAAGGAGTACCGCCACCCCCTTCCCCTCCTCTCCTCCTCAAGGAGCACCCGCATGTCCTCGCCCCACCTTCCCCTGTCCAGACGAGGTCTCCTCGCCGCGGGCGCCGGGGCGGGCGCCGCGCTCGCCCTGGCCGCCCTCCCCGCCCACGCCGGCGCCCGCCCCTTCGGGCGGTACGGCTCCCCGGAGCGCCGCCGCACCCCGCAGACCCTGTACGTCGACCCGCACGGCCGCGGCGACTTCAGCACCGTCCAGGCCGCCGTCACCGCCGCCACCGGCAGCGGCCGGACCCTGGTCCTCGCCCCGGGCGTCTACCGAGAGACGGTCGCCGTCGACACCACCCGCACCGGGGCCACCTGGATCGGCGCCGCCGAGGACCCGGGTGCCGTCGTCATCGTCTTCGACCACGCGGCCGGCACCCCCAAACCCGGCGGCGGCACGTACGGCACCACCGGCTCCGCCACCGTCACCGCGCAGGCCGACGGCTTCACCGCTCGCTGGATCACCTTCGCCAACGACTGGCTGCGCGCCGACCACCCCGACATCACCGGCACCCAGGCCGTCGCCCTCAAGGTGCAGGGCGACCGCAGCGCCTTCCACGACTGCCGGTTCCTCGGCCACCAGGACACCCTGTACGCCGACTCGACGGCCCTGGGCGTGTTCGCCCGGCAGTACTTCGCGCGCTGCTACGCCGAGGGCGACGTCGACTTCGTCTTCGGGCGGGCCACGGCGGTGTACGAGCACTGCCACTTCCGCACCCTGAACCGGACCGACCTGGCGGCCGCCCCGTACGGGTTCGTCCTCGCGCCGTCGACCGCGGCGGCCAACCCGTACGGCTACCTCGTGAGCCGGAGCCGCATCAGCGGCGAAGCCCCGGCCGCCGCCTACAAGCTGGCCCGCCCCTGGGTGCCCAGCTCCGACACCACGGCCCGCCCCTCGCTCGTCGTCCGCGACTCGTACCTCGGTCCCGGCATCGACGCCGTCGCGCCCTACACCAACATGTCGGACGCCTTCCCCTGGCAGAGCCAGCGCTTCGCCGAGTACCGCAACTCCGGTCCCGGTGCCGCGATCACCGTCCCCGGAAACCGGCCCCAACTCACCGCCGAACAGGCCCGGTCCGCGACCCGGGAGGCCTACCTCGGTGACTGGACGCCCTGGAAGGAGTGCTGACGTGCCGACCCGACGCGCACTTCTCGCCGCCGGAGCGGCGGCGATGGCCATGGGCTCGGCCACGGCCTTCACCCGAGACCGCCGTACCCTGCACGTCCGCCCCGGCGACTCCGTGCAGGCGGCCGTGGACGCGGTCCCGGGCCCCGGCTGGACGATCGTCGTGCACCCGGGGACCTACCGCGAGGTCGTCGACGTGCCCGCCGGGAAAGAGGAGTTGACGCTGCGCGGCGCGAGCCGCGACCCGCGGGCCGCCGTCATCGTGTACGACAACGCCAACGGCACGCAGAAACCCGACGGTTCGGGTACCTACGGCACGGCCGGCTCGGCCACCTTCACCTCGGCGGCGCCCGGGCTCGTGGTCCGCGATCTCACCCTCGCCAACGACTGGCTGCGCGCCGACCACCCGGAGATCACCGGCACCCAGGCCGTCGCCGCGTATCTGACCGGGGACCGGACCCACGTCGAGAACGTGCGGCTCCTCGCCCACCAGGACACCCTGTTCGCCGACACCACCGAACTCGGCTCCTTCGACCGGCAGTTCTTCCACCGCTGCCACATCGAGGGCGACGTCGACTTCGTCTTCGGGCGGGCCACGGCGGTGTACGAGCACTGCCACTTCCGCACCCTGCAACGGGACGTGGCCTTCACCCCCAAGGGCATGGTGTTCGCCCCCTCGACCGCCCGTGCGAACCCGTACGGGTTCCTCGCCGTCCGCTGTCGGTTCTCCTCCGGCGCGGAGGACGGGGCGTACAAGCTGGCGCGGCCCTGGGTGCCGACCTACGAGACCACCGCGTGGCCCTCGCTGGTCGTGCGGGACAGTCGCATCGGCCCCGGGACCGACCCCGTCGCGCCCTACACGAACATGCGGGAGGCCTACCCCTGGCAGTCCATGCGGTTCCGCGAGTACCGCAACTCCGGGCCGGGCGCGGTCATCACCGTGCCGTCGAACCGGCCCCAGCTCACCGACGCCGAGGCCCGGTCGCACACCCCCGCGGCCTACCTCGGCGACTGGACACCCGTCCGCTCACTCTGAATCCCCCTGATCGACGAAAGGACCCGCACGTCATGCGTCGTATCAGCACCTTCACCGCCCTCGCCGTGACCACGGCCTCGCTCGGACTGGCCGTCGTCGCCACCCCGGCGCACGCGGCGACCGTCGTGGTCAGCAACTCCACCGACCTGTCCAACGCCATCAAGAACGCCACCGCCGGCACGGTCATCCAGGTCCGCGGCGGCACCTACTACCCGACGGCCACCCTCCAGTCCACGGCCAACGGCACCTCGTCCGCGCCGGTCACGCTCACCGCGTACGGCTCGGAGACGGTCAAGATCGACGGCTCGTCGCTGCCCTCCGGCCAGTGGATCTTCAAGCTGACCGCGGACTACTGGAACGTCTCGAACATCACCTTCCAGAACTCCCCGGACAGCGCGGTGGTCTGCCAGTCCTGCACCGGGACGAACTGGAGCAACATCAAGACCATCGACGGCGGCGACTCCGGCTTCACCCTGACCGGGGACGGGACCGTGAACAACACGGTCAAGAACCTCGACTCGTACGGCAACTACGACGCCGCCACGCACGGCCAGAACGCCGACGGGGTCGCCATCAAGTTCGGCTCCGGCACCGGCAACCTCGTCACCGGAGCCCGCCTGTACAACAACTCGGACGACGGGATCGACCTGTGGTCCTTCTCCTCGCCGGTCACCATCGAGCACACCTGGTCCTTCGGCAACGGCGTCAACCGCTGGGGCGACTCCGCCTTCGAGGGCAACGGCAACGGGTTCAAGCTGGGCGGCAACGGCGTCACCGTCGCCCACGCCGTCAACAACTCGGCCGCCTGGGGCAACTCCGGCAACGGGTTCACCGAGAACTCCAACACCGGCGCGATCGTCATCAACCGCACCACCGCCTACGCCAACGGCGGCTGGGGCTACTACTTCGCCACCAGCGCGGCCCGGCTCGGCAAGAACCTCGCGGTGAGCAACGGCAGCGGACTGGTCAGCAAGGGCTCCTCGGTGGTGTCCGCCGGCAACAACTGGGACAGCGGCGTCTCCACGCCGTCGTTCGTCTCCACGGACGCCTCCACCACGTACAACGCCCGTAAGTCGGACGGCTCCCTGCCCGCGACGACGTTCCTCACGACCAGCAGCACCACGATCGGCGCCACGATGAACTAAGCGGAGTCCTCCGTTCAGGGCGCTTGACCCGGTTTTTGCCTGTGGATGAGGTATCGATCAGGCAACGGGTCTCGCGCCCGCCAGGGTGACGCGCGTAGAACTCCTGTCATGCATAAGTCACTTCGGATCGCGGCGATCACCGCCGCCTGTGCCGTGGCCGGGGGCGCCCTCTACGGCGCCGGCGCCGCCACCGCCGGTCAGTCGACCGCGAACTCCACCCACGAGCCGTACAACATCGGGCTCCTGGTGAAGGACATCGACACCTACTACGGCACCACCGCCGACGCCGCCGGCGTCTACCAGGCGTCGCCGGACAGCCCGTACGCCAAGGACCTGGCGCGCGTCGACACGGCCGTCGAGCGGCAGATCGACAAGGCCGCGCGCAAGGCCCACCGGCACGGCGAGAAGCCCGCGATCGTCTTCGACATCGACGACACGCTGCTGCTCAGCCTCGACTACGAGAAGCGCTACAACTACACGTACAACGGCACCACCTGGGCCGACTACGTCAACAAGGCCGACCGGCCCGGCGTGTTCGGCAGTGCCGAGCTCGTGCGGTACGCCGAGAGCAAGGGCGTCGAGGTCTTCTACAACTCCGGTCTGAGCGAGGCGCAGCGCACCGCCGCCGTCGAGAACCTGAAGAAGATCGGCGCCGACGTCAACCTCGACGCCGCCCACATGTTCCTCAAGGACAAGGCCAACCCGCCGTCCTACCTGAGCGCCTGCGCCACCCCGGGCGCCTGGAACTGCACCACCGTGCAGTACAAGTCCGGCACCCGCAAGCACATCGAGAAGGACCTCGGGTACGAGATCGTCGCCAACCTCGGCGACCAGTACTCGGACCTGGACGGCGGCTACGCGGACCGCACGTACAAGCTGCCCAACCCGACGTACTTCGTGTCGTAGGCGCAGCAGTGGTCGTAGCCGAGAAGGGCGGCAACCCTTTCCGGCCACGGCGGCGACTGGGAGACAGAAACGGGCCGGGGCGGCCCCTCCGGCCCGTTTCGCTCCCATCGTCAAGGAAAGGAACGGCCAGTGCGCTTCAGCACCGGACGCCACCGCAGGACGCGTACCCTCTCGATCGCCGCCGCGGTGGCCGTCGCCGCGGGCGCGAGCGGCGTCTACCTCGGCCTGTCGAACGGCGGTGCCCAGGCCGCCACCAGCACGGTCACCGTCTCCACCACCGCACAGCTGGAGTCGGCCGTCGCGGGCGCCGCCGCCGGTACCGTCATCCAGGTGCGCGCGGGCACGTACTACCCGACCGCCACGCTCAAGTCGACTGCCAGCGGCAGCAGTTCGAACCGCATCACGCTCAAGGCCTACAGCGGCGAGAAGGTGCGGATCGACGGCTCCAAGCTGCCCGCCGGCCAGTGGCTCACCGGGATCTACGGCAGCTACTGGACCGTCCAGGACCTCACCTTCCAGAACTCCCCGGCCCAGGGCTTCGTCGTCACCTCGTCCACGGGCGGGATCTTCAAGAACCTCGTCACCGCGGACAACGGCGACTCCGGGTTCACGCTGCGCGGCGACGACACCGTGGACAACCTCGTCCAGAACCTGGACAGTTACGGCAACTACGACAAGGCCGGGCACGGGCAGAACGCCGACGGCATCGCCATCAAGTTCGGCTCGGGCAGCGGCAACAAGGTCACCGGCGCGCGTCTGTACGACAACTCGGACGACGGCCTGGACCTCTGGCAGTTCTCCTCGCCGGTCAGGATCGAACACAGCTGGGCCTTCGGCAACGGCAGGAACCGGTGGAACGACTCCGCGTTCGAGGGCAACGGCAACGGGTTCAAGCTGGGCGGCGGGGGCGTCGCCGTCGCGCATGTCGTCAACGACGACGCGGCCTGGGACAACACGCTGAACGGGTTCACCGAGAACTCCAACACCGGGGCGATCGTCCTCAACCGCAACACGGCCTACGCGAACGCCCAGGCCGGGTTCTTCTTCGAGACCGGCAAGGCGCGGCTGGCGCGGAACCTCGCGGTGGGCAACGGGGGCGGGGCGGACAAGCTGGGGTCCCGGGCGGTGTCGGCGGCGAACAGCTGGGACGGCGGGGTGAGCGTGCCGGGGTTCAGGTCGACGGACGCGACGTCCGCGTACGCGGCGCGGCCGACGAGTGGGGCGTTGCCGGTGACGGTGTTTCTGACCACCGGGTCGGCTGCCATCGGATCCACCATGGACTGACGGGTGCGTTGCGGACCGCGGGGCCGTGGGGGCTGGTCGCGCCCACGCGGCGGCAGCCGCAGATCAAACACAGCCCCGCGCCCCCTTTCGGGGCGCCGATGTCCCGTCGGTCAGGAGTCACCCTCACTGTTTGTGTGCGTCGCGAAATTGCCCGTCACCGCGTACTGCTTGCCGGACGCCGTGCCGGTGATGGTGTAGGTGTCCTGCTTCGCGTCGCGGCCGCCCTGCTGGTGGTTGTACTGGCCGGCGAACACCCACTCGCCGGTGGCGACCTTGCTGCCGGGCTTGAGGGTCCAGGTGTAGACGAGGAAGCCGTCCTGTTCGGTGACCGACTGGGTGAAGTCGGTCTCCGGCAGGGAGCGCCATGCTCCGGCGTCGGTCACCCCGCCTGTCTGGGCCACCTTCAACCGGACGGTGAGCGCGGTCAGTTGGCCGGAGGTCTTGAGGGTCACGTCGGACTGCGCCCAGAAGTCGTTGCTGTGCGGGTCCACCGAGCCGTCCGACCAGAGCGGGCCGTCCTGTTCGCCCCGGGCGACGGGCGCCGCCGGGGTGGCGGAGGCCTTCGCGGTCGCCGAGGGCGTCGGGCTCGACCTGGGGGAGGAGTGGGCCGAGGGCACGCCCGGGGCCGGCGGGGCGGCCGTCCGGGACGGCGGGCGGCTGGTCGCGTCCGGGGACGCGGAGGGCGTCGGGGACACCGCGACCGTCTTCTCGGTGGGCGGGTCCTTCACGGCCGAGGCGACCGCGTAGCCGCCGACCCCGAGGACCGCGGCGACCGCGGCCGTGGCGCTGACCACCCGGATCCAGCCGAGGACGGGGGGAAGGGCGGCCCGATGGTCCGGGCGTCCCTGCGCGGCCATGCCCCGCTCGACCCGGGCCAGGATGCGGGCGCGGTCGGGTTCGTGCGCCTCGGCCGCCCCGTGCAGCCGGGCGCGCAGCTCGTCGTGCACGTCCTGCTGGCTCATCGGTTCCCTCCTCCGCTCTCACCGGTCCGCGGCGCCATCACCGCGTGCACCCGCTGCGGAACACCCTGGGAGTCGCCGAGCAGCCGCTGCAGCTCCGCCATGCCCTTCGACGTCTGGCTCTTAACCGTACCCACCGAGATCCCGAGGGCGAGCGCGGTGTCCTTCTCCGACAGGTCGAACGCGTGCCGGAGCACCACGCACGCCCGCTTGCGGAACGGCAGGCGGGCCAACGCCCCCTGGACGTCCACCACTCCGGCGACGTCCGGGTTCTCGGCGGTCTCCTCGCGGTGCGACCAGAACAGGGCGATGCGGCGCCGCTCGCGCACGGCGCTGCGGATGCGGGTCCGGGCCAGGTTGGCGACGACACCCCGGGCGTACGCCACCGGATGGTCGGCGGCCCGCACCCGGTCCCAGCGGTGCCACAGCGCCAGCAGGGCGTCGGCGGCCAGATCGTCGGCGGCGTCCGCCTCACCGGTCAACAGATGGGCGAGACGCGCGAGTTCGGCATAGTGGCGTTCGAAGAAGGCATGGAACTCCACGGAGGCGGCGTCGTCGACGACTGTGCCCACGGGTGACCTCTTCTGTCAGGGATTCTGTGTCATGTAGATGACATGCGGTGACATATGGATGTCCGGAGGAACGTTCCGGCGAGATCCGGAGCGTAGCAGTGATCATTTCGTGTCCGTCGTACGGGGGTTCGGTGTGCTCCGTGCGAGGGGCCGGACGCGGTGTGGTCCACCGAACCACACCGGGCCCGATTCCGTAACACGGGGAAAACCTGAAACCGGTGCGACGCGGGAACAATCCAGCCAGCATCCGCACACGCACGCTCAGGGGACGAGGAGTTCGACCATGTCCGAGACGCAGAAGGCGGCCCGGCCGCAGGGGGCCGCGCCACCTGCCGGGAACGGCGTCGACCGGTTCTTCAGGATCTCCGAACGGGGATCGACCTTCGGCCGGGAGATACGCGGCGGCTTCGCCACGTTCTTCACCATGGCCTACATCCTTGTCCTGAACCCCATCATCCTCGGCAGCGCCAAGGACAAGTTCGGGCACACCCTCGACACCGGCCAACTCGTCACCGCCACCGCACTGGTGGCCTGTGTGATGACGGTCGTCATGGGCGTCGGCGGCAACCTGCCCCTGGCGATCGCGGCCGGCCTCGGCCTCAACGCCGTCGTGGCCTTCCAGCTGGCGCCGCTGATGAGCTGGTCCGACGCCATGGGCCTGGTCGTCCTCGAAGGCCTGCTGATCTGTGTACTGGTCCTGACCGGCCTGCGCGAGGCGATCATGAACGCCATCCCGCAGCAGCTGAAGCAGGCGATCGGCGTCGGCATCGGCCTGTTCATCGCGTTCATCGGCTTCGTCGACGCGGGCTTCGTCAGCCGGATCCCGGACGCGGCCGACACCACCGTGCCGGTGCAGCTCGGTGCCGTCGGACGGCTCACCGGCTGGCCCGTGCTCGTCTTCTGTGTTGGCGTGCTCCTGACCATCGCGCTGGTCGCGCGCAAGGTGAAGGGCGCGATCCTGATCAGCATCGTCACGATGACGCTGGTGGCGATCGTCATCAACTCCGCCGCCGACATCAAGAGCTGGGGCCTGACCACGCCGAAGATCCCCGACAAGATCGTGGGCACGCCCGACTTCGGGCTCATCGGTCACTTCAGCCTGTTCGGCGGCTTCGCCAAGGCCGGTGTCCTCACCGCCGTCCTGCTGGTCTTCACCCTGATCCTGTCCGACTTCTTCGACGCCATGGGCACGATCGTCGGCATCAGCGCGGAGGCCGGACTGCTCGACGAGCAGGGGCAGGTGCCGGGCATCGGGCGGGTGCTGTTCATCGACGGCGCGGCGGCGGTGGCCGGCGGCCTCGGCTCGGCCTCCTCCAACACGGCGTACATCGAGTCCGCGGCGGGGGTGGGGGAAGGGGCCCGCACCGGCTTCGCCAACCTGATCACCGGCGGCATGTTCGGCCTGGCGCTCTTCCTGACCCCGCTGCTCACCATCGTCCCGCTGCAGGCGGCGGCGCCCGCGCTGATCGCCGTGGGCTTCCTGATGATGACCCACGTCAAGCACATCGACTGGGACAAGTACGAGATCGCCATCCCGGCGTTCCTGACGATCGCCGCGATGCCGTTCACCTACTCCATCACGGACGGCATCGGGGCGGGGTTCCTGGCGTACGTCGTGATCAAGGCGGTGCTGGGGAAGGCGAAGGAGGTCAACTGGCTGCTGTGGGCCGTGTCGGCGCTGTTCCTGGTGTACTTCGCGATTGATCCGGTGGAGCAGGTTCTGGGCGTGAAGTAGAGGGTGGGGCGCGGGTGCGTCGTCGGCCGCGGGTTCGTCGTGGCTGGTCGCGCCCGCGGGGCGGTAGCCGCAAATCGACTACCGCCCCGCGCCCCTACGGGGGCGCTTTACTTCAACGCCGCCTGCATCATCGCCTTGGCCACAGGGGCCGCAAGGCCGTTGCCGCTCACTTCCGACCTCGCCGCGTCCGACTGCTCGACCATCACCGCCACCGCGACCTCCTTGCCGGTGCTGTCGGACTTGCCGTACGACGTGAACCAGGCGTACGGCGTCTCGCTGTTGTTCTCGCCGTGCTGGGCGGTGCCCGTCTTGCCGCCCACCGTCACCCCGTCGATGAGCGCGTTCGTACCCGTGCCCTCCTTGACGACCGTCTCCATCGCGGACTGCAGCTGTTCCGCGGTCGAGGAGCTGACGATCTGCTCGCTGCTCGTGTCGTCGTCGTAGTTCTTCAGCACGTCGCCGCCGCTGTCGGTGATCTGCGAGACCATGTGCGGGGAGACCAGCTTGCCGCCGTTGGCTATGGCGGCCGACACCATGGCCATCTGGAGCGGGGTCGCCGTGACGTCGAACTGGCCGATGCCGGAGAGACCGGTCTGGGCCTTGTCCATGTCCTTGGGGTAGACGCTGGCGTAGGCCCGCACCGGGATGTCCAGCTTGTCGTCGTTGAAGCCGAACTTCTCGGCCATCGCCCTGACCTTGTCCTGGCCGAGGTCGACGGCCATCTTGCCGAAGACGTTGTTGCAGGAGTAGCGCAGGGCCGTGCGGATCGAGGCGTCCTCGCAGGGCGCCGAGGCGCTCTCGTTCCGCAGGGGGGTGGTCGTGCCCGGCAGGGTGTACGGGTTGGGGCTGTCGGTCTTCTTGTCGACGTTCGGGTAGAGGCCGTCCTCCAGCGCGGCCGCCGCGACCACCAGCTTGAACGTCGAGCCCGGCGGCAGCGGCTGGCGCAGCGCCCGGTCGGTGAGCGGCTTGTCGCTGTCGGCGTTCAGCTTCTTCCAGGCCGTGCCGGCGGTGTTGGCGTCGGTGAGCGCGGAGGGGTCGTACGACGGGGTCGACACGGCCGCCAGGATCTTGCCGGTCTTCGGGTCGATCGCGACCGCCCCGCCCTTCTTGTCGCCGAGCGCGGCGTACGCCGCCTTCTGGACGGCCGGGTCGATCGTCGTGATCACGTTGCCCGGCTCGGCGCGCTCGTCGGTGACCGTGTCCATCACCGTCTTGAGCCGGGTGTCGGTGCCGTTGAGCAGGTCCTGGTAGACGCCTTCCAGCAGGGTCGGGGCGTAGGCCTGCGAGGCGTAGCCCGTCACGGCCGCGTAGAGCTTGCCGTTGGTGTAGGTGCGCTTGTACTTGAGATCGCTGTTGCTCAGGGTCTGTGCCGAGCCGGTGATCGACTCACCGGCCACGATGATGTTCCCGAGCGGCTGTGAGTACGTCTCGATGACGTTGCGCCGGTTGTTCGTGTCGTCCGCGAGGGCCTGACCGTCGTAGAACTGCACCCATGTCGCCCTGACCAGCAGAGTGACCACGAGCAGCAGTGCGAAGACGGACGCCCGCCTGATCGTCTTGTTCATCCCGCTCAGACAGACGATCGAAAGCGGGGTCCTCGTTCCCGTTCGGCCGAATTCTCATCGAGTCTCGTCGATTCTCATCGGCCGCTCAGACGGGGAGCCGGAAGGCTAGAGCCGTCGCGTCGCCAGTGTCAGGCGGTCCCGGGCGTCGAACAGGGCGTCCTTGATCATCTGTTCGTGGGCGGGGGTGAGGCGGGCCACCGGTACCGAGCAGCTGATCGCGTCGCGGGCCGGGGTGCGGTACGGGATCGCCACCCCGAAGCAGCGCAGCCCGAGCGTGTTCTCCTCGCGGTCGATCGCGAAGCCCTGCTCGCGGATCTGGTGCAGCTCCTCGATGAGCTTCTCGCGGTCCGTGAGGGTGTGCTCGGTCAGCGCCGGGAGCGTCTCCGGCAGCAGCTTGCGGACCTGCTCGTCGGTGTGGGTGGCGAGCAGCGCCTTGCCGAGCGAGGTGGAGTGCGCGGGCAGCCGGCGGCCGACCCGGGTGAAGGGGCGGAGGTAGTGCTGGGACTGGCGGGTGGCCAGGTAGACCACGTTCGTGCCGTCGAGGCGGGCGAGGTGGATGGTCTCCGTGGTGTCGTCGGAGAGCCGGTCCAGGGTCGGACGGGCCGCCGCGACCACCTCGTCGCCGTCGATGTACGACGTGCCGACCAGCAGCGCCCGCACCCCGATGCCGTACCGGGTGCCGGTCGCGTCCGTCTCCACCCAGCCCAGCTCCACCAGCGTGCGCAGCAACATGTAGAGGCTCGACTTGGGGTACCCGACGGCCTCCTGGACGGCCGCGAGGGAGTGCATACCGGGCCGGCCCGCGAAGTACTCCAGCAACTCCACGGTCCGTACCGCGGACTTGACCTGTGCCCCGCCGCCTGTCTCGCCTGCCGACATCGCCCTTGACCCCTTCGTTGGACGAGAAACCGAGGTTATAGTCTCCAACAGCATATTCATCATCAGAGACAGCGTTCAGTATATCGAACACTCCTGGTGAATGACCCGGATATAACCCGGATATGACCGGGATACTGCGGCAGAACGCAACTCATGGAGGGACCCGCGGTGGCAGCAGCACCAGTCTGGAGCGTCGACCCGCGCACCGGGAAGCAGCGTGAGCAGGTTGCGGTGGAGGCCACAGCCGAGGAGGTCGACACCGTCGTCACGGCCGCGCACGCCGCCCGCGGCTCCCTCGCCGACCGCACGGTCCGCGCGGCCTTCCTGCGCTCGGCCGCCGCCGGACTCGACGCGGCCAAGGACCGGCTGGTCGAGGCCGCCGACGCGGAGACCGCGCTCGGCCCCGTCCGGCTGACCGGGGAACTCGCCCGTACCGTCTACCAGCTGCGCGCGTTCGCGGACATCGTCGACGAGGGCGCCTTCCTCGACGTCATCATCAACCACCCCGACGCCACCGCCACCCCGCCCGTCCCGGACCTGCGCCGCTACAAGGTCCCGCTGGGCGTCGTCGCCGTCTACTCGGCCTCCAACTTCCCCTTCGCCTTCTCCGTCGCCGGCGGCGACACCGCGAGCGCGCTGGCCGCCGGCAACCCGGTCGTCGTCAAGGCCCACCCCGACCACCCGGCTCTGTCCGAGCTGGTCGCGAAGGTGCTGCGCCGGGCCGCGGCCGGGCACGGCATCCCCGAGGCCGTGGTCGGTCTCGTGCACGGCTTCGAGGCCGGCATCGAACTGATCAGGCACCCGCTGGTCGCCGCGGCCGGCTTCACCGGTTCCGTCCGGGGCGGCCGGGCGCTCTTCGACGCGGCCGCCGCGCGTCCGGTGCCGATCCCCTTCCACGGCGAGCTGGGCTCCCTGAACCCGGTCCTCGTCACCGAGGCCGCGGCCACCGAGCGGGCCGAGGAGATCGGCACCGGGCTCGCCGGGTCGATGACGCTGGGCGTCGGGCAGTTCTGCGTGAAGCCGGGTCTGGTCCTGGTGCCGGCCGGCGCCGCCGGGGACGGCCTGGTCAAGTCCCTCACGGACGCGGTCAGCAACACCGACGCGGGCGTGCTGCTCGACCACCGGATGCGGGACAACTTCGTCGCCGGGGTCGCCGAGCGCACCGAACTCCCCGACGTGGAGAGCCCGGTGACGCCGGGCGCGGGCGGCGAGCACACCGTGAGCCCCGGGTTCCTGACGGTGCCGGCGGGCAGGCTGACCGAGGCCGGGGCGTACGACCTGCTCCTGGAGGAGTGCTTCGGTCCTGTGACCGTGGTGGTCCGCTACGAGGACCGGGGCGAGGCGACGGCGGTGCTGTCGCGGCTGCCGGGAAACCTCACGGCGACGGTGCACGTCTCCGCCGAGGAGGCCGCGGGGGAGGGGCTGGGGGCGGAGATCCTCGCGGAGCTCACGCCGCTGGCGGGCCGGGTCCTGGTGAACGGGTGGCCGACGGGGGTCGCCGTGGCCCCGGCCCAGCATCACGGCGGGCCGTACCCGGCGACCACCTCCACGTCGACCTCCGTGGGCGGCACGGCCATCGAGCGGTGGCTGCGGCCGGTGGCCTATCAGGGGGCGCCGTCGGCTCTGCTGCCGGCGGAGCTGAAGGACGAGAACCCGCTGGGGCTTCCGCGGCGGTTCAACGGGGTTCTGGAGCGGTAGCGCCGTGGGGGAGTGGGGTGGTTCGGCGGCTGCGGGGTGTCCGTGGTTGCCCGCGCCGTTCCCCGCGCCCCTTTCGGGCGCGCCTGCCCGTGCGCACGTCGAAAAGATCTGCTGACACAATTCCGCCATGGACCTGGAACTTCCCGAACTTCCTTTTCCCCTCCGTACCTACGGGCCCGACGGGCACTGGTTCCACGAGGGCGGGGTGCTCACCGGGTGGGCCGGGGCCCGGCAGGACCGGTTCGTCTCGCCCACCGGGGAGGCGCTGGACCCCGCCTCGGACGCGCCCCGGCTGCTGGGGGCGCCCGAGGGGGACTTCCAGCTGATCGCCCGGGTCACCGTCGGGTTCGGTGCCGCCTTCGACGCCGGTGGGCTGTACGTCCACGTCGGCGACCGGGCCTGGGCCAAGCTCTGCCTGGAGAACTCCCCGGACGTGCCCACCGTCTGCACGGTGGTCACCCGGGGGCACTCGGACGACGCCAACGCCTTCACGGTGGAGGGGAGTTCTGTCTGGCTCCGGATCAGCAGGACCGGCCGCGCGTTCGCCTTCCACGCCTCCCGCGACGGCAAGAAGTGGGTCTTCGTCCGGCTGTTCACCCTGGGCGCAGAGAAGGAGACGGAGGACGCGCTGGTCGGCTTCATGACCCAGTCGCCGATGGGCGAGGGCTGCGTGGTGACCTACGACCACATCGAGTTCAGGCCCGACTGGCCGGCCGACCTGCGCGACGGAAGCTGATCACGAGGGCGGCCGGCGTGGAACCGGTGCGGGCGTCGGTACGTCCTCCGTTGCATGACCAGTGATCACGTGAAGGGGATGCGGGTGATCCGTACGGCGGTGTCCGCCGAGGCGGAGGCCATCGCCGTGCTGCACCGGCGGGCCCGGTCGACGTACTACCCGGAGGGTCTCCCGGACGACGGCGTGGACTGGACGGCCGCCTGGCGGGGTGCCGTCGAGCGGCCGGACGGGCAGGTGCTGTGCGTGGTGGAGGCGGGGGCGATCATCGGGGTCGCCTCGTTCCGCACCCCGGAGGGTGCCACCGCCGAAACGGTCAAGCTGTTCCAGTTCCACGTCGACCCCGACCGCTGGCGGGCCGGTGTCGGCACCGCCCTGCACACCGCCTGTCTGGAGTGGTGGCGGGCCGACGGCAGAGGGACCGCCGTGCTGGACGTGCACGTCGACAACCGGCGGGCCCAGGCCTTCTACGCCCGCCAGGGCTGGGTGCCGGACCCGGAGAACCCGCCGGCCGAGGGGGACCACCACCTGTACCTGCGGTACACGGTGGGCGGGGAATGAAGCCGGCTGTTTGAAGGTTCAGGTAGTTGCAGGGTTTACCGTCGCTACCTGGAGAGCCGAGAACATGCGCGTCGAGATCTGGTCCGATATCGCTTGCCCCTGGTGCTATGTCGGAAAGGCGCGCTTCGAGAAGGCGCTCGCGGCCTTCCCGCACCGCGACGACGTCGAGGTCGTGCACCGCTCCTTCGAGCTGGACCCCGGCCGCGCCAAGGACGACGTCCAGCCGGTGCTCGCCATGCTCAGCAAGAGGTACGGCATGAGCGAGGCCCAGGCCCAGGCGGGCGAGGAGAACCTGGGCGCGCAGGCCGCTGCCGAGGGTCTCGACTACCGGACCCGGGACCGCGACCACGGCAACACCTTTGACATGCACCGGCTGCTGCACTTCGCCAAGGAGCAGGGCCGCCAGGACGAGCTGATCCAGATCCTGTACCGGGCGAACTTCGCCGAGGAGCGGTCCGTCTTCAGCGAGGGCGAGGACCGGCTCGTGGCGCTGGCCGAGGAGGCGGGGCTGGACGCGGCGGCCGTGCGCGCGGTGCTCGCCGACCCGTCCCGCTACGCCGACGACGTCCGCGCCGACGAGCGCGAGGCCGCCGAGCTCGGTGCGAACGGGGTGCCGTTCTTCGTCCTCGACCGGAAGTACGGGGTCTCGGGCGCCCAGCCCGCCGAGGTGTTCACCCAGGCGCTCAGCCAGGCCTGGGGCGCGCGTTCCCCGCTCAAGCTGATCGACGAGGGCGGCGCGGAGGCCTGCGGTCCGGACGGGTGCGCGGTGCCGCAGCACTGAGGCAGGCACGGAGAAGGGCGCTGCGGGAGGCATGGCGAACGGCGCTGAGAACGTGCAGGTCAGGGGCGTCGTATAAGCATCGCTTAGCGGTTCCGGGTAAAAATCCGCAATGGACGGGGGGTTCCCGGGGCCGCAGAGTGGACGTATGGAGACCACGGAGACGTTCGAGAGCCTCGTCCGCGCCGAGTTCGCCCCGCAGACCACCTACCTCAACACCGCCAGCAACAGCCTGCTGCCCGCCCGTACCGTGGCCGCCCTGCACGAGGCGGCGCTGCTGCGGGCCGAGGGCCGGGCCCTGACCTCGTTGTACGAGGACGTGGAGGCGTGCCGGGCCGCCTACGCCCGGCTCGCCGGAGTCCCGGCCACCCGGGTCGCGGCGGGTTCCTCGGTCGCCGCGCACTCCGGCGTGATCGCCGCCTCGCTCCCGGCCGGTGCCGAAGTCCTCACCGCGGAGGACGACTTCACCTCCGTGCTGAACCCGTTCCACGTCCGCGGCGACCTCAAGGTCCGCGCGGTGCCGCTGGAGCGCCTCGCCGAGTCCGTCCGGCCGGACACCGCCCTCGTCGCGGTCAGCGCGGTCCAGTCGGCGGACGGCCGGCTCGCCGACCTGCCCGCCCTGCGCGAGGCCGCCCGCGCGCACGGGACCCGCACCTACGTCGACTTCTCCCAGGCCGTCGGCTGGCTGCCGATGGACGCCGACGCGTACGACTTCACCGCGACCGTCTCCTTCAAGTGGCTGCTCGGCCCGCACGGCGTGGCCTTCCTCGTGCTCCCCGAGGACTTCGGCGGACTGACCCCGCTGCTCGCGGGCTGGGTCGCGGGCGAGGAACCGTGGGACAGCTGCTACGGCCCGGTCGCCGAACTCGCCCACTCCGCCCGGCGGTTCGACCTCACCCACGCCCTGTTCACGTTCGCCGGCCTGCGCCGCTCGCTCGACCTGCTCGAGGAACTCGGGATGCCCGCCGTGCACGCCCACGACGTGGGCCTCGCCGACCGGTTCCGCGCCGGGCTCGCGGCCCTCGGGCACGAGCCGGTGCCCGCCCCCGGCTCCGCGATCGTCTCGGTCCCCGGGCTCGGGGGCCGCCAGCCCGAGCTGAGCCGGGCCGGCATCGAGGTCTCCAACCGTGCGGGCAACCTGCGCGCGGCCTTCCACCTCTTCAACACGCCCGCAGACGTGGACCGCCTGCTCGACGCCCTGGCCGGCTGACCGACGGCACGGCCGGGCCGGGACCCCCCGTCCCACACGAGGAGATCCCGGCCCGGCGGCTCACTGAACGGTCACCTCACCGGCGTGAAGTCCCGTGCCCCGATGAACTCCGGCCGCCGCACCGGCGCCGCGAACGGCTCCACCGCCGCGTTCTCCACGCTGTTGAAGACGATGAAGACGTTGCTGCGCGGGAAAGGCGTGATGTTGTCGCCGGAGCCGTGCATGCAGTTGCAGTCGAACCAGGTCGCCGAACCGGCCCTGCCGGTGAACAGCTTGATGCCGTACTCGCCCGCCATCGCGGTCAGCGCATCGTCGGACGGTGTGCCCGCGTCCTGCATCTGCAGGGACTTCTTGTAGTTGTCCCTGGGCGTGGCGCCGGCGCAGCCCAGGAACGTCCTGTGCGAGCCCGGCATGATCATGAGCCCGCCGTTGGTGTCGTGGTTCTCGGTCAGGGCGATCGAGACGGACACGGCCCGCATGTTCGGCAGGCCGTCCTCGGCGTGCCAGGTCTCGAAGTCCGAGTGCCAGTAGAAGCCGCTGGCCCCGAACCCCGGCTTGACGTTGATCCGGGACTGGTGGACGTACACGTCCGAGCCGAGGATCTGCCGGGCCCGGCCGACCACCCGCTCGTCGTGCACCAGGTTCGCGAAGACCTCGCTGATCCGGTGCACCTCGAAGACGGACCGGATCTCCTGCGACTTCGGCTCGATGATCGAGCGTTCGTCGGCCCGGATCGCCGGGTCGGCGATCAGCCGCTCCAGCTCCTGCCGGTACACGGCGACCTCGTCGTCCCCGATCAGCTGCTCGACGGCGAGGAAACCGTCGCGCTCGAACGACTCAAGGCGGTCCGTGGCGATCGGTCCGGGCGCGCCGGGCGCCGACCAGACGACCGGGTCCTTGCGGGGGAGGGTGACCTCGACGGGGCCGCGGCTCGGGTAGAGGTCGGTGAGCGTGGTCATGGTCAGCCCTCCTCCGTCAGCAGGGGATAGACGCCGTTCTCGTCGTGGTCCTCCCGCCCGGTGACCGGCGGGTTGAACACGCAGATGCAGCGGAAGTCCTCCTTGACGCGCAGCGAGTGCCGCTCGTGCCCGTCGAGGAGGTACATGGTCCCGGGCGTGATCGTGTACGACGTCCCGGTCTCGCGGTCGGTCAGCTCGGCCTCGCCCTCGACGCAGACGACGGCCTCGATGTGGTTGGCGTACCACATCGACGTCTCGGTGCCCGCGTAGAGGATCGTCTCGTGCACCGAGAAGCCGACCCGCTCCTTGGCGAGGACGATGCGTTTGCTCTCCCAGGTCCCGGACGCGGCCTTCACATGCCGGTCGGTGCCTTCGATTTCCTTGAACGATCGGACGATCACGGTGGTGTACAGCCTCCTTGCTCGATCTTGGTCAGGCGGTTTCCCGGACGGCCCGGGCGACGACGCTGAGGCCCTCGTCCAGCTCGTCCGGGGTGACGGTCAGGGCGGGCAGCAGTTTGACGACCTCGCTCTCCGGCCCCGACGTCTCGATGAGCAGGCCGAGTTCGAAGGCGCGTTTCGCGATCCGCCCGGCCCGCTCCTTGTCGTGGAACTCCAGGCCCCACACCAGGCCCCGCCCCCGGTACTCCCGCACGTCGGCGAGGTTCTCCTCGACGATCGCGATGAGCCCCTGCTCGATCTGCTCGCCCTTGGTCCGGGTCTGCTTCTCCATCGCCGGGCCGTCGGTCCAGTAGCTCTCCAGGGCGGCGGTCGCGGTGACGAAGGCGGGGTTGTTGCCGCGGAAGGTGCCGTTGTGCTCGCCCGGCTCCCACACGTCCAGCTCGGGCCGGAACAGGCACAGCGACATCGGCAGCCCGTACCCGCTGATGGACTTCGACACCGTGACGATGTCCGGGACGATCCCCGACTCCTCGAAGGAGAAGAAGGCGCCGGTCCGCCCGCAGCCCATCTGGATGTCGTCGACGATCAGCAGCATGTCCTGCCGTTCGCAGAGTGCCTTGAGGGCGCGCAGCCACTCGGGCCGGGCGACGTTGATGCCGCCCTCGCCCTGCACGGTCTCCACGATCACCGCGGCCGGCTTGTTGAGCCCCGACCCCTGGTCCTCCAGGAGCCGCTCGAACCAGAGGAAGTCCGGCACGGTCCCCTCGAAGTAGTTGTCGAAGGGCATCGGCGTGCCGTGCACCAGCGGGACCCCGGCCCCGGCCCGCTTGAACGCGTTGCCGGTGACCGCGAGCGAGCCGAGGGACATCCCGTGGAAGGCATTGGTGAACGACACGATCGCCTCGCGCCCCTTCACCTTCCGGGCGAGCTTGAGTGCCGACTCGACGGCGTTCGTCCCGGTGGGCCCCGGGAACATGACCTTGTACGGCAGCTCACGCGGCCGCAGCACCAGGTCCTGGAACGTCCGCAGGAACGACCGCTTGGCCGTCGTCGACATGTCCAGGCCGTGGGTGACGCCGTCGCGTTCCAGATAGTCGAGCAACGCCCGTTTCAGCACGGGGTTGTTGTGGCCGTAGTTGAGTGATCCGGCGCCGGCGAAGAAGTCCAGGTACGCGTGGCCGTCCTCGTCGTACATGCGGCTGCCCCGGGCCCGGTCGAACACCGTCGGCCAGCTGCGGCAGTAGCTTCGGACCTCGGACTCCAGGGTCTCGAAGACGCTCAGGTCGGGCTGGGTGATGGTCACGTCGGGGCTCCTCAGTGCGATGTGGGGGTCAAGGGGCCGATGCGGTACAGGACTTCGGGGTCGTGCGGACCGTCGGGGAACTCACCGGCCTCGAACAGCACCGTGCGTTCGACGACGGCGTCGTGCCGGGCGGCGTACGAGGTGAACAGGCGCTCGGAGGCGGTGTTGCCGGGCGTGATGGTGGTCTCGACGGCGGTGAGCGGCCGGTCGGCGGCCACCCGTGCGGTGAGCCCGTCCAGCAGCCGCGCCGCGATGCCGCGCCCGCGCTGCGCGGCGTCCACGGCCACCTGCCAGACGAGCAGGGTGTCCGGCCGGTCGGGCCGGGTGTACCCGGTCACGAACCCGACGGGCTCGCCGTCCGCGCCGCGCGCCACCGCCGAGGTGCCGGCGAAATCCCGGCACCACAGCAGATAGCTGTACGAGGAGTTCAGATCGAGGCTTCCGGAATCCTTGGCGATACGCCAGAGAGCGGCACCGTCGGTCACCAGCGGGCGGTCGACGATCAGGTCTGCTTGTGGGGCAGTCATGTGGATCGAATTTAGCGAGGCAAATGCAAAAACGCACGGCAGGTCGAGTTGAGGGCTCGACCTGCCGTACCTGTATGTACCGATATGACCCACCGCAAAGTGGGCAAATGGCCCCCTTATGTGGAGTGCGTCACAGGGTTGAAACCCGGATGAAATTCCCCCGGTTTAGCTCTGCAAAAAGCGGGCAGGAGAACTCGGGTAAGCCATCGAAAAAAAGGGAATTCGAAATTGCTTTGAATTCGGCTACCGCCAGGCGGAATCCACGGCCCGCCGGGCGCCCGCAAGGTCCACCGGCAGCCCCCGCTTCGCCAGCCCCGCACCGAGTGCCGCCAGACTCGACCCGACGGCGCCGGCCGTCGCGTCCAACCCGTAGTGGTTGACCCGGATCATCTCTCCGGCCAGCGCGCCTCCGCCCGCCGCCAGCGGCAGGGCGCCGTCGTCCGCCAGTGCCTCGGCGACCAGCTCCGAGGCCACCACGCCGGCCGGCACCCGCAGGGTCGTGGCGACCGGCGCCGCGTCCGACTCCGCGTACACGTACGGCTCCAGGCCGCCGCCCAGGGCCACCGCCCCGGCCCGGGTGGCCAGCGCGGCCGTGCGGTGCCGCCGCATCACCGTCTCCAGGCCGTCCGCCTCGATCCGCTCCAGGCACGCCTCCAGCGCCAGCATCTCCAGCTGGGCCGGCGCGTGCAGCAGCACCTTGCGGCCGGCGTCGACCCAGCGCTCCTTCCAGTCCGGCAGGGAGAGGTAGGAGCGGCGCGGGGCGTGCGGGTTCGCCGCCATCCGGGCCCAGGCCCGTTCGCTCACCGAGACCGCCGAGACGCCGGCCGGGCCGCCCATCGCCTTCTGCGCCCCGATCACGCACAGGTCCACACCCCACGCGTCCGGCAGCACCGGCTCCGCCCCGACCGAGGCGACCGCGTCGAGGTAGAAGAGGGCGCCCTGCTCCCGTACCGCCTCGCCGATCTCCGCGACCGGGTTGGTGTTGCCGGTGGCCGCCTCCGCGTGCACCAGGGAGACGAAGTCGATCTCCGGGTGCTCGGCGAACGCCTCCCGGATCTGTCCGGCCGTCACCACCGTGTGGAACGGCACGGCGAGGTCGATCACGGTCGCGCCGCAGTCCCGCAGCCAGTTCCCGAAGGTCTGCCCGTACGGACCGGTGATCACGTTCAGGGCGACCGTTTCCGGCCCCGCCGTCGCCCGGATCGCGCCCTCCAGGGGCAGCAGCGCCTCGCCCTGCATGATCACCACGTCCTGGCGGGTATCCAGCAGCCGGGCCACCCGGTCCTCGATCGCGGCGAAGTGCGCGGCGCTCAGCGGGGTCAGGTCGAGGAAGGGGTGGGTCACGGCGGTGCTCTCTTCGGTCGGGACGGGGGAGATCCAGATGAGCGTAACCGGCAGGGGGATCACCGGCCCTGACCGGCGACTTCTTAGGCTGGACGGCTCCAAGACCATCGGTTTGATTTGAGAGACCCAAACATCTCCTTATAATCGGAACCCGCAGAACCGGAACCCAAAGCTCCCCCACAGATTTCTGGAGGTCTCGTGACCACGCTCCTCGGGCGCCGCCGGGCTCGCGCCCTGGCCGCCGTCACCGCCGCGGCCGGGCTGGCCCTCGTGGCCGGCTGCACGTCGAGCGGCAACGGCTCCAGCGCCTCCAGAACGGCCGCGGGCGGGGTCGAACTCGTCAAGGCCGGCCAGCTCACCACCTGCACCCACCTGCCGTACCCGCCGTTCCAGTCGGAGATCGACGGCAAGGTGCAGGGCTTCGACGTGTCGATGATCGACCTCGTCGCCAAGGACCTCGGCGTGAAGCAGCAGATCCTCGACACGCCGTTCGAGAACTTCAAGACCGGCGCCTTCCTCAACTCCGGCGAGTGCGACCTGGCCGCGGCCGGCATGACCATCACCGCCGAGCGCAAGAAGAACGTCGACTTCTCCGCCCCGTACTTCGACGCCACCCAGGCCCTCCTCGTCGACAAGAACAGCGGCATCACCTCGCTGGCCGACGCCAAGGCCAAGAAGGCGAAGCTCGGCGCCCAGGCGCAGACCACCGGCGAGGACTACGTGCAGAAGCAGGGCTTCGACCCGGTCTCCTTCGAGTCCTCCGACGCCGTCCTCAACGGCCTGCGCACCGGCCAGGTCAAGGCCGTCGTCATCGACTACCCGGTGGTCCAGGGCTGGCTCAAGGACAAGGCCAACGCGGACGCCTTCCAGGTCGCCGGCAACATCAACACCGGCGAGCAGTACGGCTTCACGGTGAAGAAGGGCAACACCAAGCTCCTCGCCGCCATCGACAAGGCGATCGCCGACGCCAAGGCCGACGGCACGTACAAGAAGCTGTACGAGAAGTGGATCGGTCCCTACGACGCCTCGGCCGCGTCCCCCGCCGCCTCATGACCGCAGACACGGACACCGGACTCCGGCCCCGCAGGAAGGGGCTGTCCCGGCGGCAGAAGCGCCGGCTGTCGCGCGGGGCCCAGTACGTCGTCTTCGTCGCCGCCGTGGTCGCGTTCGCGGTCGGCGCCGACTGGGGACGGCTGCAGAACCAGT
The DNA here is from genome assembly GCF_043201715.1 of Streptomyces sp. NPDC048291. NCBI lineage: Bacteria > Bacillati > Actinomycetota > Actinomycetes > Kitasatosporales > Streptomycetaceae > Streptomyces > Streptomyces sp. NPDC048291. The sequence goes on from NZ_JBICZC010000001.1 coordinate 881,903, forward strand.
TCGCCCAGTGGGACATCGCCCGGCAGATGTTCCCGGACGTCATCACGCTGGCGCTGAAGAACACCGTGCTCTACACGGTGTCCGGCTTCGCCGTCGGCCTGGCGCTCGGCATGGTGATGGCGCTCATGCGGCTGTCGTCGGTCGGGCCCTACCGCTGGCTGGCCGGCGTCTACATCGAGATCTTCCGCGGCCTGCCCGCCCTGCTGATCTTCATCTTCATCGGCGTCGCCGTCCCGCTCGCCTTCCCCGGCACCGAGATCATCGGCGGCACCTACGGCAAGGTGGCCCTCGCGCTCGGCCTGGTCGCCGCCGCCTACATGGCCGAGACGATCCGCGCGGGCATCCAGGCGGTCCCCAAGGGGCAGCTGGAGGCCGCCCGTTCGCTGGGCTTCTCCCCGGCCCGCGCGATGGTCTCGATCATCATCCCGCAGGCCTTCCGCATCATCCTCCCGCCGCTGACCAACGAACTGGTCCTGCTCTTCAAGGACTCCTCCCTGGTCCTCTTCCTCGGCGTCACCCTGGAGGAGCGCGAACTGTCCAAGTACGGCCGCGACCTGGCCAGTACGACCGCCAACTCCACGCCGATCCTCGTCGCCGGCCTGTGCTACCTGCTGGTCACGATCCCGCTCGGCTTCGTCGTGCGCCGCATGGAGGCGAAGGCCCAGGAGGCCGTCAGATGAGCCGACCCGAGATCGAGGTGAAGGGTCTGCACAAGTCCTTCGGCGACAACGAGGTGCTGCGCGGCATCGACCTGGAGATCGGCCAGGGCGAGGTCGTCTGCGTCATCGGCCCGTCCGGCTCGGGCAAGTCGACGCTGCTGAGGTGCGTCAACCTCCTCGAAGAGCCGACCCAGGGGCAGGTGTTCGTCGGCGGCACCGAGTTGACGGACCCCGACGTCGACATCGACGCCGTGCGCCGCCGGATCGGCATGGTCTTCCAGCAGTTCAACCTCTTCCCGCACCTGACCGTCACCGAGAACCTCACCCTGCCGCAGCGCCGGGTGCTGCGCAGGGACAAGGCGACGGCGGCACGGGTCGCCGCCGAGAACCTCGCCCGCGTGGGCCTCTCCGAGAAGGCGGACGCCTACCCCGCCTCCCTCTCCGGCGGCCAGCAGCAGCGCGTGGCCATCGCCCGCTCCCTGTCCATGGGCCCCGAGGTGATGCTCTTCGACGAGCCGACCTCCGCCCTCGACCCGGAACTGGTCGGGGACGTCCTGGCGGTGATGCGGATGCTGGCGCAGGAGGGCATGACCATGATGGTGGTCACCCACGAGATGACCTTCGCCCGCGAGGTCGCCGACCGGGTGGTCTTCATGGACGGGGGAGTCGTGGTCGAGGACGGCAGGCCGGACCAGGTCATCGGCAACCCCACCCACGCCCGCACCCGCCACTTCCTCTCCCGGCTCCTGGACCCGGCCATGGCCCAGGTGGAGGAGGAGACCCCCGACTAGGCCGACGGGACCGGCTGTCGGTGCCGTGTGCGAGGGTTCGGGCATGGACGCACAGCACGTGGAACGCAGTTGGGACGAGACCGTCGCCCTCTTCGAGCGGCGGGGGCTGCCCGAGTCGTCGTACGAGAACCTCTACGAGGAGTCCTACGACGTGCACACCGGCCCGGTGGTGATCGCGGGCGACCTCGACCTGGACACGGTCGGGTCCTCCGGCGCCGGGGTGGTCGTCGACGGCGACCTGACCGTCGAGGGCAGCATCGTCAACGTCGACGACGGCTGCCCGGCCTCGGTCGTCCTCGGCGACCTGCGGGCCGCCAACGTCTACCTCGAGGGCGACGCCAAGCTGCTGGTGCTGGGCAGCGTCACCGTGGACGCCTTCATCGGCAGCATGACGGACAAGCTGGTCATGATCCACGGCGACCTGCGGGCCGGAGTGACCGTGCTGTCGGGTGAGTTCAGCCCCGACCTGGTCGGCGGCACCCTGCACGGCGCGGTCGTCGCGCCCGCCTACCTCGACCTCGCCCAGGACGTCGACCCGGCCGCGGTCCTCGTCCCCGAGGTGCTGCGAGCGGAGGGCGAGGACGACCCGCGCGGCTTCGACGCCCCGCGGGTGCACGGCGGCCGGCTGCTGAGCCGTATCGTGAAGGGACTCCCGGTCGCCCTAGGCTGAGCCGCATGAGCGATCGAGCGGTGCTGCACGTGAAGGGCAGGGTCCTGGCGGGCCCCGAGGACGTCCGCGACGAGCTGTGGGTGGTGGACGGCCGGGTCTCCTACGACCGTCCCGCCGGCGCCCGTGACATCCGGACCGTCGAGGGCTGGACGCTCCCCGGCCTCGTCGACGCCCACTGCCACGTCGGCCTCGGCCCGCACGGCCCGGTGGACGCGGCGACGGCCGAGAAGCAGGCCCTCACCGACCGCGAGGCCGGCACCCTCCTCATCAGGGACGCCGGTTCACCCTCCGACACCCGCTGGGTCGACGACCGGGACGACCTCCCGAAGATCATCCGGGCCGGCCGGCACATCGCCCGGACCCGCCGCTACATCAGGAACTTCGCCCACGAGATCGAGCCGGCCGACCTGGTGGCCCACGTCGCCCAGGAGGCCCGGCGCGGCGACGGCTGGGTCAAGCTGGTCGGCGACTGGATCGACCGCGACCTCGGCGACCTGGCCCCCAGCTGGCCCCGGGACGCCGTCGAGGAGGCCATCGCCGAGGCCCACCGGCTCGGCGCCCGGGTCACCGCCCACTGCTTTGCCGAGAGCTCGCTCACGGACCTCGTCGAGGCCGGCATCGACTGCGTCGAGCACGCCACGGGCCTGACGGAGGACCTGATCCCCCTCTTCGCCTCCCGCGGCGTCGCGATCGTCCCCACCCTCGTCAACATCGCCACCTTCCCCGACCTGGCGGCGGGCGGCGAGGCCAGGTTCCCCCGCTGGTCGGCCCACATGCGCCGGCTGTACGAGCGCCGCTACGACACCGTCCGGGCCGCCTACGACGCCGGGATCCCGGTGTACGTCGGCACGGACGCCGGCGGCAGCCTGGCCCACGGCCTGGTCGCGGCCGAGGTCGCCGAGCTGGTGACCGCCGGGATCCCGCCCCTGGACGCGCTCTCGGCGACCAGCTGGGCGGCCCGCGCCTGGCTCGGCAGGCCCGGCCTTGAGGAGGGCGCGCCGGCCGACCTGGTGGTGTACGAGAGCGACCCGCGCGCGGACGTGCGCGTCCTCGCGTCCCCCCGGAGAGTGGTGCTGAACGGGCAGGTCGTGCAGTAAGGGAACTCCTGTGCCGACCGATTCGAATATATTCACGGAAAGTCCACTATTGAGTGAAGTGACGCAGGATTGCCGCCTGTTCACCCACAGTGCGTAATTCTTGGCGGGTCCCGAGCAAGTTTCCTCTGGGGGTCCCACCACCTTGAACAGCGACACATTCCGTATGCCCGCACGCCGTCTCGCGACCCTCGCGACGGCCACGGCCCTGGCCGCCGGTCCCGCGGTCCTGGCCGGCGCGGGCACCGCACACGCGACCACCGATCACGGTCGCGCGAGCGCGGTCGTCCTGCGCACCGGCCTCGACGTCTCCCTCCTCAGCAAGACCGTGAACGTCCCGCTCGCGGTCTCCCTGAACGAGGTCCAGGCACCGCGGAGCGCCGACCGGACGGCGCTCACCGCCACCCTCGACGGAGTCGACGGCGGCAAGCCCTTCAACGTCCTCGGCGCGGACGTCGCCGCGGCGAAGGCGACGGTCACCGCCGACCGCGCCGAGGCCTCCGTCCATCTCGCCCACGCCCGGCTGCACCTGCCGGGCCTGCCCCTGCTGTCCCTCGTCGAACTCGACACGGTCACGTCCGAGGCCACCTGCGAGACCGGCAGGCAGCCGGAGGCCTCCGCCGACGTGCTCGGCGCCGTCACCGTGCTCGGCAAGCGCGTGACGCTCAGCGCGGGCGGCCCCACCGACGTCAAGGTCCCCGGCGTCGGCGAGGTCCGCCTCGACCTGTCCAAGCGCGAGACGACCTCGACCACGGCGGCGGCCAGCGCCCTCGAACTCAAGGTCTCCATCAACCCGCTGAAGCTCAACGTGGCCGAGGTGGAGGGGACGGTGACGCTGGCGAAGGCGACGTGCGAAACGCCACCCGACTCCGAGGCCGCTCCGGCCGCTCCGGGCGACCCTGCCGACCCCACAGACCCCGCCGACCCGGCGACCGACGTGAAGGTCCAGGGCGCCCCGGCGAAGGAGGCCACCAAGCTGGCGGAGACGGGCGGCAGTTCGGCGATGCCGTACGTCGTGGGAGGAGCGCTGGCGTTGATTCTGGCGGGCGGAGGAGCGGTCACTGTGGTCCGGCGCAGGCGATAGCGCCCCTTTAGGGGCGCGGGGCGGTAGTCGATGTGCGGCTACCGCCGCGCGGGCGCGACCAGCCACAACGCACCCGCGGTCGCCCACGGTCCGCAGTTCCTCCTGCCATCACGCCCGTATCAACATCAGCGCCTGATCGAGCGCCTGGAGGAACCGGTTCACCGTCACCCGGTCCCGCACCGCGATCCGCACCCACTCCTCGTCGAGCCCGGGAAACGTGTCCCCCCGCCGCACGGCGTACCCCAGCACCCGCAGCTGCCGCCGCACGGCCGCCGCCCCCGCCATCCGGACGAGCACGAACGGCCCCTCCGCCGGCCCCGCCACCCGCACCCCCTCCGGCGCGAACTCCTCGAGCCCCGCGACCAGATGGGCCCGGTCGGTGGCGACGCGGTGTGCCGCGTGCGCCGCCTCCGCCAGCGCGCGCGGCGCCACACACGCCTCGGCCGCCGCCAGCGCCGGCGTCGACACCGGCCACAACGGCTGCGCCCGCGCCAGCTCGGCGACGATCTCCGGCGCGGCCAGCACGTACCCGATCCGCAGCCCGGCCAGCCCCCACGTCTTCGTCAGGCTCCGCAGCACCACAAGACCCGGTACGTCGGTCCGCCCGGCCAGCGTCTCCCGCTCACCCGGCACCGCGTCCATGAACGCCTCGTCGACCACCAACGTCCGCCCGGGACGGGCCAGTCGGGCGATCGTCTCGGCCGGGTGCAGCACCGAGGTCGGGTTGGTCGGGTTGCCGATCACCACCAGGTCGGCGTCCTCCGGGACGGCCACCGGATCCAGCCGGAACCCGTCCGCCTCCCGCAGCAGCACCCGGTCCACGGTGTGTCCGGCGTCCCGCAGCGCCGCCTCCGGCTCGGTGAACTGCGGGTGCACCACCACCGGCCTGCGCACCTTCAGCGCCCGCGCCAGCAGCACGAACGCCTCCGCGGCACCCGCCGTCAGCAGCACCCCCTCCACCGGCAGCCCGTGCCGCGCCGCGACCGCAGCCCGCGCCGCCCGCCCGTCCGGGTAGGCCGCGAGCCCGCCCAGGGACTCCGCCAGCCGCTCCCGCAGCCAGACCGGGGGAGTGCCGGTCCGCACGTTGACCGCGAGGTCGACGAGCGCCGGACCGCCGTCCCGGACCTCGGCGTCGCCGTGGTGGCGCAGATCGTGCCCGCCCCCGGAGCCTCTGTCGCCTCCGGGGCCGTCGGCACCGCCGGAACCGTCCTCAGTGCGCATGCGCGTGCCCGCCATGGTGATGATGTCCGTGCCCGTGGTGCTGGCCGTCGTCGTCCGGGTGGAAGTGCGGCTGCTGCGGCAGCCCGACCTTGTCCTCGAAGCCGGGCAGCGCGATCCGGTACACGCACGAGTCGCAGTTCATCCGCAGATCACCCTCGACCGCCTCCCGGTAGCGCTCCATCACCAGGTCCAGCAGCTCGGGTTCGGGCCCGATGACGTCCGCCGAACGCACCTCGATCTCCGGGTGCGCCGCCGCCCAGCCCTCGGTCTGCTGCCGCACCCGGTCCGGCAGGATCCCGGTGAAGAGAAAGTACGGCAGGACGACGATCCGGCGCGCCCCCAGTTTCAGACACCGGTCGAGCCCGCTCGGCACGTCCGGCGCCGCCAGCGACACGAACGCCGTCTCCACCCCCGCGTACCCGCGGCCCTCCCAGAGCAGCCGGGCCGCCTTGTACACCTCGGCGTTGGCGTCGGGGTCGGTGGAACCCCGGCCCACCAGCAGCACGGTCACGTCCGAGCGGTCCTGGACGGCCCGCGAGGAACCGCCCAGCGCCTCGTCCAGCCGCCGTTCGAGGACCGACAGCAGGGAAGGGTGCGGACCGAGCGGACGGCCGTAGGCGTACGAGATCCCCGGGTGCCGCTCCTTCTCCCGGGCCAGCGCGGCCGGGATGTCGCCCTTGGCGTGCCCGGCGGAGACCAGCATCAGCGGAACCGCGGCGAACCGCCGTACGCCCCGCTCCACCAGTTCGGCCACGGCGTCGCCGAGCGGCGGCGGGGACAGCTCGATGAAGCCGCCCGCGACGGGCAGTTCGGGGTGGCGGCGCCCCAGCTCCCGTACGAAGTCGCGGAACGCCTCGGCCCCGGCTTCGTCGCGGGTGCCGTGGCCGGCGATGAGCAGGGCGGGCGGGGTGGTCACGGCGTCTCCTCGGAAGTGGGGTGGTACAGCAGGGCGTTGAGCGCGGCGGCGGCGACCGCCGAGCCGCCCTTCTCGGACACGTTGCTCACGGCGGGCAGTCCGCTCTCCCGCAACGCGGCCTTGGACTCGACCGCGCCGACGAAGCCGACGGGCAGACCGATGACGAGCGCGGGGGCGGCGTCCAGTGTCAGCAACTCCTCCAGGGCGGTCGGCGCGTTGCCGATCACCCACAGGGCGCCGGGCCCGACCTGCTCGTAGGCGAGCCGGATCGCGTGTGCCGAACGGGTCAGCCCGGGCCCGGACTCGGCGTCGCGCAGCCGGCACACCGTCGCGCGGCGGGTGATCCCGGCGGCGACCATCTCGACGTCCACGACGACCGGCGCCCCGGCGTGCAGCGCGGCGTGCGCCTTCACCAGGTCGCCCTCGTCGGTCACCAGGTCGGTCGCGTACTCCAGGTCCGCCGCGGAGTGCACGACCCGCTCCACGACCGCCCGGGTCAGCGGCGGGAGGTGCGAGGTGTCCAGGCGGGCGCGCAGCCGCCGGTAGGACTCCTCCTCGATGGGATGGACGACCCGGTTCACCTGACCTCCTCCTGGGTGCTCCCCTGCCAGCGGTAGCCGCGCGGGGTGACCATGCGCCCGGCGATGTTCCGGGTCGCCGTGTTCCCCACGGTCACGACGGTCATCATGTCGACCCACGCCGGATCCAGCGCACCCAGGGTGGTCAGCCGGCTCGACTCGTCGGGGCGCGAGGCGTTGCGTACGACACCGACGGGCGTCGTCGGCTCCCGGTGCCCGGCGAGGATCGCGAGCGCTTTGGGCAGCTGCCAGTCGCGGCCCCGGGAACGCGGGTTGTAGAACGTCACGACGATGTCCGCCTCGGCCGCCGCGCGCACCCGGCGCTCGATGACCTCCCACGGCGTGTGCAGGTCGGACAGGCTGATCGAGACATGGTCGTGGCCGAGCGGCGCGCCCAGGATCGCCCCGGCCGCGAGGGCGGCCGTGACACCGGGTACGCCGATCACGTCGATGTCGTCGGAGGCCTCGGCGAGCGCCGGGGAGGCCATCGCGTACACGCCCGCGTCCCCGCTGCCGATCAGCGCGACGGCCTGCCCGGCGCGCGCCTCGGCGACCGCGGTCCGGGCCCGCTCCTCCTCGGCGCCGAGCCCCGACTCCAGGATCCGGGTGCCGGGCCGCAGCAGGTCGCGGATCTGGTCGACGTACTGGTCGAGGCCGACGAGCACGGCGGCGCGCCGGAGTTCGGCCCTGGCGCGCGGGGTGAGCAGGTCCCGGGCGCCCGGGCCGAGCCCGACCACCGCGAGCCGGCCGCGCGCAGGCCGTCGTACGACGGCGCAGGTCGCCATGGCCGGCCGGCCGTCGCCGCGCTCCGACTTCCGCTTGGGGACGAGGAGTTCGCCGCCGCGCGCGAGGGCCGCCGCCTCGGCGACGGAGGGGGTGCCGACGGCGGCGAGGGGAGCGTCCGAGGGGTTGGGGACCCGCACCCCGGCCAGCTCCCCGGCGGAGTACGTCACCAGCGGGACCCCGAGCCGCGCCGCCGCCGCGACGATTCCGGGTTCCCCGGACTTGGCGTCGACGGTGGCGAGTTCGGCGATGCTGCGCGGCGACAGCCCCGCGTCCCGCAACGCCGCCTCGACGAGGCCGAGCACCTCGTCGACGGGGGCGTCCTTCGAGGCGCCGACACCGACGACGAGGGACGGCGGTCGCAACAGCACCTCGTTCCCGGCGGGTTCGACCGCGCGGTCGGTCAGCCGGACGGCGAAGGCGCCCTCCTCCGCCAGCGGCAGTGGCGGCAGCGGCCACGTCAACTCGGCGTGCAGCGCCACCGGTTCGCCGTCCAGCAGAGCCCGTGACACGGCCGCCACCGAGCCCTCGACGGGGAGGCCGAGGGTGTCGAGCCCGGGCAGCCCGACCGCGTCGGTCGCGGTGGTCACCACCGGCTGCGCGGCCAGCAACTCACCAACCTGCACGGCGAGTTCGTTGGCGCCGCCGCCGTGCCCGCCGACCAGCGACACGGCGAACCGCCCGCCCTCGTCGACGCACACCACGCCCGGGTCGGTCGCCTTCCCGCCCAGCAGCGGGGCGATCAGCCGGACGACCGCGCCAGTGGCCAGGAAACACACCAGCTGCTCGCACTCCGCGAACGCGGACCGCACGGCGTCCTTGACGGGACCGTCGTACACCCGCGTGCGGTCCGGCCACGCCGCGGCCAGCCGGTCGCGCGCCGCCGCCCCCGCCGCGGTGGCGGAAATCAGGCCGATCACAGAGCAACTCCTTCGTCAGACAACGGGGTTCGTGTTCCCGTTCGTGTTCCCCAGAGCAGGAACACGGGATTGGTCGCCGCCAGCCGGGTCACGTCGCCCGGCAGCGGTGCGAGACGGGACGACTGCAGCAGCACCCCGTCGCAGGAGAACCCGGCACCGGTGAGCGCCGCGCGCGCCGCCGGTACCCGGTCCAGGGCGGCCATCGCGACCACCACGGTCCGCCGGGCGCGGGCGGCGCAGGCGCCGACGATCGCGGGCAGTTCGGTCCCGCCCCCGCCGACGAACACGGCGTCCGGGTCGGGGAGTCCGGCCAGGGCATCCGGTGCCATGTCACACACCACATCCACGTACACCCCGTGCGCCCGCGCGTTGGCCGCGATCCGCGCCACCCCGTCCGCCGCCTTCTCCACGGCGACGACGGCCGCGCCGAGCCGCGCGCACTCCACGGCCACCGACCCGGAGCCCGCGCCGACGTCCCAGACCAGGTCGCCGAGGCGGGGCCCGAGCCGGGCCAGGGCCAGCGCCCTCACCTCGAACTTGGTGATCATCGAGTCGCGGTGCGCGAACGCGTCCTCGCCGAGGGCCCACCCGGCGGGTTCCGCCCGGCCGCCCGCGACCGTCCGCGCGGCGCCCGGCGTCCGCGTCCGCGCCTCGTCGAGGCACAGCACCACGCTGACGTCCGGCCCCCAGTCCCGGTCGGCGGCCTCGGCGGGCGTGACCCGCTCGACGCGCTCCCGCGCGGAGCCGAGCGCCGACGCGACGACGAGCACGCGCGCGCCGGACCCGCCCACGGACCCGCCCGGTGGCGTGCCGTGCACTGTGCCCGGTGGCGTCGTGCCCTGCACTGCACCCGGTGGCATGCCCTGGGCCGTGCCCGGTGGCGTGTCCGGTGACGTGTCCTGCACTGCACCCGGTGGCATGTCCTGCACTGCACCCGGTGGCGTGTCCGGTGATGTGCCGAAGGCATGCCGCAGCGCCGCCCCCAGCTCCGCCGGGCCCGCTCCCGGCCCCGTCAGGACCGCGACCTTGGGGTGCGCCCGGCAGACGTTCACCGCCGTGCGGAGGGCGCGTCCGTGTGCGCTCACCACCACGGCGTCGTCCCAGGTGAGCCCGATCCGCGCGAAGGCGGCGGCGACGGAGGACACCCCGGGGCGGACGTCCAGCCGTTCCGCCCCGAACCGCTCGGCCAGCACCCGCACGATCCCGAAGAACCCCGGATCCCCCGAGGCCAGCACGGTCACGGGCCGGTCCTTGCCGACGTACTCCCCGATGGTGTCGAGGGCGGGCGCCAGCGGCCCGAGGACGACCCGCTCGGCCCCCTCCGGCAGCCGTACGGCGTCCAGGTGCCGCCGCCCGCCGACGACCAGCTCGGCGCCGGCCAGCGTCTCCGGTGCCGGGGGCGCTCCCGTCCCGGTACCGACCACGGTGATCATGTACTGGCCCCCCGCTCGCGCAGCTCCCGCCGGGCCTCGGGGTCGGCCTTGCGGAAGCCGTGGAAGTGGCCCGGGTGGTAGAGGTGCGAGCGGGTGCCCTGGGCGGCCAGGGCCGGGCCGACCAGGAAGAGGGTGTGCTTCCAGAGCCTGTGCTCCTTGACCGTCTCCTCCAGCGTCTCGATCGTGCACCGCACGACCAGCTCCTCCGGCCAGGTCGCCTGGTAGGCGACGACGACCGGGGTGGACGTCGGGTAGCCGCCCTCCAGCAGCTCGCGCACCAGCTGCCCGCTGCGCGCGGCGGAGAGGAAGACCGCCATGGTGGTCCCGTGCCGGGCGAACTCCCGCACCTCCTCCCCGGGCGGCATCGGCGTCTTGCCGCCGCCGAGCCGGGTGAGCACGACGGACTGCGCCACCTCGGGAATGGTCAGCTCGCGCTGGGCGAGTGCGGCAACGGCGGAGAAGGAGGAGACGCCGGGCACGATCTCGACCTCGATGCCGATCCCGGCACACCGGTCGACCTGCTCCTGCGTACCGCCCCAGAGCGCCGGGTCCCCGGAGTGGATCCGGGCGACCCGCAGCCCCTCGGCCCGTGCCCGCTCGTACACGGCGACGACGTCCTCCAGGGACATCGTCGCGGAATCGAGCACCTCCGCGTCCTCGCGGGCGTGCTGGAGGACCTCCGCCTGGACGAGGCTCGCGGCCCAGATCACGACGTCGGCCTCGGCGATGGCGCGCGCGGCCCGGAACGTCAGCAGGTCGGCGGCGCCGGGGCCGGCACCGACGAAGGTCACCCTGCCGGCCGGAGCGGCGCCGGAGGCGGGGTCGGCGGCAGCGGCAGAGGCGGCGGCATCGGCCATGGAAATTCGGTCCTCTCTGGACAAAGGGTGTTACTGGTGGTGCTGGATGTGCGCTGGGGCGGGTCGATCGGATAGCAAGGGCACATGGCGGTCTTCGTCGCGCTCGGCGCGTTCCTGATGACGCTGGCCGGCGGCTGGACGGCACAGCGTGTGACCGACCGTCGTCACCTGGTCCTGGGCCTGGCCGGCGGTCTGATGCTCGGGGTGGTCGGTCTCGACCTGCTGCCGGAGGCGCTGCGCGCGGCCGGCCGGGAGGTCTTCGGCGTACCGGCCGCCCTGCTGCTGTTCGTGGCAGGCTTCCTGCTGGCCCATCTGGTGGAGCGCACCCTGGCCCTGCGCCAGGCCGCGCACGGCGCCGACGAGCACGGCCACCGGGCCCCCGAGGTGGGCCTGACGGCGGCCGGTGCGATGGTCGGCCACAGCGCGATGGACGGCGTGGCGATCGGCGCGGCCTTCCAGGTGGGCGGCGGCATGGGCGCGGCGGTCGCGCTGGCCGTGATCGCCCACGACTTCGCGGACGGCTTCAACACGTTCACCATCACGAGCCTGTACGGCAACGCGCGCCGCCGGGCGATAGGCATGCTGGTCGCGGACGCCTTCGCACCGGTCGTCGGCGCCCTGTCCACGATCTTCGTCACCATCCCGGAGAGCGTTCTCGGCGGCTATCTCGGTCTCTTCGGCGGCGTCCTGCTCTACCTGGCCGCCGCCGAGATCCTCCCCGAGGCCCACCACGAACACCCGGCCCGCTCGACGCTGCTGTGCACGGTCGCAGGCGCGGCCTTCATCTGGCTGGTGGTGGGCATCTCCGGCTGACGCCCGACCGCTCACAGTTTCCCGCCTCTGCCACCGTCCCGGCGCGGGGGCGCGATGAGCGTGGAGAGGTACGGCAGCGGGGAGCCGTCGAGCTCGGCGGCCGGCCGGACGGATTCCTCCGCCAGTCCCAGCGCCGCCCCCCACACCGCGTCGTCCAGCCGCCCGGCCTCCCGCAACGCCTCCACGACCGCCCCGGCATGCCGCCCGAACTTGTACGCCACGACCGTCCCCGGCCCGCTGAGCGCGTCCTTGAGCACCTCGGCCCCCGCCGTCACCGGCACCAGCGTCAACGGCTCGGTCCCCTCGGTGAGCACGGCCCCGGAGCGGGCGGCGAGATCCTGCATGGCGGTGATCCCGGGCACGGTCTCCACCACCACGTCCGGCACCAGTTCGGCGATGGTCTGCGCGAGATACGTGAACGTCGAATAGACGTTCGGATCCCCGATGGTGGCGAAGGCGACCGTCCCGTTGCCCCGCAGCAGCTCGGCGACCCGGGTCCCCGCCGCGTCCCAGGCGGCCTCCCGCCGCCCCCGGTCACTGCGCTCGTTCAGCGCGAAGACGACCCGTACGACCTTCTCCGCCCCGACGTAGTGCAGCACCGTGGCCTCGGCCCGTCCCTGCTCACCGGTGTCCATCACCGGGACCACGACGACATCGGCCGCACGCAGCGCGTTGACCCCCTTGACGGTCACCAGCTCCGGGTCACCGGGCCCGACCCCGACTCCGATCAACCTGCTGCTGCTCATGACGTCCGGCACCTCTCCACGAACCTCCGGGCCACACCGGGCTCGGACGCCCAGTGCGTGTGCAGATAACTCGCGTGCACACCCCGCTGTACAAAACCTTCGACCCGCGGCCGGGGCGCACGCACCCCCCACGCGGGAGCCGCCCCCGCCCCCGGCTCCACCACGGTCCGGTGGAACTCGTGCCCGCGCATCCGCGTCCCGGCGACGGCCAGCACACTGTCACTCACGGCAACGGCATCCCGGTACCCGAGAGTCAGCCGTTCCGACATCCGCGCGCCCGCGTCCAACACCCCGCACATGGGCAGCCCGTCGAGCTCACGGCAGAGGTACAGCAGCCCGGCGCACTCGGCGGCGACAGGGGATCCACCGAGGGCAAGCTCACCGACCGCCTTGCGCAGCGGCTCATTGGCGGCCAACTCGGCGGCGTACACCTCGGGAAACCCACCCCCGATCACCAACCCACGCGTCCCGTCCGGCAGTCGCTCATCCCGAAGCGGATCGAACACGACAACCTCGGCCCCGGCAGCGGCAAGCAACTCGACATGCTCGGCATAGGAGAAGGTGAACGCGGCCCCACCAGCGACGGCAACCCGCACGCCGGTCTTCTTCGCCCCGTCCGGCGTCTGAGGACGAGAGCCGTCCCGCACCCCTTCCAGCCCGTCCGGCGTCTGAGGACGAGAGCCGGTCCGCGCCCCCTCCAGCCCGTCCGGCGTCTGAGGACGAGAGCCGTCCCGCACCCCTTCCAGCCCGTCCGGCGTTTGAGGACGAGGCCGTTCAGGCCGAAGCGGGGGTCCGGGGGCGGCAGCCCCCGAAACGGGCGGTCGAAGGGGGTCCACCCCCTGGAGGGACGGGACGGGTAGGGGCGGCGGGGGCGAGGAAACCAGGGCCGCACCCGCATCCCACGCAGCACCACCCGGCACCGTCCCGGCCCCCCGCGCCAACCCCATCAGCCCCTCCAGGTCACACCCGTCGGAGACCTGCGCGGCCATCGCCGCCACCGCCTCCACCGCCGCCCCCCGCCGCTCGGCAACCGGCACCAACCCCAGATGCCGCGACGGCGTATCCACCCGCGCCACCCGCCGCAACACCCCGAACACCGGCACCCCCGCCGAATCCAGCGCCTCCCGCAGCAACTCCTCGTGCCGGTCCGACCCCACCTTGTTCAGGATCACGCCCCCGACCCGCACCTCCGGATCCCACGACGCGAACCCGTGCACCAGCGCCGCCACCGACCGCGACTGCGACGACGCGTCCACGACCAGCACCACCGGCGCCCGCAACAGCTTCGCGACATGCGCGGTGGACGCCAGTTCCCCTTCCCCCGCGGCCCCGTCGTACAGCCCCATCACGCCCTCGACGACGGCCAGGTCACACCCCCGCGCGCCGTGCGCGAACAGCGGGCCGATCAGCTCCGGCCCGCACAGGTACGCGTCGAGGTTCCGCCCCACCCGCCCGGTCGCGAGCGCGTGGTACCCCGGGTCGATGTAGTCCGGCCCGACCTTGTGCGGGGACACGGCGAGCCCCCGCGCGGCGAACGCGGCCATCAGCCCGGTGGCGACGGTGGTCTTGCCGCTGCCCGACGAGGGCGCGGCGACGACCAGCCGGGGCACGGACGAGGACATCACCACTCGATGCCCCTCTGCCCCTTCTGCCCCGCGTCCATCGGATGCTTGACCTTGGACATGTCGGTGACGAGATCGGCGAGGTCGACCAGCTTCTCCGGCGCGTTCCGCCCGGTGATCACGACATGCTGCGTCCCCGGCCGGTTGCGCAGCACCTCCACGACCTCATCGGTGTCCACCCACCCCCAGTGCATCGGGTACGCGAACTCGTCGAGCACGTACAGCCGGTACGTCTCGGCGGCGAGGTCCCGCTTGACCTGCTCCCAGCCCTCCCGCGCCTTCTCCTCGTTGTCCATCTGGGCGTCGCGCTGGACCCAGGACCAGCCCTCGCCCATCTTGTGCCAGTCGACGGTCCCGCCCTCGCCGGAGGCGCCCAGCACCCGCAGCGCGTTCTCCTCGCCGACCTTCCACTTCGCCGACTTGACGAACTGGAACACCCCGATGGGCCACCCCTGGTTCCAGGCCCGCAGCGCGAGCCCGAACGCGGCGGTGGACTTGCCCTTCCCGATCCCCGTGTGCACGACGACGAGCGGCCGGTTGCGGCGCTGGCGGGTCGTCAGGCCGTCGTCGGGCACGACACTCGGCTGTCCCTGCGGCATTACGCGGCCCTCCTCGAACGACCCTGAACGTCATTCACCAGCCCGGCGATCGAGTCCGCCCGCAGCTCGTCGAGCGTCACCGCGGTACCGCCCAGCTCGCCCGCCAACTGGCCGGCGAGCCCCAGCCGCACCGGCCCGGACTCGCAGTCCACGACCACCGAGGCGACCCCGTCGGCCGCGAACAGCCGGGCCGCCCGCCCGGCCAGGGCGACCGGCTCAGGCCCGCCCGTGGCCCGTCCGTCGGTCACCAGCACCACCAGCGCCCGCCGCGCCGGATCCCGCAACCGTTCCACCCGCAGCACGTCGTGCGCCTTGAGCAGCCCGGCCGCGAGCGGTGTACGGCCGCCGGTCGGCAGCGACTCCAGCCGGGCCGCGGCCGCGTCCACCGACGAGGTCGGCGGCAGCGCCACATCGGCGGCCGAACCCCGGAAGGTCACCAGCCCCACCTTGTCCCGCCGCTGGTACGCGTCGAGCAGCAGCGACAGCACGGCGCCCTTCACCGCGCCCATCCGCTGCCGGGCCGCCATCGACCCGGACGCGTCGACCACGAACAGCACGAGGTTCCCCTCACGCCCTTCCCGGGTCGCCTGCCGCAGATCGTCCCGCCGGAGCACGAGCCCCGGCCCGGACCGCCCGCGCGCCCGCTGGTGCGGGGCGGCGGCCTGCACGGTCGCCGCCAGGTGCAGCTTGGTCAGCGCACCGCGCGGCCGGCGCGCGCCCGTGGTCCGCCCGTGCTCGGTCCGCGCCCGCGACCGCCGCCCGGCGGCGCCCTCGCCGATCCCGGGCACGCTCAGCACCTTGGTACGAAAGGGCTCGGCGGCCCGCACGGGCGCCTGTTCCCCGCCACCGGCCTGCTGCGGCACGCCGTCGCCCTCCCCGGCCTCGGGCCGGGCGGCACCACCGGTGTCCCCGTCACCCTGCGGCCCCTCGTCGGGCCGCGGCTGCCCGCCGCCCCCACCGGGACCGTCCGGATCCGGATCGTCCTCGCTCCGGTCCTCCCCGGAGAACTCCTCCAGCGTCTGGTCCAGCTTGTCCTCGTCGAGTCCCGGCGCGTCAAAGGGGTTGCGGCGCCTGCGGTGCGGCAGCGCCAGCAGTGCGGCCTGCCGTACGTCCTCGGCGAGCACCTCGGTCCGCCCGGCCCACGCGGCCAGCGCGGTCGCCGTCCGGGCCATCACGATGTCGGCGCGCATCCCGTCGACCTCGAAGGCCGCGCAGGTCGCCGCGATCTGCCGCAACGCCCCGTCGCCGAGCCGGACCGACGGCAGCAACTCCCGTGCCGCCATGATCCGTTGCCGTACGGCGGTCTCCTCGCCCGCCCAGCGCGCCGCGAACCCCGCCGGATCGTCGTCGTACGCGAGCCGCCGCCGTACGACCTCCACCCGCTGGTCGGGCTCGCGGGAGGCGGCCACCTCCACCGTGAGGCCGAACCGGTCGAGCAACTGCGGTCGCAGCTCGCCCTCTTCGGGGTTCATCGTCCCGACGAGCAGGAAGCGCGCCGCGTGCCGGACCGACACACCCTCGCGCTCCACGTACGACGCGCCCATCGCCGCCGCGTCCAGCAGCAGGTCGACCAGGTGGTCGTGGAGGAGGTTGACCTCGTCGACGTAGAGGATGCCCCGGTGCGCGTCGGCCAGCAGGCCCGGCTCGAAGGCCTTCACGCCCTCCGCCAGGGCGCGTTCGATGTCCAGGGCGCCGACCAGCCGGTCCTCCGAGGCGCCCACCGGCAGCTCGACCATGCGCGCCGGGCGGGACTCGAAGGCGCCGGGCGGGTTGTGCGGGCCGTCCGGGCAGGCCGGGTCCGGGGCGGCCGGGTCGCAGGAGAAGCGGCAGCCGGCGACGACGTCCACGGCCGGCAGCAGCGCCGACAGCGCGCGCACGGCGGTGCTCTTCGCGGTGCCCTTCTCGCCGCGCACCAGCACGCCGCCGACCGCCGGCGAGACGGCGTTCAGCAGCAGCGCGAGCCGCAGGTCGTCCTGGCCGACGACGGCCGTGAACGGGAACGGGGTACTCACTGGTCGTCGCCCTCCGAGTTGCCTTCCAGGTCGCCTTCGAGCTCGAGGTAGGTGGCGCGCAGCCGTTCCAGGGTGTCCGCGTCCGGCTCGGCCCACAGGCCCCGGTCGGCGGCCTCCAGGAGCCGTTCGGTGATGCCGCGCAGCGCCCACGGGTTGGACTTCTTCATGAAGTCCCGGTTCTCCGGGTCGAAGACGTACTCCGCGCTGAGTTTCTCGTACATCCAGTCGTCGACCACGCCCGCCGTGGCGTCGTAGCCGAAGAGGTAGTCGACGGTCGCCGCCATCTCGAAGGCGCCCTTGTAGCCGTGCCGGCGCATCGCGGCCATCCAACGGGGGTTGACCACCCGGGCCCGGAAGACGCGGTGCGTCTCCTCGCCGAGGGTGCGGGTCCTCACCTGGTCGGGGGTGGCCGAATCACCCACGTACGCCTCGGGGTTGGCGCCGGTCAGGTGACGGACCATGGCGACCATGCCGCCGTGGTACTGGAAGTAGTCGTCGGCGTCCACGAGGTCGTGCTCGCGGGTGTCCACGTTCTTCGCGGCGACCGCGATCCGCTTGAACGCGGTCTCCATGTCCCCGCGCGCCGCCCGCCCGTCGAGCCCGCGCCCGTAGGCGTAACCGCCCCACACCGCGTACACCTCGGCGAGGTCCGCGTCGGAACGCCAGTTGCGGGCGTCGATCAGGGGCAGCAGCCCGGCGCCGTAGGCCCCCGGCTTGGAGCCGAAGACACGGGCGGTCGCGCGCCGCCGGTCGCCGTGCTCGGCGGTGTCCTCGTCGGCGTGCGCCCGCACGTAGTTGGACTCCGCCGGCTCGTCCAGCTCGGCGACCGTGCGCACCGCGTCGTCGATCAGCCCGACCACGTGCGGGAACGCGTCCCGGAAGAAACCGGAGATGCGGACCGTGACGTCGATGCGCGGCCGGCCCAGCTCGTCGAGCGGGACCACCTCGAAGCCGGTGACGCGCCGCGACGCGTCGTCCCAGACCGGACGGCAGCCAAGGAGCGCCAGGATCTCGGCGATGTCGTCGCCCTGCGTGCGCATCGCGGAGGTGCCCCACACCGTCAGGCCGACGGACTTCGGGTACGCCCCGGTGTCGCTCAGGTACCGCTGCACCAGCGAGTCGGCGAGGGACTGGCCGACCTCCCAACTCAGCCGGGAGGGAATCGCCTTGGGGTCGACCGAGTAGAAGTTCCGGCCGGTGGGCAGGACGTTGACCAGGCCGCGGGTGGGGGAGCCGGACGGGCCGGCCGGGACGTAACCGCCGTCCAGGGCCTTCAGGATGTGCCCGATCTCGTCCGTGGTGCGGGCGAGCCGCGGCACGACCTCGTTGCAGGCGAACTCCAGCACGGCCACCGCGTCCGGGAGTTCGGTGCCGAGGACCTCCCGCACCAGCGCGCGGCTCTCGCCGACCGCCCAGTCCCGCTGCTCCATGCCCTCCGCGACCCGGCGGCACAGCTGCTCCAGCAGGTCGATCGCGTCGGCCGCGGTGCGCGACGGACCCTCGACCAGATCCGACAGCTCGACCGGCACCTTCACCGGCGCGCCCGGCTCCGCGAGCAACTCCTTCTCGACCAGGCCGAAATACGCGGCGAAGGCGGCGCGAAGCCCCGGCAGCGCGTTGGCCTGCCCGCCCCACACCTGCGAGGCGCGCAGCACGGCCAGCACCAGGTTCACCCGGGGCTCGCCGACCGGACCGCCGCCGAGGATGTGCAGCCCGTCGCGGATCTGCACGTCCTTGATCTCGCACAGGTAGCCGTCGATGTGCATGACGAACGAGTCGAAGTCGTCGTCCTCGGGCTGCTCGGCCACGTGCAGGTCGTGGTGGAGCTCGGCCGCCTTGACCAGCGTCCAGATCTGGGCGCGGACGGCCGGCGCCTTCGTCGGGTCCAGGTCGGACACCAGCGCGTACTCGTCGAGCAGTTGCTCCAGCTTGGCCAGGTCGCCGTAGGTGTCGGCGCGGGCCATCGGCGGCACCAGGTGGTCGACGACCGTGGCGTGCCCGCGCCGCTTGGCCTGGGTGCCCTCACCGGGGTCGTTGACGATGAACGGGTAGATCAGCGGCAGTTCGCCGAGGACCGCGTCCGGCGCGCAGCCGGCGCTCAGCCCGAGGCCCTTGCCCGGCAGCCACTCCATCGTGCCGTGCTTGCCCATGTGCACGATCGCGTCCGCGCCGAATGAGTTGTCCAGCCACCGGTAGGCCGCCATGTAGTGGTGCGACGGCGGCATGTCCGGGTCGTGGTAGATCGCGATCGGGTTCTCGCCGAAGCCGCGCGGCGGCTGGATCATCACGACGACGTTCCCGAACTGCAGGGAGGCCAGCACGATGTCGTCCCCGTCGACGTACAGGTTGCCCGGCGGCTCGCCCCACGCCTCCGTCATCGCGTCCCGCAGCTCCGGGTCGAGCTTCTCGAACCACGCCCGGTAGTCCGCGAGCGGCACCCGCGCGGGCGCGGCGGCCAGTTGCTCCTCGGTGAGCCATTCGACGTCGTGGCCACCGGCGTTGATGAGCCGGTGGATCAACTCGTCGCCCTCGGAGGGGTATTCGGATACCCCGTAGCCGGCCGCCGCGAGGGCGTCCAGCACCCGCACCGCCGACGCGGGCGTGTCCAGGCCGACCGCGTTGCCGACCCGGGAGTGCTTGGTCGGGTACGCGGTGAAGACCAGCGCGATCTTCTTCTCCGCGTTCGGCTTGTGCCGGAGCCGCGCGTGCCGTACGGCGATCCCGGCGACCCGTCCGGCCCGCTCGGGGTCGGCGACGTACACCGGGACGTCGTCGGGACCCTGCTCCTTGAAGGAGAACGGGACGGTGATCAGCCGCCCGTCGAACTCCGGGATCGCGACCTGCATCGCCGCGTCCATGGGGGAGAGGGCCGCGTCGGACCCGTCCCAGGCGCTCTTCGAGGAGGTCAGGCAGAGACCCTGCAGCACCGGCACGTCGAGGTCGGCGAGCGCCCCGATGTCCCAGGCCTCCTCGTCGCCGCCGGCCGAGGCCTGCGAGGCGTGCGTACCGCCGGCCGCCAGGACGGTCGCGACCAGCGCGTCCGCCTCGGCGAGGAGCTCGTACAGCCCCGCGTCCGCGCCGCGCAGCGAACCGCAGTACACCGGAAGGGCGTTGGCGCCGTGCGCCTCGATCGCGTCGCACAGGGTGTCCACGAAGCCGGTGTTGCCGCTCAGTTCGTGGGCCCGGTAGAAGAGCACTCCGACGGTCGGCCGGCCGCTCTCCCGGGTACGCGCGCCGTGCACGCCGTACTCCGGCATCTTCCCCGGCTCGACGAACCCCTCGCCGGTGAGCAGCACGGTGTCGGAGAGGAACCGGGCCAGCTCGGTGAGGTTGGCGGGGCCGCCCTCGACGAGGTACCTGAGGGCCTCGGCGACCACACCCGCCGGCACCGACGACTCCGCCATCAGCTCGGCGTCCGGCACCGCCTCGCCGCCGAGCAGCACGGTCGGGATCCCGGCGGCCTTCAGCGCGGCGAGCCCGTCCTCCCAGGCCCGCTTGCCGCCGAGCAGCCGTACGACGGCGATGTCCGCGCCCGCGATCAGCGCGGGCAGCTCCTCCGCGACGTCGACGCGCGTCGGATTGCCGATCCGGTAGTCGGCACCGGAGGCGGCCCGGGCCGCCAGCAGATCGGTGTCGGCGGTCGACAACAACAGCACAGTGCTCATGCGGGCGCTCCCGGTGGAATGAAAGGCAGTCCTTGCGGCGCGCCCGACTCGATGAGCCGCCAGAGCGCGTCCGTGTCCGCGTGTTGTTCGATCAGGTCGCCGAGCCGGTCGAGCTGCTCCTCGCGCAGCGCGGCGAACGAGGTGTCGGGGGCCGGCACGAACCGGCGGCCCGCGGCGGCCGCCACCTCGCGCAGGAAGGCCCGGCGGAAACCGTCCGACTCCAGCGAGCCGTGCCAGTGCGTGCCCCAGGTCTGCCCGACCCGGCAGCCGTCCAGGAAGGGTTCGCCTCCGGTGACTTCGGCGACCCCGTGATGGATCTCGTACCCCTCGGCCCGCTCGCCGAGTGCCGTCCCCTCCGGCCGGGTGAGGATCTTCTCGGGGGCGAACCGCACCCTCAGAGGCAGCACCCCGAGACCCTCCACCCGCCCCCGCCGGCTCTCGACCTCGTCCTCGATGTGCTCCCCGAGGATCTGGAAGCCGCCGCAGACGCCGAGCACGGGCCGCCCTTCGGCAGCGCGCCTGCGGAGCGCCTCCGCGAGCCCCCGCTCGTGCAGCCACTCCAGGGCGCGGACCGTGCCCCGGGTGCCGGGGACGATGACGAGGTCGGCGTCGGCCAGCTCCTCCGGCCGGTCCACGAACCGCACCACGACGCCCGGTTCGGCGGCCAGCGCGTCCACGTCCGTGAAGTTGGACATCAGGGGGATCGCACAGACGGCGACCCGCAGCACGTCATCGCCCACGGGCGGGGCGGTGTTCGACTCGCGCACGGTCCCGCGCAGGGACACCCGCAGCCCGTCCTCCTCGTCGATCCCGAGGCCGTGCCGGAAGGGCAGGACGCCGTAGGTCTGCCGCCCGGTGAGCCCGTGGAGCATGTCGAGGCCCGGCTCCAGCAGGGAGACGTCCCCGCGGAACTTGTTGACGAGGAACCCGGCGACGAGGGTCTGGTCCTCCGGCGAGAGCAGCGCGACGGTCCCGAAGAAGGAGGCGAAGACACCGCCGCGGTCGATGTCCCCGACCACGAGCACGGGCAGCCCGGCGTTCCGGGCGATCCCCATGTTCACGATGTCGGTCCGGCGCAGGTTGATCTCCGCCGGACTGCCGGCCCCCTCACAGATCACCGCGTCATACGTGCCCCGCAACTCGGCGAGACAGTCGAGCACGGTCCCGAGCAGCTTCTGCTGCCGCCCGCCGTGGTAGCCACGCGCGCTCAGCTCGCCGACCGGCTTGCCGAGCAGCACGACCTGACTGCTCTGCTCGCCGCCGGGCTTGAGCAGCACGGGGTTCATCAGCGCGGTCGGCTCCACCCGGCAGGCCTGCGCCTGCATGGCCTGCGCCCGCCCGATCTCGGCTCCTTCGCGCGTGACGAAGGAGTTGAGCGACATGTTCTGCGCCTTGAACGGCGCGACCTTCACACCCTGCCGCACCAGCCACCGGCAGATACCGGCGGTGACGACACTCTTCCCGGCGTCGGAGGTGGTACCTGCGACGAGGAGGCCTCCG
This sequence comes from Streptomyces sp. NPDC048291, assembly GCF_043201715.1. Lineage (NCBI taxonomy): Bacteria > Bacillati > Actinomycetota > Actinomycetes > Kitasatosporales > Streptomycetaceae > Streptomyces > Streptomyces sp. NPDC048291. The sequence goes on from NZ_JBICZC010000001.1 coordinate 903,866, forward strand.
TTGTTCATGACGCCCTGCCCCGGAGCGATCCGCGCAGCAGCGCCCCGGCCGCGCCCACCCCCAACGCCAGCCACCCCACCCGCCGCGACAACCACACCGCCCGCTCGATGTCCGCGACTTCCACGGCCCGCCCCTCCCCGTTCAGCACCGGCCGGTGCTCGACCCGGCCCCCGTACGACAACGTCCCCCCGAGCCGCACCCCCAACGCCCCCGCGAACGACGCCTCCACGGGCCCGGCGTTGGGACTCGGATGCTTCACGGCATCGGCCCGCCAGGCCCGTACGGCCCCCCGCGGGTCGTCCCCGGCCGCCGCGGCCAGTACGGCGGTGAGCCGCGCCCCCGGCCAGCCGGCCACGTCGTCCAGCCGCGCGGAGGCCCACCCGTACCGCCGGTACCGGGCCGACCTGTGACCCACCATCGCGTCCAGGGTGTTGACGGCCCGGAACCCCACCAGCCCGGGGACGCCGGCCACGGCTCCCCACACCAGCGCGCCCACGACCGCGTCGCTCGTGTTCTCGGCGACGGACTCCACGACCGCCCGCGCGATCCCGTCGGCGTCCAGGGCCTGCGGATCCCGTCCGCACAGATGCGGCAGCCGGGCGCGGGCCGCCTCGACGTCGCCGGCCTCCAGGGCCCGCCCGATGCCACGGGCCTCGCGCGCGAGCGAAGTACCCCCGACCACGGCCCAGGTGGCAGCGGCGGTGAGAGCGACGGACGCGGCGGCGGACGGCCGTACGACCCGCTGGGCCACGGCGCCCAGCGCCACGGCGCCGCCGGCGCACACCGCGGTGTGCAGCGCGCCCCACCCGCGGTGGTCCCGCCACAGCACCCGCTCCACGGCTCCGGCCGCCCGTCCGAACACGGCGACCGGATGCCCTCGGCGAGGATCGCCGAGCAGCAGATCACCGAGTAGGCCGGCGGCGGCGCCGTACGCGAAGACGCGATCGGCACCCATCGGCTCAGCCGGCCGAGGGGTCGGCGACGGGGTCGGGGACGGGCCGGGTACTCGACCTCGATCGGCAGCCGCGCATGGCGTTATGTCCTCACTCAGGGTGTCCACGCCCTGGTTCGACGAGACCGGCGGTGGGAGTTCCTGGCTTCCGGGGGATTGCTACCCCGGTGACAGTGGCGGGACCGCGCCGGATTCACACCGGCTTCCTCCCTTGCCGCCGTACATGGCTCCGGAAGTCCACCACGCCCCCGGAAGACCCGTCAACTTGCCTTTGACCTGCGAGGGGAGTGTGTGGGAAGGCCCACACCGGTTGTCCGGCGGGGCCTGTGGGGCATGCGGAAGGCTCCTCTCCGTCCGGACGGAGAGGAGCCTTCGAGGCGCCGACGAGGCCCTTTGTGTCAGGCCCTCGTGTGTCAGGCCTGCTTGTGCCGGGCCCTCTTGTGTCAGGCCTTCGCCACGATCAGGTGGATGCCGTACGCCACGGCGGCCGCGCAGCCGGCGAAGCAGAGGTAGGCGGCGGTCACGGCCAGGGCCGCGGAGTCGCCCTGGGCGGTGGCGCGTTCGCGGGCGGAGAGGCCCTTGATGCCGAGGGTGAAGAGGGCCACCAGTCCCACGGTGGCCACGAGGCTGACGCCGAAGACGGAGCCGATGGCTGCCCAGTCGATGTTCATGTCGCTTCTTCCTCGGGGTCAGACGGTGGCGGCCGGGTCGGCCGCGGGAGCGGCCGGGGCGGGGGAGGGGATCGTGGCGGTGAGGTCCTCCGCGACCGTGGCCGTGCCCACGGGCGGCGGGGTCACGGCGGCGATCGCCGTGGTCACCACGCCGGCCGGCTCCGCGGCGGCGACGACGTTGCCGCTGTCCACGACCTCGCGGCGGGAGAGCTTCCAGATCGCGGCGCTGGAGGCCACGAGGAAGACGGCGACGACCGCCGTGCCCCAGTCGCCGAGGTCCGTCACGGACTCGGCCAGCGCGCCGACCAGCGCGGCGGCCGGGAGCGTGAGCACCCAGGCGACCATCATGCGGGTCGCGGTGGACCAGCGGACCGTCCCGCCCCTGCGGCCGAGGCCCGCGCCCATCACGGAACCGGAGACGACGTGCGTGGTGGAGAGCGAGAAGCCGAGGTGGGAGGAGGCCAGGATGGCGGTGGCCGCGCTGGTCTGGGCGGCGAAGCCCTGCTGTGGCTGGAGGTCGGTCAGGCCGGTGCCCATGGTGCGGATGATCCGCCAGCCGCCGATGTAGGTGCCGAGCGCGATGGCGAGGCCGGCGGAGAGGATGACCCAGGTGGGAGGGTTCGAGCCGGGAGCGATGGAACCGCCCGCGATCAGCGCGAGGGTGATGATGCCCATCGTCTTCTGCGCGTCGTTGGTGCCGTGCGCGAGCGAGACCAGGCCGGCGGAGGCGATCTGGCCGGCACGGTAGCCCTTGCGGGTGGCCTCGTCCTCGGCGTTCTTCGAGAGCCTGTAGGAGAGGCGCGTGGAGAGCGCCGCCGCGAGGCCCGCGACGACGGGGGCGGCGACCGCCGGCAGCAGGACCTTGGTGACGAGCACGTCGCCGTGGACCGCGCCGAAGCCGGCGGAGGCGACGGTGGCGCCGATCAGACCGCCCATGAGGGCGTGCGAGGAACTGGACGGCAGGCCCACCAGCCAGGTCACCAGGTTCCAGAGGATGGCGCCGACGAGGGCGGCGAAGATGACCTCGGGACGAATGCCGTTCTCGTCGACGAGACCCTTGGAGATCGTGTTGGCGACCTCCACCGACAGGAAGGCGCCCACCAGGTTGAGCGCGGCGGACATGGCCACCGCGATCTTGGGCTTGAGCGCACCGGTCGAGATGGTGGTGGCCATCGCGTTGGCGGTGTCGTGGAAACCGTTCGTGAAATCAAACGCGAGTGCGGTGATCACCACAATCGCGAGGATCAGCGAGAAGTTTTCCATTTACCCAGGCAATCTTTCGAGGTCATTGGCTGTTGGACCGTAGGCAACCTGGATGAACGGAAGGTGAACTGGGGCGGTCTTGGTGGTGTATGAGATCGATATCGGGGTGGGTGTGCGCGGAGTGGGGTGAGGCCGCCGTCCCGGTTCCGGCCCGGCGGCCCGGTCGCCGCTTGGCTACAGGCCCAGGGCGAACGCCTTCAGTCGGCCCGCCGACCCGTTGAAGAGATTCTGGTCACCCGGCAGGCTGCCGCTGTTGTCGTACTGCCAGAAGGTCCACGACGACCATCCGGCCGGCAGCGTCCCGGCGTCCGCCGAGCCGTGCCGGGCGATCCACAGCGCGTGGTCGGCGGCGAACGCGCCGCTGCCGCCGGTGCAGAGGTTCCACCAGTTCGTGGTCGTGTAGATCACCGGCCGCCGGCCCGTCTCCCGCTTCAGCTCGTCGCTGAAGGACCTGATCCACTGGACCATCCGGGAGGTGCTCAGTCCGTAGCACCTGTGCTTCTTGTCGTACGGGTTGTACTCGACGTCGAGCGCGGGCGGCAGCGTCCAGCCGTCCGCCGTCCAGGTGCCGCCGTGGCTCACGAAGTACGCGGCCTGCCGGGCGCCCGACGACTTGTCCGGCAGGGCGAAGTGGTACGCGCCCCGCCTGATCCCCGCCTGGCGTGAGCCGTTGTACTGCTGGTCGAAGTACGGGTTGCGGTAGGTGGTGGACTCGGTGGCCTTGATGTAGACGAACCTGGCGCCCTTCGTCCTGGCGCTCGGCCAGTCGACGTTCTTCTGGTGCGAGGAGACGTCGTGCCCCTTCGGCAGGCTCGCCGCGGACGCCGGTGTCCCGGTGAACGCGGTCGCGGTGCCCGCGAGGGCGAGCGCCGCCACGGCCGCCGCGAGGGCGCGGGCGTGGCGGCGGCGCCGGCGGTGGCGGTCGTGGGACGGCGGAATACGGTCACGGGCCATGTTTCCCCCCGGAATGGCGACGTGTACGAAAAATCGTCCAGAGATTATTGGAAGATCGGCGTATCCTCGGCGATCTTCGGCCAAGCCTGGAAATGGAACTCTTTGCGGTGGTTTGCGCTCTACAGGATTCGGGACGTCCGGCCTAAAGTGCCCAGCCGTGCAGGCCCGTTGGAGCCCCGCCTGGCAGGATCGGGCCATGGCTGAGCAGCGGCGCGACGAGCGTGACGGACGGGATGGACGGGCCGGCGCACAAGGTGTGTCGGAGCCGCGAAGGCGGGATGTACGCGCGGCGGAGGCGGACGCCTGGCTCGAACTCGTCGACGCCGCCCGCCGCACGGTCTCCGACGGACTGGTCGTCGGCACCTCCGGCAACGTCTCGGTCCGCGTCGGCGACACCGTGCTGGTCACGCCGTCGGGCGTGCCCTACGACCGGCTCACCCCGGACGACGTGACGGGCGTGGACCTCGCCGGCCGCCAGGTCCTCGGCACCCTGGTCCCGACCAGCGAACTGCCGATGCACCTCGCGATCTACGGCAGCACCGACGCCCGGGCCGTCGTCCACACCCACGCCGTGCACGCCACGGCCGTCTCGACGCTCGTCCCCGAGCTGCCGGCGATCCACTACATGTCCGCAGCGCTCGGCGGCGCGGTCCGGGTTGCCCCGTATGCGACGTACGGCACCGACGAGTTGGCCGAGAACATGCTCCGCGCCCTCGCCGACCGCTCCGGCTGCCTCCTCCAGAACCACGGCACGATCACCTACGGCACCACCCTGACCCAGGCCTACGACCGCACCGCCCAGCTGGAGTGGATGTGCCGCCTGTGGCTGGCGGCGTCCTCGGTGCCCGGCCTGGCCCCGAGCCTGCTCTCCCCGGCACAGGTGGCGGAGGTGGGCGAGCGGCTCCGCGGCTACGGGCAGAAGGAGAAGTGAACGGAGGCGGACCCCCCGCCCCTGCCCTCGCCTTCACCACCCTCGCCCCCACCGCCACCCCCACCGCCACCCCCACCGCCCCCGCCTCCACTGGCCGCCGACCCGCTCCGCCCCGACACTGGACAGGTGCGCCCAGTCAAAGTCACGGCCGCTGCCGTCGGTGCCGTACTCGCCGCCGGTGCGGCCGGTGTGGCCGCGGGGCGGTTCGCCAGTGACGCCGCGCTGAAGGCACCGCCCGGCCGCCCCCTGCCCACCGAGCCCCGGCTCACCGTGCACGGCACCGCGGCCGGCCGCATCACCCTCACCCGTGACCTCGCCTCGCTGCGCCCCGGCACCTACGGCCTGGCCGGGGACGGCTCGCACGCGGTCGTCGGCGCCGTCCTCCAGGCCGCCGCGGACACCGCCGACACCGTCGTACGGCGGCTGGAGCGGGTGACCCACGGCACCTTCGAGACCGGCGACCGGGCCTGGCTCACCGCCAACGTCCACGTCGGCAACCCGGGCACCGCCCTCGGCCTGGAGTACGCCGACATCGACCTCCCCGGCGAACTCGGCCCGCTGCCCGCCTGGTTCGTGCCCGGCCACCGCGACACCTGGGTGATCGCGGTGCACGGCCTCGGCACCACCCGCGAGCACCCCATGAACGTCATGGCCTTCCTGCACGCCCGCCGCCTGCCGGTCCTCGCCCTCGCCTACCGCGGCGACCTCGGCGCCCCGCGCCCACCGGACGGCCTGAACCACCTCGGCGAGAGCGAGTGGCGCGACCTGGACGCGGCGATCCGCTACGCCGTCCGCTACGGCGCCCGCCGCGTCGTCCTGCACGGCTGGTCCACCGGCGCCACCATGGCGCTGCGCGCCGCCGCCCACTCCGCACTGCGCGAACGGATCTCCGGCCTCGTCCTGGACTCCCCGGTACTCAGCTGGGAGGCCACCCTGCGCGCCCTCGCCCAGGCCCGGCACACCCCCGAGCCCCTGCTGCCGCTCGCGGTACGCGCCGCCCAGGGCCGCGCCGGCCTGCACGCCGACCACACCGCGGACCCCCTCGACCCGGACCGGCTCACCGTGCCCACCCTGATCGTGCACGGCCCCGACGACACCGTGGCCCCCTGGGTGTACTCCCGCCGCCTCGCCGAGCGCCGCCCCGACCTGGTCGCCCTGCACACCGTCCCGGACGCCCCGCACGGCGCGATGTGGAACCCCGACCCGGAGGAGTACGAGGAGCGGCTGCGCCGGTTCCTCACGCCCCTGATGTGACGCGCTCCGGCGCGTGCGCCCCCGGACGAGCCCGCCCCGGCACCCGTCGGCAGCACCGATCGGTACCTCACATCGGCACCTCACTTCGGTACCTCACATCGGGCACCTCCGAGGGGCCCGATGTGATTCTTCCCGCACCCGCTGGTCCTTCCCCTCCTGTCCCCGGCGGCTCTCCGCCCCGAGTCGGAACCCCCGGTCCCAGCCGGTTCCGGAGGTTCCGTTTAACGCCGTACCACTGGCCTGAACATGTCTCCTCGCCTCCCCTCGCACCCCGTGCGTTGGCCAGCCCCGTCGCCCGCCGTGACATTCCGTTTGGGTTTTCGGACCGTCAACCGGAAGACTGCACCCGTGACGTCCCGTATCCCGCGCGACTCAAGGCTTCGACTCGTCCGAACGCGACCCCTGGCCGCCGCCCCCCGAGCGATGAACCAGCGGCCCGCGCGCCGCCCCGCACCCCGCCCGCCCGAGGGCACCCCGGCCCCCGCCGAGCTGGCCAGAATGGCTCGCTCCGGCCTGGCCGGCGCGGCCCGCGTCGCCCACTGGGCGGACACCGCCCTCGGGCCCGGCAGCGACGGCGCGACCGCCGACGGCAAGGCCACCCTCTCCGAGGCGTCCGCCGAACGCGCGTCCGACGACCTGGGCCTGACCGCCGCTCAGGTCCGCGCCGACTGGGACACCGCCCGCCTCGCCGGTCTGGTCGAGGTGCACGGCGACAGCGCGCGTCCCGGCTGGCGCCTGCGCGCCTGGGACCGCGACGACAGCGCCGTGCTGCGTGGCTGGGTCGCCCTCTTCGACGCCTGGTCGCTGGCCCACCCGGAGCCCGCCGAGTTCGAGCCCGCGGCCGTCGCCGAGGTCGTCTCGGCCATGCCCCAGGTGCTCTCCTTCCTCCAGCTGTCCGCCGGTCCCGTCCCGGTCGAGCAGCTCCTGGACCTGCTGGGACAGCGGGTCACGGAACTGCGCACCGAGCGCTGCGAGGTCCCCTACGGCACGGAGAACGGCACCGGGACCGCCCGGCCCCTCGCCGCCGTGCGCTCCGCCGCCGCCGACCCGGCGGAGCTTGCCCCGGCCGAGGACCCGGCCCCCGCCGACGAGGCGGAGCTCGCCCCCCTCCTCGACTGGGCCCTGCACGCGCTCGCCTCCGTCGGCGCGCTGACCTACGGCGACGGCCAGGCCACCCTCACCCCGCTGGGCAGCTGGGCGGTCTGGGTCAAACTGGAGCAGATCTGCGTCGCCGCGCAGAGCCCCGCCGGGAACATCGAGGTCGCCGCCGAGGAGATGCTGCGCGGCTGCGCCCAGCTGCGGCCCAACGCGGCCCGCGCCGAGTACCGCGCCTGGCTCGCCGCCCGGCCCGTCGGCGGCGCCGTCACCGAACTCGTCGACGCCGCCCGTGGCGAGGACGCCCTGCTGCGCGGCCTCGCCTTCGAGGCGCTGCGCGTCGTCGGCGCCCCCGCCGAACCGGACGTCCGCGCGGTCGTCGACGAGCCGACGCTGCGGCCCTACGCCCTGCTGTGGCTGGCCGAGCACGACGGGGTCGACCCCGAGGACGCCCACGAGGTGCTCACCCGGGAAGAGGCCACCTGGCTCTGGGTGGACACGGCCGCCGCGGTCGCCGACCACGGCGAGGCCCCGCTGCTCGTCCGCCACCTGGAGTCGGCGCTGCAGCCCACCGTCCCCGCGCTGCTCGACGAGGTGCGCGCCGTCGGCCACCCGCGCACCGTGCAGGTCCTGGTCGCCCTCGCCGCCGCCCACCCCGACCCGGCCCTCGCCAAAGCCGTCCGCCGGGCCGCCTTCCAGGTGCACACCGGCGGCTAGGCACGCCGCTGGAAGTGCCGCGACATGCCCGCTGCCAACCGCGGCACCGTCGTGGCCGGCAGCGCAGTTCCCCGTGCCCCTTCGGGGCGCTGGACCCGCTTAGGGGCTGCCCGGCGGGTCAGCCGGCTATCTCCGGGGCGTACGTGCCGAAGCTCCAGATGTTGCCCTCGACGTCGCGGGCCATGTAGTCACGCGAACCGTAGTCCTGGTCGGTCGGGGGCATCAGGATCTCGGCGCCGTGGTCGACGGCGCGCTGGTGGTGCGCGTCGACGTCGTCCACGACGATGTACACCCCGGTCGGGCCGCCGCCCTCCATCGCCGCGTCGAACCGGCCGCCGCGGCCCCTGGAGCCCAGCATGATCGCGCCGTTGCCCTGCACCAGTTCGGCGTGGAGCACCATGCCGTCCTCGCCCTCGTACACCGACAGCTCGGTGAAGCCGAAGGCCTCCGTCAGCTGCTTGATCGCCGCCTTCGCGTCCGTGTACAGCAGCGACGGATAGATGCTCGGCCGCCCGCCACTCGTGCCCACCATCCCGATCACTCCCTCGTGCGTCGGTCCCCCGAAGGCCGTCGTTCCGGCCTGGTCCCCAGTCTCGCACCCGGCACTGACAACGCCCCCAGACCGTAACGTCGTTGCAGGTCGGCCGGTCATCGGAAGGTGTCGCAGCGCGCCATGTCGCCGGTCCGGTAGCCCTGGTAGAACCACTGCTGGCGCTGCTCGGCCGACCCGTGCGTCCATGTCTCCGGCGTCACCCGCCCCTGGAACCGCTCCTGGATCCGGTCGTCGCCCACGGCCGCCGCCGCGTCCAGCCCGTCCCGGATGTCCGCGGCCGTCAGACTGGTGATCAGCGGCCGGCCGGTCGACTCGTCCTTCGTGGTCGTGGCGTGGTGCGCCCACACCCCGGCGTAGCAGTCGGCCTGTAGCTCCACCCGCACCGCATTGCCGTTCGCCCCGGTCATGTTGGACTGCGACCTGCTCAACGTGCCCATCAGGTCCTGCACGTGGTGCCCGTACTCGTGCGCCACGACGTACGCCTGCGCGAACGGCCCGCCGCTCGCGCCGAACTTGGACCGCAGCTCGTCGAAGAAGCCGAGGTCCAGATAGACCCTCCGGTCGCCGGGGCAGTAGAAGGGCCCGACCGCCGAGGTCGCCGTCCCGCACGCGGTGCCGACCCGCCCGCTGAAGAAGACGGTGGGGGCGGCGGTGTAGGTGCCGTGGCGGCGCCGGAACTCCTGCGTCCAGTAGTCCTGCACGCTGTTGACCACCGCCACGATCCGGCAGTCCTCCTTGGTGTTCGCGTCCTTTCCGGTGCGGCAGCTCTGCTGCACCTGCGCCAGCGAGGAGGAGGCGGGTGCGGGCGAGCTGTCCCCGGAGGAGAGCCCCAGCTGGTCCGGGCCGATCCCGAGGAACAGGGCGAGGAGCAGCGCGATCAGACCGACCAGACCGCCGCCGACGGTCTTCCTCCCGCCCGGGATCCGGCTGCCCCGGGCATCCTGCACCTCGGAGGTGTCCAGGTTCGCGTCGTCGTCGAACTGCATGGGGCACCGCCTTCCGCTCGCACCGTCCCCCACCACCACCTTGCGCCATCCGCGCCGCCACTTCGCGTCGATGTCCGGTCCGACGCCCGAACGGGCGACGTCCCGCCCCGCCTCCGCGTCACGCCCGCCCGCCCGTCGCGGGCGTGGCTACGCTCTGCGCCTGACGCGTGGCACAGGGGCGCCCGGCCGGGCGCCGAAGGGGGAAGAGGTGGCCGTCCCGCACCACAGGAGAACCGGGCCGTCCGACGCCGGGGCACTCCTGGAGCAGTCCGCGGCGGCCTGCCGGGAGCGGTCTCCGGCCCCCCTCCCGCACCGGCCGCCCGGTGCCTTCCCTGAGACGCCTCCCGCCCGCAGACCCGTCAAGCGCCTCCTCGCCCTCGCCCTGCTCCTCGCGGCCGGGCTCCTCGCCGCCGCCCACGAGATCCGCCCCGCCCCCTACGGCGACCACCTCACCTCCGGACCGCCCGCGCCCACCGCACGCGCGCGTGGCGGCGCCGTCGAGGCGTACGACGGGCGGACCCTGCGCTGGCGGTACGCGCGCGTGGGGCGGCGCCCGCTCAGCGTGCTGCCCACGCGCGGGCAGGCGATCACCGTCTGGGACGACGGGCTCGTCACCGACACCGACGGCCGCTCCGTGCGCTGGCACCGCGCCCTGCCCGCGGCCACCGACTGGCTGCGCGCCCGGGGCGGCGCCGGCGTCCTGCGCCCCCTGGGCCGCGGCATCCTCGCCGTCGTCACCCCGTCCCGCATCGCCGCGTACCGCACCGCCGACGGCGACCTGCGCTGGGTGCTGCCCGCCCGCGCGGGCTGCGCGTTCCGCCCCGAACGTGCCGTACGTCACGGCCACGCCCTGCTCGTCGCCCAGCCGTGCGCGGACGGCGCCTGGACCGCGCAGCTCGTCGCCGTGGACGACCTGGGCGGAATCGCTCCGCACCGCACCCCGCTGGGCAACGAACCGCCCCGCGCGGGCCGCCCCGAACACCCGCGCACCGAAAAAGCGCTTGCGCCGCCCCGTTAGACTTGGCCCATGGCCATTCTCCTCGCGCATTAGACGGCGGGAACGTCCTCAGCCGCCCACCCGTCACTATCCGTACGCCCTGGAGTCTGTCCGTGATCTCCGCCTCCGGTATCGAGCTGCGCGCCGGTGCCCGCATCCTCATCGAAAGCGCCACCTTCCGCGTGGCCAAGGGCGACCGCATCGGCCTGGTCGGCCGCAACGGCGCCGGCAAGACCACCCTCACCAAGGTGCTGGCCGGGGACGGCATCCCCGCCGCGGGCACCGTCACCCGCTCCGGCGAGGTCGGCTACCTCCCGCAGGACCCGCGCACCGGCGACCTCGACGTCCTCGCCCGCGACCGCATCCTCTCGGCGCGCGGCCTCGACGTCCTGATCCGCAAGATGCGGGAGAACGAGCAGCGCATCGCCAACGGCCAGGGCACCACCCGCGAGAAGGCGCTGAGGCAGTACGAGCGCCAGGAGACCGAGTTCCTCACCAAGGGCGGGTACTCCGCCGAGGCCGAGGCCGCCACCATCGCCGCCGCGCTCAACCTGCCCGACCGGGTGCTCGGCCAGCCCCTGCACACGCTCTCCGGCGGTCAGCGCCGCCGTATCGAGCTGGCCCGGATCCTGTTCTCGGACGCGGACACGCTGCTGCTGGACGAGCCGACCAACCACCTCGACGCGGACTCGATCGTCTGGCTGCGCGACTACCTGAAGACCTACCGCGGCGGCTTCATCGTGATCTCCCACGACGTCGACCTGGTCGAGACGGTCGTCAACAAGGTCTTCTACCTGGACGCCAACCGTTCCCAGATCGACGTCTACAACATGGGCTGGAAGCTCTACCAGCAGCAGCGCGAGGCCGACGAGAAGCGCCGCAAGCGCGAGCGCGCCAACGCCGAGAAGAAGGCCGCCGCGCTGCACTCGCAGGCCGACAAGATGCGCGCCAAGGCCACCAAGACGGTCGCCGCGCAGAACATGGCCAAGCGCGCCGACAAGCTGCTGGCCGGCCTGGACGCCGTCCGCGTCTCCGACAAGGTCGCCAAGCTGCGCTTCCCGGAGCCGGCGCCCTGCGGCAAGACCCCGCTGACCGCCGAGGGCCTGTCGAAGTCGTACGGCTCGCTGGAGATCTTCACCGACGTCGACCTGGCCATCGACAAGGGCTCCCGGGTCGTCATCCTCGGCCTCAACGGCGCCGGCAAGACCACCCTGCTGCGCCTTCTCGGCGGTGTCGAGCAGCCCGACACCGGCGAGGTCGTCGAGGGGCACGGCCTCAAGCTCGGCTACTACGCGCAGGAGCACGAGACCCTGGACCCGGACCGCACGGTCCTGGAGAACATGCGCTCGTCGGCCCCCGACATGGACCTCGTCGAGGTCCGCAAGGTGCTGGGCTCGTTCCTGTTCTCCGGCGACGACGTCGACAAGCCGGCCGGTGTCCTCTCCGGCGGCGAGAAGACCCGCCTCGCCCTCGCCACCCTGGTCGTCTCCGCCGCGAACGTCCTGCTCCTGGACGAGCCGACCAACAACCTCGACCCCGCCAGCCGCGAGGAGATCCTCGGCGCCCTGCGCACCTACAAGGGCGCGGTCGTCCTCGTCACCCACGACGAGGGCGCCGTCGAGGCACTCCAGCCGGAGCGGATCATCCTGCTCCCCGACGGCGTCGAGGACCTGTGGGGCGCGGACTACGCGGATCTCGTCGCCCTCGCTTGATCGAATGCCTGATCCACTGGCTATGGATCATTCGGCCTATCGGTGATCCACCATCTGTGTGAGATCTCCTCGTATCGAGGTGTGTCCTACATCGATTTCGCGGCCGATCCCTTTGTCGACAAGGGATCGGCCGCTTTGTATGTCTGACCTGGCACTTCCCGGAAGAACCCGTTCGGCCGCACGGACGGCCCGTGACGGAATCACAGATTCCGTATGTGGGGATGCGCTCCTGTCGTCACAACGATGTCTCACGGACCTTGCCGAATGGGTGGCCATCACGCCCCGGAGGGGTGATCATGAGGGGACCAGAGCGCACTTCCCATGAGGAGGCACGGGTGGCCGAGACTCTGAAGAAGGGCAGCCGGGTTACCGGCGCCGCGCGCGACAAGCTCGCGGCAGACCTGAAGAAGAAGTACGACTCCGGTGCGAGCATTCGGGCACTGGCCGAGGAAACCGGCCGCTCGTATGGCTTCGTCCACCGGATGCTCAGCGAGTCGGGTGTCACGCTGCGTGGGCGTGGCGGGGCGACGCGGGGCAAGAAAGCCGCGTCCTGACCCCGGGCGGCCCATCGGCTTCGATGGTGGCCACCCGGTCGGTCGGCTGATCGACCGGGTGGTTACTGTGCAGTCACTTGGCATGCCGTACGGCATTGCGTGATGACCGCACACATCGGAGGCGCCCCATGGCTTCGCCCGACCAGGACCTCGCTCCTGTTCTCGACAAGGACGGCGTACGGCTCACCGTCGACGACGCGCTCGCCACGGTGACGCTGACCAACCCGGCCAAGCGCAACGCCCAGAGCCCCGCACTGTGGCGGGCGTTGGCAGAGGCCGGGCGGTCGCTGCCGGGGTCGGTCCGGGTCGTCGTGCTGCGCGGTGAGGGGCAGTCCTTCTCCGCGGGCCTCGACCGGCAGATGTTCACGCCGGAGGGGATCCCGGGCGAGCCGACCTTCATCGAGCTCGCACGCCGCGACGACGCCGCACTCGACGCGTCCATCGCCGAATTCCAGGAGGCGTTCACCTGGTGGCGGCAGAGCGACATCGTGTCGATCGCCGCCGTGCAGGGGCACGCCATCGGGGCCGGCTTCCAGCTGGCCCTCGCCTGTGACCTGCGCGTCGTCGCGGACGACGTGCAGTTCGCGATGCGCGAGACGAGCCTCGGGCTGGTGCCCGACCTGACCGGCACCCACCCGCTCGTCTCCCTGGTGGGCTACGCCCGCGCGCTGGAGATCTGCGCGACCGGCCGCTATGTCCAGGCCGAGGAGGCGGTGTCCTCCGGACTGGCGAGCGTCGCCGTGCCGGCGGGCGAACTCGACGCGGCGGTACGGGACCTGGCCGGGGCGCTGCTGGCTGCGCCGCGGGATGCGGTGGTGGAGACCAAGGCGCTGCTGCGGGGTGCGAGTGGTCGTACGTACGACGAGCAGCGGGCCGCGGAGCGGCAGGCGCAGGCTCGGCGGCTGCGGGACCTTGCGGGGGTCGGCGAGTAGTCCACCGCGGGCCGGTGGGGGCTGGTCGCGCTGTTCCCCACGCCCCTGAAGGGGCGCGTTTCAGGCGACGCTTGTCACCAGTACAGCCACCGTTGGCTGATCGCCCAGCGCCTCGCCGACCGCCGTACGGACCTGTCGGGCCACCTCCACGGCCCGTGGGTCGTCAGTCAGGGCCACTTCCACGCGCACGTGCCGGCGCGGCAGCGCGGTGTCGAAGTGGACCTCCCGGCTCAGTGCCCCCGTCACCCGGGCCACCCCCGGCACCGCCAGCGCCGCCGCCGTCACCCGGGCGCCGTCGGGATCCGTCCCCTCCCGGACGGACGGCGGCCGGGGCGCACGTACCGCGTCCGGCTCCACCGTCTCCTCCTCCAGCAGGTCGGTGACCCGCAGGTCGACCTCGGTCACCGTCAGCCCGAGCCGCTCCGCGGTCGCCGCCAGTGCCCGGCGCAGCCGGGTCGCCGTCGCCGGCAGGGGCTCGGCCGCCGTCGCCGCGAAGTCCGCCGACAGCCGCAGCGGCCCCGGCGGTACCGCCCCGGGCGGCGCCGGTACGACGGCCTCCGTCACCTCCGCCGGATCCGCCGGGGCGATCCGCACCGCACCCAGCCGCACCCCCGCCACCCCGGCCGCCGCCCGCCGCAGCACCGCGTCCGCCGCCGCCTCCGCGAGCCACGCCCCTTCCTGCGACCCGCCCAGCGGGAGGATCCTGCCGAAGCCCAGAAGGTGCCGTACCGTGTCTGTCCGTCGGTCCGCCGTCATTGCTCCAGCCTGCCGCATCTTCGGGGCACGACAGGACATCCGCACGTACCGTGGTCGCAGGACGACGACGGGAAGGGACGCACGGCGATGACCGAGATGGCGGCGGAGCCCGAGAAGGACCCGACGGTACAGACCCGGAAGACCGTCAGGCGCGGCGGCGGTGACCCGGCGACCCGCGGACGGACGACGATCGCCGACGGGGTCGTGGAGAAGATCGCGGGACTGGCGGCCCGGGACGTGGTCGGCGTGCACGCGATGGGCAGCGGCCTCGCCCGTACCTTCGGCGTCGTGCGGGACCGGGTGCCCGGCGGCTCCAAGTCCGTGAGCCGGGGCGTGAAGGCCGAGGTCGGCGAGGTGCAGACCGCGCTGGACCTGGAGATCGTCGTGGACTACGGCGTGTCGATCGCCGACGTGGCCCGCGCGGTCCGGGAGAACGTGATCGCCGCCGTGGAGCGCATGACCGGTCTCGAAGTGGTCGAGGTCAACATCGCGGTGAGTGATGTGAAGCTTCCGGAGGAAGAGGAAGAGGAGCCGGAGTCCCGGCTCCAGTGACCACCGACGGGAACACCGACGGGACCGCCGACGGGACCGCTGAGGGGAGCGCACCATGAACATGGCCGTGGTCGGCATGATCGCCGGCATGGCGCTGGGCTTCGCCGGGTATTTCGGCGGGTTCGGCGCCTTTCTGCTGGTGGCGGCCCTCGGGGCCATCGGGTTCGTCGTCGGCCGGTTCGCGGAGGGGGACCTCGAACTCGGCGACTTCTTCCGCACCCGCGACGACCGGCGCGACCGCCGGCGATGACCTCCGCGAGCGGTGGGACACGCGGCGCCCCGACGGCCGTGGCGCCCGGCGAGCGCGGTGCCGTCCGGATCGCCGACCGGGTGGTGGCGAAGATCGCCGCGCAGGCGGCCCGCGAGGCGCTCGGCGCCCTCCCCAAGGACGCCGTACCCCCGCACGCCACCGTGGTCACCCACCACGACACGGCCCGCGTCCGGGTCCACCTCGAACTCGACTACCCGTCCGACATCGGCGCCCGGTGCGCGGCCGTGCGTCGGCATGTGGTCGAGCGGGTAGGCGCGTTGGTGGACATGGACGTCCGGGAGGTCGCCGTCCACGTCGAACGGCTGCACCCGGCCCGGACCCAGGGGAGGGCGTGATGAGCACGGAGCAGACACCGGTCATCGAGAAGCCACCGGCACCGGCCGCCGCATCCACGGCAGGCCGCGAGCCCCGCTTCTGGTCCCCGCGCCGCGCCCCCGCCACCCTGGTCGCGCTGCTCGTCCTGGTGACCGCGGGCGCCTTCCTGTACGACATCGCCGCCGTACGAGCCCACCACCCCGCCATGCACTGGCGCCGCGAACTGGCCCGCCAACTCGCGACGCAGCCCCTGGACGGCACCTGGGTCCTGGTGGGCGCGGGCATCGCCACCGCCCTCGGCCTGTGGCTGCTGGCCCTGGCCGTCACACCCGGCCTGCGGCGCCTGCTGCCCATGCGCCGTACCCACCCCGACGTCCGCGCCGGGCTGCGCCGTGACGCGGCCGCCCTGCTGCTGCGCGACCGGGCCATGGAGATCTCCGGCGTGCGCCGGGTGCGGGTACGACTGCACCGGTCCCGCGCCCACGTCCTCGCCGTCTCACACTTCCGCGAACTCGACGAGGTGCGCGGCGACCTGGAGGCGGCGCTGACCGACGCGATCCGCGCCATGGGGCTGGCCCGCCCGCCCGCGCTGACCCTGCACGTGATCCGCCCCGGCCGGAAGGGGTGACGCCGTGCTCGGCACCGTCAACCGCGTCCTGATCGCCCTCGCGGGCCTCCTGCTCCTCGCGCTCGGCGGCTCGGTCCTGGCCGTCGGCCTCGGCGCCCCGCCCCCGTCCTGGTGGATCCACGACGGCCGCCACGACGTCCTGCTCACCCAGGCCGAACGCACCCACTGGCGCACCGCGGGCTGGTGGTGGCCGACGGCCCTGGCCGCACTCGCCGTCCTGTTCCTGCTCGCTCTCTGGTGGCTGACCGCCCAACTGCGCCGACGCCGCCTGGCCGAGATCCTGGTGGACACCGGGGACGGCGAGAGCGCCCTGCTGCGCGGCCGGGCCCTGGAGACCGTCCTCGCCACGGACGCGGCCCACCAGGCGGGCGTCTCCCACGCCCAGGCGGTCCTGCGGGGCACCCGCACGGCACCACAGGTACGGGTATGGCTCCAACTGGAGCCGGACGTGGCCCCGGAGGACGCCCTGAACGACCTCACGGCTCAGGCCCTCACACACGCCCGGGACTCGGCGGCCCTTGAAAAACTCCCCGCGGAGGTCCGACTGACGTCAGTGAAACACCGTGCGGAGAGGGTGACTTGACAGCGCCCGTCCGAGGACGCGCCCCTTCTGTTAGGGGCGCGGGGAACTGCGCGACCAGCCCCCACCCACCCGCGCCCAAAGCACCGACCGTCAGAACCCGTGCCTCATCCCCCCGTCCACAGGCACCATGATCCCGGTCAGATAGGAAGCGGCCGGAGACATCAGGAACGCCCCCACCCGCCCGAACTCCTCCGGAGCCCCGTACCGGCGCAACGGAATCCGCGCCTCGTGCTCGGCCCGCGTAGCCGCCGGGTCGGCGGACATGGCGTCCAGCTCCCGCACCCGGTCCGTGTCGATCCGGGACGGCAGCAGCCCCACCACCCGGATCCCGCGCGGCCCCAGTTCGTCGGCGAGCGACTTGGCGAACCCGGCCAGCCCCGGCCGCAGCCCGTTGGAGATCGTCAGCCCGGGAATCGGCTCGTACACCGACGCGGACAGCACGAACCCGATGACCCCGCCGTCCCCCAGTTCCGCCGCCGCCGCGCGGGCGAGCCGTACGGCCCCCAGGAACACCGACTCGAACGCGGCCTGCCACTGCTCGTCCGTGTTGTCGGCGACGAACCCGGCCGCGGGCCCGCCGACGCTCACGAGGATCCCGTCGAACCCTCCGAACCGCTCACGCGCGGTCGCGATCAGCCGCTCCGGCGCCGCCGGATCCGCGTTGTCGACGGCCACGCCCACCGCGTTCGGTCCCAGTTCGGCCGCCACGTCGGCGGCCCGCTTCTCGTCCCGTCCGGTCAGCACGACCTTCGCCCCGTCCGCGACCAGCTCGCGCGCGGCCGCGTGGCCCAGCCCGCGGGTCGCTCCGGTGACGACGTACACCCGGTCCTTCAGTCCAAGATCCATGGTCCCTATCCTGCCTGCTCGCCGCCGAAGAGCGTGAGGGCGGTGTTCACCAGCCCGATGTGACTGAACGCCTGCGGGAAGTTGCCCAGCTGGCGTCCGGTCTCCGGGTCGTACTCCTCGGACAGCAGCCCCACGTCGTTGACCAGCCCCACCAGCCGTTCGAACAGTTCCTTCGCCTCGTCGGTGCGGCCCGTCATGTGCAGCGCGTCCGCGAGCCAGAACGAGCAGGCAAGGAAGGCGCCCTCGCCGCCCGGCATCCCGTCGACGCCGATCGCGTCGGTGTCGTAGCGGCGCAGGAACCCGTTCTGGCCCAGGTCGTCGCGGATGGCGTCCACCGTGCCGACCACCCGGGGGTCGTCCGGGGGCAGGAAGCCGACGCGCGGGATCAGCAGCAGGGAGGCGTCGAGTTCGCGCGAGCCGTAGTACTGGGTGAAGGTGTTGCGCTTCGGGTCGAACCCCTTCTCGCACACCTCCCGGTGCACCTCGTCGCGCAGCGCCCGCCACCCCATCAGCTCGCCCTTGAACTCCGGGTGGTCCTCCAGGGTCCGCACCGCGCGGTCCGCGGCCACCCACACCAGCACCTTGGAGTGCACGAAGTGGCGCCGGCCGCCGCGCACCTCCCACAGGCCCTCGTCCGGCTGCCGCCAGGCCTTCTCCAGGAACTTCATCAGCGCGCACTGGATGGCCCACATGTGCGGCTTGGTGGGCAGACCGGCGGTGCGGGCCAGCGACAGCGAGTCCATCACCTCGCCGTACACGTCCAGCTGGAGCTGGTCGACGGCGCCGTTGCCGACGCGTACCGGCCGGGAGCCGGCGAAGCCGGGCAGCCAGTCCAGTTCGAACTCGGGCAGCCGGCGCTCGCCCGCGAGGCCGTACATGATCTGCAGGTCCGCCGGGTCGCCGGCGACCGCGCGTACCAGCCAGTCGCGCCAGCGCTCGGCCTCCTTGTGGTAGCCGGCGGCGAGCAGGGCGCCGAGGGTCAGGGTGGAGTCGCGCAGCCAGCAGAACCGGTAGTCCCAGTTCCGCACCCCGCCCAGCTCCTCGGGCAGCGAGCTGGTGGCCGCGGCGACGATGCCGCCGGTCGGCGCGTAGCTGAGCGCCTTGAGAGTGATCAGGGAGCGCACGACCGTGTCCCGGTGGGGGCCGTCGTAGGTGCAGCGGGCGGTCCAGCGCCGCCAGTCGGTCACGCTGGACCGCAGCGCCTCGTACGGGTCCACGAGCGGTGGCCGCTGCTGGTGCGAGGGATGCCAGGTGAGCACGAACGCGACCCGCTCGCCCTCCGCGACGGTGAACTCCGAGTGGGTGCCGAAGTCCTCGCCCCAGGTCCGTACCGACGGTTCGCTGCGCAGCCACACCGAGTCGGGGCCGGCGACCGCGACCCGGTGGCCGCCGGAGCGGCGCATCCACGGGATGACGGAGCCGTAGTCGAAGCGGAGCCGGAGCGTGCTGTGCACGGTGACACGGCCGCTGACGCCCTCGACGATGCGTACGACGTCCGGCGCGTGCTCGCGCTGGGGCATCAGGTCGGTGACGCGGACCGTGCCCTCGGCGGTCTCCCACTCGGTGTCCAGGACCAGGGTGTCGGGCCGGTAGCCGCGCCGGGTGCAGGTCGTGGCGCCGCCGGGGGCGATCCGCCAGTGGCCGTGGTCCTCGTCGCCCAGCAGCCTGGCGAAGCAGGCGGCCGAGTCGAAGCGGGGCAGGCACAGCCAGTCGATGGAGCCGTCCCGGCCGACCAGGGCCGCGGTCTGCTCGTCGCCGATGAGCGCGTAGTCCTCGATGCGTCGGTCCACGGGAGCCGGTTTCCCTGCCGGGCGGAGGGCCAACCAGGGGGTGGGCCGGGGGAGTGACGGGACCGCTCCCCGGAACCTCGGGCGGCCGGGAGCTTCAGACGGCGGCCGGTTCCGACTCCGCGGCCGGCTCCTGCTCCGCCGCCTCCGCACGCGTGCGCGCCTCACGGCGGGCCAGCACGAAGAAGCCGTAGGGGACGCCCGCGGCGAACAGCCACCACTGGATCATGTACGCGTAGTTCAGCGGGGCGTCTTCCTTGCCCGGGTCGGAGATCTGCTCCGGCGTGTCGCCCTTGGGCTCGGGTGCCGTCTGCTGGATGTAGCCGCCGAGCACCTGCTTGCCGAGCCGGCGTGCCTGCTCCTCGCTGTTGATCAGCATGATCTGCCGGTCGGGCAGGCCCTTGAGGTCCTTGATGCCGCTCGCCGCGGTGGTCTCGTCGGGCATCAGCCGGCCCTGGACGGTGACCTTGCCGGCCGGCGGCGCCGGGATCTTCGGGAAGGCGGTCTGGCTCGGGCCGTCCGACGGGATCCAGCCCCGGTTGACCAGCAGCACCTTGCCGTCGCTCAGCACGAAGGGGGTGAGGACGTGGTAGCCGACCTCGTCGTCGGAGTTGGTGCGGCGGCGGACGACGACCTCGTCGGCGGTGTCGAAGGTGCCGGTCGCGGTGACCGTGTGGTAACGCTCCTTGCGGGTCACGGCATGCCCCGGCTCGGTCACCTCCTCGACCGGCACCGGCTTGGCACCGAGGGCGTCGGAGACCAGCTGGTTGCGGGCGCTGCGCTCCTCGTACCGGTGCTTCTGCCAGATCCCGAGCCGGATCATCGTCGGGATCAGAAGCAGCGAGATGAGGGTGAGGATCACCCACTGCCGAGTCAACAGGAAGCGGTACACCCCACGACCGTACAACTCGGTCGTGGGGCGCGTTCGGGCGGGTACCGGGTCAGACGCGGTCGACGATGCCCGCCTTCCCGGCCTCGCGGGCGCAGTGGGCGCCGCAGAACCACTCGTTGTCGGCCTCGACGCCCTGGCCGATGATCGAGACCTTGCAGTGCTCGCAGACCGGGGCCATGCGGTGGATCGCACAGGAGAAGCAGTCGAAGACATGGACCGCGCCCTGCGCGTGCACCTCGAAGGTCATTCCGTAGTCATTGCCGCAGACTTCACATTTCGCCATGCGCCACAGGGTGGGCGGTCGGCCGCGCGCGGGCGAGCGGGCGCCGGGCGAGTCGTACGGCAATCACCCGTCCGTACGGCCCGTGCGGACGGGTGTACGGCCCGCGCGGGCGGTCACTTCCCGGTGGCCGGTGCCACGTCCCGCAGCAGCTGCCCGAAAGCCGCCTCGTCGACCACCGGTGTCCCGAACTGACGGGCCTTGACGACCTTCGAGGTGCCCGAGTCGGGGTCGTTGGTGACGAGCAGGCTGGTGAGCCGCGAGACGCTCGTGGAGACGTGCAGACCGGCCTCGACGGCCCGGTCCTCCAGCAGCTCCCGCTCGATCGAGGTGTCCCCGGAGAACGCCACCCGCATGCCCTGCTTCAGCGGGCTGCCGTCCTCGTACCGTCCCGGGTTCGGGTAGGGGCACGCCGGCCGTTTGCGGGCCGGCCGCCAGGTGCCGGGCCGGTAGCCGCCGTACCCGCCGCTCGCCTGAGGCCCGATCCGGGGCGTGTCCGACCACTCCGTCAGGGGCCGGCACTCCAGCAGCGGCAGCCGTACGTTGCCCGCCGCGGCGGCCCGCAGGCTGGGCCGGAACGCCTCCGCGAGCACGCGCGCGTCGTCCAGCGCGTGGTGCGCCCGCCGCTGCACCACCCCGAAGTGCGCGGCCAGGGTCTCCAGTTTGTGGTTGGGCAGCGGCAGGTCCAGCTCCTTGGCGAGCGCGATCGTGCACAGCCGCTGCCGCACCGGGGCCTCGGCCTTCGCGCGCGCGTACTCCCGCGCGATCATCTGCCAGTCGAAGACCGCGTTGTGCGCGACCAGCACCCGGCCGTCCAGCCGGGCCGAGAACTCCTCGGCGATGTCGGTGAAGAGCGGCGCGCCGTCGAGCACCTCGCTCGTCAGTCCGTGGATCCACACCGGACCCGGATCACGCTCGGGGTTGACCAGCGTGTACCAGTGGTCCTCGACCTCGCCGCGCTCGTCCAGCCGGTAGACGGCCGCGCTGATTATCCGGTCGTCCCGGGCCAGTCCGGTGGTCTCCACGTCGACGACGGCGTACCCCTTGGGGTACGCGGCCGGCCACGGGGTGCCGGGGGACACTGCGGTCGTACGGTCTTCGAGCATGGTCATTGAGGATACGGGCCCGCACCGACAGCCCGGTCCGTCAGGGCACCTGCCACAGCGGCCCGTTCGAATGTCCTGATTCCCCGTCCGCATGGCCCGTCCGCGTTTCCCGTCCGCTTTCCTCGTCCGGGCTGATTGCCCCTCGCGGGGCTATGGACCTTTTCGCCGCCCGGTGCCAGCGTGCACCCCGCCCGGAGCACGGACGGCCGACGGAAGGGCGGTACGGCGGATGGCACGCGTACGGTACGGCGCTCGGACCGAGGCGGAGATCGCCGCCGCGCGCACCACGAGACTCCCGGACGTCTGGTCCACCGGGGTGGTGGCCGTCTGGGAGACCGACCCGGACGCGGTCGCGGCCGTCCTGCCGCCGCCGCTGAAGCCGACCGGCAGACCCCTGGCCCGCGTCAACATCAGCAAGGTCCAACTGACGGGGTACCCGCTCGGCGCGGGCTCGTTCGCGGTCGCCGCCGCGCACGGCACGGTCGAGGGCTGGTACCCGCTGGTCATGCCGATGACCCACGAGCGCGCCCTCACCGGCGGCCGTGAGGTCTTCGGCGAGCCCAAGAAGCTCGGCGAGGTGACCGTCGAGCGGGAGGACGGTCTCGTGCGCGCGGCCCTGGCCCGGCACGGCGTCACCTTCGTCGAGGTGCGCGGCACGGTCGACGGCCCGCTGCCGCTGCCCGCGCCCGCCCCGAAGACCGACTTCTACTTCAAGTTCCTCCCGGCCGTGGACGGTTCGGGCTTCGACGGCGACCCGCTGCTGGTGCACTGCGTACGCGAGGAGAAGGTCCGCCGGCTGGAGCGCGTCACCGGAGAGGTGATCCTCCGTGAGTCCGCGTACGACCCGGTCGCCGACCTGCCGGTGCTGCGCCTGCTGGACCTCACCCTCGGCGAGAAGACCAGCGACCAGCGCGGCAGGGTCGCCGAACGGGTCGACGCCCAGGCCCTGTTGCCCTACGTCCACCAGCGCTACGACGACCCGCGCCAGGTCCACGACGCGCCCCCGGAGGGCAGTGAAGGGAGCGGGGCCTGATGGAGCTGCACGAAGGACAGGTCGCCGTCGTCACCGGCGCGGCGAGCGGGGTCGGGCTCGCGATGGCCCGGCGGTTCGCCGCCGAGGGGCTGAAGGTGGTCCTCGCCGACGTGGAGCCGGCCGCCCTGGAGAAGGCCGCCGACGGGCTGCGCGCGGAGGGCGCCGACGTGCACGCGCGCGTGGTCGACGTCGGCGTCCGCGAACAGGTACTGGAACTGGCCGACTCGGCCTACGACACCTACGGCGCGGTGCACGTCCTGTGCAACAACGCCGGGGTCGGTTCGGGCGCCGAGGGCCGGATGTGGGAGCACGAACCGAACGACTGGAAGTGGGCGTTCGAGGTCAACGTGTGGGGTGTCTTCCACGGCATACAGGCTTTCCTGCCCAGGATGATCAAGTCGGGTCAACCCGGTCATGTGGTCAATACATCCTCCGGCGACGGCGGTATCGCCCCGCTGCCCACGGCTTCCGTGTACGCGGTCACGAAGGCGGCCGTCGTCACGATGACCGAGTCCCTGTACGCCCATCTCCGGGCCGAGCACGCGCGCGTGGGCGCCTCGGTGCTCTTCCCGGGGCCGCACATGCTGCGCACGGGCCTGTGGGAGTCGCACCGCAACCGCCCCGACCGCTGGGCCAAGGAACGGCCCCGCAGGACGCCGTACCGCAGCCTCGACCAGTGGGAGGCGGCGATGCGCGCGGCGGGCCGGGAGGTCGCCTTCACGCCCGTCGAGGAGGTCGCCGGCCTCGTCGTGGCGGGCATCCGCGCGGACCGCTTCTGGCTGCTCCCGGAGAGCGGGCACAGCGACGCCCAGATCCGGGCGCGGGCGCGCTCGATGCTGGACCGGACGAACCCCTCGTACCTCGAGAACTTCATCCTCGACTGACACCTCATCCCGTACCGACAGGGGGCAGTGGTGACCGCGTACGACGACCCATACCTGATCATCTCCTCCGACTGCCACGCCGGGCTGCCCACCGAGGAGTACCGGCCCTATCTGGACGCCCGGTTCCACCGGGACTTCGACGAGTTCCTCGCGGGGCGCGAGCGCCGCCGGGAGGAGATGACCCGGCTCGGCATCCGCAACGAGGCGTTCGCGGCCAGGTGGTTCCAGGACAACGAGGAGGGGCTGCGCGGGGGCTGGGACGCCGCGCAGCGGGTGAAGGAGCTGGACGGGGACGGGGTGGCCGCCGAGGTGGTCTTCCCGGACGCAGACGCGGTCGACAGCCGGACCGCGGCGCCCTTCGGGGTCGGCCTCGGCCTGTCCGGGGACCACGACCCGGAGCTCGGCATGGCGGGCGCGCAGGCCCACAACCGCTGGCTGGCCGACTTCGTGTCCGAGCACCCCGAACGGCACTGCGGGGTCGCCCTGTTGCCGGTCACGGCCCCGACCGACCGGGTCGTCGCGGAGGTGTACCGCGCCAGGGAGTCCGGTCTCGGTGCCCTGATGATCCCCGCCATGTGGGTCGACAGGGAGCCGTACCACGACCGCCGTTACGACCCCGTCTGGGCCGCGTCGGCCGAGTGCGGGATGCCGGTCCTCACCCACTCCGGCGCGGCCCCGCGCGACGAGTACGGCGACCATCTCGGCATCTACGTCAGCGAGGTGACGTGGTGGCCGGCCCGCCCGCTGTGGTTCCTGCTCTGGTCCGGCGTCTTCGAACGCCATCCGGGACTGCGCTTCGGCGTCGCCGAGTCGGGCTGCTGGTGGCTGCCGAACCTGCTGTGGTTCATGGACCGCCTCTACCTCGGCGCGCACGGCGGCAAGAAGCTCTCCCCCTTCGAGGAGCTGACCCGCCCGCCGCACGAGTACCTGGACCGGCAGGTCTTCGTCTGCGCCACCAACACCAAGCGCCGGGAACTCGCCCAGCGCTACGAGATCGGCGTCGACAACATCCTCTGGGGCAGCGACTTCCCGCACCCCGAGGGCACCTGGCCGGACACGCGCGCGTGGCTGCGCCGCACCTTCCACGACATCCCGGTGACCGAGACCCGCCGGATGCTGGGCCTCGCGGCGGCCGAGGCCTTCGGCTTCGACACGGACCGCCTGACCCCGCTGGCCCGGCGCATCGGCCCCACCCCGGCCGACCTCGGCCAGCCGGCCGATCAGGCGGCGGTGGAGGCCTCCTGGGCCCGCTCGCGCGAGGTGGGCCGCCACTGGCTGACCGACAACGACTTCCCGGTGCTGGGGGTGACGTCGTGAACGACGACCGCTACACGGTGATCTCGGCCGACTGCCACGCGGGGGCGGACCTCCTCGACTACCGCCCCTACCTGGAGAAGCGCTACCACGAAGACTTCGACCTGTGGGCGGCGACCTACGTCAACCCGTACGAGGACCTGCTCGCCGACTCGGCGGACCGGAACTGGAACTCCGCGCGGCGGCTCGCGGAGCTGGAGGAGGACGGGATCGTCGCGGAGGTGATCTTCCCGAACACCATCCCGCCGTTCTTCCCGTCCGGGTCGCTCATGGCCCCCGCGCCGACCGCGGCGGAGTACGAGCGGCGCTGGGCGGGCCTGCGCGCCCACAACCGCTGGCTGGCCGACTTCTGCGCCGCGGCGCCGGGCCGCCGGGCGGGCGTCTTCCAGATCCTCCTCAACGACGTCGAGGAGGCCGTGAAGGAGATCCGCCGGGCGGCCGGGGCGGGCCTGAAGGGCGGCCTGATGCTCCCGGGCACCCCGCCCGGCTCGGGCCTGCCCGAACTGCACGCGCGCGTGTACGATCCGATCTGGGCCGTCTGCGCGGAGCTCGGCGTCCCCGTCAACCACCACGCGGGGTCCGCGTCTCCGCCGCTCGGCGACGAACCGGCCGCCCGCGCGGTCTTCATGGTCGAGACGACCTGGTTCTCGCACCGCGCGCTCTGGCACCTGGTCTTCGGCGGCGCCTTCCGCCGCCATCCGGAGCTGAAACTGGTCCTGACCGAGCAGGGCTCCGGCTGGATCCCCGGGGTCCTGGCCATGCTGGACTACTACCACGGCCGCCTGCTGGCGGCGGCGCGGGCGACCACCGCGGAGGCGAAGTTCGGCGTCGGCCTTGCGGACTCGATGGGTGAACCGCCGTCCGCGGTCTGGCGGGACAACTGCTTCGTCGGCGCCAGCTTCATGCGCCCGCACGAGGTGCCGCTGCGCGACCGCATCGGCCTGGACAAGATCATGTGGGGCAGCGACTACCCGCACGACGAGGGCACCTACCCGTACACCAGGGAGGGCCTGCGCTTCGCCTTCGCCGGCGTCCCGCAGGACGAGCTCGCGGCGATGCTCGGCGGCAACGCGGCCCGCGTCTACGGCTTCGACCTGGACCTCCTGGACCCGATCGCGGCGAAGGTGGGGCCGACGGTGGCGGAGATCGCCGAACCGCTGCCGGACCCGCCGGCCGACGCGACGAGCCCGGTGTTCGCGCGGGGCGCCTCGGTACGGGTCTGGTGACGTCGGTACGGTGCCCACGGGCCGCGGGGTGCGATCCTCCCTGCTGTGACGGAACCTACGCACGACGACGAGGCCCACGGGGGAGCGCTCGGCTCCCGGCTGAACTGGCTGCGGGCGGCCGTACTGGGCGCGAACGACGGCATCGTGTCGACGGCGGGCATCGTCGTCGGCGTCGCGGGCGCCACGGCCGACCGCAACGCCCTGCTGACCGCGGGCCTGGCGGGGCTGCTCGCCGGCTCCATGTCGATGGCGGCGGGCGAGTACGTCTCGGTGTCCACCCAGCGCGACTCCGAACTCGCCGCGCTGGCGCAGGAGAAACGCGAGCTGAAGGAGCAGCCCCAGGCGGAACTGGAGGAACTGACCGAGCTCCTGGAGCGCCGCGGCCTGTCCCGGGAGGTGGCCCGCGAGGCGGCCGTCCAGCTGACGGAACGCGACGCCCTGAAGGCCCACGCGAGCGTGGAGCTGGGCATCGACCCCGACCAGCTGACCAACCCCTGGAACGCGGCCCTCGCCAGCTTCCTGGCGTTCACCGTGGGGGCGCTGCTCCCGCTGCTCGCGATCGTCCTGCCGCCCTCCGGCTGGCGGCTCCCGGTGACGGTGGTCTCCGTGCTGGCGGCACTGGTCCTGACCGGCTGGGCCGGCGCCCGCCTGGGAGCTGCCTCGGTGGGCCCGGCGGTACTGCGCAACGTCCTGGGCGGCGCGCTGGCCATGGGCGTCACGTACGGGGCGGGGAGCCTGCTGGGGGCGGTCGGGGTCTAGCTCCTTGGCGGAGATCGCCAACAAGCAAGCGCATACCCCCGGTAATACTTGTGGGTAACAACGTCTAGCCGCAGCCGACCGGCGGTTCTACGGTGCCCACATGCCGAACCTGCCCGATGTCGTGCTGTGGTCGATACCCGCCTTCGTGCTGCTCACCGTGATCGAGGTGATCAGCTACCGCATCCATCCCGACGACGATGCCGCCGGGTACGAGACCAAGGACGCGGCCACCAGCATCGGCATGGGGCTCGGGTCGCTCGTCTTCGACTTCGTGTGGAAGATCCCGATCGTCATGATCTACACGGCGGTGTACGAGCTGACCCCGCTGCGCATCCCCGTGCTGTGGTGGACGGTCCCGCTGATGCTGCTCGGGCAGGACTTCTTCTACTACTGGTCGCACCGCGGCCACCACGTCATCCGCATCCTGTGGGCCTGCCACGTCGTCCACCACTCCAGCAGGAAGTTCAACCTCTCCACCGCGCTGCGCCAGCCCTGGACCTCGCTGACCGTCTGGCCGTTCTACGTCCCGCTGGTCGCCGTGGGGGTGCACCCGGCCGCGCTCGCCTTCTGCTCCTCCGCCAACCTCGTCTACCAGTTCTGGATCCACACCGAACGCATCGACAAGATGCCCCGGTGGTTCGAGTTCGTCTTCAACACGCCGTCCCACCACCGCGTGCACCACGCCTCCCAGGGCGGCTACCTGGACCGCAACTTCGGCGGGATCCTGATCGTCTGGGACCGGCTGTTCGGGTCCTGGGTGCCGGAGACCGAGCGGCCGGTGTACGGGTTGACCAAGAACATCAACACGTTCAACCCCGTCAAGGTGGCCACCCACGAGTACGCTGCCATCGCCAAGGACATCAGGGCTGCGCGCAGTTGGCGGGAGCGGGCCGGGCGGGTGTTGCGGGGACCGGGCTGGGCGCCGGCGCCCGCCGTGGAACAGACAGAGGAGTCCGTGGCCGCGTGAGAGCGTCCCGGGCGCCGCTCGCCGCCTTCGCCCTCGCCGTCGTCCTCGACCTCGCCTTCCTGGCGGTCGGCTTCCACTCCGGGCACGTCGTCGCCAAGGTGCTCCTGATGCCCCTGCTCGCCGCGTCGGCCGCCCGCGCGGGCGGCCCCCGGCTCCTCGTCGCCGCCCTGCTGTGCGGCTGGGGCGGCGACGTCCTGCTCCTCTCCGACGCCGACGCCGCCTTCATGGCGGGCATGGCCTCCTTCGCCGCCGGGCACGTCTGCTACCTCGTCCTCTTCCGCCGCCAGGGCCCGCCACACGCGCGTGCGCGTCCGCTCGCCCTCGGCTACGCCGCCGCCCTGGTCACCCTGGTCGCCCTGCTCTGGCCCGACCTGCCGACCGGCCTGCGCGTCCCCGTGGCCGGCTACAGCACCCTGCTCACCGCCATGGCGTACGCCGCTGCCACCCGGCTCGGCCCGCTCGCCGGGCTCGGCGGCGCGCTCTTCATGGTCTCCGACACGCTGATCGCGACCGGCGTCGCCGACTGGCCGCAGCCGCCGCGCCCCGACTTCTGGATCATGCTCACCTACGTGGCGGCACAGTTCCTGCTGGTCCGCGGCACCCTCGACGCGCGGGCCGCACCGGCCACGGCGTACCGTGAAGTGCGCTCGACCACCCCCTGAGCGCACCCACCGACACCGCACGAGAAGGACCCTCGCCATGCGTGCCACCACCATCCATGCCCCGTTCGACATGCGCGTGGAGGACGTGCCCGAGCCGGTGGTGCAGCTGCCCACCGACGCCGTCGTACGGGTGCTGCGCGCCTGCATCTGCGGCAGCGACCTGTGGGCGTA
The DNA here is from genome assembly GCF_043201715.1 of Streptomyces sp. NPDC048291. Classification (NCBI taxonomy): domain Bacteria; kingdom Bacillati; phylum Actinomycetota; class Actinomycetes; order Kitasatosporales; family Streptomycetaceae; genus Streptomyces; species Streptomyces sp. NPDC048291. The sequence continues at coordinate 932,469 of NZ_JBICZC010000001.1, forward strand.
CCGCGGTGAGTCGGCCCGGCAGCCGGGGCAGCGCATCGGCCACGAGTTCCTCGGCGTGGTCGAGGAGACCGGCTCCGAGGTGGGCACCGTGCGGCGCGGCGACCTCGTGGTCGCCCCCTTCATGTGGTCCGACGGCGTCTGCGACTACTGCCGTGAGGGCCTGACCACGTCCTGCGAGCACGGCGGTTTCTGGGGCTCCGTGGGGTACGACGGCGGCCAGGGCGAGGCCGTACGGGTCCCGTTCGCCGACGGCACCCTGGTCACGCTGCCCAAGGACGCCGCCTCCGACGACCACCTGCTGTCCGCCCTGCTGACCCTCTCCGACGTGCTCGGCACCGGCCATCACGCGGCCCTCGGCGCGGGCGCCCGGCCCGGCGCCACGGTCGCGGTCGTCGGGGACGGCGCGGTCGGCCTGTGCGCCGTGCTGGCCGCCAAGCGGCTCGGCGCCGAGCGGATCATCGCGCTGGGCCGGCACGAGGTGCGCACCGACATCGCGCGCCGCTTCGGCGCCACCGACGTCGTCGCCGAACGCGGGGACGCGGCCGTGGCCGCCGTACGCGAACTCACCCGGGGCCAGGGCGCGCACGCCGTCGTCGAGGCCGTGGGCACCGAGCAGTCCATGCGGACGGCCGTCGAGATCACCCGCGACGGCGGCGCGATCGGCTTCGTCGGCGTCCCGCACGGCAGCGGCACCGGACTGGACCTCGGCGTCATGTTCGACCGGAACATCGCCCTGCGCGGCGGTGTCGCCCCGGTCCGCGCCTACATCCCCGACCTGCTGCCCGACGTCCTCGACGGCACCATCGACCCGTCGCCGGTCTTCGACCTCACCGTCGGCATCGAGGGCGTGCCCGACGGCTACAAGGCGATGGACGACCGCACCGCCCTGAAGGTGCTCGTCACCAACGGCTGACCGGGTCAGGTCCACCTGATCGGCAGCGGCAGTGCCGTCAGCACCCCCGACACCGCGACGACCAGTCCCAGCACGGCCACCTCGGCCCGCGCGGGGACGTACGCGGTCAGCGGGTCGGCCGCCCGGCGCAGCCGGAACCGGGCCCACAGCGCGAGCACGACGACGGCGGCGACGAGGACCACCTTGGCCAGCAGGGTGCGCCCGTACGCCGTCGTCGTCAGCTGGTCCAGGACCGTGCCCAGGGGCATCCGCCGCAGCGAACTCCACACGCCCGTCGCGGTGATGGCGGCGAGCAGGACGGCCGCCACGCGCGCGTAGAGCCCGAGCAGCGCCGCCCCGGCCGCCCGGCCGCGCCACCGGCGCAGCATCCGCAACGCGTGCAGCAGACCGCCCACCCACAGCGTCGCGCAGGTCAGATGCACCAGGGTCAGCGCGGAGCCGAGCAACGGGCCGTGCTCGGGCGCGGGATGGGCGCGCAGCGCCTCGGCGACGGCCACCGCCGCCAGCGGCCACGCCTGGGTCGCCGGGCGGCGCGAGCGGGCACACAGACCGGCCAGCAGAAAGGCGTTGACCTCGATCAGCGCCAACCTGCCGTCCCGCGACCGGTACAGGCCGCCCACGTCGACGTCGGCGAGCGAGTGCGGCACCAGGTTGCCCGTCGACACGACCGACGCGAGCCCCAGCGCGGCGACGAATCCGGCGGCCGCCGCGAACACCGCCCAGCCGGCGGGGCGTTCGGGCGGCGCGTCCGGCAGCCGGCGCACCAGCCGGTCCACGAACAGCTCACCCGCCGGCACGCACAGCGCGGCGAACAGCACCCCGCGCAGCAGGGCGACACCGCCCACCCCCGGCGCCGCGGCCTCCCCGGTGCCCCGCAGCGCGGCGGACGGCCCGAGCAGCGGCACCAGCACGGCCACCGCGGCCAGCACCAGCACGGCGACGGCCCGCCAGGTCCCCGGGCGTCTCGCGGGGCCGCTCGCGGCCACCTCGGCGGTCGGTCGTGTCAACGGCCCCCCTGATCTCCCCCGGCCGGTACAGAAGCGGGCAACTAAAGGAAAACAGCTGACGGAACGGCATTCCACCCATTCGTACGTTTCCGGCCACCGGGCGTGCACGGTCATGCCCAGCGGGCCGGATCCGATCCCCAGGGCGCCGGAGGCCGGGCCCAGTCGGCCGGCCCGCCCGCGAAGGACACCGGTGGCCGCGCGTACCGGAGCCGCCCCGGCGCGCCGTCCGTCTCCGCGAGCCAGGCGTCCGGCCCGTCGTACGGCTCACCGGTCCCGGAACCCGGCTCCAGCTCCGCCGTGAGCCACCGCGCGGTCCGCGCCAGCGCCACCCGGACGAACCTGCTCCCGCCGTCGTACGACTGCTCGGTCAGCGCCCGCAGCACACCGGCCGCCAGCAGATAACCGGTGCCGTGGTCCAGCGCCTGGGCGGGCAGCGCGCCCGGCCGGCCGGCGGAACCCTCGGTCCCCGCGATGCCGGTGGCGACCTGCACGAGGCTGTCGAAGCCGCGCCGCCCGCCCCACGGCCCGTACGCGCCCCACGCCGACACCTGGGCCACGACCAGCCCGGGCCGCCGCTCGGCCAGCGCCTCGGGGGAGAGCCCGAACCGGTCGAGGGCGCCCGGCCGGTAGCCGGTGACCACGACGTCCGCGGAGGCCAGCAACTCCTCGAAGGCCGCCGCTTCCGTCGTCAGGTCGAGCGTCGCCGAGCGCTTCCCGAAGCCCGTGTCGGCGTGCTGGTCGGGGAGTTCGGGCAGCCAGGGCGCGTCCAGGCGCAGGACGTCGGCGCCCAGCAGCCCGAGGGTGCGGGTGGCGACCGGGCCGGCCAGGACCCGGGTCAGGTCCAGGACGCGCAGCCCGGCGGCGGGCAGCAGGGGAGCGGCGCCGGCGTCGAGCGGCGGGAGCACGCGCGCGTGCGCCGCGTCCGGGCGGCCCCGCTCGACCAGGGGGTGCGCGGCCACCGCGACCGCCTGTTCGTGCGCGGCCCATTCCTCGGGCGAGCGCAGCGCCACGGCCAGTCCGCCGGCGGCGTGGACCGCGTCCTCCGTCTCCAGGGCGGGCTGCGCGGTGATCCGGGCCGCGACCTGCTCCGGGGCGGCGTCCGCCGGCAGGCCCAGCGCGCCCAGCAACCGGGCCCTGTGATGCGGGTAGTTGGCGTGCGTGCGCACCCACCCGTCGGCCGCCGGCCAGAACCGGGAGAGCGGGGCGAACTGCACCGGCGCCCGCCCGTCGGCCAGCAGGTGCCGCTCGCTGGTGAACGCCGTCGCCACGGCCCCGTCGTCCACCCGGACCCGGGGCACCTCGGCGGTCCCGGTCCGCCGTGCCGCCAGCTCGGCGGCGGCGAGCGCGCAGACGCCGACGCAGGCGCGGGCGAGCTGCCGCACCGGAAGGCGTGCCGGGAGCGTGCTCTCGCGTGTCACGGTCGTGACACGCGAGAGCAGTGACGGATCGCCGCCCAGCGCGGACCACGCATAGTTGATTCCAGTCATGATTTCACTATGCATTATTGACTGGATCAATATGTGTCCCCAGGGCCAGGGCCAGGGCCAGGGCCAGGGGCAGAGTCAGGACCAGGGCTACCTGGTCACCGCCGCCAGCGCGTCGGCCGTGCCCCACCCGTAGAAGCCGTTGCGGTTCCTGGAGCCCTCGCACACCGCGTCGATCTTGCCGTCGCCGTTGATGTCGTACGGGTCGGTGCACGGCGTGGCGGTCGCCTCGGCGTACAGCAGAGCCTTCACCAGGGCGGCGGAGGCGTGCGGATGGGTTGACTTGATCAATGCGGCGACGCCGACGACGTGCGGGGTCGCCATCGACGTGCCGGCCATGTAGCCCCACCTGCCGCCCGGCAGCGGGCCCAGGATCAGGCCGCTGGTGGCGGGGGGCTCCGGCGCCTGGTAGGCCGTCGAGTCGCCACCGGGTGCGGCGATGTCGATGACCCCGAGGCCGTAGTTGGAGAACGACGACTTGAGGCCCTTCGCGCCGGTCGCCGCGACCGTGACGACACCGGGCAGCTGGGTCGGGATGTCGAAGCAGGTGTGCGGGTCGATCACCCGGTCGACGGGGGTGCCGTCGTTCGGCGAGACCGGGTCGGTGATCGAGTCGGAGGCCAGGTCGTAGCTCTCGTTGCCGGCCGCCGCGACGTTGACCGTGCCCTTGCGCTCCGCGAACTGCGAGGCCCGGGTGATGGCGTCGACGAGCGCTTTCTGGTCCGGGTCGTCGGTGCAGTTGAAGTACCACGGGTCGGTGTAGTAGCTGTTGTTGGTCACGTCGATGTGGTGCTCGGCCGCCCACACGAAGCCGCAGACCACGGCCTCCGTGTAGAAGTAGCCGGCGGTGGTGGCCACCTTGATGCCGGCCACCTTCACGCCCGGCGCCACACCGGTGATGCCGATCCCGTTCTTGGCGCCCGCGATCTCGCCCGCCACGTGCGTGCCGTGCGGGCTCTCCGCCGCGGTGGGCCGCCAGGCGCCGTAGGTCGTGTCCGGCTTGCCGGAGACGCAGTTGGTGGACTGCGCGGCGGAGAAGTTGGGGGCGATGTCCGGGTGGGTGTCGTCGACGCCCGTGTCGATGACGGCGACGGTGACCTTCGAACTGCCCAGGGTCTTCTCGTGCGCCTTGTCCGCCTTGATGGCCGGCAGGTCCCACTGCAGCGGCTCCAGCGGGTCCTGCCCGTCGGTCGCCTGCGCGTCCGCCGCCGCGACCTGCTCGGAACTGAGCACCTCCGGCGTGCCGACGTCCGTGGTCGACTGGGCGGGCAGCGGCGCGTTGCGGGTGTTCCCGGCCGAGTCCACGCCGGGCACCTTGCGGATGATCTTCGCGAAGTCGGCGTTCGACGAATGCACGACGATCACGCCGATCTCGTCGTACGCGATCACCACCGAACCGCCGGCCCGCTCGATCGCCTTCCGGACGCGCTCGGAAGTGTGGTGCCCGGGACGGACGTTGACGACGTAGCTGAGGGACGTCGGGTCACCGGCGTCGGCTGCCGAGGCGGACGCGGACGTACCGGTGTCGGCGGCGGACGCCGAGACGTTGGGCAGGAAGGTGAGTGCCGTGGCCATGGCCATGCCGAGCGGGAGGGCGAGGACTCGGCGGTGGCGCGGCTTGGGCGCGGTCATCTGAGGTCTCCACTTCGTTCGCGGAACGGGCATGCCGTGCGGGAAGTCCTGCTCTGCGGTGGCTACTTGACGGCGCGCAGCGCGTCGACGACACCGGAGCCGTAGAAGCCGTTGACGTGCTTGCCGCCCACGCAGGTGGCGTCGACGACACCGTCGCCGTCCCCGTCGTACGGGCCGGCCGGGCAGCCCGGGTTGTCCGCCTCGGCCTTCAGGAGGGCCAGCAGCCGGGCCGGAGTGGCGTGCGGGTGCGTCGACTTCAGCAGCGCGGCCACCGCGGCCACGTGCGGGGACGCCATCGAGGTGCCCTGGAGGAAGCCGTACTGGTCGTTCGGCAGGGTGGACAGGACGCGGCCGTTCTTCGACGGCGTGTCCGGGATCTGGTACTTGTCGCCGCCCGGGCCCGCCACGTCGACGACGCCCCGGCCGTAGCTGGAGTAGTACGACTTCGTGTTGTTGACGCCCACCGCGCTCACGGTGACCACACCGGGCAGCTGGGTCGGTACGTCGAAGCACTCGTGCGGGTCGACCGTCCGGGTGGTCGCGGTCGAGTCGTCGGGGCTGGAGTCGTCGACGAGGGCGTGCGCGTCGAGGTCGTCGTTCGAGTTCCCCGCCGAGGCCACGTTGAGCGTGCCCTTGCGCTGGGCGTACAGCTGCGCCCTGTTGACCGCGTCAACGATGGCACGTTGATCGGGGTCGTCCATGCAGTTGTACAGCCATGGATCCACGTAGTAGCTGTTGTTGGTGATGTCGATGCCGTGGTCGGCGGCGAAGACGAAGGCGCAGACCACGCTCTCCGGGTAGAACAGCTGCGTCGAGTCGGGCTGCGCCACGGTGATGCTCGCGACCTTCACGCCCGGCGCCACACCGGCCACGCCGATCCCGTTGCGGGCGGCGGCTATCTCACCGGCGACATGGGTGCCGTGGTAGTGGTCGGCGTCCACCGGTCTCCAGGCGCCGTACGTCGTGTCCGCCTTGCCGCTCACGCAGTTGGCGGACTGCGCGGCGGAGAAGTTCGGGGCGATGTCCGGGTGGGTGTCGTCGACGCCGGTGTCGATGATGCCGACCGTCACCGAGCGGCTCCCCGGGTTGATCGCGGCGGCCTTGTCGGCACCGATCGTCCGCAGATCCCACTGGTCCGCTTCAAGGGGTTCCTGGCCGGCCGCCGACCGCTGCTCGACCTTCGCGGCCTCCGCCTTCGACAGGACCTGTACGGCGCCCTCGTCCGTGGTCCCCGCCGCGCTCAGCGCGGCCGTCCGGGTGGCGCCCGCCGACTCCACCCCGCGCACCGCCCGCAGGGCCGTGCCGAAGTCGGGGTTCGCCGAATGCGCGACGATCACGCCGATCTTGTCGTACGTCGCGACGATCGTGCCGCCGTTGCGGGTGACCGCCCGCTGCGCCGACTCGATCGTGCGATGGTCCGTCCTGGTGTTGACGACATAGGCCAGGTTCGGCCCGTCCGCCGACTGCGCGGCCCGGGTGGTCAGCGGGGCCGCGGAAGCCGCCGCCGGCACCAGGCCGAGCGAGGCGGTCAGCGACAGGACGACCGGGACGGCGAACGCCAGCCCGGGTCTGGAACGCAGATGAGCCATGGGGTCTCCACATCATCCGGAACATCAACCGAAAACGGGCCCGCCCGAGCCGTGTGCTGCTTGGGCAGGTACATGACGGGTGGTGCAGGGCCGAAGCTATCTCCCGCACTCACCGGCCAGCAATGACCGGAGGTGACTTGCGCCGACGACTTCCGAAAGAACCCGGGCGAGTTGAACCTGCCCACGCGTGGCGCCGTGACCTTGAGGAGGGAGCCGCAGCAGGATCGAGGCCCCCTGTCGGAATCACGCTCCGGAGTCGCGAGATCACTTCGGGTGCGCGATCCACATGTCTGTGAGGTCAGAATCCGCATGTCCGTATCGCGAGGAGACTCCGTGGCCACCGAGACACCACCGCCCTCGAACACGCAGACGCGGCACCCCTCCGGCGAGGAGTTCGCCGAGATGCAGCAGAGTCCGGAGTTCGCCGAACTGCGGCACTCCTACCGCTCCTTCGCCTTCCCGCTGACCGTCGCCTTCATCGCCTGGTACCTGCTGTACGTCCTGCTCTCCAGCTACGCGGACGGGTTCATGGGCACCAAGGTCGTCGGCAACGTCAACGTGGCGCTGGTCCTCGGCCTCGCCCAGTTCCTCACCACGTTCCTCATCGCCTGGTGGTACGCCCGGCACGCCGCCGCGAAGCTCGACCCCAAGGCCGAGGCCATCAAGTCCCGGATGGAGGGCGGCGCATGAGCCCCGCACAGCACACCACCCTGCTCGCGGCCGGCGAGGCGAGCCAGCACCGGACCCTGATCATCACCCTGTTCGCGGTGTTCGTCGCCGCTACCCTCGTCATCACCGTCTGGGCGGGCCGCCAGACCAAGGACGCCGCCGACTTCTACGCGGGCGGCCGCCAGTTCACCGGCTTCCAGAACGGCCTCGCCGTCTCCGGCGACTACATGTCCGCCGCGTCCTTCCTCGGCATCGCGGGCGCCATCGCCCTCTTCGGCTACGACGGCTTCCTGTACTCCATCGGCTTCCTGGTCGCCTGGCTGGTCGCCCTGCTCCTGGTCGCCGAGCCGCTGCGCAACTCCGGCCGCTACACCATGGGCGACGTCCTCGCCTACCGCATGCGCCAGCGCCCGGTCCGCACCGCCGCCGGCACCTCCACGATCGTCGTCTCGATCTTCTACCTGCTGGCCCAGATGGCGGGAGCGGGCGTCCTCGTCTCCCTCCTCCTCGGCATCACCAGCGACGGCGGCAAGATCGCCATCGTCGCCCTGGTCGGCGTCCTGATGATCGTCTACGTCACCATCGGCGGCATGAAGGGCACCACCTGGGTCCAGATGGTCAAGGCCGTCCTGCTCATCGCGGGCGCCCTGCTGCTGACCTTCATGGTCCTGGCCAAGTTCCACTTCAACCTCTCCGACCTGCTCGGCAAGGCCGCCGACAACAGCGGCAAGGGCGCCGCGTTCCTGGAGCCCGGTCTGAAGTACGGCGCCACCGGCACCAGCAAGCTGGACTTCCTCTCCCTCGGCATCGCCCTGGTCCTCGGCACCGCCGGCCTGCCGCACATCCTGATCCGCTTCTACACCGTGCCCACCGCGAAGGCAGCCCGGCAGTCGGTCCTCTGGGCCATCGGACTGATCGGCGCCTTCTACCTGATGACCCTCGCCCTCGGCTTCGGCGCCGCCGCGCTGATCAAACCCGACGAGATCATCGCGTCCAACAAGTCCGGCAACACCGCGGCCCCCCTCCTCGCCCTCCACCTGGGCGGCGTCGACTCCAACTGGGGCGCGATCCTGCTGGCCACGATCTCGGCGGTGGCCTTCGCGACCATCCTCGCGGTGGTCGCGGGCCTCACCCTGGCGTCCTCGTCGTCCTTCGCGCACGACATCTACGCCAACGTCATCAAGAAGGGCCAGGCCACCGAGAAGCAGGAGATCAACGCGGCCCGGTACGCCACGGTCGGCATCGGCGCCGTCTCCATCCTCCTCGGCGCCCTCGCCCGCGACCTGAACGTCGCCGGCCTGGTCGCCCTGGCCTTCGCGGTCGCCGCCTCCGCCAACCTGCCGACCATCCTCTACAGCCTCTTCTGGAAGCGGTTCACCACCGCCGGCGCCCTCTGGTCGATCTACGGCGGCCTGGTCACCGCCGTCGGCCTGGTGCTCTTCTCCCCGGTGGTGTCCGGCAAGGAGACGTCGATGTTCCCCGGCGTCGACTTCCACTGGTTCCCGCTGGAGAACCCGGGCATCATCTCGATCCCGGTCGGATTCCTCCTCGGCGTCGTGGGCACTCTGCTCTCCAAGGAGGACCCGGACGCCGCCAAGTACGCGGAGCTGGAGGTGCGGTCCCTGACCGGCACCGGAGCGCACTGAGCTTCGTACGACCGGCCGCGTCGACGGGATCATAGGATCCTACGACGCGGCCGCGTCGTACCTCGTGGCATCAGGCCTCTCCCGATGTCAGTGCCGTCACGTAGGCTCGCAAGAGACGGCAGAGATCCGATCCGCAACGAGGGAGGGGGCCCGCGTGCTCATCGACACCTATGGCCGGGTGGCCACCGACCTGAGAGTCTCGCTGACCGACCGGTGCAACCTGCGCTGTACGTACTGCATGCCCGAGGAGGGCCTGCAGTGGCTGGCCAAGCCCGACCTGCTCACGGACGACGAGATCGTCCGGCTGATCGACATCGCGGTCCGCCTGCTGGGCGTCGAGGAGGTCCGCTTCACCGGCGGCGAGCCGCTGCTGCGCCCCGGCCTGACCGGAATCGTCGAGCGGGTGGCGGCCCTCGCCCCGCGCCCCCGGATGTCCCTGACGACCAACGGCATCGGCCTGCGCCGCACCGCGGCGGCCCTCAAGGCGGCCGGCCTGGACCGGGTCAACGTCTCCCTTGACACCCTCCGCCCCGACGTCTTCAAGACCCTGACCCGCCGCGACCGCCACCACGACGTCCTCGACGGCCTCCGCGCCGCCCACGACGCCGGCCTCACCCCGGTCAAGGTCAACACGGTCCTGATGCCCGGGCTGAACGAGGACGAGGCCCCCGACCTCCTCGCCTGGGCGGTGGCCCACGACTACGAACTGCGCTTCATCGAGCAGATGCCCCTCGACGCCCAGCACGGCTGGAAGCGCGACAGCATGGTGACGGCCGGGGACATCCTCGCCTCCCTCCGCACCCGCTTCGACCTCGCCCCCGAGGGCGCGGACGACCGCGGCTCGGCCCCGGCGGAGCGCTGGCTGGTCGACGGCGGCCCGCACCGCGTCGGCGTCATCGCCTCGGTCACCCGCCCGTTCTGCGCGGCCTGCGACCGCACCCGCCTCACGGCCGACGGCCAGATACGGACCTGCCTGTTCGCGCGGGAGGAGACGGACCTGCGCGGCGCGCTCCGCTCGGGCGCGCCGGACGAGGAGATCGCCCGCAGGTGGCGGCTGGCGATGTGGGGCAAGAAGGCGGGGGCGGGGCTGGACGACCCGCAGTTCGTGCAGCCGGACCGGCCGATGTCCGCGATCGGCGGCTAGCCCGGCCCACCCGTCCTGCCCGGCTGACCCGGCCTACCCGGCCTACCCGTCCTGCCCGGACGACTCGGGCGACTCGGGCGACTCCCAGTCCCGCAAGAGCACGACGTCCTTCAGGAACCCCCGCACCCCGAGGAACTGCGAGAGATGCTCCCGGTGCTCCTCACAGGCGAGCCAGGTCTTGCGCCGCTCCGGCGTGTGGATCTTCGGGTTGTTCCACGCCAGCACCCACACCGCCGCGGCGCGGCAGCCCTTCGCCGAACAAACAACGTCACTCACTGCTTCGTCTCGCACCGCGTCGTCTCGCAAAAAAGACCCCGTAAACAAGGCGACGCCGAGCAGCCACGGGGGGAGCTGCCCGGCGTCGGTCCGTCGCTCCGACGGGGGATGCGGAGCGCGTACGCAGTATGTCACGGGTCACCCTTGGCCCGGCACTGGAACAGCACGATAGATCTGAGCATTTCTTGAGCTTCGGGCGGCGTCGCTCGGGGCCGGGTCGCCGCCCGTCCACGCCGCGTCGCCGAGCTCAGACCGACTCCGGTCGCTCGCCGCGCACGGCCCCCGCCGCCGGGTCCGCCGCCACGTCCTCCGGGACGGATTCCGCCTGTGCCTCCTCGGCCCGCGGCGGCGCGATCATCAGCCTGGTCGGCGCGACCCCGAAGGTCGACGGAAGCGACTGCGGCCGCTCCCGCCCGGCGTTGGCGATGACGACGGCGACATAGGGGAGCAGCGCCCCGAGCACCAGGGCCACGACGGCGACGTACCGTTCGACGTTCCACAACGTCACCGCGAGGATCACCGACAGGGTCCGGACGCCCATCGAGATGACGTACCGCCGCTGCCGGCCGCGTACGTCCTCCGCCAGGCCGGTGCGGGCTCCGGTGATCCGGAACACCTGGACGTTGCCGTCGCCGCGCTGCTTCCGCATCACATTCCACCATCCGCCCGCATCGGACTCTCCCCGGCCCGTACCCGGTCCGCACCCGCTCGGGGAACCGGGTCGGGACTCATTCCACGGTACGCCGCGCCTGCGCCGCCTTCGAGACCGGGTCGCCCTCCCGCCTGCGTGAACGCCCTGCGCCGTAGCGCGTACGGGCGTACCGACATGCGCCGTACGGCGTACGGGCCGAGACTTGGCGTAATGCTCACGTCGAGCCGTACGAGGAGGCAGCCATGGGCTGGTTGTGGGCGATCATCGTGGGTTTCGTGCTGGGCCTGATCGCGAAGGCGGTCATCCCGGGCAAGCAGCACAGCCCTCTATGGCTGACGACCATCTTCGGCATCCTGGGCGCCATCGCCGGCAACGCGATCGCCCGCGCGGTCGGCGTGGCGGAGACGAAGGGCATCGACTGGACCCGTCACCTCTTCCAGCTGGTGGCGGCCATCATCATCGTCTTCCTGGGCGACATGGCCTACACGGCGACCCTGGGAAAGCGCAAACAACAGCGCATCTGACGCGCCCCGAAGCGCCCCGTCAGGGGCGCGGGGAACTGCGCGACCAGCCACATCGAACCCGCGGCCGACAACGCACCCCGCACCCCCTAAGGCGCTCACGATCCGACGACCTCCACGGCCGCCAGGTTCTTCTTCCCCCGCCGCAGCACCAGCCACCGCCCGTGCAGCAGCTCCGCAGGATCCGGCACGGCGTCCTCGGCGGTCACCTTCACGTTGTTCACGTAGGCCCCGCCCTCCTTCACGGTCCGCCGCGCCGCGGACTTGCTGGCCACCAGCCCGACCTCGGCGAACAGGTCGACCACCGGACCCAGCTCGGCCACCTTGACGTGCGGCACCTCGGCCAGCGCCGAGGCCAGCGTCCGGTCGTCCAGCTCCGCCAGCTCGCCCTGCCCGAAGAGGGCACGGGACGCGGCCATCACGGCGGCCGTCTGGTCGGCCCCGTGGACCAGCGTCGTCAGCTCCTCGGCCAGCGCCCGCTGCGCGGCCCGCGCCTGCGGACGCTCCGCGGTCTGCCTCTCCAGGTCCTCGATCTCGGCGTGCGACCTGAAGCTGAAGATCCGCAGGAACTTGGAGACGTCCCGGTCGTCCGCGTTCAGCCAGAACTGGTAGAAGGCGTACGGCGTGGTCATCTCCGGGTCGAGCCAGACCGTGCCGGACTCCGTCTTGCCGAACTTGGTGCCGTCGGCCTTGGTGATCAGCGGCGTGCCCAGCGCGTGCACCACGGCGTCGGGCTCGACCTTGTGGATCAGGTCGGTGCCCGAGGTGAGGTTGCCCCACTGGTCGCTGCCGCCGGTCTGCAGCGTGCAGCCGTGGCGGCGGTACAGCTGGAGGAAGTCCATGCCCTGGAGGATCTGGTAGCTGAACTCCGTGTAGCTGATGCCCTCCTGCGACTCCAGGCGCCGGGCCACGGCCTCCTTCGCGATCATCTTGTTCACGCGGAAGTGCTTGCCGATGTCCCGCAGGAACTCGATGGCCGACAGGCCCTGCGTCCAGTCCAGGTTGTTGACCATGACCGCCGCGTTCGGACCCTCGAAGTCCAGCAGCGGAGCGATCTGGGCGCGCAGCCGCTCGACCCACTGGGCGACGACCTCGGGGGCGTTGAGCGTGCGCTCGGAGTTCGGCTTCGGGTCACCGATCAGGCCGGTGGCGCCCCCGACCAGGCCCAGCGGGCGGTTCCCGGCCTGCTGGATCCGGCGCATCGTCAGGATCTGCACGAGGTTGCCGAGGTGCAGGCTGGGCGCGGTCGGGTCGAAGCCGCAATAGAACGTGACGGGACCGTCTGCGAACGCCTTGCGCAATGCGTCCTCGTCGGTGGAGAGGGCGATGAGGCCCCGCCACTTCAGCTCGTCGACGATGTCCGTCACGGTTCTCGTATCTCCTTGGGTGGTCTCGTAATCAGCTACGAGGTTATACGCCCTGGCTGACAGAGCTCATATTGAAGTCGGGCACCCGCAGCGCGGGCATCGCAGCCCTAGTGAACCAGTCGCTCCACTCCCTCGGCAGCGTCTTTTCCGTGCGCCCGGCCTCGGTCGCCCGCCCCAGCAGGTCCACCGGCGACTCGTTGAACCTGAAGTTGTTCACCTGCCCGGTGACCTGGCCGTTCTCCACCAGGTAGACGCCGTCCCTGGTCAGGCCCGTGAGCAGCAGCGTCGCCGGGTCGACCTCGCGGATGTACCAGAGGCAGGTCAGCAGCAGCCCGCGCTCGGTGGCGGCCACCATGTCCTCGAGCGAGCGGTCCTCGCCGCCGTCGAGGATCAGGTTCCCGCCCGCCGTGGCGACCGGGAGCCCGGTCAGACCGGCCGTGTGCCGGGTGGTCGTGAGGTGCTTCAGCTCGCCCCCCGACACCCACTCGGTGGCGCCGACCGGCAGCCCGTTGTCGAAGACCGACTGGTCGCCGCCGGAGGAGTGCGCGACGACGAAGGGCGCGGACTCCAGGCCCGGCTCGTTCGGGTCGCTGCGCAGGGTCAGCGGCAGGTCGGTCAGCCTCTCGCCGACCCGGGTGCCGCCGCCCGGCTTGGAGAACACCGTCCGGCCCTCGGCCGCGTCCCGCCCGGACGCCGACCACAGCTGGTAGATCAGCAGGTCGGCGACGGCGGTCGGCGGCAGCAGCGTCTCGTACCGGCCGGCCGGGAGGTCCACCCGCCGCTCGGCCCAGCCGAGCCGCACCGCGAGCTCGGCGTCGAGCGCGCCGGGGTCGACGTCCTTGAAGTTCCGCGTGGAGTGCCCGGCCCAGGCGGAGCGGGTACGGTCCGGCGACTTGGCGTTCAGCTCCAGCGTGCCGGTGGGCTGGTCGTGCCTGAGCCGCAGCCCGGTCGAGGTGCCCACGTACGTCGAGACCAGCTCGTGGTTGGCGAAGCCGTACAGCTCGCGGCCGCCGGCGCGCGCGCGTGCGAAGGCCTCGCCGAGCGCCGGGGCGAAGTCGGTGAACACGGCGGAGGAGGTCTCGGCGGGCGCGTCCGTGAAGTCCGGCGCCTCCGGTACGCCGGTGACCAGCGGCTGGGCGTCCTCGGCGGGACCGGCACCGCGCGCGGCGGCCTCGGCGGCCCGCACCAGCGGCTCCAGGTCGTCGGCGGTCACGGCCGACCGGGAGACGACACCCGAGGCGGTGCCCTCCTTGCCGTCCACGGTGGCGACGACGGTGAGCGAACGGCCACGCGTGACGCCGTTGGTGGTGAGCGCGTTGCCGGCCCAGCGCAGGTTGGCGGTGGAGTACTCGTCGGCGATGACCACGCAGCCGTCGGCCCGGGACAGTTCCAGAGCGCGCTCGACGATCTCGTGCGGCTTGTTGCTACGGGCGCTCATCGACCGGCCTCCTGCGTGGTGTTGAGGATGTTGACGCCCTTGAAGAGGGCCGAGGGGCAGCCGTGCGACACCGCGGCGACCTGTCCCGGCTGGGCCTTGCCGCAGTTGAAGGCGCCGCCGAGGACGTACGTCTGGGGGCCGCCGACGGCCGCCATGGAGCCCCAGAAGTCGGTGGTCGTCGCCTGGTAGGCGACGTCGCGCAGCTGCCCGGTGATCCGGCCGTTCTCGATCCTGAAGAACCGCTGTCCGGTGAACTGGAAGTTGTAGCGCTGCATGTCGATCGACCAGGAACGGTCGCCGACCACGTAGACCCCGCGGTCGACCCCGCCGATCAGGTCCTCCGTCGCCAGCCCGGCCGGGTCCGGTCGCAGGGACACGTTGGCCATGCGCTGCACCGGGACGTGCCCGGGGGAGTCGGCGTACGCGCACCCGTTGGAGCGGTCGAAGCCGGTCAGCTTCGCGATGCGCCGGTCCAGCTGGTAGCCGACGAGCGTGCCGTCCTTGACCAGGTCCCAGGACTGGCCCTCGACGCCCTCGTCGTCGTACCCGATGGTCGCCAGGCCGTGCTCGGCGGTGCGGTCGCCGGTGACGTTCATCAGCTCGGAGCCGTACTTGAGCTTGCCGAGCTGGTCGAAGGTGGCGAAGGAGGTGCCGGCGTAGGCGGCCTCGTAGCCGAGCGCGCGGTCCAGCTCGGTGGCGTGGCCGATGGACTCGTGGATGGTCAGCCACAGGTTGGAGGGATCGACCACCAGGTCGTACAGGCCCGCCTCGACGCTCGGCGCACGCATCTTCTCGGCCAGCAGCTCCGGGATCTGCTCCAGCTCGGCGTCCCAGTCCCAGCCGGTGCCGGTGAGGTACTCCCAGCCGCGGCCGACCGGCGGCGCGATGGTCCGCATCGAGTCGAACTCGCCGCTGGACTCGTCGACCGACACGGCCGTCAGCTGCGGATGCAGCCGCACCCGCTGCTGGGTCGTCACGGTCCCGGCCGTGTCCGCGTAGAACTTGTTCTCGTGGACGGTGAGCAGCGAGGCGTCGACGTGGTTGACGCCGTTCGCCGCCAGCAGCCGCGCGCTCCACTCCGCGAGCAGCGCCGCCTTCTCCTCGTCCGGCACCGAGAACGGGTCGATCTCGTACGCCGAGACCCACGTCTTCTCCGCGTGCACCGGCTCGCCGGCCAGCTCCACCCGCTCGTCCGAGCCGGCCGCCTTGATGACCTGCGCCGAGAGCTTGGCCATCGCCACCGCCTGGGAGGCGACCTTGGCCGCCGCGTCCAGGGTCAGGTCCACCCCGGACGCGAAGCCCCACGTACCGCCGTGTACGACCCGGACCGCGTACCCGAGGTCGGTGGTGTCCGAGGAGCCGGCCGGCTTGGCGTCCCGCAGCCGCCAGGACGCGCTGCGCACCCGCTCGAACCGGAAGTCCGCGTGCTCGGCCCCCAGCGCACGCGCGCGTGCCAGCGCGGCGTCGGCCAGGGCCCGTAGCGGAAGCGCCGTGAAGGCTTCGTCGATGGAATGAGGCACGGAGGTCTCCCTGCTGTCGTGGCCTGTCCGTCCGATCATGTCGCGCCCGCGGGTGCGCGGACCACAGGTTTCGGCCCGGCGTCGCGGCTTTCTGTAGGGATCCGACAGTGACACTCCCGAGCCACTGTCGGTGCCCGCTTGCCCGCGGAGATGGCGGGACCGATAGGTTTTCGATGAAGCCGCCTGTCGTGTCAGCTGTTCGGGCGGGTTGTCAGACCGATCGAAAGGGTGATCCGTTGAGCCGCTCGGTTCTCGTCACTGGAGGCAACCGGGGCATCGGCCTCGCCATCGCCCGCGCTTTCGCCGACAACGGCGACAAGGTTGCCGTCACGTACCGCTCCGGTGAGCCGCCGGCCGTACTCAAGGAACTGGGCGTCCTGGCCGTCAAGTGCGACATCACCGACTCCGAGCAGGTGGAGCAGGCCTACAAGGAGATCGAGGACGCGCACGGCCCGGTCGAGGTCCTGATCGCCAACGCCGGCATCACCAAGGACACGCTCCTGATGCGGATGTCCGAGGAGGACTTCACCTCGGTCGTCGACACCAACCTCACCGGCACCTTCCGGGTCGTCAAGCGCGCCAACCGCGGCATGCTGCGCGCCAAGAAGGGCCGCGTCGTCCTCATCTCCTCGGTCGTCGGCCTCTACGGCGGTCCCGGCCAGGCCAACTACGCCGCCTCCAAGGCCGCCCTGGTCGGCTTCGCGCGCTCCCTCGCCCGTGAGCTGGGCTCGCGCAACATCACCTTCAACGTCGTCGCGCCCGGCTTCGTCGACACCGACATGACCAAGGTGCTCACCGACGAGCAGCGCGCCACCATCGTGTCGCAGGTGCCGCTCGGCCGGTACGCGGAGCCCGAGGAGGTCGCCGCGACGGTGCGGTTCCTCGCCTCGGACGACGCCTCGTACATCACTGGAGCCGTCATCCCCGTTGACGGCGGACTGGGAATGGGTCACTGATCACCATGAGTGGAATCCTCGAGGGCAAGCGCATCCTGATCACGGGTGTGCTGATGGAGTCCTCCATCGCCTTCCACGCGGCCAAGCTGGCCCAGGAGCAGGGTGCCGAGATCATCCTCACCGCGTTCCCGCGGCCCACGCTGACCGAGCGCATCGCCAAGAAGCTGCCGAAGCCCACCAAGGTCATCGAGCTCGACGTCACCAACGACGAGCACCTCGGGCGCCTCGCCGACCTCGTCGGCGAGGAGCTCGGCGGCCTCGACGGCGTCGTCCACTCCATCGGCTTCGCCCCCCAGGACGCCCTCGGCGGCAACTTCCTCAACACGCCGTTCGAGTCCGTCGCCACCGCCATGCACGTCTCGGCGTACTCCCTGAAGTCGCTGACCATGGCCTGCCTGCCGCTGATGCAGAACGGCGGCTCGGTCGTCGGCCTCACCTTCGACGCCCAGTACGCCTGGCCGCAGTACGACTGGATGGGCCCGGCCAAGGCCGCCCTGGAGGCCACCAGCCGCTACATCGCCCGCGACCTGGGCAAGCAGAACATCCGCTGCAACCTCATCTCGGCCGGCCCGATCGGCTCCATGGCCGCCAAGTCCATCCCGGGCTTCAGCGACCTGGCCGCCGTCTGGGACCACCGCTCCCCGCTGGAGTGGGACCTCAAGGACCCGGAGCCGGCCGGCAAGGGCATCGTCGCCCTGCTGAGCGACTGGTTCCCGAAGACCACCGGCGAGATCATCCACGTGGACGGCGGCCTGCACGCCATCGGCGCCTGACCGCACGGACTCACGGAGTCATCGAGCGGATTCGTCGAGCGGATTCGTCGAGGCCCGCATCCCGCGAGGGGTGCGGGCCTCACCCGTTCGGCCCACCGGCCGGGTGATCACCCGCCGGGCGGCGCACGCTGGAGAGGCGGCGGCGCCCCCTGGTTGCGCGTTCACCGCGCGACGTCCCTCCCCAGCCCGGCCGAGGAGGTCCCCCTTGTGCGCCTTTCCCGCAGCCTGGCCCCGGTGACCCTGGCCCTCGCCCTCGTGGTGTCGCTGCCCTGCGACGCGCGGTCCCACGCGCGCGTGCCGAGCGGACACGAGCCGGCCCCGCAGCTGTTCGGCGCGTCCTGCCGGACCACCGTCCGCGGCTCCCACGTGGTGGCCTACTGCCACAACCCCTACGTCGACACGGACCGGGTCCGGCTGCACATCGAGTGCGCCCAGTGGTGGGACATCGACACCGACGGCTCCCCGGTCGACACCGGCCCGGCGATGACCGTACGGCTCTCCGGCCGCTGCTGGGAGGAGGTCGGATCGGTGTGGATCAGTCACCAGAAGGTGGACTGAACCGGTCCGGACGGCACAGGAACGGGTAGCTCGCCGCCTCCTTCGCGGCAGCGTCCGCGTCGCCCGCGCGGATCGCCTCGACCAGCCGGGTGTGGTCCATGTACGACTGCGGTGTCAGCTCGGCGCCGACGTCCGCGCGCAGCCAGTCCCGCAGCACCTCGCCCAGGTCGGCGTACATCGCCGTCAGCACGTCGTTGTGCGAGGCGGCCACCACGGCCAGGTGCAGGGTCGCGTCCGCCGCCACGAAGGCCTCCGCGTCGCCCGACCGCCAGGCCTGCTCGCGGCGCGACAGGAGGGCGTCGAGCTGCCCGAGGTCCTTCTCGGTGCGGCGCGCCGCGGCCAGCCGGGCGGCCGACGACTCCAGGGTGGAGCGCAGCTCGGCGATGTGCCGGGGGTCGGCGTCGGCGAACCGGCGGTGCATCACGCCGGCCAGCTCGCTGGTGGCCGCGACGTACGTCCCCGAGCCCTGGCGGATGTCCAGCAGGCCGTTGTGGGCCAGTGCCCGGACGGCCTCCCGGACGGTGTTGCGGGCCACCCCGAGCTGCTCGACCAGCTCCGGCTCGGTGGGGATGCGCGAGCCGACCGGCCACTCGCCCGAGGTGATCTGGTTCCGCAACGCTGCGATGACCTGCTCGGACAGCGCCGAGCGGCGCGGATGGCTCAGAGGCATGACACACCTTCGCACGCGAGGGCCCGGCGGGGGCGGCCGGGCCTGCCCGGGGATGGACAAGTATTCATCCTATGATTCTATGATGGGTCTCATGGCAGGCAAGGAAACCGGCACCACGGCCTCTGAGGCGACCGAGACCACCAAGACCACCGAGACAGCTGGGACAGCTGGGACAGCTGGGATAGCTGGGACCGTTGAGACGGCTCGCGCGACGGCATCAGGGGGCAGCCCCGCGACCGTCACGCGCGTGTGGGCGACACGGCTGGTCGTCGTCGGCATCGTGCTGTCCGCCGTCAACCTCCGACCGGCCATCACCAGCCTCGGCGCGCTCCTGGAGGAGGTCCGCGACGGCCTCGGCATGAGCGGCAGCGTGGCCGGACTGCTCACCTCCGTGCCCCCGCTCTGCTTCGCCGTCTTCGGCGTCATGGCTCCCCGCCTCGCCCGCCGCTTCGGCCCGGCGGCCGTGGTCTGCGCGGGCATGGCGGCCGTCACGGCCGGCCTGCTGATACGGCCGTACGCCGGGAGCACCGCCGGATTCCTGGCCGGCAGCGCGCTCGCGCTCATGGGCATCGCCGTCAGCAACGTACTGATGCCGGTCATCGTCAAGCGCTGGTTCCCCGACCGGGTCGGCTCCATGACCGGCCTGTACTCGATGGCGCTCGCCGCCGGCACCGCGCTGGCCGCCGCGGTGACCGTCCCGCTGACCGACACGCTGGGCGGCAGCTGGCAGACCGGGCTGGCCGTCTGGGGCGGGCTCGCCGCGGTCGCGGTGCTGCCCTGGGTCCCGCTGGTGCGGGACCGGGGAACGGCGCCCGCCCCTGCCCCTGCCCCCGAGGCCGGTGCCGGCGCACACGCGCGTGCCGAGCGGCAGCCGCCCGCGCTGCGGATCACCCGCAGCCGTACCGCCTGGGCGCTCGCCGTGTTCTTCGGGCTCCAGGCCACCGCCGCCTACATCACGATGGGCTGGATGGCACAGATCTTCCGGGACGCGGGCGTCTCCGCGAGCACGGCCGGACTGCTGCTGGCCGTCACCATGGTGATGGGCGTACCGCTGGCCTTCGTCATCCCGCGCGTGGCGACCCGGCTGCCGCACCAGGGCCCCATCGTGATCGCGCTCGGCGTCTGCGGCCTCGCCGGATACGCCGGCCTGTACCTGGCGCCCGCAGGCGGCGCCTGGGCCTGGGCCGTCCTGCTGGGCATCGCGAACTGTGCCTTCCCGCTGGCCCTCACCATGGTCGGGATGCGGGCCAGGACCGGCGCGGGCGTCGCCCAGCTCTCCGCCTTCGCCCAGAGCACCGGATACCTGATCTCCATCCCCGGTCCGCTGCTGGTGGGCGTGCTCTACCAGCACAGCGGCGGCTGGGGCCTGCCGATCGCCCTCATGGTCGGCCTGATGATCCCGCAGATGGCCGTCGGCGTCCTGGCGGGCCGGAACCGCATCGTGGAGGACGAGGCGGCCACGACGGCCGCCTGACCGCGCACCGGCCCCCGCCGACGACGCCCGCCGGCCCTCTGTCCGCTCGTGTCGGCGCGTGTCTGCTCATACCGGTCCGTGTCGCGGCCACCCCGCGCGGTCCGGCCGCGACCCGGGGTGCCAGACTGGCCTCATGCCAGTGCTCGACCCGAACCCCCAGAACGGTCAGAAGAAGATGCTGATCGTCTTCGGCTCGTTCTTCGCCATCTTCATCGTCATCGCCGTCATCGCGACCCTCGCGTCACCCTGACCACAGCAGGCCGCCACCCCCGCGGCCGATGGTGGTGCTAGCCCCACCATCCCCTAGGGGGTGAGGGTCAGGGTCAAGTGGGTGGATCACCGGATGGGACGGCGACCGCGGATTCCGTAGTTTCGAGGTGTGGCCGCGAGGGCGGCCGACAGACCCCGGAGACCAACGGAGGCGACCATGCCGGCCCCCACGCACACCCGGTCCCACCCGGCGACCCCGGGCAGCGTCGACATCCGGCTCCCCTGGTGGGCGCTCGCGCTTCCCGCGCTCGCCTTCGTCGCCCTGCTGCTCCTGATACTGAACCCGGCGGACGCCCACGCGGCCACCGGGGACCCCGCCGTCACCCACCTTTTCGAGCGCGTCCAGCAGATCGTCACCCGTTAGCGCATTCAGGGGCTCGGCACCCGCGGACCGGGCGAAGCCGCATGTCAACTCCCTGCGCCCGTTGGCCTGTTTCATGCGAAGCTGGGTGCCATGAGCGTCGCAGAACCCCGCAGGATTGTCCTCTTCCGCCATGCGAAAGCCGACTGGCCACAGGTGACCGACCACGAGCGACCGCTCGCTGAGCGGGGCCGAATGGACGCCGCCGTCGCCGGACGCAAGCTCGCGGACAGCGGCATCACCTTCGACCTGGCACTGTGCTCCACCTCCGTGCGTACCCGGGAGACCTGGAAGCTCGCCGTCCATGAGCTCGCGCACCGGCCGAAAACCGTCTATGAGGAGCGGGTGTACGAGGCCTCGCCCGGCGAGCTGATCGCCGTGCTCAACGAGGTGCCCGACGACGTACAGACCGTGATCCTCATCGGCCACAATCCCGGCGTGCACGGCGTGACCGAGATCCTGGCCGGCGCCGCCGAGGCCGACGCCCGCGAGCGGATGGACCGCCGGGGCTTTCCCGCCGCCGCCTTCGCCGTCCTGACGCACGAGGGCTCCTGGAAGACCCTGGAGCCCGGCGTGGCCACGCTCGCGGACTACTGGGCACCTTCCGAGTGAGACCACCGCACCAGCACTGACGCGGCACGACGAGGGCCCGGCACCGATCTCCGCGGTGCCGGGCCCTCGGGTCCGTGTCGGCCGGACGGCTCAGCTCTCGTCGTGGGTGTCCGCCGCCTCGACCTCTTCGCGGGTGACGCCCAGCAGATACAGGACCGTGTCCAGGAACGGGAAGTTCACCGCCGTGTGCGCGGCCTCGCGGACCACCGGCTTGGCGTTGAAGGCGACCCCGAGACCGGCCGCGTTCAGCATGTCCAGGTCGTTGGCGCCGTCGCCGATGGCCACCGTCTGCACCAGCGGCACGCCCGCCTCGGCGGCGAACCGGCGCAGCAGCCGCGCCTTGCCCGCCCGGTCCACGATCTCGCCGGTCACCCGGCCGGTCAGCTTCCCGTCCACGATCTCCAGCGTGTTGGCCTGGGCGAAGTCCAGCCCCAGCCGCTCCTTCAGATCGTCGGTGACCTGGGTGAAACCGCCCGAGACGACGCCGACTTGGTAGCCGAGCCGCTTCAGCGTCCGGATCAGGGTCCGCGCGCCCGGCGTCAGCCGGACCTCGGCGCGCACCTTCCGCACGACCGACTCGTCCAGCCCCTTCAGCAGCGCCACGCGCGCGTGCAGCGACTGCTCGAAGTCCAGCTCGCCGCGCATCGCGGCCGCCGTCACCTGGGCGACCTCGTCCTCGCAGCCGGCGTGCGCCGCGAAGAGCTCGATCACCTCGTCCTGGATGAGCGTCGAGTCCACGTCCATGACGACCAGCCGCTGGGCCCGCCGGTGCAGGCCCGCCGAGACCACCGCGATGTCCACGCCGAGCTCGGCGGCGTCGGAGGCCAGGGCGGTGCGCAGCGGTTCGGTCTCCACGCCGGACACCGCGAACTCGACCGCCGTCACCGGGTACTTGGCGAGCCGGAAGATACGGTCGATGTTGCCGCCGGTCTTGGCGATCCGGGCGGCGATGGCGGCCGTCGACTCGGCGGTCAGCGGGTGGCCGAGGACGGTGACCAGAGAACGGCCGAGGCCACGCGGGCGGTTGTCGCCGTGACCGGAGATGATCTCCGCCTGCATCTTCATCGACTCGGCCCAGCTGTGCACGGTCGCCCTGAGGTCGCCCTCAAGACCCGCCGGGGGCTGGGTCACGAGCGCGCACAGCACCAGGCGGCCTCGCGTGACGACCTGCTCGATGTCGACCACGTCGACCATGTAGGCGGCAAGAGTGTCGAAGAGGCCGGCCGTGATGCCCGGCCTGTCCTTGCCGAAAATCTTGACGAGGAGAGTGGGGACCTCGGAGGTCTGCGGATCGCTCATGGTGTAACCAAGGTAACCGGCACCCAGTGCCTGCGGCGCAGGTGGTCCGCCTGACGGACACGGAACAATAGGTGTCGGGCCGGTGTCGGACGCCTTGCCTCCGCCCTACGGGCGAACGTGCGTGCGATGTCCACGGCCGGGGCCGGGGCGTATCCCGCCGCGCCTTCACGCACGGTTCAGCGCCGGGACATGCGCGTGGCGGATGCCGGGACATGCGTGTGGCGGGCACTGGGAGACGCGCGTGGCGGGCGCCGGGGGACGCGCGTGGCGGATGCCGGGACACGTGCGTGGCCGACCGCCGTGCTCCGTGCGCGGCGGTCGCTCTGACGCGCAGATGACGCAGCGAACCGCGCGGATGAAGCCGTGAACCGTGCGGCTGGCGCCGTGCTTCCCGCGGATCACGCGATCTGCGTGGCCGCCGCCTCCCGGCCCGGCGACCCACCCGCCGGTCCTACCCACGGGGTCGCCTGGGCGGCGGAGACGGCGGGGGAGGAGGTGGCGGGGGTGGGGGCCCGGCGCCCGGACCGCTCTGGGGTCCGTCGGGTCGCCGTGCGCCCGGCCTGGGCCGCGGGGAGCGAGGCGGCGGATCGAAGGGGCGCGCCATGGTGGGAGCGCCGTACACGTCGCTTGAGCCGGACGGCGGTACGTCGGAGGGGCCGCCACCCGATCCGCTCTCCTTGGGCGCGCGGCGGCCGTCGTCCGCCGGGGGCGGTGCGCCCGGCGGACGACGGCCCGGGACGGCGGAACCGCCCGGCGGTGCCGTCCCCGCCCCCTGCGCCGCACCGGACCGGGCCCCTCGGCCGCCGCCGGTCTCCCGCAGCTCCTCCGGCACCCGGAGATACGGGTTCGTGTTCGGATTGGGCGGACGGTACGGCGTACCCGGCGCGTAGGGCCCCGTCGTCCCGCTCCCCTCCCGCCCCGGAGTCCCGTCGGCCCCCGCACGAGCGGGCCCGCCGCCCGCCTCGCTGTCACCCAGTGCCAGCGGGGCGGCCCGTGACCCCGCCGCCCCGGTCATCCATGCCAGCAGCGCCCCCGCGGCCCCCGCCGCCGCGCCCCAGACCGCTCCGAGCAGCAACGCCATCCCCAGCTGCCCGTGCAGCTGGATCCCCGCCCCGAACGCGTCGAAGCCCAGTACCGACAGCGAGGCGTCCACCGACACGTCGGCCAGCCAGGCCAGCAGCGGCAGCGTGAGCGCGGTGGCGATCCCCAGCCGCACGGCACACCGCCCGGCGAAACCGAGCGCACCGGCCGAGCCGCCCCGCCGCCCCACCGGAGTCCGCCCCACCGGCGTCCGGACCGCCGTGAACACCCCGGCCAGCAGCATGAGCAGGGCCGCCGCGACCCCCAGCAGCCACACCCGTCCGTCCAGGCCGGCCAGGTGGCCGAGCGTCACCGACTGGTCGGACTTCGAGTTCAGGAGTTCGTCGAGGGGGTGCGGCAGGAACATGGTCAGGACGCCCGTCGCCCGGCCGTCGAAGGGGACGAAGAGCCCGATCGGGACGCCGAGCCAGACGCCGTTCGGAGCGCCGAGCAGGGCCGCGCCCATGATCCGGGCCGGATGCGGGTCGCCGATCGCCGCGTAGGCCGCCGCCGCCCAGCCGGCCGCCACGGCCACCAGCAGCACCGTCACCAGCGCCGAGGCCGCCGGCCGTACCACCCGGTGCACCGCGGCCCAGCCGTGTGGCAGCGGAGTCCGGCGCGAGGCCAGCAGGGCGATCAGCAGGATGCCCACCGACCAGCCGAGGCCGCCGAGCAGGGTCGCCGACGTGTCCACGCTGAAGCCGACCGCGGCGTTCGCGTGCACGAGGTCGCCGAGGCGGTCCGGCAGCAGCCCGCCGACGTCACCGATGCCGGGGATCTTCAGCCCCCCGCCACCGCTCCCGCCGCCCGGCAGCCTGTCCAGGCCGAGCGCACCGCCGTCGATCGTCACGACGGAGTGCCCCGCCCACGCCAGTCCGCCCAGCATCGCCACGAAGACCACCACCACCGAGCCCGCGCGGGCCAGCAGTTCGGCCGGGGAGATCACAACTCCGGCCGTGCGCAGGGACCGTAAGAAGAACCATGACAAAAGGAGCGCGCCGACCAGGCTCACCCCCAGTGGCGTGATCTCGATGGCCGTCGTGGCCTGCGCCCCCTTCAGCCCGAAAGCGGACAGATCTCCGTCCGGGGTGACCGAACCACCCGCCCCGAGCGCCACGACGGCCGCGGTCATCGGGCCCAGCGAGCCCGCCGCGTCGGCCCGCAGCAGATGCAGGCCCAGCGCCGCCGTGCCCGCCATACCGATCAACGCCCAGCTCACGGCGGCTATCGAGGACAGCAGGACGTCGGCCCACGGCAGCCGTGCGCCGTGCCTCGCGTGCTCGACTCCCGTACCAGACGCATCAGCACTCATGGCAGACCCCCCGATCCGCAGGCGCCCCGGACCACTCCGTCGCGCTTGTCCCCCTCGCGTGGATTACCACTCTCCGGGCCGGTTTCAACCCCGTCAACGGAAAGAGTTGAAGCGCTCGTACGAGCCCTCCACAAGGCCCGGCTTTCGGTCAGAGGGTCGAGCCTGAAATAGTTCCCGACGATGTTCGACATCCCTAGACTCCCTGTGATGGGGGTAACTCGGGGGACTACTCATGGGGCTTGGAGTGCCGGAACTCGTACTTGAATCAAACGGACGCACCTGGACGCTCGATCCGTCCAGGTCATACACCCTCGGACGCGATCCGCAGGGGGACATCGTGTTCGACGACGCCAGGGTCTCCTGGCGGCACGCCACGATCAGCTTCGACGGCCGCAGTTGGGTCATCGAGGACCACGGCAGTACCAACGGCACCTTCGTGCAGAGCAGCAGGGTCCAGCGGTCGGAGATCGGCCCGGGCTCGGCCGTCCATCTCGGCAACGCGAACGACGGACCGCGCCTCGGCCTCTCCGGCGCCGCGACCGCCGTCGCCCAACCGCAGCCCCAGCAGCAGCCGTTCGCGGCGCAGGGCGCGGGCGGCGCGGGCTGGTCCCAGCCACCCGCTCCGCAGCCGTCGGCCGTGCAGCAGGCTCCGCAACAGGGCTGGCAGCAGGCCCCGCCGGCGATCCCGCAGCAGCAGGGCGCCCCGGCCATGGCCTCCGGCGGTGGCGCGGGGGCGCCGCCGGTCTACGGCGACCGCAGCCCGACCACCTTCCACCAGTTCTCCGTCGGCCGCGTGATGCGCATCGGCCGCGCCCTGGACAACGAGCTGGTCGTCTCCGACCTGCAGGTCTCGCGCCACCACGCCGAGTTCCACTCCACGCCCGACGGCCGCATGGAGATCCGCGACCTCGGCTCGCACAACGGCACGTACGTCAACGGCATGCCGATCGCCAAGAGCGGCAGCGCGCTGCTCGACGCGGACGACATCGTGGGCGTCGGCCACTCCACCTTCCGGATCGTCGGCGACCGGCTGGAGGAGTTCGTCGACACCGGTGAGGTCTCCTTCTCCGCACGCCACCTGACCGTCACGGTCGACGGCGGCAAGCAGATCCTGAAGGACGTCTCCTTCGGCGTCCCGGAGAAGTCCGTGATCGCGGTCATCGGCCCGTCGGGATCCGGCAAGTCGACCCTGCTCAAGGCGCTCACCGGCTACCGCCCCGCCAACGAGGGCGAGGTGCTGTACGACAACCGCAACCTGTACAAGCAGTTCGCCGAGCTGCGCCAGCGCATCGGTCTGGTCCCGCAGGACGACATCCTGCACAAGGAGCTGACCGTCAAGAAGGCCCTCAAGTACGCGGCCAAGCTCCGCTTCCCCGCCGACACCACGGGGGAGGAGCGCGAGGCCCGGATAGACGAGGTGCTGCGCGAGCTGAAGCTCGACGTCCACAAGGAGAAGAAGGTCACCTCCCTCTCCGGCGGCCAGCGCAAGCGCGTGTCGGTGGCCCTGGAGCTGCTCACCAAGCCGTCGCTGATCTTCCTGGACGAGCCCACCTCGGGCCTCGACCCGGGCATGGACCGCGATGTCATGCAGCTGCTGCGCGGCCTCGCCGACGACGGCCGCACGGTCCTCGTCGTCACCCACTCGGTGGCCGAGCTGGCGCTGTGCGACAAGCTTCTGGTGATGGCCCCGGGCGGTGCGGTCGCCTACTTCGGCCCGCCCGAGGAGGCACTGAACTTCTTCGGCTACGACACCTGGGCCGACGTCTTCTCCGCCTTCGAGAACTACCGCGACTACGACTGGGCGGGCCGCTGGAAGGGCTCGCAGCACTACCAGATGTACGCCGCGGACATCGACGCGATTGCTCCGCAGTCCGTACAGATGCCGCCGATGCAGGTGATGAAGCCGAAGAAGCCGCAGAGCTGGGGTTCGCAGCTGCTGACCCTGGTCCGGCGGTACGTGTCGGTCATCGCCTCCGACAAGGGCTTCCTGGCGCTGACGGTGATCCTGCCGGCGGTGCTCGGCGCGGTCAGCCTGCTGATCGACAGCGACAAGACCCTGCTGGTGAACCCGATCAACTCGAAGACGGGGGTGCCGGTCCCGAACGGCACGGCGACCACGGTCCTGCTGATCCTCGCCGTCGGCGCCTGTTTCGCGGGCGCCGCGAACTCCGTGCGCGAGCTGATCAAGGAACGGGTCATCTACGAGCGGGAGCGCGCGGTCGGCCTGTCCCGGTCGGCGTACCTGATGTCCAAGGTGGTCGTGCTCGGCCTGATCACCGTGCTGCAGGGCCTGATGGTCGGCCTGATCGGCTTCTCCAGCCGCACGATCCCCGACCAGGGCGTGGTCCTCGGCCACTCCACCCTCTTCGAGCTGTGCATCCCGATCATGGGGCTCGGCTTCACCTCGATGATGTTCGGCCTGGTCATCTCCTCGCTGGTGAAGACGTCCGAGAAGACCATGCCGCTGCTGGTGATGTTCGCGATCATCCAGGTCGTGTTCACCGGCTGCCTGTTCACCCTGAACGGCGCGGTCGGCGTGAACCAGGTCTCGTTCCTGATGCCCTCCCGCTGGGCGGTGGGCGCGGCCGGCGCCACGCTGGACTTCAACAACATCGCGCCCAACGTCGACGACCCGACCAAGACGGATCCGCTGTGGAACCACACGGCCGGCGCCTGGACCATGGACATGGCCGCGCTGATCGTCATCGGCGTGATCTGCGGCTTCCTGGTGGCCCGCTTCCTGCGCCGCCACGAGCCCGAGGTCATGCGCAAGTAGCAGGTCCGTACGAACGCCGAAGGGCGGCGCCCCGCAGTGGGGTGCCGCCCTTCGGCATGTGCGTGAAGAGGTCCGCGCAGGCCTCAGTACGCGCTGTTGACGTTGTCCATCGAGCCGTACCGGTGGGCGGCGTAGTTGCAGGCGGCCGTGATGTTGGCGACCGGGTCGTAGATGTTCCACGAGGTGCCGGCCACGTGGTAGGTGGCGAAGGTCGGCGGGATGACCTGGAGCAGACCCTTGGAGGGGATGCCGTTGATGGCGTTGATGTCCCAGTTGTTGATGGCGTTGGGGTTGCCGGAGGACTCCCGCATGATGTTGCGGTACAGGCCGTTGTACGAGCCCGGGATGCCCTTGGCGTTCATGATGTCGAGGGACTGGCGGATCCAGCCGTCGAGGTTGTTGGCGTAGCTCTTCGTGGCGACCTGCTGGAGCTGCGGGCGCGCGGCGGACCGGCTGGCGGCCTGCTGGGCGGCGCGCTTGGCGGCGGCCTTCTTGACGGCGGCGACGTGGTTCACGTGGGCCGCGTGCAGCTTCTTCGCGTGGACCTGCTTCACGTGGGCGACGTGGGCCGCGTGGACCTTCTTCAGGTGCGCCACGTGCAGCTGGTGGGCGGAGGGCGCCTTCTTCTTGGCGATGGCCTCGAGCTTGACGTTCTGCAGGGCCAGCCGGTCCGTGACCCTGCCCGTGACGTCCTTGACCTGCGCGGTGCCGTAGGCGGCCTTGGCGGCGGTCTCGGGGGTACCGGACGCGATCGTCTCGGCGCTGCTCGGCACGGCCGAGAAGGCGAGGGCGGCGGCGCCGAGCGTGGCGACACCGGCGAGCGCGAGCTTGTGGTGCTTGGTCAGGGTGGGACTGTGGCTGTGCTTGGGCATGGCTTCGGACCTCTTCGAATAGCGCGGAGGTCGCTCGTTGTCCGCGGGGGAGACCGGCTCCTCCTGCACGAACACCGCCGGGGGAACCCGCGGTGCTGAGCGACGGTTGCCATTCTTAGCGGCCGCAAAATGCCGTGGCAAAGGTGTGACGTACGATCCGCGGTAGTGGAGCCCGGAGGGGCAAATCGGGACAGACTGGAACGTCTGCCCCGTTCGCGCCGGGACCCTTTATCTCCTATGTCCGTTCGTACGTGATGTGCGCCCTATGTGCGGCCTCACATCGGCCGCACATGAATCTCACCGGGAGTTGCTGACGCAACGCACTGCGTGAGGGGTCTACTGCGGGAGGATGAGGTGCACGTCGCCGAACTCGTGCCACAGGTAGAGAGCGCGCAGCGCCTCCTCGTAGCCGAGGTCGACCGCGGGCCGCCCGGCGACCGCCTCCAGCATCAGCAGATGCGAGGCCTCCGGCTCGTGCAGCCCGGTCAGCAGCCCGTCCACCACCCGGACCCCGCGCCTCGGCGTCACCACCAGCTCCGTCCAGCCCTCGGCCGCCCGCACCACCCCGTCGGACCCGGCCGCCGACTCCACGGCCCGCACCGCGGTCGTCCCGACGGCCACCACCCGCCCCTCTCCCGCTCTGACGTTGTTGATCAGCCGCGCCGACGCCTCCGGCACGGCGAACCGCTCCGCGTACGGCGGCTCGTACGCCTCCGCCGACGACACCCCGGTGTGCAGCGTGATCGGCGCGAACTGCACCCCACGGCTCACCAGCTCCGCCACCAGCCGCGCGGTGAAGGGCCGGGCCGCGCTCGGCATCTCCGCGCTCCCCGCCCCGTCCGCCGACGGCAGCGCGAACACCGTCTGGTATACGGACAACGGCTGGTCCCGCTCCGTATACGAGTAACGGATGGGCCTCCCGTATTCCCGCAGCACCCCGTGCACGTCCGTCGAGGCCCGCGCCCACCACAGCCGCTCGCCCCGCTCGCTCAGCGGCTCCTCAAGGACCAGCCGCCCGCCCCCGGGCAGCCGCACCCCCGTACCCGCACGCGTACCCGCACGCGCGCGTGTGGTCCCCTTCCCGTCCGGCTCGCGCAGCTCGACCGCCCACCGCCCGTCCCCGCGTACCTCGTCCCCGCGCGTGGAGAAGTGCACCACCACGCGCGCGTGCCCGACCCGCCCGTCCACGGCCGCCGCCAGCGTCGGCGAGGTGTTCACCACCAGCAGGTCCCCGGCCCGCAGCAGACACGGCAGCTCGGCGAAGGCGTGATGCGACACCGCCGTCCCGCGCGACACCAGCAGCCGTACGGCGTCCCGATCCAGACCCGGCCCGCGCTGCTCGGCCGGCACCCGCGCGGACAGCTCCTCGGGCACCCGCAGCACCGTCGTCATCGCCCCTCCACCAGGGCAGGAGCCCCGTACCGCCCGCTCACCGGCCGCTCGTCCAGGAGCCGCAGGAAGGCCGGTACGACACTCACCGGCGCCGGCCGCGGATCGTCGTCGTCCGGTACGGCCGCCGCGTACAGGCCGGTCGCCATGTCCCCGGGATCCACCGCCCACACCCGCAGCCCCGGCTCCTCCACGGCGAGCACCGCCGCCAGCTGGTCCAGGGCCGCCTTCGAGGCGCCGTAGCCGCCCCAGGTCTCGTACGCCTCGGCGCCCGCGTCCGAGCTGACCGCGACCACCGCGCCCGCCGCCGACTCCCGCAGCAGCGGCAGCGCCTCCTGGACCAGGCCCAGCGCGGCCACCACGTTCACCTCCAGCGCCCTGCGCAGCCCCGCCAGCGGCAGCTCGCCCAGGCGCACCAGCGGCTCGGCGCCCAGCGCGCTGGCATTGCTCACCAGCAGATCCACCCCGCCCAGCTCCCGCGCGGCGGCCACCAGACCGGCCCGGTGCCCGGCGTCCGTGACGTCGCCGGGCAGCGCCGCCACCCGCGTCCCGTGCTCCGCGACGGCCTCCGCCGTCTCCTTCAGCACCCCGGCCCCCCTGGCGTCCAGCACCAGATCCCAGCCGCGCGCGGCCAGCGCCTCGGCCAGCGCCCGCCCCAGCCCCTTCGAGGCCCCCGTGATGATCGCTACCGGCATGACAACCGTCCCCTCGGCTCCGTCCGCCCGCGTCGGCGGTGATCCCAACGTAGGAACCGGACCGCCCCGGCCGCCTCGGACGCGGGCCGCAACCCGGCGGGGTCCTTCGGACTAAGCCGCCGGTCCGGGCCTCGCGCCCTAGGTCCCCGGGCCTACGGCCGACGGTCGAGGTCCTGCCGCCATCGGTCCGATCCGCGCTGTCGGACCCCGCCGGTACCGTGAGGACATGAGTCAAGGTCCCCGGTCCGGCCTCGCCGCGGTGAGCTCCGCGCTGCTGGCCATGAGCAGGCATCTGGAGGTGCGCGACGTCCTCAAGACGATCGTCGCCTCCGCCCGTGAGCTGCTCGACGCCCAGTACGCCGCGCTGGGGGTCCCCGACGACCACGGCGGCTTCGCCCAGTTCGTCGTCGACGGCGTCACCGACGCCCAGTGGAAGGCCATCGGCCCGCTCCCGCGCCAGCACGGCATCCTCGCGGCGATGCTGCGCGAGGCCAAGGTCGAGCGGCTGGCCGACGTCCGCACGGACCCCCGCTTCGAGGGCTGGCCCTCCGCCCACCCCGACATGTCCGACTTCCTGGGCCTGCCGATCCGGGACGGCGACGAGGTCATCGGCGCGCTGTTCCTCGCCAACAAGAACTGCGCGAAGCCAAGGGGAGGCTGCGGCTTCACCGCCGAGGACGAGGAACTCCTCTCCATCCTCGCCCAGCACGCGGCCATCGCCCTCACCAACGCCCGCCTCTACGAGCGCAGCCGCGAGCTGACCATCGCCGAGGAGCGCTCCCGGCTCGCCCACGAACTGCACGACGCGGTCAGCCAGAAGCTCTTCTCGCTCCGCCTGACCGCCCAGGCCGCCGCCGCCCTGGTCGACCGCGACCCCTCGCGCGCCAAGGGCGAGCTGCAGCAGGTCGCCGTGCTCGCCGCCGAGGCCATCGACGAACTGCGCGCCGCCGTCGTGGAGCTGCGCCCCGCGGCCCTCGACGAGGACGGCCTGCTCGCCACCCTGCGCACCCAGATCCAGGTCCTCGACCGCGCCCACACCGCGCGCGTGACCTTCGCCGCCGGCGGCTTCCGCGCCCTGCCCGCCGCCCAGGAGGAGGCACTGCTCCGGGTGGCCCAGGAAGCCCTGCACAACGCCCTGCGGCACTCCGGGGCCGAGCACGTCGACGTGACGCTGAACCGGCGCGGCGGCGGAGCCGTCCTGCGGGTCACGGACGACGGCGGCGGCTTCGACCCGCACCTCACCCGGCGCGCCGGACGCCACCTCGGCCTGGTCTCCATGCGGGACCGGACGAGCGGCGTCGGCGGCACGCTGACCGTGGAATCGGCGCCCGGCAAGGGCACCACGATCGAGATGGAGGTCCCCGGTGGCTGACGCAATCCGGGTGCTGCTGGTCGACGACCACCAGGTCGTGCGCCGGGGCCTGCGCACCTTCCTGGAGGTCCAGGACGACATCGAGGTCGTCGGCGAGGCCGCCGACGGCGCCGAAGGGGTCGAGCGCGCCCAGGAGCTGACCCCCGACGTCGTCCTGATGGACGTCAAGATGCCCGGCCTGGACGGCGTGGCGGCGCTGCGCAGGCTCCGCGAACTCGACAACCCCGCGCGCGTGCTGATCGTCACCAGCTTCACCGAACAGCGCACGGTGGTCCCGGCCCTGCGCGCGGGCGCCGCCGGATACGTCTACAAGGACGTCGATCCCGACGCGCTCGCCGCCGCCATCCGGTCGGTGCACGCCGGGCACGTGCTGCTCCAGCCCGAGGTGGCCGGCGCCCTGCTCTCCCAGGAGGAGGCCAACTCCGGCCAGGGCAGGGGCGGCTCGCTCACCGAACGGGAGCGGGAGGTGCTCGGGCTGATCGCCGACGGCCGCTCCAACCGCGAGATAGCCCGTGCCCTGGTGCTGTCCGAGAAGACGGTCAAGACGCACGTCTCGAACATCCTGATGAAACTCGACCTCTCCGATCGCACGCAGGCCGCCCTGTGGGCCGTTCGCCATGGCGTGACCGGCTGAAACGCCTTCCGCAGCGCTTCACCTACGACAATATGGAGGGTCGCCTTCCGGGCTGAGATTCATACCGTCGTGGGAATGTCACCCGGACGGCGCATCCTCTGTCGGCCGCCGCCGTTCTTCAGTGCGTGCTGCGGCGACCGCCGTGGCGATCGCCAAGGAGGGCTCAAGAAGTGAAGAACCTGAAGAAGGCAGCGGCCGTGACGATGATGGCCGGCGGGATCGTGGCCGCCGGTGCCGGACTGGCCTCCGCCCACACCGGCGGCGCCACCGCGGTCGGCGAGGCCCACGGTTCTCCGGGCGTCGTCTCCGGCAACGTCATCCAGGCCCCGGTGCACGTTCCGGTCAACGTCGTCGGCAACAGCATCAACGTCATCGGCGTCCTGAACCCCGCCTTCGGCAACCTCGGCCTCAACCACTGAGACCACGACCTCCGGCCTTCCGGCTACCCCGGAAGGCCGGGCAGCGCCCCGAAGGGGCGCGGGGCCGAATTCGATTTGCGGCTGCCGCCGCGCGGGCGCGACCAGCCACTACGCCGCCGCAGACGACCGGCGCATCTCGCGCTACTTCGCCGCACGTCCAGCAGAGCGCTCAGCGCCCCCGCTCCTCCACAACGGAGTTGTACGCCGCGACCTGCGCCCGCCGGGCCGTCCGCTCCACCGGCCGCAGCGCCAGCGACCGCGCCGCGATCTCCGACGCGCTCACCGCCCCGCCGTGCCCGTTGTCGTAGGCCAGCGAGACCAGCAACCCCACCCGCTGCGCCAGCTCCAGCACCCGCACCGCCCGCGGCGGATACCCCGGGGCCAGCACCTCCCGGCCCCGCTCCGCACGCGCCCGGTACGCGTCGATCGCCGCCTCCGCCACCGGCCCCGACCCCGCGACGTCCAGCTTCGACAGCACCTCCGTCGCGTCCCGCAAGGCCTCGGCCAGCTCGCGCTCCGCCTCACCGAGCGACGGCACGTCGGCCGGCGGAGCCTCCCGCACCGGCAGCACATGCCAGACCACCTCGACATGCACATCGCCGGCCGGCCCGGCCTCGTACACCTCCGGCACCAGCCCGAACGCGGCGCCGTGGCAGATCACCGCCTCCTCGGCCTCCAGCGCCCGCGCGTTGAACTCCGGCGGCCCGCTCAGCCCCAGCGGATGCCCGGACGCCGGCAGCGCGACCCGCAACCCGGTCGCCCCCAGTGCCCGCAGCCGCCCCAGCGCCAGCGTGAGCCCGACCGGAGCGGACTCACCGGGCAGCCCCTCCACCCGGTGCACCGCGTCCTCGCCGACGATGGCGAGCACGGCGTCATCCGGAGAGACAAGTCCGGTCAAAAGGGCGTTTCCCCAAGCGGCGAGGCGTCCTGAACGCGGTTCCGAGAGCATGCCCCCACCCTAAGGACAGGACCGATGGAATGGAGCGGCGCACTCGTGGCGTAGATTTCATAAGGGCTGCGCCCACCGGCGCCGCCACCCGGGCCACAGGCGTACGCGACAGCCGAGAACGGCGACACTGCAAGGGGAGACAACGCGCTCATGAGCGATGTTCTGGAGCTTCAGGACGTATCCGTGGTCCGGGAGGGCCGGGCTCTGGTGGACCAGGTCTCCTGGTCGGTGAAGGAGGGCGAGCGCTGGGTCATCCTCGGCCCCAACGGCGCCGGCAAGACCACCCTCCTGAACGTCGCGTCCAGCTACCTCTTCCCCAGCAACGGCACCGCCACCATCCTCGGCGACACCCTCGGCAGGGTCGACGTCTTCGACCTCCGCCCGCGCATCGGCATGGCCGGCGTCGCCATGGCCGAGAAGCTCCCCAAGCGCCAGACCGTCCTGGAGACCGTGCTCACCGCCGCCTACGGCATGACCGCCCACTGGCAGGAGGAGTACGACGAGGTCGACGAGGAGCGCGCCCGCGCCTTCCTCGACCGCCTCGGCATGACCGACTACGTGGACCGGAAGTTCGGCACCCTCTCCGAGGGCGAGCGCAAGCGCACCCTGATCGCCCGCGCCCTGATGACCGACCCCGAGCTCCTCCTCCTCGACGAGCCCGCCGCGGGACTCGACCTCGGCGGCCGAGAGGACCTGGTCCGCCGCCTCGGCCGGCTCGCCCGCGACCCGATCGCCCCCTCCATGATCATGGTCACCCACCATGTCGAGGAGATCGCCCCCGGCTTCACCCACGTCCTGATGATCCGCCAGGGCAAGGTCCTCACCGCCGGCCCGCTGGAGCTCGAACTCACCTCCCGCAACCTCTCCCTCTGCTTCGGCCTCCCGCTCGTCGTCGAGCAGCTCGGCGACCGCTGGACCGCCCACGGACTGCCCCTGTCCTGACCGCTCTTGACGAGTTCTCACGACTCCTGCGGGGCCCTGACCCGGCAAAGCACTCTGTCGTGGTCGGCACCTCCGGCCCTACCATGACTATGTGAACAGCATCGACGCATGGGTGTGGTGGCTCGTCGTCGCGGCGGCGCTCGGAATTCCGCTCGTGGTGACCGCTATGCCGGAGTTCGCCATGTTCGCGGTCGGCGCCGTGGCCGCCGCGGGTACCGCCGGACTCGGCGCGGGCACCGTGATCCAGGTGCTCGTCTTCGTCGTCGTCTCGGTCGCGCTGATCGCCGTCGTACGTCCCATCGCGAACCGGCATGCCGCCCAGCGTCCGCAACTCGCCACCGGCGTCGACGCGTTGAAGGGCAAACAGGCCGTCGTACTCGAACGCGTCGACGGCAGCGCGGACGGCCGGATCAAGCTCGCCGGCGAGATCTGGTCGGCGCGCGCCCTCGACCCGGACCGTGCCTACGAAGTGGGACAGGAAGTCGACGTCGTGGAGATCGAGGGGGCCACCGCGATCGTCATCTGACCTCGTAAGACTCAACTGAACAGAAGAGTCCCCGAGTTGCGCGTGCGTCTGTCAGACTCATCCAGCAAGATCTTCAACAACCATAAGATCTGCCGAAGCGCCGAGGCGGAGAAGGGTACGGGGAGCGACGATGGAACCGGTCATCATCGTCCTGGTCATTCTGGTGGTGTTGGTCTTCATCGCCCTGATCAAGACGATCCAAGTCATCCCACAGGCGAGCGCCGCCATCGTCGAGCGCTTCGGCCGCTACACGCGGACCCTGAACGCGGGCCTGAACATCGTGGTCCCGTTCATAGACACCATCCGCAACCGCATCGACCTGCGTGAACAGGTCGTCCCGTTCCCGCCGCAGCCGGTGATCACCCAGGACAACCTGGTCGTGAACATCGACACCGTCATCTACTACCAGGTGACGGACGCGCGCGCGGCCACCTACGAGGTCGCCAGCTACATCCAGGCCATCGAGCAGCTCACGGTCACCACGCTCCGCAACATCATCGGCGGCATGGACCTGGAGCGCACCCTGACCTCCCGCGAGGAGATCAACGCGGCCCTGCGCGGCGTCCTCGACGAGGCCACCGGCAAGTGGGGCATCCGCGTCAACCGCGTCGAGCTCAAGGCGATCGAACCGCCCACCTCCATCCAGGACTCGATGGAGAAGCAGATGCGCGCCGACCGTGACAAGCGCGCCGCGATCCTCACCGCGGAGGGCACCCGCCAGGCGGCGATCCTCACCGCCGAGGGCGAGAAGCAGTCCCAGATCCTGCGTGCCGAGGGTGAGGCCAAGGCCGCGGCCCTGCGCGCCGAGGGCGAGGCCCAGGCGGTCCGCACGGTCTTCGAGGCCATCCACGCCGGCGACCCGGACCAGAAGCTCCTCTCCTACCAGTACCTCCAGATGCTCCCGAAGATCGCCGAGGGCGACGCCAACAAGCTCTGGATCGTCCCCAGCGAGATCGGCGACGCCCTCAAGGGCCTCTCCGGCGCGATGGGCAACTTCGGTAACCTGGGCGGCGGTTCCAACGGCGGCGGCAACATCCCCTCGCAGGAACGCCGCGAGAAGCCGAGCATCGACTGACGGTCCCTCAAAACAAAGGTTCCCCGCACCCCGTTAAGGGGCGCGGGGAACTGCGCGATCAGCCACAACGAAGCCGCAGTCGCCGGACGACCGAGACCAGGCACTCTCCTAGGCGGCCACATCCCCCGCCAGCCACTCGGGCAACGACGCCAGATCCTCGGCCCCCATCGCCAACAGCATCGCATCCTGCGGCGAAGGCTCGAACGGCTTCCGAAGCAACGGCATCTCCGCCTGCTCCGGCGTCCGGTCCGCCTTCCGGTGATTGTCCTCCGCGCAGGACGCCACCGTGTTCAGCCAGGAGTCCGCACCGCCCTGCGCCCGCGGCACCACGTGGTCCACGGTCGTCGCCCGCTTCCCGCAGTACGCGCACCGGTGCCGGTCCCTGACCAGCACCCCCCGCCGCGACCAAGGCGCCTGTCTCCGAAAGGGCACCCGCACATACCTGCACAGCCGTATGACCCGAGGCGCAGGTATGTCCACCTCGGCACCGCGCATGCGCAGCTCGGGGTGGGCCTGCTCGACGACGGCCTTGTCCTGGAGCACCAGAACGACGGCGCGGTTCAATGTCACCGTAGACAGCGGCTCGAAGCTCGCGTTCAGCACCAGCGTGTCACGCATCCAGCCCACCTCCCATGTGCACCTGCCCACCCCCGGCGGGCTTGGATCAACTCTGGACGGGCGCGCCGAGATGGACAACGCAATAAAAACTGCCCGCCCCTGATCACTTCCATGACCAGAGACGGGCAAACGTTCAATGAACGCTCAGCTGATTTCGCGCGCTGCGTCAGCCCTGCTCGGGGTTCTCGTACTCCCCGATGAGCTGCGCCCGCGCGACGGCGTGGAACCGCAGGTTGAACCCGACGACGGCGGGCGACACACCGGCGTCCGGACCGAGCTTCTCCTGGTCCACCGCATACACCGTGAAGACGTACCGGTGCGGCCCGTCCCCGGGCGGCGGCGCGGCACCGCCGAAGTCCTTCGACCCGTAGTCGTTGCGCACCTGCACCGCACCCTCGGGCAGACCCTCGAACTTGCCGCTGCCCGCGCCCGCAGGCAGCTCGGTCACCGAGACCGGGATGTCGAACACGGACCAGTGCCAGAACCCGCTGCCCGTCGGGGCGTCCGGGTCGTAGCAGGTCACGGCGAAGCTCTTGGTCCCGGCCGGGAAGCCCTCCCACCGCAGCTGCGGCGAGGTGTTGCCCTTGGCGTAGACCTGAGCGTCCTTGAGCGTCGCCCCTTCCTCGATGTCCTCGCTCGTCACCGTGAACGACGGGACGGGCGGATGGAAGTCATGGGGGAGAGGCCGCCGCTTGAGCTCGGTCACCTCGGTACCTCCTGATCGATACTGATCGATTACGTAACCCACTACAGGATCCGTCACGGAATCCGCGGTTCCCGAGCCTAGAACCAGTTGCGCTTGCTGCCGACCTCGGACAGCCACTGGTTGAGATAAGCCGCCCAGTCGGTCCCGTGGAAGTCGTGCAGCCCCACCTGGAACGACCGGAACGTGTCACTGCCCTCGCTGAACAGCCCCGGCTTCTTGTCCATTTCGAGGATGACGTCCATGGCGTGCGCGTCCGCCACGAAGCTCAGCTCGACCTGGTTCAGCCCCCGGTACTGGGACGGCGGGTGGAACTCGACCTCCTGGTAGAACGGCAGCGTCTGCCGCGTCCCCCGGATGTGCCCCTTCTCCAGGTCCGCGTTCCTGAACCGGAAGCCCAGCTGGATGAAGGCGTCCAGGATCGCCTTCTGCGCCGGCAGCGGATGCACGTTGATCGGGTCCAGGTCCCCGGAGTCGACGGCACGCGCGATCTCCAGCTCGGTGGTCACCCCGATGTGCATCCCGCGCAGCGCCTGCCCGTCGATCATCGTGACGGGCGTCTCCCACGGGATCTCCAGCCCGAACGGCACCGCGTGCACGGCCCCGGCCTGTAGCTCGAAGGCACCGCCGAGCCGCGTCTTGCCGAAGGCGATGTTCTGCTTGTACTCCTCGTCGCCGTGCTCCACCTCGACCCGCGCCTGGAGCCCCACGGACAGCCCCTGGATCTCCTGGTTCACCGAGCCGCCCTGGATCCGCACCTCGCCCTGGACGACACCGCCCGGTACGACGTTCACCTCGGTGAGCACCGTCTCGACGGACGCCCCGCCGGCCCCCAGGCTCGCGAGCAGCTTCTTGAACCCCATGACTCTCCTCTACTACGCACGGTCTACTACGTACGGACCCTTGATCCCTACAAACGCGATCCGGTCGCGACCGGTTCCGGCCCACACCCTGGCAAGCAGACGATTCCTTGACCAGTCCTTGGCGTCCCCGGTCTGGACTACGCTCGGGCGCCATGATCGCGCCCCCGGACCGTACGCCACTCCCCAGAGCCTTCTTCGACCGCCCTGTCCTGGAGGTCGCCCCCGACCTCCTCGGCCGCACCCTTCTCCGCACGACTCCGGACGGCCCGATCGCGGTGCGACTCACAGAGGTCGAGGCGTACGACGGCCCGAACGATCCCGGCTCGCACGCCTATCGCGGCCCGACCCCCCGCAACGAAGTGATGTTCGGTCCGCCCGGACACGTGTACGTCTACTTCACCTACGGCATGTGGTTCTGCATGAACCTGGTCTGCGGTCCCGAGGGCACCGCGTGCGCGGTCCTGCTCCGCGCCGGCGAGATCATCGAGGGCGCCGACCTCGCCCGTAAACGTCGACTTTCGGCCCGATACGACAGAGAACTGGCCAAAGGACCGGCCCGCCTGGCCACCGCCCTGGGCGTCGACCGGGCCCTGGACGGCACGGACGCGTGCGCCGACGGCGAGACCCCGCTGCGGATACTGACCGGCACCCCCGTCCCCTCCGACCAGGTACGCAACGGTCCGCGCACCGGAGTCGCCGGCGAGGGCGGTGACGGCGAGATCCATCCCTGGCGCTACTGGATCGCCAACGACCCCACCGTGAGCCCCTATCGGGCCCATGTACCGAGGCGCCGCTCAAGTTGACGCGTCCCTGGAAGGTGCGTAATGTAGCCCGAGCCGCTGAACCGGGTACGGCAATCGCCAGCAACCGGAAGTGGCCACCCACTACCTACGACTTCCCCTGACGGGGTCGATTTCGGCGTGCCCGCATGCCTGAATTCGAGCCCGCGGAACTCGATTATGAGTCCCGGCGGGAATCGGCTAACGTAGTGAATGTCGAAAGGTCGACGGGCGAAAGCCAAAAAGCCTGAAGACAATCCCGCCGACCGGGAATCGGACGCCGAAAGGATCTGATAGAGTCGGAAACACCGAAGGGAAGCCCGGAGGAAAGCCCGAGAGGGTGAGTACAAAGGAAGCGACCGTTCCTTGAGAACTCAACAGCGTGCCAAAAATCAACGCCAGATATGTTGATACCCCGTCTCCGGCCGATCGGCTGGGGCGAGGTTCCTTTGAAATAACACAGCGAGGACGCTGTGAACGGTCGGATCATTCCTCCGACTGTTCCGCTCTCGTGTGTGTCGTCCCGATTACGGGAAAACATTCACGGAGAGTTTGATCCTGGCTCAGGACGAACGCTGGCGGCGTGCTTAACACATGCAAGTCGAACGATGAACCACTTCGGTGGGGATT